>CACJRY010000001.1 GCA_902595855.1 uncultured Alphaproteobacteria bacterium
TGTTCTTGGCGGGGGGATGTCAAATATCTCATACATTTATGAAAATATAAATACTTTACTAAAAAAATATATTTTTAGTGATACTTTTCACACAAAGGTTGTAAAAAATATTCATGGTGACTCTGGCGGAGTAAGAGGAGCTGCTTGGCTTTCTTAAATACCAGCCATTGAAATATATTTTATATTTAAATAATCATCCAGACCATAACGAGAACCTTCTCTTCCAAGTCCTGATTCTTTTACTCCTCCAAAAGGTATTTCTGCTTTAGTTGTTAGACCTGTATTTACACCAACCATTCCATATTCAAGCGCCTCTGCCACTTTCCATATTCTACCTATATCCCTTGAGTAAAAATATGAAGCTAGACCATAAGGCGTGTCATTTGCAAGTTTAATTACTTCTTCATCTGATTTAAACTTGTACAAAGGAGCCACAGGGCCAAAAGTTTCTTCATATGTAATTTTTGCTTTTGGAGTAACATCTGAGAGAACTGTTGGTTGATAAAAGTTACCACCTAGAGAATGGACATCTCCTCCAACTGCAATTTTTGCACCTTGATTAACAGCATCCTTTACCTGATCATGAACTTTCAAAAGAGATGGTTGATCAATAAGGGGTCCAGAAACAATACCTTCATCCAAACCATTACCAACTTTGATTTTATTAACTTCCTGAATAAATTTATTTAAAAAATCATCGTAAATTTTTTCGTGAACAAAAATTCTGTTAGCACAAATACAGGTTTGGCCTGAATTTCTAAATTTACTTTGCATAGCTCCTGTAACAGCTTCATCAATGTCTGCATCATCAAATACAACAAATGGTGCATGACCACCTAATTCCATTGATACTTTTTTAACCGTAGAAGCGCTTTGTTGTAATAGAATTTTTCCAACTTCTGTCGATCCTGTAAAAGATATTTTTCTTACGATAGGATTTTCTGTTAATTCTTTACCAATAGCTTTTGCTGAACCAGTTATAATATTAATAACACCATCAGGAAAGCCGGCTTCTTTTGACAAAACTCCAAGAGCAAGTGCAGAATAAGGCGTTTGACTAGCTGGTTTAATTACAACAGTACAACCAACAGCAAGTGCTGGTGCACATTTTCTTGTAATCATTGTGCTGGGGAAATTCCAGGGAGTAATTGCTCCTACAACACCAACAGGTTGTTTTATAACAACTATTCTTCTGTCAGGCATTGGATCAGCAATGATATCACCATAGACTCTTTTTCCCTCTTCAGCATAAAAATCAATATATGTAACTCCCATTAAAATTTCACCTTTTGCCTCAGCTAGAGGTTTGCCCTGCTCGACAGTCATAATTTTTGCTAAATCATCAACATTTTCTTCAATTAACCTTGCCCATTTTTGAAGTATTACAGATCTTTCCTTTGCAGTTTTATCTCTCCAAGCAGGAAAAGCTTTTTGAGCCTCATTAATTGCAATATTTGTTTCAGCAGTAGAGCATTTTGGAACTTTACCAATAATTTCACCATTTGCAGGATTGTCCACATCAATTTTTTCATCAGAATTGCCTTCAATCCATTTTCCTCCGATAAAACAATTTTCTTTGAAAAGTGCATTATTTTTAAGTTCCATATTTACTTCCTCGCATTTATAAATTTACTAGATTACTCTTTTTAACTTTTAATTTATAGAGACAAATATGACAATAGTTAACTCTTGGAATGAATGGGATCCACTTAAACATGTAATTGTAGGCACTGTTGAAAATTCAAATGTTCCTCCAATGGAGCCGGCATTAGAACCTAAAATAAGCAAAGATAGCGGTATGGTTGGATCACACGGACCGAGAAGTCAAGAATCAATTGAGAAAGCAAATATTCAACTAGAAAATTTTATAAAAATTCTCGAAGCAAATAATGTTAAAGTTGATCGTCCAACTCCAATTGATTTTACAAAATCAATTGCAACTCCTGATTGGAATAATGATGGCCAGTTTGGATCGATGCCTCCAAGAGATGTTATATTAACAGTTGGAAATGAAATGTTGGAAGCGCCAATGTCTTATCGTTGCAGATGGTTTGAATATCTTGCATACAGACCTCTTCTTGAAAAATATTATGATGAAGACCCTAATATGCGTTGGGAATCAGCTCCTAAACCTCGTTTAACTTTAGAAAGTTATAAAAAAAATTATTTACCCAAAGGTATTACTGAAGAGGAAAGACATAAAAAAATTGAAGATAGAGATATGATCTTAACAGAGCAAGAACCTCTTTTTGATGCTGCAGAGGTGCTACGTTTTGGAAAAGATCTATTTTATCACAACAATTTTACATCAAATTTGAAGGGTTTAAATTGGTTAAAAAGACATTTTCCCAAACACCGTGTTCATCAAATTAATTTACCTGGAGACTTAATTCCAACTCACATTGATGCATGTTTTACACCAATTAAACCTGGGTTAATGATTATTAATCCAAATAGAAAAATATCAAATGAACAAAGAAAAATTTTTGATGATAATAAATGGGAAATTCATGAGGCCGCTCCATCAATCCATAATTCTCCACCACCGATGTGTTACTCATCAATTTGGCTATCTATGAATGTATTAATTTTAAACCCTAAAACAATTTGTGTTGAAGCTTCTGAGGAAAAAATGATTAAGCAAATGGAAAGTTTTGGAATGGATGTTATTCCTGTTCCTTTTCGAGATGCCTATGCTTTTGGTGGTAGTCTTCATTGTGCAACAACTGATGTATATAGAGAAGGTGAATTTGAAGATTATTTTCCTAATCAACCATGAATAATTTTACACAGCATGATTTAACTGCAGACATTGTTAAGGCGAATAATCCAAGAATAGGAGTAATAGCTTTATCAACAGATTTTACTATTGAACAAGATTATAGAAATATCTGTCACTCAATCCCTGTCGATATTTTTGTTAATCGTATACCTTTTGAAAATCCATTAAATCATGAAAATTATTTGAAAATGGCAAATCATATTAGTGAAGTTTCATCACAAATTTTACCATCGCAGGACTTAGATATTATTGCATACGGATGTACATCTGGAACAATTGCTATTGGCTCAGATAGAATAAAAGAAGAGATCAATAAAACTAAACCTAAAGCTAAAGTAACAACTCCAATAACAGCAGCATTGAAAGCTTTTAATCATTTGGGTTTAAAAAATATTGCAGTTCTTACTCCTTATCCAAAAGATGTAAATGTAACTGTTTATAATTATTTAATTGATAATAACATTAATATTGAGTCTTTTAGCTCATTTAATTTAGAATATGACTCTGAAATTGCTCAAGTCAGTTTATCTAGCTTGGAAAAAGAGATTAAAAAAATAGACCTAAGTAATGTTGATGGATTGTTTGTTTCCTGCACTGCTCTTAAAATTGTAGATGTATTGGACCGAGTTGAAAGGTCTCAAAATACTATAGTAATATCAAGTAATCAGGCTATTATATGGGACTGCTTAAGGACAGTTGGTATTGACTCAAAAATAAAAGGCTATGGTAAATTATTTCTGAGCTGAAATATGGAATTTGCAAATGAGGTATAATAAAAAAATTGATTAATTTAGAAAGAATTAAAAAAGCACATGAAGCTATTTCTCCCTATATAAATAGGACTCCATTAATATTATCAAATTATTTATCTAAAGATAGAATTGTTAAGCTAAAGTTAGAGTCATTGCAAATTACCAACTCCTTTAAATTACGAGGTGCTACAAATAAATTATTGTCATTAGATAATGAGCAAAAACAAAAAGGTGTAATAGCTGTATCAACAGGCAATCATGGTAAGGGCGTTGCTTACGCTGCAAGTGTTCTTGGAATTCAATCAACAATTTATATGTCTTCAATGGTTCCTCAATACCGTAAAGAAGCAATAGAAGCATTAGGTGCTAAAGTTGAAATTATTGGAAATAATAGTGATGAGGCTGACTTGTATGCAAAAAAACTCGCTAAAGAAAAAAATATCACTTTAATCCATCCTTTTGATGATGAAGAGGTAATTGTAGGTCAAGGAACTGTGGGTTTAGAAATGTTAGAAGACTTTCCTGAGGTAGATACTGTTATAATTCCTACTTCTGGCGGTGGATTAATTGGAGGTATTGCTTTAGCCATTAAATTACAAAAACCATCTGTAAAAATAATTGCTGTTTCAATGGAAAGAGGACCTTCCATGTATGAAAGTTTAAAAAATGGTAAACCAACAGATGTTGAAGAATTAGAAACTTTGGCTGATTGCTTGGGTGGAAGCATAGGTTTAGATAATCAATATACTTTTAAAATAGCTCAAGATGTGATTGATGATTTTGTCCTAGTAAGTGAAAATAAAATTGCTGAAGGTATAAAATTTAATTTTATTGAACATAAAATTGTAACAGAAGGGGCTGCTGCTACAGGTGTTATGGTAGTGAAAGATAATATGTCTGATAAAATTGGTAAAAATATTATTAGTTTAATATGTGGTGGAAATATTGATGCTGAACTTTTTAATAAAATAATTTCATGACACTTATACTCAATTCAAATGAAATAAAGCATTGTGTACAATTTAATAAAGATCTTATTCCTATAATCGAAGATGCATTTAAAAGTTTATCACTGGGAAAAACAGTTATGCCACCAATATTAAGAGTTGATATAGAAAAATATCATGGTGAGTCAGATGTAAAGGCAGCTTATGTTGAAGGTTTAGATAGTTTTGCAGTAAAGGTTGCATCAGGATTTTTTAATAATTCAAAATTAGGTTTGCCATCTAGTAATGGTCTAATGATTCTTTTAGACTCTCAAACAGGAATTATCAAATCTGTACTTTTAGATAAAGGATATTTAACTGATGTGAGAACCGCTATTGCGGGTGCAATTGCTTCTAAATATTTATCTAATCCAGAATCTTCTACAGTTGCAATAATTGGAGCTGGTATACAAGCGCGTATGCAACTTGAGGCTCTTTCTTTAGTTAGGGACATAAAAAATGTAAAAGTTTGGTCACGGGATATTAATAAGGCTAATGAATACATACAAACTTTAAAAAAAATTTATGATTTTAATTTTCAAGCATTTGATAATACTAATGACCTAGTTAAAGATGCCGATATTTTAATCACAACTACTCCCAGTAAAAATCCTCTTATTAAATTTGCTTCCTTACCTAAAGGTATCCATATTACGGCAATGGGATCTGATGCAGAGGAAAAAAATGAGTTAGATCCAGAAATAATTAAAAATTGTGATATTTATGTTCCAGATAATCAGGCTCAAACAACGATTTTAGGAGAGCTAAATCACGCTATTAAAAAAAATCTTATAACAAAGGAAACATTATTTTATGATTTAGGAAAAATTATTTTAAATCCAGAACTTGGAAGAAAAAGTAATAACGACATTACTGTTGCTGACTTAACTGGAACTGGAGTTCAAGATACTGCGATTGCCCGTTACACTTACTCAATTGCTAAAAATAAAAATCTAGGAATGAATGTAGAATAGGTATAGATCGTATTTTAGTAATAAAAAAATTATGAATTCAAGTATTGTAGAAAAAACTGCGGCTTATTTTAGGGGGAAAGGTGTTATTCTTCCAACAATAGCAGAATTGAAAAATCCTAATTTAATTAGTGAAGAAATTAAAAATAAAGTTTTAACTCTAGACAAAGATGCAATGGATCCAGCTAATTTGTTTAGAGTGCACTGGTTTAATCAAAGAGATCATAGTAATTTTTTAGATGTCCCAGAGCATATTGTTTTGCCTAGTGAATTTACAGGTGTTGATGCAAAAATTATTGTCAATCTAGGTCGATATTTTCCACTAATTACAGCTCATAAAGTATTAGCTGCATATGGATGCTTGCTTCCACGAATTTTAAATGGTTCATTTGATTATTCAAAACATAAAGCCGTATGGCCATCAACTGGTAATTATTGTCGAGGAGGTGTGGCAATTTCAAAAATACTTGGATTAAAAAGTATTGCTATTTTACCTGAAGGCATGAGTCAGGAAAGATTTAATTGGCTAGAAAAATGGGTGGAAGATAAAAATGATATAATTAAAACAAAAGGTACTGAAAGCAATGTTAAAGAAATTTATGATGCATGCAACGAGCTAGAAAAAAATAAAAATAATGACATTATTAATCAATTTAATGAATATTATAATTATGCAACTCATCGAGCTATTACAGGTTCATCCTTTGAAAAATCTTTTTTAAAGGTAAAAGGAAATACAAATTTACAAGCTAGGTTTTATGTTTCAGCTTCTGGTTCAAGTGGAACACTTGCAGCCGGGGATTATCTAAAAGAAAATCTCAATACAAAAATAGCAGTTGTTGAAGCAATTGAATGCCCAACTCTTCTTTATAATGGTTATGGAGAGCATAATATCCAAGGTATTGGAGATAAGCATGTGCCTTTAATTCATAATGTCATGAATTCAGATTTTGTAGTTGGCGTATCAGATGAGGCTACAAATAATTTAAATCTATTGTTTAATACTAATGAAGGAAAAAAATATTTAGAAAGTAGAAAAGGATTTGAAAAAGATTTTGTAAATAGATTACCTGAATTTGGGTTTTCTTCAATTGCTAATATTATTGCTTCTATAAAATTAGCTAAAAAAATGAAGTTATCAAAAAACGATGCTATTATAACAGTAGCAACTGATGGTGCTGATTTATATGAAACAGAGCTAGCTAAAACTAAAAAACAATTTAACAAAATTTATGATGAGGTTACTTGTGCAGAAATTTTTGCTAAAAATTTTGAGGCAATAACTGTTGATCATACTTTAGAATTAAGCCAAATTGATAAAGAGAGAATATTTAATTTAGGTTATTATACATGGGTTGAACAACAAGGAACTAGTATAGAGGAATTTGAAAGTAGAAGAAGTCAATCATTCTGGGATAAGCATTACAAAGATATGATTTCACTTGATCCGAAAATTAAAGAGTTTAATTCTCTATAGTTAAATGAAAACACAAGTACTTCACAATCAGTTGGTTGAGTGGAGACATGATTTGCACATGCATCCCCAAATAAGTTTTGAAGAAGAATATGCTTCTAATAAAGTAGCCACTTTGCTCAAAGATTTTGGGGTAGAAGTGCATCAAGGAATTGCTAAAACTGGAGTAGTGGGTGTTTTAAAAAAAGGAAGTAGTAATAAAAGTATAGGTATTAGAGCCGATATGGATGCTTTACCAATAAATGAAATAAATACTTTTTCTTATAAATCTAAGATTGAAAATAGAATGCATGCTTGTGGTCATGATGGACATACAACGATGTTATTAGGTGCTGCTAAATATTTAGCAGAACAAGGAAATTTTGATGGCATTATTTATTTTATCTTTCAACCAGATGAAGAAAATACCCTTGGGGCCAAAACAATGATTGATGAGGGTTTATTCACTAATTTTTCAATAGATGAAGTTTATGGAATGCATAACATTCCTGGAATGGAATTAGGAACATTCGGAACAAGAAAAGGAGGCATTACTACTAGTGAAAATTTATTTGAAATTTTAATTAAAGGTAAGGGAGGTCATGCAGCTTTACCTCATATGTCAAAAGATACAATTACAATTGGTAGTCAGATAATATTAGCTTTACAAACAATTGTTTCACGTAAATTAGATCCGGTAGCAGCCGGAGTTGTTTCTGTGACTGAGTTTATTACTGATGGAAAAAAAAATGTTTTGCCTGGTAATGGTTTGATCAAAGGAGATGCGAGAGCATTTTCTCAAGATACAAACACAATGATTGAAAAAAATATGCGACAACTTGTTGAAGGTATCTGTAATTCTTTTGGAGTTTCTGCTGAAGTAAAATATGAAACAACTTGTCCAATTACTTTTAATCAGCCAGAACAATCAGATGCAGCCACAAAAGCTGCAATCACCTTATTAGGTGAAGATAAATGTAATGGTGACATTGATCCAAGACCGTTTTCAGAGGATTTTTCAATTATGTCAGAAAATACTCCTGGATGTTTTGTATTAATGGGTAATGGAACCTCAGGTTCGTATGGAAGGCCATTACATTCAGCAGATTATGATTTTAATGACGAGTTATTAGTTAAAGGCTCTTCTTATTGGGTAGAGCTTGCTGAACAACAGTTGAAAATATAAATTTTTTATGAATATTCGAGATGTTTAAAAAAAATCTTGAAAAATTAAAGCAAGATCTCAACAAGAATAATATTGATTTAGCAGTAATTACTGATGATGACTCTATTTATTACTTCACAGGTTACTTTGATTTTCTACATATGTCTTTTGGAAGACCAACTATTTTATTAGTTCCAAAAGACTCAGATACAGTTTTAATTACACCTCTGATTGATGCACATTTGGTAAAGAAAAAATGTCCTGTAGATAAAATAATCACGTGGAACGATGGTGTTGATAATGAATGGAGAGAAGAACTGCCAAAGTATTTTAAAAAAAATACAAATATAGCAATTGAAAAATTTAAGATTAGCACTTTAGTACTAAATTACATATCATCTTTAGATGAACAAAGGGCATTTAAAAATATTACTCCAATTTTAGACTTAATAAGAATGGTTAAAACTCAAGATGAGTTAAAAATTGCCAAGTCTGCTGGCAAAGTCGCAGAAGCTATGATGTATGCTGGAAAAAATGCAATTGGACACAATGTTCCTGAATATGAAGTAGCTTTAGCAACTGCTCAAGCAGGAACAAGAAAAGCAGCTGAAATACTAGAAAATGAATTTAAAGAAAGTGATATATCTCCTCTAATTCACTTTTTGCAAATTATGGCTTCTGGAAAAGACTTACCTAAGACTCACCACCGATCCTCAATAAAATTAATCAAGGATGGAGACCCTGTTTTTTTGTGTTTTTGTGGTATGACAAACTTTCATAAATTTAAACTTGGTTTTGATAGAACATTTTGGCTAAAAGAAATTCGCGATAAAACGCAAATTAAAACCTACGAAACAGCTGTTCAGTCTCAAAAAGCAGCTTTAAGTGTTTTAGGTCCAGGTGTGAAAGCTGAAGATGTGCATGCAGCTTATGCGGACACTATTCAAAGTGCAGGCTATCCATATCCGACATTTAGATGTGGAAGAGCTACTGGTTTTAGCATGTTAGAAGAACCGCAATTAGTAGCAGGTAATAAAACTATATTACAACCAGGTATGGTTTTTGCTGTTGATGGATCTGCAAATGAAGAAACATTTCGTGCTCAAGTTGGTGATAGTTTTATCATTACTGAAGATGGTTATGAGCAAATTACAAATTTTTCAAAAAAAATTGAGGATCTTATTATTTAATGCCAATCATTGAAGTTTATAATACTCACTGTTGTGGGGAAATAGGGGATGTTATTGTTTCAGGTGATATCAAATTAGAGGGTGATACAATATTTGAACAATCAAAATATTTATTTGATAATAAAAAACTGAGAAACTTTGTATTAAATGAGCCAAGAGGTGGGGTGTTTAAGCATTGTAATTTAATTGTTACTCCAAAAAATACTAAAGCATCTGCAGGTTTCATCATTATGGAGCCAGAAGACAATCCACCAATGAGTGGTTCAAACAGTATTTGTGTTGCAACCGTATTATTAGAAAAAAAAATAATTCAATCTACTGAACCCTTAAGTGAATTTATTCTTGAAGCACCTGGAGGTTTAATTTCAATTAAAGCTGAAGTAAAAAATAATTGTGTAAAATCAGTAGAAATAGAAAATCTTCCATCTTTTGTTGATTTATTAGATGTTAAACTTAAATCAAAAAATTTTGGAGAAATAACAGTCAGTACTGTATTTGGAGGCGATACATTTATAATTTGTAATGCAAAAGATTTTAACTTAACAATTGAACCTAAGAATGCAAAAAAATTTGTTGAAATATCTAAGGAAATAATAAAAATTGCAAATAATGAGTTTGGTTTTTCTCACCCGACACTCCCATCTTTAAACTATATTTCATTCTGTCAATTCATTGAACCTGTCAAAATAAATAATCTAAATCAAAAAGAAGGATGGAATACAGTTAGTATTAGACCTGGTAAATTGGATAGATCTCCATGTGGTACTGGAACATCAGCTAGGCTTGCACTTATGAGAGAAAAAAAAGAGATAGACATAGATGAAATATTTATCTCTAGATCAATTATAGGGTCTACTTTTCAAACAAAAATAAAAGAAGAATTTACTAACAAAGGTAAACAAATGATCAAACCTCTTATTAAAGGCTCAGCATTTATTACTGGTAAACAAGAACTTTATGTTTCCAAAGAGGATCCTTTTCCTGAAGGTTACAGACTTAATGATACCTGGCCAGATATAAAATAGTAAAGAAATGTTTATTTGATACCATATTTATTTTTAAGTTTATTACTTCCAGCTTTAATAATTCTGTCAGCAATAATAGATATAAAAGCCACACACAATCCAGCTACTAAGCCTCTTCCTATATCTGCTTTTGTAAGGCCTATGTAAACTTCTTGACCAAGATCTCTAGTACCTACCAAGGCTGTAATAACCAACATAGATAAGGCAAGCATTATGGTTTGATTTATTCCTAGTAAAATTTCTGGTAAAGCTAAAGGTAATTTAATTTTAAATAATAATTGCCTTTGTGAGCATCCACTAATTAACGCTGCTTCTATAATTTGACTATTAATATTTCTTACACCATGTGCAGTATATCTAACTGCAGGAGCTAATGCATAAAGAATAACTGCAATCATTGCTGTAAAATCACCAACACGAAAAAGCATTACAACTGGTATTAAGTAGACAAAACTTGGTAAAGTCTGAAGCGTATCAATAAAGGCTGTTAAAATTTTATTTGCTCTATCATTTAA
This sequence comes from uncultured Alphaproteobacteria bacterium, assembly GCA_902595855.1. Taxonomy (GTDB): domain Bacteria; phylum Pseudomonadota; class Alphaproteobacteria; order HIMB59; genus CACPNW01. Next base: position 10,840 of record CACJRY010000001.1, read on the forward strand.
GCCTGCCCATACACCTAGAGGAATACCTATAATAGAAGCAATAATTACACTAGAACCACATAAATAAAGTGTAATCATTGCTTTTTCCCAAAGACCAGTAGTTACAATAAAAATTGACATAACAAGACACAACAATGCTAATTTAAATTTTCCAAAATACCATCCAATAATTGTTAACACAAAAATAAACCAAGGCCATGGAATGCCTAAAAAGAATTTTTTTATTGGCAGCATAAAAAAAGTTAATAAAGTGATCTTAAAACTCTCTAGATTATCAAAATAGTTAATATTTATGTACTTAACTAATTCTTCCCAAAATAATGAAGTATTAATCATTAATTCTTTTGGAAAGAATTTAAAAAAGGTAAAAAAATATCCAAGAATATAAATACTAATTATGTATGAAAGTAAAAAAATTATTTTTTTGTATTTATTATAAAAAGTCAGCTGTGTTTTTTTTGATAAAGTGGGCAAATTAGCAAAAGATTGGCTTAACCGATCCAAAGCAATTGCTATTACAACTATTGCTATCCCTGACTCTATACCTCCTCCTATATCTAATCTTCTTAAAGATGCTAAAACATCATATCCTAATCCTCCAGCACCTATCATGGAAGCTATGATAACCATATTAAGAGACAACATTATCACTTGATTTACACCTATTAGTAAAGTTGGTTTTGATACAGGAATTAGAACCTTCCACATTAATTGTCTTTCTGTACAACCGGACATTAGTCCGCTCTCTTTTAATTGTGGATCAATATTGTTTAGTGCTAAAAGTGTTGTTCTTACCATAGGTGGCATTGCGTAAATTATTGTTGCAATTAATGCTGAAACTGGTCCAAAGCCAAACATTACTAATATAGGCACTAAGTAAGCAAAGACAGGGACTGTTTGCATGAGATCTAATATTGGGGTTATAATTTTTTCTAAAATTTTTGACTTATAGGACAATATTCCAAATAGTATTCCTAGAATAACACCAATTGGAACAGCTATAATTATTGAGGATAAAGTGATCATTGAACTTTGCCATTGATCAAATACCGCCAAATATACTATTGAAAGTACAACCAATATAATTAGAAACTTATCTTTGGTATAAAGGGCAAGGGTAAAAAAAATACCAACAACTGAAATCCAACTTAATGGTTCTATTATTTGTATTGCATCCTGACCTTGACCTCTTAAAATTCCTTTAGAAAATATAGCTAAAACTATTTTATAAGGCTGCTCTATTATCCAAGCAAAGAAACGAGTAAGATCATTAAAAGTAAATAGCAAAAAATTAGCTTCATTGATTAACCATTTAACAAATGTTGTAGTATAAATTGCAAACGGAAATGAATAATGCTTTGGATATTTTACTAACCATTTACTGTCAAAGTAGTTTGCTATTTCTTTGCCATACCAATACAAAAGCAATGTTAAGAAAGTTAGAGAAATAAAAATAATTTTATTAGATATTTTTGTTTTTCGCATATTTTAAAATTAAAAGGGGGATGTTAATCCCCCTAAAAAAAATTATTTTTAATGGATTATTTTATCCAATTGCCCCATCTATCTTTATTATTTGCCATCCATTCAGCTACAACAGCTTCAACTGTATTACCATCAAGATCGACAGCCGCAACAAGATTTCCCATTTCATTACTATCGAGTGTAAATGCTTCAACAGCATCATAAGCACCTGGCCATTTATCTTTAAGCATGCTGGAAGCAACTTTCCAAATAGGACCTCTTGGTTTACCACAATCATAAGCAGCATTTTTATTTATACCCCATGATGGATCTGTATAACATTCAGTTGTATAAGGAGGGAATTCTACAAATTCCCCATCATATTTAGATGGTGCCCAATGCGGAGCGTAAACCCAAAGCATTATTGGAGCTTTTCTTTGATAAGCAGATTCTAATTCACCAAAAAGAGCTCCATCAGTTCCTGCATGAATTACCTCCCAATCTAAACCAAGCGCTTCAACACGTTCATCATCATATCCACCCCATGTAACAGGTCCACCTAGGTATCTTCCTTTTGGAGATGTTTCAGGAGTAGAGAAAGCTTCTGCACAATCATTAAGTGCTTCCCAATTAGGTAGTCCTGGACATTTTTCTTTCATATAGGAAGGGTACCACCATTCCTCAATTGCATCCATCCCAGTAGTTCCAACGTTAACAACTCTTCCATCAGCCGTGTATTCATCAATAGCATCACGACCAGTTGTTTCCCACATTTCCATTGCTACATGAAGATCTCCTGTTTGAAGACCTGCAAATTGAGCAATATAATCGGCGGGAACAAGCTCTACGTTGTACCCAGCTTCTTTAAGAACTTCAGCCATAATATTAGTTGTAATTAATTGACCTGTCCAGTCATGCAAAGTAAGCTTAATAGGATCTTTTGATTCTACCGCATAAATATTTTGTGCAAATAGAATAAAAATAAAACTTAATAAAATATTAAATTTATTTTTAAGAATTTTCATTTTACCTCCCAGTAATAATTTGATAAAAATACTAATTAAAACTATTGAATAAAACTACTAAAAACGAATAATAAAATCTAATTTTTTCGAGAAATATAAAGATTATTTATTTATTTTTTAAATTTTAATTGTTGATAAATCTAGATACTGTTTCTCTATTGAGAGAACCAACAATATTATTTGATCTATCAATAACTGAAACTGAGCCTTCAGAAAGAACTTTTTCAAGAATTGAAAATATTTTCTCATCTTCATAAACTGTTAAAGAATTACTTGGTTGTTTTTGATTATTCATTATGCTTTTTACAGATAACAACCTCTCTCTTGGAAGGTCTTCAGTAAATTCTTTTACATAATCATCTGCAGGCTTCATAATTAAATCTTCAGGACTTCCAATTTGTACTATTCTTCCTTCATTCATAATAATAATTCTATCTGCTAATTTAATTGCTTCATCAAAATCATGAGTAATAAAAATAATAGTTTTTTTAAGTGAGTTTTGAATTTTTAAAAACTCATTTTGCATTTCTTTTCTTATTAATGGATCTAATGCAGAAAATGGTTCATCTAGAAACCATAATTCAGGTTTGACAGCTAAAGAGCGGCCAATACCTACTCTTTGTTGTTGGCCTCCTGATAGTTCTTTTGGAAAATAATTTTCTCTTCCTTGAAGTCCTACTAGATCAATAATTTCCATAGCAGACTTCTCTCTTTCTGTCCTATTTATACCCTGTACTTCTAGAGGGAAGGCAATATTTTCTATTACTGTTCTATGAGGGAAAAGGGCAAAGTGTTGGAATACCATACCCATTTTATGTCTTCTAATTTCAATTAATTCGTTTTTTGTTAATTTTCCCATGTCAATATTTTCAAAAAAAATTTCTCCAACAGTCGGATCAACTAATCTTGACATGCATCTTACTAGAGTTGATTTTCCTGAACCGCTTAGACCCATTATTACAAGAATCTCATTTTCATAAACTTCTAAAGTAGCATTTCTAATTGCCTGAATATAACCATTTTCTTCAATTATTCTTTTATCAGGGTTATAATTATGACTTTGTAAAAATTCTTTCGGCTTATCTCCATACAGTTTCCAAACATTTTTACATACAAGTTTAGGTGACTTATGCATCTTTATACTTTATCGTTAAATCCTTTAGTTTCCTCATAATTATTTTGTTGATAATGAAATAATTTTATTTACCAACTCTGTATTAATACTTCTTGAACCTGTGTCTAAACGATTTTTATGTCTTCTTTCACCTGGTAGTCTTACACCTTCAAGTGATTTCATTTGTTCAAAAAATTTTTCTGCATGATCATTCCAATTATTTCCTGCAATTAATTCTGGAGAGAGTGCCATTATAAATTCACCACCTCGTGCAGGACCACCATCATTATTATCAGCCTCTTTTGCTTCAAAACTAAATAAGTCACCAACTAATCCTGCGGCTAATAACTCAATCATCATTGCAATAGCAGATCCTTTATAATCACCAAAAGTTAACAAAACGCCACCATTAGCAATTTCAGATGGATTATCTGTTTTTTCACCATCTTTATTTAATCCGGTACCGAACGGAACTTTATGACCATCTCTTGCAGCAACTTGCACTTCTCCCATCGCCATTGTAGAAGTTGCCATATCATAAACTACAGGAGTGTTATTTTTTCTTGGCCAAGCAAATGAAATTGGATTAGTTCCAAATAATGGTTTTTTTGCACCAGCAGGTGCAACACTTGGTTTATAAGCAGTACATGCAATACCAATTAATTCATTTTCTGCTAAAGCCTCTGTCTCATGCCATAACGCAGCAAAGTGATGCGTATTAGTAATCGTTAAAACACCCACACCATGTTTTTTTGTAACCTCTACCAAAGCTGGAATTCCTACACCAATAGCAGTTGGGGCAAATCCATAATCACCTTCCACTCGTATTGCGTTTTGAGTTAAATAATTATTTTTTGGTCTTGCATCACCTTTAACTTTTTTACTTTTTAAAGCAGCGATATATCCAGGAATTCTAAAAAGCCCGTGGGATACACTTCCGTCTCTTTCCGCATTTGTGACTGTATGTGCAACAGCTTCTGCATTAAGATCATCGCATCCATTAAATTTAAGAGTTTTTAGGGCTAAATTATATATTTCTTCCAGGGATAAATTGGTAGTTGTCATAATACTCCTCTTATTAAATCAAATATGAAGTGTCTATTTATAGCGCATTTACAATAAGGATTAAATGGCTAAAGATATATGTATATTTTAAATTGTTTCAAAATCTGAAACTTTTTATTTAGGTCAAAATTTTTGAAGATATAGGATTTTTTATGACACGTTTTAATGCCTGGAATGTATTTAAAAATGGTTTTACTGGTCAAAAAAGTTGGGACAGACAATGGCGCGATCCTGTACCAAAAAAAGAATATGATATCATCATAGTTGGAGGAGGTCTTCATGGCTTAGCCACTGCTTATTATTTAGCAAAAAATCATAATAAAAAAAATATAGCAGTTCTAGAAAAAGGATGGATAGGTGGTGGAAACGCTGGACGAAACACAACAATCGTTCGTTCGAATTATATGATGCCAGGTAATCATGAATTTTACGAGCATTCATTAAAGCTATGGGAAGATTTAAGTCACGATTTAAATTACAATGTGATGTTTAGTCAAAGGGCACATGTTTCACTTTTTCATAGTCCAGGCGCAAGAGACGGAGCAGCAAGAAGGTATAACATTATGCGTCTACATGGTACTGATGCTGAAATATGGGACTTAGATACTCTTAAAAAAAATATTCCTCATTTAAATTATGATGATGCAAGATTTCCAATCATGGGTGCTGCAGTTCAAAGAAGGGCAGGAAACGCTAGACATGATTCAGCAGTATGGGGTTTTGCACGAGCTGCAGATAGTTTAGGCGTTGATATATTACAAAATTGTGAAGTAACAGGTGTTAAGAGATCTCAAAATAATATTGAGAGTTTAGAAACATCAAGAGGAACCCTTAAAGCTAAAAAAATAGGATTTGCAGTCGCAGGCCATACATCTGTTTTATGGCAGATGGCAGGTCTTGGAAATTTACCAATTGAGTCACATAAACTCCAAGCTTTTGTCACAGAGTCTATTAAGCCTCTATTAGATCATGTTGTAGTATACGGTGTTGGTGGAGCTCATTTTTATATTTCTCAATCAGACAAGGGTAGTATGGTTTTTGGCGGAGATTTAGATTGGTATAAGTCGTATGCCCAAAGGGGAAATCTACCAATTGTTCAAGATTGTGCTGAGGCTGCTATGGCTATCATGCCTTGTTTAGGAAGAATACGTCTTTTACGACACTGGGCTGGCGTCATGGATATGTCTATGGACGGCTCTTTTTTCATATGCAAAACACCTTTATCGAATTTATATCTTAATGCTGGATGGAATTATGGAGGCTTTAAAGCAAGCCCTGCCTCTGGCTGGTATTTTGCTGATTTAATAGCTAATGAGCAACCTCATAAACACATACAGAATCATAATTTAGAGAGATTTGAAAAAGGAATTAATATTGACGAGCGTGGAGCTGGTCCAGATCCAAAGTTGCACGGTTGATATGATTAGAATTAAATGTCCATATTGTGGTGAAAGAGATCATAGTGAGTTCACTTACGGTGGTGATGCTTCTATAAAATATCCAGCACTAGATGCACCTGCATCAGAGTGGACGAAGGCTATTTTCTTTCGTGAAAATATAAGAGGTATGCAAAAAGAAACTTGGCATCATACAAATGGTTGCAGACTATGGTTAGAGGTAGAGAGGTCTACGATTACCCATGAAATAAAAAGCGTAAAGGCATGCCATCCACAAATTGAAAAAATTACGAAAAATAAATCATGACTTCACTAAGAAAAGAAAACTACGGTAAAATTAACAGAGAAAAAGTGCTGGGCTTTAGTTGGGATAATAAAGAATATTTTGGATATGAAGGTGACTCTCTAGCCTCTGCACTATTGGCAAATGATGTTAGAATAGTTGGTAGAAGTTTTAAATATCATCGTCCACGAGGAGTAATGTCTTGTGGCGTTGAAGAGTCAGGGGCTTTAGTAACTGTTGGATCTGGAAGTAGAAGAGATCCGAATGTTCGTGCAACAACACAAGAACTTTATTCTGGATTAAATGCCTCAGGTCAAAATGCATTTCCGAATGTTAATTTTGATTTTGGAGGTGTAAATAATTATTTAAGCCGTTTTTTTGCAGCTGGTTTTTATTATAAAACATTTATGGGTCTACCTCCATTTGAATGGGGTAAGGGAACTGGAATTTGGATGGTTTTTGAAAAAATTATTCGAAAAGCAGCCGGCATGGGTAAAGCTTCTAAGGAACCTGATCCAGATAGCTATGAACATGCTAATGATTTTTGTGATGTGCTTGTTATTGGGTCTGGTCCTGCAGGTATTGCTGCAGCTCAAGAAATAGCTAATAATAAATTAGATGTTATTTTAATTGAACAGGACTCTTTACTTGGAGGAAATAGTTTATCTCAAAAAGATTTTGATCCTTACCTTTTAAATACTCAACTAAAAAGCAGTGGTATTAGAGTTATGCCCAGAACAACAGCCTTTGGTATTTATGATAATACTGTTGTTGGAGCGTTGGAAAGAGTAACTGATCATTTGCCTACTCCTCATAGTAGTTTGCCCCGCCAACGTTTTTGGACAATTAGAGCAAAACATATCATTGTAGCAAGTGGTGCTCTTGAAAGACATATTGCATTTAATAACAATGATTTACCTGGAGCAATGACTGTAAACGCATCTAAACATTATTTAAATAGATATGGTGTTTTAACTGGAAATAATATTGTCATCTCAACAAATAATGACTCTGTATATCAAACAGCTAAAGAATTGCATGAGGCAGGCTCAAAAGTTACAATTTTAGACTCAAGAGACAATGTCAATCATGATTTATCAAAAGACATTGATCTTCATTTAAATACTCTGCCATTTAGTATTAATGGTAGAAAAAAAATTGACGGTATTGATGTTTGTAAAACAACAGATCTATCAAATAAAAATACAATTATTTGTGATCAAGTTTTAATGTCAGGAGGCTGGTCACCAATTGTTAATCTTGTGTCTCACCGAGGTATTAAACCTACATGGAATCAAGAAAACTTATGTTTCATTCCGGGACAAATTAAAGAGAATATTTCTGTTGTAGGATCGGCAAAAGGTATTTGGGATGAAAAGAATTGCATAGAGTCAGGCTTTGTTGGTGCTAATGAAGCAATGAATACTTTTGGTATGCACAAAAAAGAAATTTCTTTTCCATCAGTAGGGGGGTGGTCAAATCCGATAGAACCTTTATTTGAAGTTAAATCAAATAAATTTCCATCAAAAAGTTTTGTCGACTTTCAACATGATGTAACTGCTGAGGATGTAAGGTTAGCACACAGAGAAGGTTTTATCTCTGTTGAGCATTTAAAAAGATACACCACTCTAGGAATGGCAAACGACCAAGGCAAAATGGGCAATATAATTGGTTTATCTCTTATGGCGGAACAACTAGATAAAACTATTCCACAAGTTGGAACAACAGTTTTTCGACCACCCTATACACCAGTTCCAATAGGTGCTTTAACAGGAAGAAATGTTGGAAAGCATTTTAGGCCTTTAAGAGTAACACCAATGCATCAATGGAATATTGATCATGGAGCAAAAATGATTGAGGTTGGTCTTTATCAAAGACCTTGGTACTACCCTAAAAAAAATGAAACATTGAGTGATTCATATATTAGGGAGACAACAATTGTTAGAAAAACAGTTGGTATTTGTGATGTGACATCACTGGGTAAAATTGCTATTCAAGGTCCTGATGCAACAGAACTCGTAAATCGTATTTACACAAACCCCTTTGCAAAACTTCCAATTGGTAAAGCACGGTATGGAATTATGTTACGCGATGATGGTATTGTGATGGATGATGGTACGTCATGGAGACTCGGTGAAAATGAATACTTTATGACTACATCAACCGCAGCTGCTGCAAAAGTGATGTCGTGGTTAGAAGAGTTACTCCAGACAAGATGGACAGATTTAAAAGTTAATGTGACAAGCGTCTCTGAACAATGGGCAGGTGCCGCAATCGCTGGTCCAAAATCTCGAGATGTTTTGAATGAATGTGTTTTTGATGCAAGTGAAATTACAAATGATAATTTACCTTTCATGGGAGTACTACAAACTAAACTCAAAGATGGCACACCATGTAGAGTTGTTAGAATAAGTTTTTCAGGAGAGTTAGCGTACGAGATGTATATTGAGTCTGATTATGCTCATGGAATGATGGACTTATTATGGGAAAGTGCTCAAAAATATGATGGTTGTTTATATGGTCTTGAAGCTTTAGGAGCTTTAAGGGTTGAAAAAGGACATGTAACTGCTGCTGAGCTTGATGGAAGAGTAACAATTGATGATGCTGGTTTGGGAAAGATGGCATCAACAAAAAAATCCTACATTGGAAGTGCTATGAGAAAAAGAGGAGTTCTAAGTGCGGATGATAGAGACATGCTAGTTGGTTTTTTCCCTATAAATGAAAAAGAAACTTTTAATGCTGGCACAATTGTTTGTGAAAAAAATAATATTAAAGGGCAGGGCGTGGGTCGTATAACGTCAGTTACTCATTCGCCAGAGTTAGGCCATTGGATTGGAATAGGGTTTGTTAAAGGAGGTCTTGAAAAGTGGAAAGATATAACACTGATAGGTGCAGATCCAGTAAGAAACAAACAAATGGAAATAAAAGTTGTATCACCTCATATGATTGATCCAGAAGGTAAGAGAATGTATGCTTAATAGAAATTCAGCAATTATAGAAAAGTATAATACTGGAAAATATCCGTTTGAAGATAATATTGAAATTATATTTTTTGAAAACTGCAATCTTATAATTCAACAAATTGCTGCATGGCCTGATGAAATATCAAATGTAGATAAGTTTTTTTCTGATCAATTAGGAGTTCAAAAAAATATTGATTTTAATAGAGGAAAAATTCTAAACAACAATTCACTATGGAGAATGGAACCTTCTAAATGGTGGTTATTAGGCAGTACAATAAATTTGCCAGAGAATCTCGGAACATCACTTGAGCTATCTCACGCTTTTACCTCAATTACAATTAAAGGTGCAAAAAGTGACATCTTACTTAATAGACATTTACCTCTTGATCTACGATTAGATAATTTTCCAATATATTCATCAGCAAGTTCAGCAATTCACCATGTAAGTGTCAAACTTTTTAGACTTAGTGAGAAAGAATTTAAACTTTTTATTCCTAGAGGTTTCGCTTTATCTATTTGGGAAATTTTGCTCGAGACAGCTTCTCAATTTGGTTATGAAATAATAGACAGTTAAAGTTATTAGACATTATTCTTTTTCCATACTAAACATTTATTTATGATTTTTACTAAGGAAGAATATTTATCCAGATTATCAAAAGTAAAAAATATAATGGTTCAAAAGAATATGGATGTAATCATCCTGACCGATCCATCAAATATGAATTATTTAACTGGTTATGATGGTTGGTCTTTTTATGTTCCACAAGGAATAATTGTGGCTTTAGACTTGAGTGAACCAATATGGTTTGGAAGGAGACAAGATTCTAAAGGAGCAAAGGTAACAACTTACCTTCAAGATAAAAATATTATTTATTATCCTGAGGATTTTATTCAAGCACCACCAAGACATCCTTATGATTTTGTATCATCTTTTATTCATGAAAATAATTGGGCGAACAAAAATATAGGGGTTGAAATGGATGCCTATTATTACACTGCAGAGAATCATTACAGATTAACATCAACCTGTCCTAATGTTAATTTTAGTGATGCAACACTTTTAGTGAACTGGATAAGATTAATTAAGTCCGAAAATGAAATAAATTATATGAAAGAAGGAGCTAAACTTGTTGAAACTGGAATGATGACAGCATACGAAAATATTAAGCCTGGAGTTAAACAGAGTTATGTTGCTGGAAAAATCCAAAATAGTCTTATCGGTGGAAATGAAGAAATTAATATAGGTGGAGAATATGCAGGTTTAACAACTATTTTAGCAAGTGGAGTTTCTGCATCAGCCTCACATTTAACACCCAAAGATAATTTATTTAATAATAATGAGGGTACCATTATTGAGTTAGCGGGTGTTAAGCATCGATATCACTGTCCCTTATCTAGAACTGTTTATTGTGGAAATCCTGACTCAAAAATTTCAGATACCATGAAAATAACCAATGAGGGAGTGGAGCAAGCAATTTCTACTATTAAACCTGGTAAAACAGCTCACGATGTTGCTGTTGCTTTTTGGTCAGTCTTAGAAAAAAATGGTATCGAAAAAGACTCGCGCCTTGGTTATGCTATAGGAGTTGGGTATCCTCCTGATTGGGGAGAGCACACTATGTCTATCAGAAAAAACGATATGACGATATTGCAACCCAATGTTACGTTTCATATGATTGCAGGAATGTGGATGGATACTTGGGGTTTGGAAGTTAGTGAGTCAATTAATGTGACAGAGAATGGATGTGAGCTTTTATGTAATCTTTCAAGGGATTTACATATAGTAAACTAATATATTGTGAATTAGTATATTTAACTCATTGACAAATCAAAGCTGAATTGTTTTAAATTATAAATATGAAAAAATTATTATTTGTTATTTTTTTACTAACATTTTTTTGCAAATTTGCATTTTCAGATGAACAACAAATTATTGCAATGGGTGATATTGAATATGGAGAATATCTAGGTGCTGAATGTGTGTCATGTCATCAACAGAAAGGAGCAAGTGAAGGTATTCCTGCAATTCATGGTATGGATGCAGAGGTTTTCGTTGCATTAATGCTTGCTTACAGAGCAAAAGAGATGGAGAATCCTGTTATGAGAATGATCGCTGGGAGACTTAATGATGAACAAATTGGCTCTTTAGCTCTTTATTTTAGTCAATTAGAACCGCCAAAATAATCATTTTTCTTTTACTTACTCTTAAAAGCTGATAACATCTTTATAGTCATTTACAGGGAGGACAAAATGTCAAAAATTTCAAGACGTGCTTTTACAGGTCTTGCTGCTGCCTCAGTTGGAACGCTTGCATTTCCATCAATTTCACTTGGTGCTGTACCAAAAGTTGTAGTTATTGGAGGCGGAGCAGGTGGTGCAACCGCAGCAAGATATATTGCGAAAGACTCTGGTGGCGCAGTTCATGTTACACTAGTTGAGGCTTCAAAGCGATACTACACATGTTTTTTTTCTAATATTTATTTAGGTGGATTTAGAAATTACGCTTCCATAGGACATAATTACTATGGGCTAGCTGTAAACCAAGGTGTTAACGTAGTTCATGAGTGGGCTGTTTCTGTTGATGCAGTTGCTAGAAAGGTCAAATTAGGTTCTGGGGAACATCTTTCGTATGATAAACTTGTTATTTCACCAGGTATTGATCTTAAATATGATAAGATTAATGGATACTCTGCTGCAGTCCAAGATAAAATGCCTCATGCATGGAAGTCAGGTACACAGGTTCAGTTATTGAGAAATCAGGTTATGAACATGAAACAAGGTGGAACTTTTGTAATGGTTCCTCCACCTAATCCATATAGATGTCCACCTGGACCATATGAAAGAGTGTCTATGATTGCTCATCAATTTAAACAATCTAATCCTACAGGAAAAATCGTTATCTTAGACCCTAAACCTAAATTTTCTAAACAAGGTTTATTTGAGGCAGGATGGCAAAAACATTATCCAGGCATGATAGAGTGGATTAGTTCAGAGGATCATGGCGGGCTTAAAAATGTAAATGCTTCTACAATGGAGTTTGAAACAGATTTAGATACATTTAAAGCTGACGCTGCATGTGTTGTCCCAGCTCAAAGAGCTGGTGCTATTGCAATGGCAGCAGGCGTTAACAATGGTGATTGGTGTCCTATTGTTCCTGCATCTATGCAATCTCAAGCAGATGAAAATATTTATGTTTTAGGTGATGCATCTGTAGCTAAATCAATGCCTAAGTCAGGTTTTTCAGCAAACAGCCAAGCCAAAGTAGCAGCTAATCATATCAGAGGTGCTTTGACAGGAAGTAAAGTATTTGATGCTCGTTATTCAAATACCTGCTGGTCACTAATTGCTCCTGATGATGATGTTAAAGTTGGAGCAAGTTATGTTGCTGGTGCAGAAGCTATTGATGTTGAAAGTAAATTTATTTCACAAGCTGATGACACTAGTGAAACAAGAGCAGCTAACTATCAAGAATCTATAGATTGGTACAATGGTATGACTGCTGATATGTTTTCTTAAAACTTTTAATTAATAGAGACAAATAAAGGCGGCTACTAGCCGCCTTTTTAAATTCCCTTCACTGTTACTGGATTATTATATTTTGGTTTAATAATTTTTTCATTTGATACATAATTTTCTAACAATTTATAAATAGGAGGTCCTTCAACTTCAGGATTTATTGATCCCCAACCTCCAACAGTATATTTTTTTTGCGACTCAATTTTTTCACCATTAGATAATTTTAAATCATTTATTCGATTTCCCATTGTGTTCTTAGGCTGGCAAGTATAAGTCATTCCTCCAACTCTAACCATATCCCCTCCTTGTTGGAAAAAAGGGTCTGGATTAAATATGTTATCACATACGTCTTCTAAAAGATTTTTTATAGTCTCACCACTCATCTCAGTTCTATATACTTCTGGATAATTCATTGAAGTTTGCGAATAAATATCATCAATAGTTATCTTTTGACCTGGCAATAAAGTTGTTCCCCATCTAAAGCCTGGGCTTAATGAAATTTCGGTATCTCTTTCCTGAATAATTGCATCACATATAACACTATCCCAAGGTCCACCAAAATTACCTCTTCTGTAAAGTAAAGTTTCAGCTGCTCCTACGACACGGTTACATTCTTCTTCATATGGTTCTCTAATTTTATCAATCAATTGCGTCATTTCTGGATCAGGCTGAATTACATCTGAAAAAATCGGTATTAAATTTGATGAGAAATCAACAACTCTGCCATTGTCGACTTTTAAGTCAATCCTTCCTAAATATTTACCATGAGATCCAGATGAAAGAAGTAAAGTATTTTTAATCTTAATTGCTCTTGGAATAGCATCATGAGTATGTCCAGTTAACACAACATCAACATTATCTAGAATAGACGCTAATTTCTGATCTACATCGAACCCATTATGCGATAATAAAACCACTACTTCAGCACCATTCTTTTTTGCTTTATTTATATTTTTTTGAATGATTTCTGGTCTTATTCCAAAAGACCAACCCTCAACTAAGTATCTTGGATTAGCAATAGGAGTATATGGGAAGTGTTGTCCTATAACCGCAATTTTAACACCCCCTTTTTCAAAATAAGATGTACTTTCAAAGACAGGTTCATCCCATTCTGTATCAAAAACATTTCCACCAAGAAATGGAAAATCTATTTTATCAATTAGTTCACTGAGACGATCCTGGCCAAGTGTAAACTCCCAATGACCTACCATAGCGTCTGGCTTTAAGAGGTTCATTGCTTCTAACATATCTTCCCCTTGAGTTTTTAAAGAAGTGTATGAACCTTGCCATGTGTCACCACCATCTAATAAAAGTACTTTGTCTTCTCCTCTTTCAGCCCTGATGTTTTTAATCAAGCTAGCTGTTCTATCTAATCCTCCCAGTTTGCCATACTCTCTAGCTAATGGAATGTAGTCCAGCATAGTATGTGCGTATGCAAGTGGTGTGTTGGGCTCAATGCCAAAATAATCTAAAAAAACTTTTCCAACAAGATGAGGAGGAATGCCTTCGTATTTTCCAATGCCAAAATTTTCTGATGGTGGTCTAAAAAAAACAGGTTTAAGTTGACCATGTATATCAGTTATATGCAGTAGAGTAATTTGACCTTTTGAGTCAAATTTTAAAAGATCATTTTCAGAAATTGCTTGTTTAGCGGCAACTGTGCTCCAACTTTTCCCCCCAATCAACATTGCTGTAATTGTAGCTAATTGAAGAAATTCTCGCCTCGATTGCATTATGTTACTCTAAATAATTACCTTTAATAACTATTCGTCTTCTGGAGTTACATCAATATCTCTAGCTTTTCCAATAATATTTGTAGATACTTGACAATTAGTCATACAAGGATTCCCATGTGTATTCACGATGTCTGGTCTTGGATCAGGTAATAAAAAACCATCTTTATTTGGCATCTCTATTTCACCAATATTTTTATCTGATAAAACAAAATCTTCTTCGATTATGTCACCCATATATAGAAGATAGGCTACAATTTCATACGTTTCATCATAAGATAGGGATTGAGCTTCACCATAAGGCATTGCTCTATAAATGTAATCAAAGATTGTAGAAGCAAAGGGCCAGTAACTTGTAGTAGTTTTCTCTGGATCATGTGAAGCTAAACTCCCCTCACCTCCAACGAGAGGAGGCCACCTATCTGCCCCTTCACCAAAATCACCATGGCATGCTGCACATACTTCAGCATATATTTCCTCTCCAGAAAAAGCAGTCCCACTTCCAATTGGTGCGCCAAACCCATCAGGCCTTACATCAATATCCCATCCTGCCACTTCTTCAGAAGAAGCAATCTGCCCTAAATTGAATTTTCTATCACTAGCTGTAGCTGTATTTGCTATAAATATTATTAATGAAAAGCCTAGTATGCATCTAGCCAAGCCTAACATTATCGACCTTTCCATTTTTTGAGACTAGCCAAGTTGCAATTGAATTATTGTGATAAATTGAATTCACCCCTCTAATTTTTTGAAGCTCACTAATAGTTGGTTGTACGTAATTTGTCTCATCAATTGCTCTTGATTGTAGTAGCAATTCCTCACCATTCCATTCAAATGGTAAAGTAAATCTAGTTAATGATTTGCTTAGGACTGGTGAGTGTAGTTGAGCAGTTTTCCAATTCTTACCACCATCAATGGAAACGTCTACACGTTTAATTTTACCTCTGCCTGACCAAGCAAGACCTCGTAATTGATGCAATCCTTTTGCAAGTATTGGTTTTTCAGGACTTGGAGAAGTTATGACCGATTTAGCATCCATAACCCATGTAAACATTCTAGCTTTTCCACTTGTTAACAAATCTGTATATTTAGAGGTTTCTTCTCTAGTCATATAAGGTTTGTCACCAAACTCTAGTCGTCTAATCCATTTTACCCACATATTACCTTCCCAACCGGGAACTACGAGGCGCGCCGGATAACCTTGTTCAGGTCTTAATGCTTCTCCATTCATTGCCCATGCAATGATACAATCATCTAAGATTTTTTCTATAGGAATAGAACGTGTCATTCCTGATGAATCACTGCCTTCCGCTAAAACCCACTTGGCTTTTTCTTTTAACCCTGTCTCTAAAATAAGATCCGATAATTTAACACCTGTGTATTGAACATTATGAACCATTCCAAATGTGTATTGGCAGCCATTTAATTGCGATCCTCTCCATTCCATTCCACCATTTGCAGCACACTCAAGAAAATAAAATTTGTTTGTTTGAGGAAAGCGTTTTAAGTCATCAAGAGTAAATATCATTTCTCGATCTACCAAACCATTGATCATTAGTCTAAAGTCTTGAGGATTAATAACTGAAACACCACCATGATGTCTTTCAAAGCATAGGCCATTTGGTGTTACAATTCCTTCTAGATCTTGTAATGGAGTAAAATTAACTGAAGACTCAGCACTTGCTGTAAGCCACTCAACATTTCTTCTTATGACATGTCCCTCAAATTCCGAAGGCATGCCGTAAGGATTTACATCAACACCGTCACCAAGATACTGAGTCCACTCCGGAAGGTTCGGTGGCAAGTTTTCAGGATTTGCCTCTTCTGATAAAAGTTTTTTTGGAGCCAATGAAAAAGCTCCAATACTTGACGCACCAATTATTAGGTCTCTACGATTAATTTTTTTAAATGTAGATAATTCTTTTTTTTTATTTTTTTTCACAATTAAGAAACAATCATTTCTTTGGAAATTGAATATTTTTCACCATTATCGTCTAGCCATTCAAAATCAAATTTACCACTTTCTTTTACCTTATATTGAAAAACAATATATGGGTTAGTTGATATAGAAGGCTCAAGATCCATTTGGAAAATCTCTTTTCCATTAAATTTAGCACTAAAAGAATTAATTATTTGTCTTGGGATTGTTTGTCCTTCAGGATCTTTCATTCTACCACTATGCATAGGGTGTCTAATTAATGTTTTAATTTCTACAATCTCATCAATTGATACTTCCTTTGGTACTTTAACTCTTGGTTTAATCGAAGACATAATTACTCCTTATTATCCGCCACACCCACCAATTGTGACTTTAACTTTTGCATAGGTCATGAAAAATTGCTCATTATTATTTGCAGCTAATAAATAGACATTTTGTGTTTTTGATAAGCGCATTCTTGTTGTTGCAGAACACGATCCCATTTCTGGTGTGAAAGAGAATTTTGCAACATTTGGAGAAGGGTTCCCGTCTGCTAAAATATACACAGTTTTAATATGATCAGTTTCAGTCATAGGGCTGTCCATTTCAAAACTAACTTTTACCTGATTACCATTTTCTGCAATTTCAGGTAAGTCTAACCAAATATCACTTTCAATTGCTCCCAATCCATTAGTAATTTCATTTATTCTGTCTAAGGCTTGATTAGATTGAGCAAATGATATTGAGGGAAAAACTGCAGTTCCTGTAAAAACAGCAATAAGCTGTAGGGCATTTCTCCTTGAAATTTTTTTTAATTTTCTTAACTTCATTAATATCCTTGTAAAGTATTAATAATGTTAAAATTAACTTAATATTTAATATTAAATTTAATCAAATCAATCAAATATTTAGTCACGACCAAGAATTTCATCTACTTGCCACCAAAACATTTCACCAATTTCTTTTTCCCAAATTTGACAGTAAATGCAATAATCTGCAGTTATCATCACTAGTTTATTATCAGCAAAAGATGATTTAAATGATAATAAAAAAATAGCTATTAAAAGTAATTTTAAGTTCAGCAACTTCTTAAAAACCATAAGAAAAATCTAATTTATTCAGTCTTTCAAAAAAAATTATAGCTCTTTTAGTAACTCTTTAAATATTTTTTTTGACTTACCTCCCATTTTTGCTTTTTTAATCTTATCCAAATTGCTTAGGTCATCTCCAACCACCACTAAACCTATCATACCCATCGATTTATGAGGAGTGCATACATATAAGTATATGCCGGGAATTTCAAATTTATATTCTACGTCTTTATTTATTTTTGATTTGAATTTTTCAACTCCATCTGGCATCTCTACAAATTGAACATTATGTCCTTTGTCTACTGATTTCCAAATAATTGTGTCACCAATATCTACCTTTGCAATTTTTATAGAATAAACCATTTTTTCTTTACCAAGTTTATTCAACATTTCGATTTCTATAGTCTCTGCATAGCTATAAAAAGATATTGAGATTAATGAAATAATTAAAAAAATATATTTAAACATTTTGAGTCCTTTAATTTTCATATTTTGTAACAACTAAAGATTGAATTAATAATAACATATACGATATTTTGTTATTTAATATAATTGAATAGAATATACCAATTAAAAGATTAAAGAGCAAGAATGAGTGCTATATTGATTTGTTGGAAAAAAGGGTTTTGCTATTTACCCTCAGCTAACTAGCATAGAGAATAGTTTCCTAATCATTAGCATCACCTCCACCAGCTCCTTTTTCCCTAGATTCTTCTGATTCAGGAACATATGTTCTAAATGCTAAATCTGAAATATTATCCCAGCTAGACTGCTTGGGACTTAGCCCTTTTGATAAATTTAAATTTAATATTTTATAATTTGAAGTCTTTTCTCCATTCGGTATTTGATATTCATTTGTAGACAGGTTTAAAATAAAATTTGCACATTGATTATTTTTTAAATTATCATGAATGAAAATTTCATTTTTATCTAAAACTGCATAAGTTTTATTTTGATTAGTAATTTTTGAAAAAATATTCTTCTTAATACTTCTGTACAAAAGGGGTATCAAAAAAAGAGGATCAGAGCAATTTAGTAGTTCTATTTTTATTTCATTCTTTTTTAATGTATGAAAATTTAATAGATCAATCAAACCTGGCCCGATCATGAGGCTAGATCTTTTGTTTAAATCAATTTTGCTAATTAATTTATTATTTTCTAGAGCCCCATTAAAATTACCATCAATTTTCTTTTGAATATTAGAAAATAATTGGATACCTTTTAATTCGAATGCCTCTAGCCAACTAATTATAAATGCTGCATCCTCATCAGCCCCATAGGGAAAACCAAGGCCGGAGAATGCTCTTTTAGCATTTGTGTATACTTCATAATACGAGTAACTCACAAATTAATTATAAGAACTCATCGTTGCAAAACCCCAGCTATCAACATTCTTCGCATTTAAATTTGATAGAAAAGGAGCACCTGAAAAGAAACTCACACGAAGCCATCTATCTGATTTTGGGTCATATCTATTTGCTCCAAAAAAAGATAATTTAAATCTTAGCATATTAATAGGTATTGTTTTTTTTGATAAAATATTATCTTGCACTTCTGCAAAGGGATATTGTTCAAGAGATTGGATTCTTCTAATAATACCTCTGAATTTAGGATTTAGAGCTAAATATTCAGCAACTGATAAATCAAGATTTTCTTCTTGTATTAACGTGTGTAGTTTTTGAACCATTTTTGCAATACCAAGATGTTGTTCCAGTTCACTACCCTCTTCATTATATCTCTCACCTAATCTTGGCTCGAGTTTTGCCGCTGAAATATACCAGAATAGGTAATCATTATTTTTGTTAGAAAAATCAACTTTCAAAGCCCACTGGTAATCTTTTTCAATAATTGCATTTAATTGTTTCAAAGTTTGAGACTCATTAATTCCCATCTCTTCAACATCCGACATATCTTCTGCCAACTCTTCAGAAATTTCAGGATAAAGTTCTAATAACTGAACTTTAGCAATTTCTTGCGTATCATAATTACATTTATTGTAGGTGAATTTTATTAGATCAATCCACTGCAAATCAGTAACTCTCTTCTTTTGAAACTTTTTAATATGACTTATATATTTTTTTAAATCTTCAACTGTTTTTGAATTTTTTGTAATTTGGTATTCATCAAACGTTGTAACCTCTTTTAGGTAAAGAAGAGCTTTTTCAAGTAATTCAAAATAAGTATTAAGTTTTTCTATTTCTACATTTTTGTTAACGATATTATCTAAAGACTGAGTATACTGTTTCATCCACTTATTAATTAATTTAGGATGTTTAATAATGAAAGGGGCCATCCCTAAACCTGTTGAATTACCAATCCCTAAGTGTTGTTTGATGTTGTTTTCAAGAGCAATTGCTTTGCTAGGGTTTTGTTTTTTAGCTACATGCTCTACCAACTCAACACTAAATTCTCTTATGATATAAACTGCAAGCATTTCAGCTCTAAAAGGTTGGTTAAATTCGGTAACTGCTTTAGTATTTGCAAAGTCTGATAGCCCAAATTTTCCACTACCATAAACAGCTGTTGTTCTTAAAAGATATCCAACTTTATTTATTTCATTAATATCAGGTTGCTTACCATTAGATAAACAATTGACAACATATTCAAATAAACGAACACTTTTATTAGCTCTACTTAAAATTAATTCTTTAGGAGAATTGCGCCCTGACTCTTGAAGCGGTACATTTTTTCTTAATCTATTAAGCTCATCATCATTTAATTTTCCGTTAATTAAAGAATAGGCAGTATCCCATTTTTCTGCAATTACTCTGTCACTTCTGTCAGCACTATCAAGATGCTGCGAAAAACAAACTAAAGAGTAAATATTATTATTTATGTTAATTTCATAAACTGCTGTTCCATAACCTTTATCATCTAGATCAAACTTTGATTTAGAAATTTTCCAATTATCAAACAATAATCTTCGAAGCATACTTCTAGAAAAGCTTAACCTTGAAGGGTATCTAGAGCCCATTTTATCAAGGGTCATAATTTCTGAAGAATTCATGCTTTGTTGCAACATATATAAATATATATAGTGAATTATCACTTTTTTCACTATTAGAAGTTAAATAAAATATGGAAATGGACAATATACTTATCGATGGTCTTGAATATGTGAATTGGAATAGAGATTTATTTGAAAAGGCTCATGCTGGAGGAATAACAGCTATTCACGCAACCTTGGTATATTGGGAAGATACTCATGAGTCATTTGAGAAAATGAATTATTGGGATGATTTAATTCAATCAAATAGCGATATCTTGATGCATGTAAAAAAATCCTCCGACATACTTCTGGCAAAAGAGTCAAATAAAGTTGGCATCATATATGGCTTTCAAAATTCAGCACCAATTGCAAATGATATTTTTTTAATAGAAAAATTTTTTTTACGAGGTTTGCGTTTCATGCAACTGACATACAACAATCAAACACCCCTAGCAGGTGGATGTTATGAAAAAAATGACTCTGGTGTATCCCGTTTTGGTGAAATGGTGATTGAGGAAATGAATCGATTAGGCATGATAGTTGATTTAAGTCATGCAGGAAGACAAACATGTTTGGATGCTATTAATCTCTCGAAAACACCGGTTGCTATATCTCATGCAAATCCAAATTTTTTTCATAAATCAATTAGGAATATCGATGATGAAGTGTTGAAAAAGTTAGCAAATAAAAATGGTTTTATTGGCTTAAGCGTCTACCCTTATCATTTAAAAAATCATGGAGATTGTAAGTTAGAAGATTTTTGTGAAATGATTAAACAGCTTATTAATATGATTGGAGAAGATAACATAGGGATAGGGTCTGATTTGTGTGTTAATTGGCCAGATGATGTTGTTATGTGGATGCGAAATGGCAAATGGACTAAAAAAATTGATTATGGAGAGTCTCAGGATAAAAATGCAAATTGGCCTAAATCTGCATCATGGTATTCTAAACCAGAAGACTTATCTAGTTTTTTAACTGGAATGATTTCAAATGGAATCAATGAAAAAACTGCAAATAAAATAGCTGGTAAAAACTGGTTTAATTTTATGACCAATCATTTTTAAGTTTTTCTTGTTACAAACGTTGAAGATGCAAGACTGATTAAGACAATTGCAGTACCAAATAACTGCATGGAAGTTAAAGACTCATTAAGAAGTATTACAGCTCCAAATATTCCTGTTATTGGTTCAAGATATAAAAATAAAGCTGTATTCGTTTGACCAATTCTTGGTATCGCAAGTAATTGAAGAAATAAAGCAATTGCATACGAACAAGAAGGAATTAATAGAATTAAAAATGCATTAAGATTGATCTTGGTGTCTATCTTGTAGAATAAACTTAAAACAATAAAAAAGAATATTGTGTTAAAAAAATTAATAAAAATATTGATTGGAATAGGGGAAATATTTTTTTTAGACATTGTTTGATTAGTCACTATCATGATTGCAGCGCCCAATGATGCAATCAAAGCAAAAATAATTCCTTCAAATTTTAAGTCATCAGTTGAGGGACTTAATGCAAGAAATAATCCAATAAATGTTGTAAAAAATAAAAATTTGATAACATTTTTTATTTTTTCTTTGGTTATAAAAATAGATATCGACAAAACCAAAATTGGATAGGTGCAAAATATTATTATTGTTAAACTAACATTAATATATGTAACTGAAATTAATAATCCTGTGGTTAGCATTATGGAGGCAAGAGTAATCAGTAAAAAATCACGTATATTATTTTTATAAATACTTAATAAGTTTTGTTGATTTGGAATTAGGGGAGAGACTATTATTAATGCAACAATATAACGTAAAAAAATAGCAAGGCCTATACCGGCTCCTAAATTATAAGCAGTTTTTGTAATAGGACCAATTATTCCAAAAAAAACACCAGCAAGTAAAGCAAATATTATGCCCAAAATATTCATATAATTTAAATTTTTTTTTGACTAATGCTCTTATGACAGGTATTCACAGACCAACAACAAAAAAATAATCAAAATATGAATTCTGAGTCAGAAAAAAGCTTTGTTAAATTTGAAAAGATTGACAAAAGTTACGATGGTGAAGTGCTAGTAGTTAAAAATCTAAATTTAGATATCGCCAAGGGTGAGTTTGTAACAATGCTTGGCCCTTCTGGTTCTGGCAAAACTACCACACTTATGATGTTAGCAGGATTTGAGACTCCAACGAATGGAGAAATCTTTCTAGATGGAATGCCCATTAGTAAAATCCCACCATATGAGAGAGAAATTGGAATGGTCTTTCAAAATTATGCTCTATTCCCTCATATGACTGTGCAAGAAAATTTAGCATTTCCACTTGAAGTTAGAAAATTATCAAAAGGAGAGACTAAAGAAAAAGTTCAAAAAGCTCTTGATATGGTTGAGCTTGGTGACTTTGGTACTCGTTTTCCTGCGCAGTTATCTGGAGGTCAACAACAAAGAGTTGCTCTTGCAAGAGCCCTTGTTTTTGAACCAAGACTTGTTTTAATGGATGAGCCCCTTGGAGCATTAGACAAAAATTTAAGAGAACAGATGCAATATGAAATAAAACATATTCATGACAGAATAGGAATTACTGTCGTTTATGTAACACACGATCAAAGTGAAGCTCTAACGATGTCTAATAGAATAGCAGTTTTTAACGATGGAGTTGTTCAGCAATTATCAACTCCAGATATATTATATGAAAAACCAGAAAATTCTTTTGTTGCGCAATTTATAGGTGAGAATAATAGAATGTCAGGAACAATTAAGAGTATGGAAAATAATTACTGTTCTGTAGAACTTGAAAATGGAGCAGGTACTGTAAAAGCTCTTAAAGTTAATGTAGGTGGTGTGGGAGAGAAAACTCAACTCTCCGTTAGACCTGAAAGAGTATCATTGGGCTCAGATGGAAATGGGGAAAATGTATTTACAGGAAAAGTTGAAGAGCTAATATATTTAGGTGATCATATCAGGGTTAGATTAGATGTATGTGGAAATAACGAGTTTATTGTTAAAGTACCAAATGAAGGATCTTTTAACTATAATGAAGGAGATTCTATAAAACTTAACTGGAATCCTGATGATATAAGGGCGTTAGATCCAGTAAATTAATACTTTATTCAAGTTTTCTGCGTTATTTTAGCACTTTTTTTTATAATTTCATCATGTTATTAGGGATTTATCGATAGACATATAATCTTAAGATTAACCAACGAATAGGAGGAACATATGTCAAAATTAATTAAAGCATTCTTGTTTGCTTCACTTTTAGTGTCATCTTTTGCTGTTAAAGCAGTAACGGTTGCTTCATGGGGTGGTGCTTACACAGAAAGTCAACAAAAAGCTTATGCTGATACTTATTCAGATCCAAGTTCAATTCAATTTGAGAACTATAACGGTGGTCTTGGTGAAGTAAGAGCGCAAGTTGAAAGTGGTAATGTAACTTGGGACTTAGTAGACGTTCTCCCAAGTGATGCAATCACAGGTTGTGATGAAGGTTTGTTTGAAGATATTACTTCTGAAATTGCAGAATTATCAACTCCAGGTCCTGATGGCGAGTCAATGTTAGAGGATATGGAAAACAACGGTTTAGAGTACCACTCTGGTTGGGATTGTTGTGTTCCACAAATTTTCTGGACATACGTAGTTTTCTATGACCCAGATGCTTTCCCTGGTGATAAACCAAGCAGCATGGCAGATTTTTTTGACGTGGAAAAATTTCCTGGCAAAAGAGGTATCCATACTTGGGCAACAGGTATAATTGAAAAAGCTATGGTTGCTGATGGTGTTAAACCAACTGCAGTTCCAACAGTTCTTGCTAACCAAACTGGTGCGCTTGATAGAGCTTTTGCTAAATTAGATACTATTAAAGATCATGTTGTTTTCTGGTCTTCAGGATCTAAACCACTAGAATTAGTAAAAAGTGGTGAAGTTGTAATGGCTATTGCATACAATGGTCGTGTTGGTGCAGCTAACCTAGCAGAGGGTGAAAACTTTGAATATATTTGGGAAGGTCAAGTGTTAGACCAAGAATACTTATGTTTAACTACTGGTGCTCCTAACAGAGATGCAGCTATTGATTTCATGATGCATGCATCAACTCCTGAAGCACAAGCTGAACAAGCTAAATATATTACTTATGGACCTATGAGAGCTTCTGGTATTCCAATCATTCAAAACAATGAGCCTTGGGGACCAGGTGGCGTAGATATTATGCCTCATATGCCTAATACACCTGAGCGTTTAAAAGTTTCAATCGTAAGTGATCCACAATGGTGGTCTGACTACGGTGCTGAAATTAATGAGCGTTATGCAGCGTGGATGGGTAACTAAGCTTGATTAAGTTACAATATTAATTTAACTAAAAGGCGAGATTTATTCTCGCCTTTTTTAATTGGGAGGTTATTATTTCTACTACACAGCTACTTACAACTGATGGTATTCCACTTAAGCAAAGTTTAAAAAAAGCTGAAAGAAAGAATAAAATAAGAGCTTTCTTTTTAGTATTTCCTTTACTGCTTTTTATTTTTGTTACCTTCGTAATGCCAATTGGAGATATGCTATTAAGAAGTGTAGATGACAGTCAAATCAATACGGTCTTTCCAAGAACTTTTGAAGAATACAACAAATGGAACAGAGATGTAGATGAGCTTCCACCTGAAGAGGTATACCGAACTCTTTTTGAAGAACTTGCAACTGGAGAGAAAATTCAAATAGGAAGAGCCTTGACTAGAATGAATTATTCTAAATCAGGTTGGAAAAGTTTGATAAAAAAAACTTCTAGAGAAATAAAAAAGATGACAAAAAAAGGCATTGTGCCTGAGTCTTATAAAGAGACCCTTATTGAGATAAACAAAGATTGGGGTGATCCAACTTTTTGGTACTCAATGGCTCAAATGGTGAATAAACAGACTCCAATTTATTATTGGAATGCAATTGATAGGACATATGATCAAAATCAAAAAGTCATCATGCAAGATGAGAAAAGAAGAATTTATGTTCAAACATGGTTTAAGACTTTAAAAGTAAGTGTCTATGTAACTTTCTTTTGTTTAATATTAGGATTTCCAGTAGCTCACTTATTAGCTAACTTACCTTTACGTTACAGCAATCTATTAATGATTTTTGTTCTCCTTCCATTTTGGACATCTTTGCTTGTTCGGACAACAGCATGGATTGTTATGCTTCAACAAAAAGGAGTTATCAATGGTGTGTTGGTATGGCTCGGTATATTGAGTGATGATGGTAGACTTCAAATGGTTTATAATGAAACAGGAACTTTAATTGCAATGACTCAAATACTATTACCTTTTATGATTTTACCACTTTATAGTGTGATGAAGGTAATACCGAAAAGTCATATGAGAGCTGCGCAAAATTTAGGTGCAAAACCAGCACTTGCTTTTTGGAAAGTATATTTGCCTCAAACTATACCAGGTATGAGCGCGGGCGGCTTATTAGTTTTTGTATTAGCAATTGGATATTTTATAACACCTGAATTAGTGGGTGGAAAAGATGGTAAATTAATTGGAAGCTGGATAGCTTTTCATCTTAAAACCACATTGAACTGGGGTTTATGTGCAGCTTTAGGAGCTATACTACTTGCAGTCATGTTAGTTTTTTACTGGCTTTATAATAAAATTGTTGGAATAGATAATATTAAGTTAGGATAGTTATGGCATTACCTAGTTACGCATCACCTGTTCAGAAAACCTATTACTACCTCTACTTGTTCTTTTGTGGTGTTGTATTCTTTTTTTTAGTTGCTCCATTAATAGCTATAGTGCCTATATCATTTAGTGTTTCACCTTTTATGGTTTTTACTGATGGGATGCTGGCATGGCCTCCAGATCCTGAAGCTTGGTCTTTAAGATGGTATAAAAATATGATTGGTGATTGTAGTGCAGATGTAGTTTCTTCTACAGTCCCTTGTTCAAACAAATGGATGATAGGCACTCTTAACAGTTTCTTCATTGGTATTGTAGCTACAGTTATTGCTACTTCTCTTGGAACATTAGCTGCATTGGGATTAAGTCGACCTCATATGCCTTTCAAAGGAATTATAATGGCAATTCTAATCTCACCAATGATTGTTCCTTTGATTATAACAGCTGCAGGCATGTTCTTTTTTTATGCTAGAATAAATTTAGTTTATACTTTCACAGGAGTAATTTTAGCCCATGTAGCTCTAGCTACACCATTTGTAGTAATCACAGTTACTGCAACTTTGGTTGGGTTTGATATGAATATGGTTAAAGCTGCTCAAAGTTTGGGTGCAAGACCTGTTAAAACTTTTTTTAGAGTAATTATGCCATTAATTTTACCGGGTATAATTTCTGGAGCGTTATTTGCTTTTATTACTTCTTTTGATGAAGTTGTAATTGTTATGTTTATGGCAAGCTTAGATCAACTTACAATTCCTAAGCAAATGTGGGCTGGAATAAGACAGGAAATTAGCCCTGTAATTTTATGTATGGCAACGTGTTTGGTAGCACTTTCAATTTTCTTGTTAACTACAGTTGAATTATTAAGAAGACGATCAGAGCGATTACGCGGCATTAAACCAAGATAGAATATAATGACTAAGCCGCATATTGCTGTGGTTGGCGCTGGTATAGTTGGCATATGCACAGCATATTTTTTGAGTAAATCAGGATTTAAAGTTACACTTATTGATAAAAATGATCCTGGTACAATGACGAGTTATGGTCATGCATGTACATTTGCAGATTACGCCTGTGTTCCAGTTAATTCTCCAGATTTATTTAAAGAAATACCTACAATGCTTTTAAAAAGTGATGGACCACTTGCAGTAGATTTTTTACATGTTTTTAAAAATTTTAGTTGGGCTTATAAATTTTTACAAAATTGCACGGCTAATAAAGTTGAATATATCTCAAATTCTTTGGGCAACTTATTAAATAATGCTAGCACAAGTTATGATGAGATTTTTAATGATGTAGATGTTTCAAAATATATTAAAAATGAAGAGGCTTTATACTTATATCAAAATGAAAATGAATTTTTAAAAGCAAAAATTTCAAATACTGTAAGAGAAAATAATGGAGTTAAAATAAAAATTTTATCTAAAAAAGAAATTTTAGATATGGAACCAAATCTTGCTTCAGTTTTTTATAATGGTCAGCTTTTTATGGGATCTCGACATACGACTAATCCTCAGGAAATAAGTAACAAAATATTTGAGTCTTTTATTAATAATGGAGGAAATTTTTACAAAAAGAGTGTTAAAAATATTTTACCTAATGAGGTGGGTGTCGGACTTAGTTATGATGAAACTACTCATAATTTTGATAAAGTGGTTGTTTGTACTGGAGCATGGTCAAAGACTTTGACAAAAAACTATGGAGATGATTTTCCCTTAGATACTGAGAGAGGATATCATGTTTTATTTAATAATAATGATTTAATAAAAAGACCTATAGGTTGGTCACAAAGTGGTTTTTATCTCGTTCAACTTGAAGAAGGCCTAAGAGCAGCTGGTACAGTTGAAATTGCAGGTTTACATAAACCAGAAAATAAAAAAAGAACAAAAATGATTGAAATTCAGGCACGAAAATTATTACCACAACTAAACGAAGTTAAAAGTACTTGGTTAGGATTTAGACCAACGCTACCTGATTCATTACCAGTTATAGGCCAATCAGAAAAAAGTAAAAATATAATATATGGATTTGGACATCAACACATTGGTTGGACTCTAGGAGCAGTAACTGGAAAAATAATTAATTCATTATGTAATGATCGAGTGCCAAATATTAATATTGAGCCATTTAAACCTAATCGATTTAATTAGTCTAAACTAATTCCCACGTTTTTAACTTGAAGATATGATTTGAGGGCATCTACACCTTTTTCTCTACTATAGCCTGATTGTTTGTAACCTCCAAATGGAGTTGCATGATTGCCTGCAAACCATTTATTAACATAAACCTGTCCTGACTCTAATTTACTTGCAGTCCACGATGCTTTTTTTAGATCTTTAGTGAAAACTCCCGCACCTAATCCAAAATCAGTATCATTAGCAATATGAATTGCCTCATCTTGATCTTCATATTCAAGAACTGATAAAACTGGACCAAATATTTCTTCTCTAGCTACTGATGTGTTTTGTTTGACATTATTTAAAACTGTTGCTTCCATAAAATATCCTTCACGATCAGCTCTTTTTCCACCATGAACAGCTTCTGCCCCTTGCTGAACACCAGAACGAGCATAACCCTCAACTTTTTCAAGTTGCTTTTCTGAAATAATTGGTGTTAGTCCTGTATCTTTTTCGTACCCAGGCCCAACTTTAAGAGACTTACTCAAATCCACAAGTTTTTCGATTAATTCATTTTTAACTGATTTATGAACTACCAATCGTGACATGGCTGTACATATTTGGCCAGCAACTCCAAAAATACCATGACGTGCACTGTCTATAACTTGATCAAGATCAGCATCTTCATAAACTATACCTGCTGATTTTCCACCAAGCTCAATTACTGCTGGAATTGTTTTATCTGCACATGAGTGTAATATTTTTTTTCCTGTAGAAACCGAACCAGTAAATACAACATGATTTACATCTGGATGTGATACTAAATAAGAACCAGCTTCATTTCCATATCCACAAATTATATTTACAAGTCCGTTTGGAACACCTGCATTTTCAATTGCTTTTGCAAAAAAAGTTGCCGAAAGAGGTGTTAGTTCAGCAGTTTTTACAATTGTTGAATTCCCTGTTGCAAAGGAACATGCAAGAGATCTACCAACCATTGATATTGGAAAGTTCCATGGAACAATATGTGCAGACACTCCAAATGGTTCTAAAACAGTATAATCAAAAATAGTAGGTGAGACAGGAATTGTTTTACCTTCAAGTTTATCAGTCAGACCAGCATAATAATCAAACATATCAGCTACATCATTAAATTCTTTTATTGCTGCACCCAGCATTTTACCATTTTCATAGCAAAGCATCTTTCCACCTTCATCAGCTATTTTTCTTGTTTCATCTGCAATGCGGTGCATCAGTTTTGCTCTTTCAAGTAAAGGCATGTCAACTAGTACTCTTGAATTAAATGCTGCTTTTGCTGCAGATACTGCAAGATCTACTTCATTCTTTTTTGCGCAAGAAATTTCTCCTATAATTTTACCTGTTGCAGGATCATCAACTTGGATAATGTCTCTAGATTCACTCTCGATCCATTTACCGTCAATATAATTTTTATAAAGTTTCATAATTCTTTGTTTGAAAATGTTTATTTAATCTGTAATTATTCCTTATCACAAAAACATGCCAAATATAATTAAATATTACGTTAAATTTATAGATTATATTAGTCTTAAAACAGGCAGGGCAACTATGTACCTCGTGTTTGTAATGATGTTTATTTTAATTTTATCATTTGTTACACGTAATATAATTAATATCCCTCTAATATGGATAATTGAAATGGCGCAGTTTGTTATGACTGGTTATTATCTATTAGGTGGTGGGTACTCTCTTCTATCAGATGATCATGTTAGAATGGATTTAATTTATAGTAGATTTAATGATAGGACCAAAGCTTTACTCGATACTTTGACTAGTGTTTTTTTAATTACCTATCTTGTCATATTATTGATTGGTGCATACTCAAGCTTGCAATATACTATTCAAACTAACCAAAGGCTCTTTACAGCTTGGGCTCCTTATGTGTGGCCTATAAAAACTGTTATGTTATTCGGCATTTTACTAATGTTGCTGCAATCTATTTCAATTTTTTTTAAAGATCTGGCAAAAACTTTTAATCTGGAGATTAAATGATAGCAGATTATGTAAGTTATGAAATGATAGCTATTACGATGTTTGCAACAATGTTGTTAATGTTGCTAACTGGTCAAAGAGTTTTTGGCGCTATTGGTTTTGTGGCAGCAATGGCAGCATTATTACTTTGGGGTGATGGCGCTGTACAAATGCCTTACACAGCATCGTGGAAATTATTCAAGTGGTACCCAATGCTTACTTTACCTTTATTTATTTATATGGGTTATATGATATCGGAGTCAGGTATTGCAGATGACTTATATAAAATGTTTCATGTTTATTTTGGTGGCATAAAGGGAGGATTAGCTATTGGAACAATGGCAATGATGGTTGCAATCTCAGCCATGAATGGTTTGAGTGTAGCAGGTATGGCAATTGGAGCAACTATCGCTTTACCGGCAATGTTAAAA
The DNA here is from genome assembly GCA_902595855.1 of uncultured Alphaproteobacteria bacterium. Taxonomy (GTDB): domain Bacteria; phylum Pseudomonadota; class Alphaproteobacteria; order HIMB59; genus CACPNW01. The sequence goes on from CACJRY010000001.1 coordinate 41,608, forward strand.
CTTGGTTATGATAAAAGAATGATTACTGGGGTAGTACAGGCTGGAAGCTCTCTTGGAATTTTAGTGCCTCCAAGTGTTGTGCTTGTACTTTATGGAATGATAGCAAGACAACCAGTTAGTAAATTATGGTTAGCAGGTATTCTTCCAGGAATAATGATGGCGACATTATTTATTTTATACATTTACATTAGATGTAAACTTCAACCTGAATTGGGCCCCGCACTTCCAAAAGAAGAAAGGCAAATTACAAGAGCGGAAAAATTTAAATTACTTCAAGCAGGATTAATACCTTTTGCAATCTTCTTTTCTATGACTGGCTTGTTTCTTATGGGCATAGCAAGTTTAGTTGAGTGTTCAGCTGTAGGAGCTTTTGGTGCATCTTTAGCTGCGTTATTAAAAGGAAAGCTTACTTGGAGTGTTATTGAGACTACTCTCAAAAAAACCCTTGGCGTATCATGTATGTTTATGTGGATCATATTAGCTGCTCTTAGCTTTGGGGCAGTATTTGATGGGATAGGTGCAGTAAGAGCAATTGAAACTTTATTTATTGAAAGGTGGAATCTGAGTCCTTGGGGCGTTCTTATAATGATGCAGCTCTCATATATTTTAATGGGAATGTTTTTAGATGACACAGCTATGCTTGTAATTGTAGCACCTCTATATGTGCCGTTGATTATAGCATTAGGTTTCGATCCTATTTGGTATGGAGTCTTATATACAATTACATGTCAAATTGCATATATGACACCTCCTTTTGGTTACAATTTATTTTTAATGAGGGCAATGGCCCCGAAGGAAATTAATTTGATGGATATTTATAGATCTATTATTCCTTTCGTACTCGTAATGTGTCTTGGTTTAGCAATAGTAATGATTTTCCCTGAAATTGCTACTTGGCTTCCAGAATATGTATCAAGAAAATAATTAAATTACTTGATTTAAGGCAATTTACACATCAAAATAAAAAATTATTTATTATTTTAAACTTTAGGAGGTAGTTAAATGAAAAATAAAAAAAATATCACTAAAAGACGTGAATTTTTAAAAAAAGCAGGTTTAGTATCTGCAGGTGCTATCGGTGCTTCCACATTAGCAGCGCCATATGCATACGCAGCAACCAATCCCATTAAGTGGAGACTTCAGACTTATTCTGGTGCTCCTTTAGGAGCGCACGTTGTGCTTCCACAAATTGAAGCATTTAACAAAGCAGCTCATGGCGAGATGGAAATTGAACTATATTATGCTGATCAATTAGTTCCAACTGATGAATTATTCAGAGCAATGCAAGCTGGCACTATTGATGCCGTACAGAGTGATGATGCAACAATGGGTTCCCCAGTTGATATATCTGTATTTGGTGGATATTTTCCATTTGCAACTCGTTACAGCTTAGATGTCCCTGCAATGTTTAAGTATTATGGATTAGATAATATTTGGGCAGAAGCTTACGGTGAAGTAGATAATGTTACTTGGCTTAGTACTAGTGCTTGGGATCCTTGTCATTTATTTACAGTTAATAAACCAGTTAGATCTCTAGCAGATATGAAGGGTCTTCGAGTTTTTGGAGTTCCTACAGCTGGACGATTCATGGCTAAGTATGGTTTAATTCCTGTAATTGTTCCTTGGGATGATGTTGAAGTTGCAATGCAAACTGGTGAACTTGATGGAGTATGTTGGTGTGGTTTCACAGAAGCATATGAAGTTGGATGGGCTGATATATGCAACTATGCTCTAACAAATTCTGTTACAGGGGCTTGGTTTGGTTCATATTTTGCTAATTCAAAGAGTTGGGAAAAGCTATCTCCAAAACTTCAAGAATTATTTAAAATGTCAATCGATCAATCACATTACTACAGACAAGTATGGTATTGGGGTGGAGAAGCAGATCTTCGTGTTAACGGTAAAAAGATGGAGCTTACAAGTATACCTTCCGATGAGTGGAGTCAGGTTGTTAAAGATGCTTCAGGATTTTGGGATGAAGTTGCGAGTCAAAGTCCAAGAAGTGGAAAAGTTGTTGAGGCATTTAAATTATATGCAGCTACAATGGATAAAGCTGGCTATCCTTATAGATAATTGATCTGAATTTTTATTTAAGCATCTCGTTAATCGAGATGCTTTAAGGTCTCGCTTTTAGACCACCATCTACAACAATTTCAGTTCCCGTTATAAATGAACTTTGTTCACTTAATAAGAATAATACAGTATCAGAAATGTTTTCAGGTTTCCCAACTCTTTGAAGAGGGATCACCCTTGTTAAATTTTTCTTAGCAGTAGGATTATTTTTCCATCTTTCCTGCATTGGTGTTTCTATTGGGCCAGGTAAGATACTGTTGGATCGAATATTTTTATTTGCATATTGAATTGCAATAGACTTTGATAATCTAATCATTGCAGCTTTAGAAGCTCCATAAGCTTCTTGAGGTTTATCATCTCCACTCAATGCATCAATAGATGATATATTAACTATGGAACCAAATTTATTTTTTTTCATACTTGGTAATATTTTTTTTAAAACAAGAAACATGGATTTAAGATTAATTTCAAAAACTTTATCCCATATACTTGTCTGAATTTTTTCAATTCCTAAATCTTTGTTAAACCACAAGACTCCCGCAGCATTTATTAAGTAATCTATTCTTTTTTGTTTTTTTATAAATTTATCTATAACTTGGTTGATTGCATTTTTGTTACTTAAATCTACTTTTTCAAAATATATAAATTTATTCGCAGTAAATTTTGGCTTTTTAATATCAAGTATAAGAACCTTTATTTTTAATTTTGCAAGTTTTTTTGATACATCTAGACCAATTCCTCCAGAACCTCCAGTTACTACAGCTACTTTACCTTTAAACGTTAATTTCATTGCTTTAAAATATAAAAAATTAATTGATTTAATATCTTAAAATCACTAAATCGTAAACATGCTTAAAACTATATCTCCAATAGACAATTCAATTTTCGTAGAAAGACCATATGCAACCTCCACTGTAATTGAAAATACCCTTCATTTATCAGATCAAACAAAATTAAAATGGAAAAATACAAGTTTGCAAGAAAGAAAAAAACTAGTCCTTAAATTTGTAGAAGTTTTTTTATCTAACAATAAAGAAATTGAAGAAGAGTTATGCAGGCAGATGGGCAGACCTTTGTCACAATGTGCAGGTGAAATGCGTGGCTTTGAAGAAAGAGCACTATATATGATTGATAATGCAGATAAGGCATTACAAAAAGTTGTTTCAAAGAATGACAGTGAGTTTGATAATTTTATTAAAAAAGATCCACTAGGAACAATATTTGTAATAGCACCATGGAATTATCCTTATAATACTTCTGTAAATTCAATAGTGCCAAGTTTGCTTGCTGGAAACTGTGTAATATTAAAACATTCTTCTCAAACACCTCTTTGCGCAGAACAGCTCCTAAAAGCATCAGAAAAAGCTGGTTTGCCTAAAAATGTTTTTCAAATATTACACTTAGACCATTCTTCTACTTCAAAAGTTATTGCTGATAGCCGTATTGATCACGTTTTATTTACAGGCTCTGTTTCAGGAGGAATAGAAGTTAAAAAAGCAATTGGAACAAGATTTATTGGAGCAGGTTTAGAATTAGGTGGAAAAGATCCTGCATATGTTAGGAGTGATTGTAATTTTGATCATGCAGTTGAAAATTTAGTCGATGGCTCTTATTATAATTCTGGTCAATCTTGCTGTGGCATTGAGAGAATATATGTGGATGAAAAAATTTTCGATAATTTTGTTGATGCGTTTAAAGCACAAACTGAAAAATATATCTTAAACAATCCGATGGATAATTCTACTAACCTTGGACCTGTTGTCAAATTGAGTGCTGCTAATAATATACGTAATCAAGTATCAAAAGCTCTAAACAATGGAGCTAAAAATATAATTGATGTATCTAAATTTAAAATTGATAATTCTGAAAATTGCTATGTATCTCCATCAGCACTTATAAATGTTGACCATAGTATGGAATTTATGATGGAAGAAACTTTTGGTCCAACAGTGGGGATAATGAAAGTCAAAAATGAGGATGAAGCTGAGAGATTAATGAATGATAGTCCTTATGGTTTAACTGCCAGCATTTGGACTTCAGATAAAGATTTTGCTTCTCATTTTGGAAACAGAATTCATACAGGTACCTTTTTTATGAATAGATGTGATTACCTAGATCCAGGACTAGCCTGGACAGGAGTCAAAGATACTGGCATGGGTGTTACATTATCTGTTTTAGGATTTGATCATCTAACTAGGGCAAAAAGTTATCATTTAAGGAGAGTATAATAGAGATGATGTCAATGAACTGGAATTATCCAACGAGTATTTGGTTTGGGGAAAAAAGAATTAATGAAATTCAAAAAGCTTGTGATAGCCTAAATATAAAAAATCCGTTAATCGTAACAGATCCTGGCATCTTAAAAACAAATATAATTCAAAAAATAAATGAATCATTAACTCAGAAAGCTGATATCTTTAGTGATGTTCAATCAAACCCTACCGGAAGTAATGTTGAAAAGGGCGTCTTAAATTTTAATGCCAATTCTCATGATGGTGTAATTGCTGTCGGTGGAGGCTCAGGTATGGACGTTGGCAAAGGAATAGCTTTTATGGCTGGACAAACTAGACCATTATGGGATTTTGAAGATATCGGTGATTATTGGACGAGAGCAAATAGCGATGTAATTAAACCAATAATAGCTGTTCCAACTACAGCAGGTACTGGTTCTGAAACAGGAAGAGCTGGAGTTTATACAAATGAAATAACGAAGGAAAAAAAAATAATTTTTCATCCTAAAATGCTTCCTTCATTAGTTATACTAGATCCTGAATTGACTGAACCTTTACCTAAAAATCTTACTGCCTTTACAGGAATGGATGCTTTAGCTCATTGCATTGAAGCTTATAGCTCCAATTTCTTCCATCCTCTATCTCAAGGAATCGCTCTTGAGGGTATGAGTATTGTAAAAAATTTTTTAATTAGAGCTTATGAAGATGGAACAGATATGGAGGCAAGGGGGAATATGTTAGCAGCATCTTCAATGGGATCAATTGCTTTTCAAAAAGGTCTAGGAGCCATTCATTCATTAAGTCATCCAGTTGGTGCAATTTATAATACTCATCATGGATTAACTAATGCAGTTTTCATGCCTTATGTTTTGAAAAGAAATAAAAATGTTATTGAAGAAAAAATGATTTCTTTATCTAGATATTTAAATTTAGCAGATTATTCCTTTGATGGAATTATGAGTTGGATTCTAGAATTAAGAGAAAAATTATCAATACCTCATACGCTAAAAGATCTGATTAATGATGATTCAAATTTTAAGAAAATGAGCGTAATGGCAAAAGAAGATCCATCTACAGGAGGCAACCCTGTGGAATTAGAAGTATCAGATTTTGAAGAGTTATATCAAAATTCTTTTTACGGAAAATTATAAAAATTTAATTATGATCAATAAAAGAAAAATAGGTAAATTAGATCTTGAAGTGACTGAAATTGGACTGGGGACTGCTCCACTGGGTGGATGGCCTATTGAGGTCAACGAAGAAGAAGCACTAGAAACTCTTGAAACAGCATGGAACCAAGGTATTAGATATTTCGATACTGCACCGCTTTATGGTTCGGGGATGGCAGAACTACGCGTTGGTAAATATTTACAAAGTAAAAATAGAGATGATTTTATAGTTTCAACGAAAGTGGGAAGATTAATAATAGATACAGAGGAATCTAAGGCTGCACAAAAATTTCTTGGTTCACCTAAAAATAAAGACTCACAATTTGATTTTTCTTATAATGGTATAATGAAGTCATTTGAGGATAGTTTAGAGCGCTTAAAATTAGATAGAGTTGATATTCTTCATTTACATGATCCCGATAATCATCCTGATCATTTTGAAGAAGCAAAAAGAGGAGCAATTAAAGCAATGATAAAGCTTAAGGAAGAGGGGATGGTTAGTGCTTTAGGGTGTGGTTTAAATCAAAATGAAATGTTGGTTGATTTTGCTAAAATGGGTTGTTTTGATTGTTTCTTATTAGCAGGAAGATATACTTTGCTTGATCAAACTAGTTTAGATGAGTTAATACCAATATGCGAAAATAATAATATTTCATTAATTTTAGGAGGTGTTTTTAATAGTGGAATTTTAATTAACCCTTCTCCAGAGTCATATTTTGATTATACAAAACTTGACTCAAATTGGTTCAAAAACCTTGAAGAAAGTTTAGTGCGAAAGCCTAAATCATATGAAAGTGCAGATTATTGGTTGAATAAAGCAAATAAAATTAAATCTGTATGTAATAATTTTGATACAAGTTTAAAAAAAGCTGCAATCCAATTTCCATATTTTAACAATATAGTTTCATCTTGTGTGCTTGGAATGAGCAATCCGCAACAAGTTAATGAAAATATAATTGACTATAATAATAAATTATCAGATGAGTTTTGGAAATTTTTATATGATAATGAACTTATTGATAAAAGATCTAAAATAAAATAATTCACATTGTAGCGCCAATAACCCATGGGTTAAATTCGTCATCTCCATATTCATTAATTTCACTCTTTGTTTGTTTTCCAGATGCCACTTCAATTAATTCCTCAAAGATTTGAGTTCCTATTTCTTCAATGGAGTTAACACCATCCATAATAGTGCCTGCATTAATATCCATATCTTCTTTTAAATTATTATACATATTTGTGTTAGTCGCAATTTTTAAACTTGGTGTAGGTTTAAAACCAAAGCAAGATCCTCTTCCAGTTGTAAAGCAGATTAAATTTGAACCAGCTGCAACTTGTCCTGTTACGGAAACAGGATCATAACCTGGAGAATCCATGAAATGAAAACCACTTTTGGATAATTTTTCTGCATAATCAAGAACGCCAACCATTAGAGAATTTCCACCTTTTGCTACTGCACCAAGTGATTTTTCTAATATTGTTGTTAGACCACCCTTTTTATTTCCTGGTGAAGGATTGTTATCTAGACTTCCATCATTAACTTGCGTGTAATGCTTCCACCATTTAATTTGATCATTAAGCTTTTTAATATGTGTCTCTTCAAAAGCTCTTTCAATTAAAAGATGCTCCGCTCCATAAATTTCTGGAGTTTCTGATAGTATCGTACTTCCACCGTATTCAACTAACAAATCTGCAGCCACACCAAGTGCAGGATTCGCAGTGATTCCTGAGTATGAGTCAGAACCTCCGCATTGTAATGCTAATGTTAATTTTGATAAGGGTGACTCTGATCTTTCTAATTTATTTATATTAGGTAATTCTTCTACAACTCTATTAAAAACTTTATTTATTATCTGATTAGTTCCACCTTCATCTTGTATGTTTAGATATTGTACATTATCTTTATTATTTTCTTTATATAATGAAATTTGAGCACATTCACAGCCAAGACCAATTACAAATACTTTACCAAAATTTTGATGTGACTTAAATCCCTCAATTGTTCTATTAAAAACCTCCATACCTTTTCCTGATGTATTCATACCACAACCCGAGGAGTGCTTTAGACAAACTGCGCCATCAATATTTGTAAAATTTTTATCACTTAAATATTTATTTATTTTATCAGCTATTTTTTTAACAACTGTTGCTGAACAATTTACTGTACTAATTAAACCAATATAATTTCTAGTACCAACAGTTCCATTATCTCTTTTATAGCCATAAAAAAATTTATCTTTTTTGTTATTTTGATTTAAATGTTTTTTGGTAAATTTATAATTACGATCAAATTCATGAAACATTAAGTTATGAGAATGAACGTGTGACCCTTTCATTATTTCTTCAAAAGCTATTCCAATGATTTGACCATACTTATAAATCAAATCACCTTTTTTAATATCTACAAGGCTAATTTTATGACCAAATGGAATATCTGTTTGAGCCTTTAAACTTGAATTGATTTCTGAACCAGATGGAATATTCATCGGTGCTACAGCTATATTATCTTTAGCATTTAATTTGATTATATTAAACATTATGTTAATTAGTAAACTAATCTTTATTGAAAAACAATTTAGAATTTATGAATGAAGTTGCAATTTACCCATCTTTAAAAAACAAAGTAGTATTAATTACTGGTGGCGCTCAAGGAATAGGTAAGAGTATTGTTGAGCAATTTATTAAACAAGAATCTCTAGTTGCTTTTTTAGATATAGATGTAAAAGCTGGAGAGGATTTAGTTACAAAAATTAAATTAGAATATAATAAAACACCTTTATTTGTTAAATGTGATCTAAAAGATATAGATGATCTAAAAAATTCAATTTCTATTGTTAAAGAAAAATTAGGAAGCATCTCAATTTTAGTTAATAATGCTGCTAATGATGAAAGGCATGATATTGACACTGTAACCCCAGAATTTTGGGATGATAGGATGAATGTAAATTTGAGGCACTATTTTTTTGCTGTTCAAACAGTCTACAAAGATATGAAGGAGTTAGGGTGGGGTAATATAGTTAATATAGGAAGTTTTTCATGGATGATTGCCCAAGGTGGAATGCCTGGTTATACAACGGCAAAATCAGCTGTAATGGGACTTACAAGAACACTTGCAAGAGATCTTGGTGTGTACAATATTCGTGTAAATTGTATTGTTCCAGGATGGATCATTACTGAAAGACAGAAAAAATTATGGTTAACTAAAGAAATTGAAAAAAATCAACTTGAGCGTCAGTGTATTAAAAGGATGCTTGTTCCAGAAGATATTTCAAAGGCTGTTTTATTTTTTGCTTCTGATCAAAGTTCAGGATGTACCGCTCAAAATTATGTTATTGATGGAGGAATAGTAAATTAATGAAAAAAAAAAATAAAATTGCTTTTGGAAAACTTAATTTACTACGAAACGATCAATTAAATAATCATAATAAAATCAAGATTGGATTTGTTGGCGGTGGTCCAAACTCATTTATTGGTTATACTCATAGATTAGCTGCAAGATTTGATAATAGGTTTGATTTTGTTGCAGGAGTTTTTTCTAAAGATACAAAAAAATCTATAGAATTTGGCATGTCTCTCGGTTTAGAACCAGCTCGTTGTTATAATAGTTATAAAATAATGGCAATAAAGGAGTCAGAGAGATCTGATGGTATTCAAGCAGTAGGAATTATGACACCATCTGGAGATCATTATAAAATAGCTAGAGAATTTATAAAAAACAAAGTTCATATTATTTGTGATAAACCATTAACTTCAAAAGTTGAAGATGCGGTGGCTTTAGAAAATCTTGTTAAAAAAACAAATATTGTTTTTGCGCTTACTCATAATTATTCTGGTTATCCTATGTTAAGGGAAGCAAAGAAACTAGTTGAAAAAAATAAAATTGGAAAAATAAAAGTAATTAATGTTGAGTATCCTCAAGGATATACAGTTGCTGTTAAGAAAAAAGATGAAAAAAATACATTAAAATGGAGACTAGATAAAAATATGTGTGGACCATCAATGATTTTAGCTGAAATTGGAACCCACGCTTATCACCTTATGAGATATGTTACAGGACTTGAAGTTAAAGAAGTTTCAGCAGAGGTTAACTCTTTGTCTGATGAAATCAGTGTAGATGATAATGCTTTTATAATTTTAAGAATGAATAATAAAGCAAGAGGATCTATATGGGTATCTTCTGCAGCTACAGGAGGGGAAAACGGCCTAAAGATTAGAGTTTATGGTACAAAAGGTGCGGTTGAATGGTTACAAGATGATCCTAATATTTTAAAATTTACAGAATTAAATTCTGCAACAAAAATCATTACTCGTGCGAGTAATTGTGTTTCAGATTTATCAATAAAATCATCAAGAGTTGCAGCTGGTCACCCTGAAGGCTTTTTTGAAGCATTTGCTAATATTTATACAGAGTTTGCTGATGCAATTCAAAACATTAAAAAAAGAAAAAAATTAAATTTAGTTCATCCAACTGTTAATGATGGAGTAATGGGAATTAAATTTATTTTTGCAGCAAAAGAATCTTCTAATTTAAATTCTAAATGGATAAAAATTTAATTTTAAATCTTGATTTTAAATTATTGATCTGATCTAATTTTGTAATGATTAATTTTACTTTATTAGGTGCTGGAAGAATAGGTAAAATGCATGCAAAAATTATTTCTGGTCATCCTGAAGCAAACTTAGTTAATGTTTATGATGTAAATACAGAATTTGCATCACAGGTTGCAAATGATAATGATGCTAATATTGCAAAATCTCCAATAGATGCAATTAACGATGAAAATGTAGATGCTGTTTTAATTGCTTCAGCAACTCCAACGCATATTGAATATTTAGTAATGTCTACAGATGCAAATAAACCTGTTTTGTGTGAAAAACCGATAGATTTAGATATAGATAAAGTAAATGAGTGTAGAAATAAAATTGCAGGTTCATCAAATTTAATACAAATAGGCTTCAATAGAAGATTTGATAAGAGTCATGCAAGCCTTCAGCAAGCATATGTTAATGGTGAAATTGGTGATTTAGAAAAAATTATTATCACTAGTCGAGATCCATCTCCTCCTGATTTAGATTATTTAAATGCTGCAGGTGGTTTTTTTCGAGATACTACAATTCATGATTTTGATCTTTCAAGATTTATTTTAGGAGATGATCCAATAATTGAAATATCTGCATTTGGAGATAATTTGTTTGATGAAAATGTCAAAATTGCAAATGATTTCGATACTGCAATGTTTATACTTAAGTCTAAAGCGGGCGTATTAATAAATATTAATAATTCACGCAGAGCTGTTTATGGATATGATCAACGTGTTGAAATATTTGGGAGTAAAGGAATGATGATTTCTGGTAATCAAACCCCAACTTCAATTAGAAAATACACAGATAGTCATACTTCTAGCAAAGAACCAATTTATAATTTTTTTATAGAAAGATATGAGCAAGCTTATAAAGATCAATTAAATGAATTTATTCTTTCTATAAAATCTAATAGTAAATCTAAAGTTACTTTTGAAGATGGAAGAAATGCACTTATTTTAGCAAATGCTGCTTATGAATCCCATAATAATAAAAAAGTTGTATCTATTGATTTTAAATAAAATAAAGACTCTACATGAATAATTATATAACAGATCAATCCAAGCAATTTGAAGGAAAGGTTATAATTGTAACTGGGAGTACTCAGGGTAGTGGGGCTGAAACTGCTAAACTTTTTGCTGCAAGAGGAGCTAAGGCAATAACTATTTGTGGAAGACAAGACAATAAAGGTATTAAAATAAAAAAAGAAATTGAAGAATTAGGAACGAGCTGTCTATATGTAAAAGCAGATTTATCAAAGGTTGAAGATTGTAAAAAAGTTGTTGAACTCACTGATAAAGAGTTCGGCACAGTGCATTCATTAGTTAATATTGCAGGATATACTGAAAGAGGAACTATATTGAGTGCAACTCTCGAAAATTATGAAAAAGCTTTTAATGTAAATGCTAGAGCACCTTTCATACTTATGCAAGAAGTAGCCAGGATCATGATAAGAGACAAAAATAAAGGAACTATAGCAAATCTTTTATCAATGGCTATGTATAGCGGAATGCCATTTTTGACAGCTTATAGTGGATCAAAAGCAGCTTTAGCAATTATGACAAAAAATATAGCTAATTCTCTAGCTGGTCATCAAATAAGAGTTAATGCTCTAAATATCGGTTGGACTGATACGCCTGCAGAGCATGATATTCAAAAAAGAGTTCATAAAAAAGAAGATGATTGGCTTACAATGGAGGAGAGTAAAGTTCCTTTTAAAAGGCTTACAAAAACTATTGATGTTGCAAAGGGTCTTGCTTTTATGTGTTCTGATGAATCAGGATTAATGACTGGTAGTGTTATAGACTTTGATCAAACTGTTAATGGCTGGCATTCTTATTCAGCTTATGAGACAAAAATCCTAGATGATAGTTTATTAGGTGAATAATTAGTCAATACCTAACATTTTTTTTCTTTCATCTGCCCAAGTTCTAATCAGATTATCGGCAGCCAAACATATGAAAGAAACAAATATGCCTAATGTTAAGCCAATACCTGCTCCATTTGGTCTTGATAAACAACCCATTATTATTTGACCCAAATCTTCTGTTCCAATTAGAGCACCTAAAACGATCATCATTAGTGCAAAAATTAGAGTTTGATTTATACCAAGCATAATATGTGGAAATGCAAGTGGTAATTCAATGGATTTCCATCTTTGAAAATTAGACACCCCTGACATAGAGGCAGCATCATGTAAGGAAGACGGGACACTTCTTAGTCCTTCCACAGTATATCTAGTTGCTGGTACTGATGCATAAGCAATAGCAGCAATCATTACTGAAGTATCTGTAATACCAAAAAGAAGAATAACAGGTATTAGATAAATAAAGGAAGGGAAAGTCTGAAAAAAATCACAAACACCAAGAATGAATTTAGCCGAAATTTCATTTCTTGCACATATTGAACCAGTAACAATTCCTAGTATAGCTGATACACCTACTGCAAAAGTAGCCATATAGGCAGTTATTAACGCTCTATTCCAATATTCAGATAAAGCTATAAACAATATTAATGCACCAACTATTATGCAGGATCTTATTCCTCCAATAATGTATCCTGCGCCCATTACTAACACAAAAGTAGATATTACTGGCATTCCGAGATAAGCATCTCTCATTACAAAAAGAACATTTGTTATTAAAAATTTATTAAAAATATTTAAGTAATAGAAGAATGTTTCCCAAATCCAATCTACACCTGCATCTAAGATTGGGGCAATTGTTAAACCTTCACCAAAAGGTATTAAATATAAATAATTGAATCCATTTTCAAAATAAAATGCACTGATGTAAGCTAAAACTCCTAAAACTGTTGTTAGTAAAATAAAATAAATCGAAGCTATATTTTTTTTATAAAAATTTAAGTTAGCAAAATAATCTTTTTGTTTGTTTGCCCACGCTAATGATAATTTATCTAAAACAACTGCAATTATAACAACGCAAATACCTATTTCAGCAGCTTTTCCAATTTTAAGTCCATTTAAAGCAACTTTTAAATTAAATCCTAAACCTTTTGCACCAATAAAAGCTGCTATAGTTGTCATTGCAAGACATTGCATTATCACTTGGTTTACTCCAATTAAAATATCTCTTCTTGCAGTTGGAATTAAAACTCTAAATAATAATTGAAATCTATTACATCCACTCATCAAACCTGATTCTACTACTTCTGGAGATATTTTTTTCAATCCCAGAATTGTTAGGCGTATCATTGGCGGAGTAGCAAATATTATTGTTGCAACAGCACCTGCGTGATCACCTATTCCAAATAATACTAAAATTGGCACAAGATAAGAAAAGTGAGGCATTGTTTGTGCAATATTTAAGATTGGTTGCAGTATTTTTTCAACTTTTTTACTTAAATAACCTAATATTCCAAAAGATAATCCTAAAACAAAACAAATTGGAGCTGTAACTAAAACTAGTGATAAAGTTTCCATTGTTGGTTCCCACTGACCAAAAATAGAGACGTAGAAAAAACCTATACTTGCAATAAAGGCTAAACCTAATCCTTGTAATCTATATCCAAGAATAAATAATCCAACAACAACAGCAGTCCATGGAACAGCTGGTAGATAAAGCCATTTAAATTCTTTAAAAGCACCTCCAGTAATCGATCCTATTGTTTGCAGTCCACCTAAAAATATTTCCCTTATAAATATAATTAAAAATAATAAAAAATCTGCGATTGCTCTTGTTATTAATCTAAAAACAGGTTTATCTTCATACATTTGCCAATCAGGGTCGTAAACTGGAACAGTGAGCCATTTAAACATTAGATTATCTAGTAAACTATTAATTAATAATGGAATATCTTTTAAGAGTGGTGGCAATCTCCATAATAAACTATTTTCATTTTCAGGTACAAAAAAGTATAAAAGTAAGAAAACAAAAAATAAAAAAGTAAATTGTTGTGGTCTTGAATTTTTGAAATTTGTTAACATTATTTTTTCTTATTTATTTTCCAAAAATCACTTTTATTACTTTAGATGGGTTTAAAGAACCGACAATTTCATTATTTTTATTAACTACTGTCAGTATTTCTTTACTATTAAGAATTGACTCAGCTAATGTTTCTATAATTGCATCTTTAGATACTTTTATATCACTTGAAATATTTGAGTCATAAGCGTCCATAATTGACTCAATCTTAAGAACTTTCTCTCGAGGTACATCCTCGGTAAATTTCTTCACATATTCAGTTGCTGGGTTTAATACAATATTATCAGGTGTATCTAATTGCTCTATTATTCCATCTTTCATAATTGCAATACGATCTGCTAAACGAAGCGCTTCATCAAAATCATGTGTCACAAACATAATTGTTTTATTTAAAACACCTTGTAATCTTAAGAATTCATCTTGCATTTCTTTACGTATAAGTGGATCAAGTGCAGAAAAAGGTTCATCTAGAAACCAAATATCAGGTTCTACTGCTAAAGATCTTGCAATTCCTACTCTTTGTTGCTGACCTCCTGAGAGTTCTCTTGGAAAATAATTTTCCCTCCCTTTTAATCCGACTAACTCAACCATCTCTAGAGCTTTTGCCATACTGTCTCTTGTGCCAGTTCCCTTAATTTGAAGAGGAAAGGCAATGTTTTCAATTACAGTTTTATGAGGAAGAAGTGCAAAACTTTGAAAAACCATACCCATTTTATTTCTTCGTAATTCAATTAATTGTTTATTACTCATTGCCAGTAAGTCTTCACCATCAATAAATATTTTGCCTGCAGTGGCATCTGTAAGTTTTGAAATACATCGAAGCAAAGTTGATTTACCTGATCCAGATAATCCCATTACGACCATCATTTCTCCCTTTTTGACTCCAAATGAGGCGTTATTTACTCCCACAATACAACCTGCTTCTTGAAAAGTTTTTGCATCAACTTGGCCGTTTGAGTTCTCTAAAAGTTTTGAAGCATTATTTCCAAAAATTTTATAAACAGACTCACACTTAATTACTGGAGTATTGTTAGAATTGTTTAATGATTCAGACATTTTTGAACAATATTCTATTTTAAAGCTAAATAAAATAAAAAAATCCCCCCTTTTTTGGGGGGATTTTGTATCAATTAAAATTAATTAATTTTTCCAAAGATCAATAAGATCTCTGTGTTGCGCAATAAATTCTGTTGCAGCTGCAGCATGATCCATGCCTTGACTATCAACTAAATCTGCCATCAATCCAATTTGTGGAGCTGTAAATGACATTTTTGTATAAAATTTATACGCATCAGGATGAGTTATTGGGAATTTAATGTGAGCAGCTTTTTTCAGCCATCCTTTAGGAGAACCACAACCTGTAGTTTCAAGAGTTCCTCCATTTTCCAATCTGCATCCCTCAAAGTATGGTGGGAAATCAATGAATGTAAACCCAGCAGCATCAGTAAAGTTTGGAGACCAGTTGAATATAACTGTTCCACGACCTTCTGCTTTTGCTGCTTTTAACTCTGCCCACAATGCATCTGCACTACCAGCAAATTTAACAGTCCATAAATCATCAATTCCTAAACCTTTTAGTCTGTTTGGCATAACTTCAGTATGCCACTCATAAGGACCTTCTAACCAACGACCTTTTCCATCAGAGTCAGCTGTCGCAAAATTAGCTGCACATTCAGGTGACTTTAGTGCTTCCCAATTAGGCAGTCCAGGACATAATCCTTCTTCAATTACCCAGTTTGGTACACCCATTTCCTCAAAAGTTATTAAGTTATGACTACCTGCATCAATTAATCCTCCTTTATCCATTGCGGCATAAAAAGGAAGAGCCATTGTTGATTCCCAAGTTTCATGTGCTACATGTAAATCACCAATTCTAACTGCTTCGTATCGTGAAGCTGACTCAGCTGGCACTAGTTCAACTGTGTGGCCCATTTCTTCAAAAACTTGAGCCATGACATTTGCCATAACTATTTGACTTGACCAGTTCAATACTGGTATTCTAATTGGATCAGCAGCTTTAGCAATACTTCCAAAAACTGTGAAAGATAGCACTACAGCAGTTAAAACTAACCCTTTTAATACTTTAACCATATTACCTCCCGTTAGGTTTAGATTTAAATCTAAGCCATTGTTATTCTCATCTAGAAACATTGCAGTTATGTGTTTCTTATTTTGAAACAACTTTTTGCTTTAAAAATAGAGTTTTTTATTGAATACTAATATTTCATTTTCGGAGGATGTATGACTAAAGTTGCAATTATAGGCTCTGGGCCATGTGGATTATCAATGCTACGCGCATTTCAACAAGCTGAAGAAAAGGGTCAAAGCATTCCCGAAATAGTTTGCTATGAGAAACAAGAAGATTGGGGAGGTTTGTGGAATTATAGTTGGAGAACTGGATCTGATCAATATGGAGATCCTGTTCCAAATAGCATGTACCGTTACTTGTGGTCAAATGGTCCAAAAGAATGTTTAGAGTTTGCAGATTATTCGTTTGATGAACATTTCAAACAACCGATACCATCTTTTCCACCAAGAGAAGTTTTATACAATTACATATTAGGTAGAGCAAAAAATGGTAACTTAAGAAAATATATTAAATTTAGTACGACAGTAACAAACGTCAATTTCAATGGTAGTCAATTTGAGCTCACGTCAATAAATAAAAAAGAAAATAAAATAACTAAAGAAATATTTGATTATGTTGTTGTTTCAACTGGTCACTTTTCCGTGCCATATATTCCTGAATATGAAGGGATGAAATCTTTTCCTGGTAGAATTTTACATGGTCATGATTTTAGAGACGCTGAGGAATTTAGAAATAAAGATGTTGTTGTATTAGGAAGTAGTTATTCTGCCGAAGATATAGCTCTCCAATGTTACAAGTACGGAGCTAAATCTGTAACTATTGGTTATAGAAATAATCCTATGGGCTTTAAATGGCCAAACGGTATGAAAGAAGTTCATTACTTAGATAGGCTAGAGGGTAGCAAAGCAATTTTTAAGGATGGACATGAGCAAAATGCTGATGCTATAATTTTATGCAGTGGCTATTTGCATCATTTTCCATTTCTTGATGACAGTTTGAAGTTAAAAACAGGCAATCGCTTATATCCTCCAAAACTTTTTAAAGGAATTGTATGGCAAGATAATCATCAGTTAATATATCTTGGAATGCAAGATCAATTCCACACATTTAATATGTTTGATTGTCAGGCTTGGTATGCAAGAGATGTAATTATGGGTAAAATTAAATTGCCAAGTGATGCTGAAATTGAAGCAGATATAAAAAAATGGGTTGCAGAGGAAGAAAATTTGGAAGATCCAATTCAAATGATAGACTTTCAAACTGAATATACCAAAGAATTACATGCTGCTTCTGATTATCCTGCAATTGATTTCGAGTTAATGAGAAAACATTTTAAAGATTGGGAGCATCACAAAGAAGAAGATATTTTAACATATAGAAATAAATCCTTTTCTTCTCCTGTAACTGGAACAGTGGCCCCAATTCATCATACCCCATGGGCAGAAGCAATGGATGACTCTATGGATACTTTTATGAAATTAAAATAAATTAATTTTCGTCTGTATAGAAAAATTTACCTCTATGAGTCACAACACTTGTGCATCCTGAAACCGTAGTGCTGAAGTGTTTAGAGTTTGGCCCCAGATGCACAAAATCTCCTTTTTTATAAGTATAACCATCTGAGTCTTTTAAGTCCCCTTCCAAAATAAAGAATTCTTCCGGGCCACTGTGGGAATGTGCTTTAGACACAGTGTTCGGGCCCATTTTATAAAGATAGGATCCTTCACCAGTTTCAAAATTATAACTAAGATTGTACCACCAAATATCCCCTTCCTGATCTTTGCACTCGTCTTCTAAAAGTTCCCAATCTAGGGTATTAATATTAGCAACTTTTCTTAAATCAGATAGGCTTGGCATTATTAATTTATGCTCTTACTCTACTTTTTGTTGGATCATAAAAAGGAAAACTGACTACTTTCGCTGAAATTCGTTTTTGATGACCATCTAGTTTTCCAATTTCTAATTCTGTTCCTATTTCCGATGAGCGTATGTCAACTCGACATAATGCAATATTTTTATTTAACGTGGGAGACATGGTGCCACTAGTAATTATACCAACTTGCGCTCTTCCTGAGTGTACACAATCTCCATGATTAGCTTTTTCGTTACCTTCAATTTCTAAGCCAACTAATTTTCTATGAGGGTGAGCTTTTCTCTCAATTAATGCTTCTTTACCAATGAAATTTTGCTCTTTAGATTTTAGAGGAACTGTAAAACTAATTCCTGCTTCAAAAGGATCAGTTTCATCACTAAATTCATTACCACCTAAAATTAATCCAGCTTCAATTCTGAGCATATCAAGGGCTTCAAATCCCATTGGACAAATTTTAAACTCTTGGCCAGCATCCCAAACAGCATCCCATACTTTAGGAGCATCATCTGGATGACAATATATTTCATAGCCAAGTTCACCAGTATACCCAGTTCGTGATAACATGATTGGAATTCCAGTATGATCACCAATTCTACTGATCGAAAAATGAAACCATTCTAAATTTTCTACATTCGGGTGTGCTGGTGGTGTCCATATGATTTTTGAGAGAACTTTTCTACTATTTGGTCCTTGAACAGAAATATTATGAAGATGGTCTGTTGAAGATTTAATATTCGCATGAAGTTTTAATTCTTCACTTAACTGTGTAAGCCATTCTCCTGAATAATCACTTCCACAAATCCATCTAAAATTATGGTCACCTAATTTATAAAGTGTTCCATCATCAATCATTGTTCCATTTTCGTAACACATAGCGGTGTACACTACTTGTCCAACAGCTAATTTTTTTACATTTCGTGTTAATGCTACATTTAGAAGTTCCTCTGCATCAGGACCAAGTATTTCAAATTTTCTTAATGAAGAAAGATCCATCATCACAACATTGTTTCTGCATTCTGTGTATTCTTTTATTGTTCCGTGATTATTGTACTTATTAGGTATCCAAAATCCTGTAGAATCCATCATATCGTTTGTTAATTTTGATGTTCTTGGATGAAAACCAGTTTCTTTTGTTAACATAAAATCACTTCCTGCATTTTTTCTATATCCAATTGATTTAGAAAATTGATTTTTTTCTGAATAAACTCTAACGTATATATCTGTAGGGTTCCAGTCATTTGCTGTATCAATATCATCAGGGCATGAAGACGATACGCATACAAGATCTTTTTGTGCTTGAAATAAAACATAGTCACCTGGTCTTGACCAAGGCATATCGGAAAAAATTACGTTATTTGCATCAATTCCTGTATTAAAAAAAAGATTTAAAGCTGCCCATCCATTTCTTTTTTCTACGCCGAATTTATCAAGTGCATAGTTAAAATTATCAGAGCAGTTTATATGTCCAAAATATCCTTGATCTTCATATAATTTTCTTGTGCAGGCAGTTCCAAATGTATCGTGACGACCAATAGTGTCTTGAACAACCTCAACTAATGGTTCTAAATTTTTATCAAAATATTTTGAATGCAATCCTGGCATTGCATAAGCGCCACCTAAAATAGCTCTAGTAGCTGTAGTATCAATTGCAAGCTCTTGTCCACTTTGAAGAGCATTACTATCAAATGCCATAAAATCAGAGCATTGTCTTCCGTATAAATCGATTACTTGAATATAGTCCCCTTTTTTAATTTCATAAGCGTTCGCAGAGCTATCCTTAATTAGTATTTCCTCTTTCGGAGTTGCCAAGGGATCTGGTAAAATTCTCTCTAATTTATTATTTTTTGGATTAGCTCTTTTGACTATAACTTCTATGTCAGTTGGTGGGTTTTGATCGCCCACAATCATATTCTCTCCTGGACATGCGAGAATAGTAAAACAATTTTCATGGATCAAAATTTTTTCACTATCATTTCTTTTAGAAGCTTCATTAAAAATTAATGATGATGAAAATTGATCTAAATTGATTTTTTTATTTTGAAGTTTTTTAATTAAAAATAATTTATCAGAACTTAATTTTAAAACTTTTTTAAGATAAGAGTTTTCTATATCAGACCCTTTATCTATAATTTTTTGATTATTGTTGCCATTATCATCAAAAACAGTAATTTCACAAACTTGATTACCTTCTAAATTTTTTAAAAATAAAACATCACCTTGATCTAGATCAATGCCAATTAATCCTTGACCTTTAACAACATATCTTTCAGTATCTTCTGGCAACCCATATGATCCAACAACTATTGGATTTGATCTTCTCACCGGGTATTTATTAATATCAATATTCACTTTAGTTTATTTTTGTTTATCAATTTTTATTATAAAAAACTAATTTATATTAATCTTTCTAAAACAAACTTCAATTTATTTTAAATTTCTTTCATTGCGTTTTCAAATTTTATTAAATTCTCATTAGTGTAAGTTTTGTAATCAAAATCTATGTTTGAAGTTATTTCAGATACCATGCTCCACATAGTCTCTCTTAGTAAAGAAGCACATTTTACAGCCCGATATTTTTCACTTAATTCTGCAGATATTTTTTTTTCAAAGTAATGTTCTAGTAAATGTGTTTCTTCATTTTCATCAAACTCATTATTTGATGCTAGTCCACCAAGATCAAATAGTGGGGTATTAAAACCAGCATATTCCCAATCTATCAACCATATTTGTTTGTCGTTTTTTATGAAATTGGCAGGAAGGAGGTCATTATGACCAAATACAATTTCAAAAGGTGAAGATTTTTTCTCAAGTTTTTTTGATTTTCTTAAAAGGTCAGGTAAAATTTTAATATATCCACTTGAATTTTCATCTAAAAATTTTTTATAATTTCTGATCACATGGAAAACCCAAAAAATTACTGATTGGCCAATTAATTTTTCAGGTATTGAGTTATGTACTTTTTTTAAAAGTTTAATAATTTCATCTAGATTTTTTTTAATATCATCAGAATTTAAAGTTAGTCCTTCAATGTATTTAAAAATTTGTATTGATTTATTATGAAACAGTAATTCTGGAGAAACCCCAATTGTTGATGCAGCAGTACTAGCCTGAACTTCATTAGCTCTAAAAACTAAATGCTCTGGAATATCATCTCCAATTCTTACGAAATATTTATTTAAATTATCTTTTACTAGAAAATTTTGATTTGTTATTCCACCTTTAATGGGAGTAATATCAATTTTATTTTGCCAAAAATTTAGCGATGATATTAATTCTAAGCTATTTTTATCCATACATATTTAAATATATTTTATTTTATAATAAATTATTTTCAATTAATCATATATATTTTACTTATAAATTTATTATGACACGTAACTATTTAAGTGGATCGATCAAAAAAGCTCTTGCAATAATTGAATGTGTGGGAAAATCACCAAAACCACTTAAAGCTAGTCAGGTATCGTTAATTACAAAATTAGATAGAGCTACAGCATTTAGAATTCTGACTTATTTAACAAGTCTTGGATATGTTTTTAAAGACACCTCTAATAATTTGTATTCTTTAGGGCATAAAATTTTTGAATTTGGAGATAAATCAGATTTTCTTAAAACTTTAACCACATTGTGCTTTGATTACATAAAAAAGTTATCTTATGATACAAATCATATTACTTATTTGGCTGTATTAGAAGGCCCTCATATTGTGTATTGTGATAAAGTTGACCCTTTAGGCGAAAATGCCCCAAGAGCCTTCCGCATGAGATTAGATGCACATAGTTGTGCATTAGGTAAGGCTATTCTTGCCTTTAAATCAAGAGATGAACTAAAAGAAATATACAAAAGCTACACACTTCATAAACATACTGCAAATACAATTACATCCCTAGATAAATTATATGGGAATCTCGATAAAGTTAGAAAGAATGGTTTTAGTGTAAATGAAGCAGAGACATTTGATTATGTTTATGGAATCGGTGCGCCTATTATGGATATTCAAAATAGAGCTATTGCAGGTATTGCAATTTCAGGAACAAAAGGGAGCATTAATGTGAAATCAATTCCTCAATTAGCAGAAAAGGTAAGAGAAACTGCAAAATTAATATCAAATAAGCTTAAAGAAAATTAGTATGTTTCAAGCTTTGAAACACTTACTTTAAGCAAATATTAGTTTAAAATAAACATTTTTTAAAATTTTTTATAAAGGATTATTTATGGCTTTTCCGGAAAAAGTTGATTACGTAATTGTTGGCGCTGGTATTCATGGTCTAAGCACTGCTTGGCATTTAGCTGCAAAACTTAAAGCTAAAGGTAAGGGTGATGGTTCTAAAATAGTTGTTATTGATAAAGATAGTATTGCTGCTGGAGCAAGTGGGATTGCTTGTGGTGTTGTAAGAAATAATTACTACCAACCTGCTATGAGAGAATTAATGGCAATGTGTGTTGAAGTATGGGAGAGCGATGCCAAAAATTTTCACTACCATGATGTTGGTTACATGCAAATTAGCCCAGAGTGTATGGAAAGTGATGTTGCAGAAATTTACGCACAACAAAAAAATATTGGATATGATTCAGTTTTTATTCAGGGAAAAAAAGACTCTGAAAATTATATGAAAAAAATGTTTGGAGATTGGCAGGCTCAAGGCATTACAAGTGTTTTACACGAAAAAAGAGGTGGTTATGCTAACAATACATCTGCTATTTACGGACTTGCTGATAAAGCTGAAGCATTAGGTGTAAAAATATTAACCGGCACAACCGTAACAGGTTTTGAATTCGGTTCCAATTCCAATGCTGTAACTGGAGTTCAAACTGACAAAGGTACCATTAAATGTGAACAAGTGATTGTTGGTGCAGGACCTTGGATTAAATCATTCTGGGATATGTTAGATCTTCCGAATAAAATTTCTATTAAGGGCGATGATGGAAAATTGCATAATGATGTTCCAATGTGGTACTATTGGTTTTTAACTGAAGGTGTTTTAAGAGTAGAGCCTGATTTTTTAAAAACTGAAGAAGGAAATATGCCTCCAGTAATTCATGTTGATACAGATGCTCCTCTATATTCAGATGTAGATAAATCTCTAATTACCGATAAATTATGGGGAATATACTACAAACCAGATTTTCACTTTAATGGGATACAAGGAGGAGCTTCACCGTATAAAGTTGGAGAACCTGGAGGAGAGGGAGTAAAAGTTGATCCATATGGACCAAAATCAAGCGAATTTATTATTGATGATAATTTTGCACATATGTGGACTTCGGCACTAGCTTTTTGCCATAAAAGATTTGAGGGTAAATCACATTTATTTAAAAAGGGTGCAACAGGTGGTCTTGGATGTTTCACACCAGACTCTTTTCCAATATTTGATCAATTTAATGAAAATGTTTACTTGATAGCTGACTCTAATCATGGTTATAAAATGATTGGTGTTGGTAAATTAGTTGCTGATGAAGTTTTAGGAGAAAAAAGCTCACTTTTAGAGCCTTTTAGATTTTCTAGATACGAAAAAGGTAAATTACATCCTACCTCTAATAGCCCATTTCCATGGAGTTAATTTAGGTAGATTTATTGGGAGGAAAAATGACAGACTTAGAAAATTTCGTGAACCAACCTGGTCGCGATAAACTAGTTAAAGATGTTAGAAAGAAAATAAAAGATTTAGGAATAGAATACATCTATTATCAATTTGTTTCTGTTACTGGAAGAATAGTTGGTAAGGGCGTTCCCGCAGATCATTGGGAGTCACTAGCTGCAAAAGGTTTCCAGCTTGTTTATGGAGCAACTGCTAACTTATTTGTTGATAGGCATGGGGAGTATATCGGATATGGCCCAGAGTCTTCTGAGTTAGTAGGTATACCTGAGCCTGATACATTTGTTCAACTGCCATGGGACAAGAGAGTCGCGCGCGTTTGGTGTACTTGTTTTAGAAATAGAGAAGAAGAAGAAAATCCTGGCGGTCATTTAACTTCTGATTGTCGAGGAAATTTAAAAATTTTCCAAGATCAGTTTCAAGAAAAATTTGGCATGAACATGCGAGCTGGTACTGAACCTGAAATGATGTGGTTGACTAAAAAAGATAACGGTGAGCCAACAGGAGATGGTTTTTCTAGACCTTATTGTTATCACATAGATCAGTTTGAGTCTTTAAGACCAGTTTATATGAAGGTTATAGAATATTGCCGAGCTATGGGACTAGATGTAATTCAAGGTGATCATGAAGATGCGCCTGGGCAACTAGAATTGAACTTCATGTATGATGATGTTCTAAGAAATGCAGATAGACTAACTACATATCGTCAAATTTGTGCACAAGTTGCAAGAGAGTTTAATCTTATTGCATGTTTCATGAGCAAACCATTTATGGGAGTATCAGCTAATGGATGTCATACAAATGTGTCATTATGGAAAGGTGGAGAACTTAAATCAACACCTATCGGTAACGATCCTCTTCCTGGCATGGAGCAAGTTTTCACTCATATTTCTGGAGGAGAAAATATGTTTATGCCCGATCCAAAAATCGATGAGGTAAAACCTGGTCCTGTTGGATTAAATAGCATAGCAGGCTTGTTAAAGCACCTACCAGCTTTAACTTGTTTAGGATCTCCAACAGTGAATTCATACAGAAGATTGTGGGATACAGGTTTCTGGGCTCCAGTTTATGCTGATTGGGGATATCAAAATAGAACATGCAGTGTGCGTGTATCTGCGCCAGGCCGTGTTGAATACAGGTCTGTTGATTCATCTCATAACCCTTACTTAATGGGAGCTGGAATACTGAAAGCTTTTGAAGATGGGTTAGATAATAAAATGGATCCTGGCGAACCAGAGAAAAAGAATATTTATGATGCGATGAAAGAAGGAAAAGAAGTTGATAAACTTCCTTTAACTTTAGGAGAGGCTATTCAAAGATTGGAAAGTGATGATATTGTAAGATCTGCACTACCAGAAGATATGCTTCGTGTATTTATGCACTATAAAAAAGATGAATGGGAAAAATTCTTATCTGCTGTAACGCAGTGGGATGTTGATACCTATTTAGACGTATTACCATAAATTTAGGAAGGAAAAAAATTATGTGCGGAATTGCTGGAATTATACATAAAGGTAAATCAACAAATGTTGGTGGAGAAATGCAAAAAATGTTGCAATCTCTTAAACACAGAGGACCTGACTCAACTGGCTATGCTTTGTATGGTGATGGTGAATCTAACAACTATATTTTAAGATTTAAAGTTGGTGAAAATGTAAAAGAAGGCAGTTCCGCTATAATGGAAGATGCTAGTATTTATGAAGCTAGAAAAGATGAAGTTAATAAAAAAATAGAAGAAGCTGGGGCAAAAATTCACAAACAAGCTCAAATAACACCATACTCTTTTAGGTATGTTATTTCCTATAAGGGGGGTGATCTTTTAGATTTGGCTAAACTCATTGAGTCAGTAGAAATGACTGAAATATTATCACTTGGTAAGTCACTAGAGTTAATAAAAGATATTGGTGATGCAACGGTAGTTGCTGATAATTATGGGTTAAATAAGTTTAACGGAACTCATGGTATTGGGCACACGCGAATGGCTACCGAGTCTGGTGTAGATATTCGTTCAGCACATCCTTATTGGGCTTACCCATTCAGTGATGTATCTGTTGTTCATAACGGACAGCTAACTAATTATTGGAATAATAGACGTACACTTGAAAAAAAAGGAATGCGATTTATGTCATCCTGTGATTCCGAATTAATTGCAGTTTATTTGGCTGATAAAATAAGAAGCGGGGTTGAATTAAAGGATGCAATGAGAGGTTCTTTAGAGGATCTTGATGGTGTTTTTACTTACTTGGTTGCAACAAAAGACAAATTAGGAATGGCAAAAGATCATATGGCTGCAAAACCCATGGTTTTATATGAAAGCAAAGATTTGGTTGCCTTGGCATCAGAGGAGGTAGCAATCAGAACAGTATTACCTAAAGAAATAGACACATATGATCCGTATGAAGGGGAGGTAAAAGTATGGCAAGCTTAAAAAAACATAAATCACAAGAAATGGGGCTTCATGATGAAGTACTAACCGGCCGTACTCAGCAAGTATTTTTTAATCCTGAAGAAAGTGAAAATTTTTTCTATCATGATGCTTATGATGTTGATTTTAATAAGAGAACTGAGATTGATGCCAACAATTTAGATTGTAGAGAAATTAATGATAAAATTAAAAACATGATGTCTAAAGGTTACGGCACAATTGTAATAAAAAATCCAGGATCAAAGCACAGTGTTGGTGTTGGAATATTAAATAAACTAAATTTAATTGTAGACGGCAGTCTTGGATATTTTGGTATTGGCTCAGTTGATGGTCCAACTGTAAGAATATCTGGAAGAGTAGGTTGGTCGTGCGCTGAAAATATGATGGCTGGCAAAGTTGTCGTTGAAAAAAACGCTGGTTCTTGCTTTGGTGCTGCAATTAGAGGTGGAGATCTTATTTGTAAAGGTAGTGTTGGTGCTCGATCGGGCATTGATATGAAAGGTGGAACTATAATTGTTGGAGGGGACGCAGGTGCATTTACAGGCTTCATGATGCAAAGAGGAAGAATTGTAATCCTTGGAGATGTTGGCCCTAACCTTGGAGACTCATTATATGATGGTACTATTTTCGTAGGTGGTGATATCAAATCCCTCGGCGCAGATGCTGTTGAGGCTGAGATGACTGATTTAGATGTTGCTTGGCTTAAAAGAAAACTAAAAGTTTCTGAAATAGATAAAAAAGTTGATTTTAAAAAAATGACTAAAATTGTATCAGGAAAAAAATTATGGAACTACGACAACTTAGAACCGACTGAGAGAAAAGGTGCAATCTAGTATTAAAAGAAGAGGAAACATATGGCTAAAAAAATAAAAAAGAAAGATGATAAAAGTTTACTAGGGCGTAATGCAATTTTTACACCTGATGTAATAAATGATATTCACATAAAATCTCAATTAGGTCGATATCGTATGAGAGGTATGGCACTAATGAAAAAAATCCCTCACTGGGATGATTTAACATTTCTCCCTGGAACTCTTACAAGATTTGTTATCGAAGGTTACAGAGAAAAATGTGAAACCAAAACAGTAATTGGTCCTAGATGTAAAAATCCAATTGAGTTGGATATACCCGTATATATAACCTCAATGAGTTTTGGTGCACTTTCTTACGAAGCAAAAACTGCCCTTGCTAGAGGTGCTACTATGGCTGGAAGTGCTACTTGTTCTGGTGAAGGTGGTATGATACCAGATGAGAGAAGATATTCTCATAAATGGTATTATCAATGTATACAATCTAGATATGGTTTTAATCCTCATCATGCTCAACTTGCAGATGGTATTGAAGTTTTTATAGGTCAAGGTCAAAAAGTTGGTATGGGCGGACATTTAATGGGTCAAAAGGTTACTGACCAAGTTGCAGAAATGAGATCATTACCTGCAGGAATTGATCAACGTTCACCTGCAAGGCATCCAGATTGGTTAGGACCTGATGATTTAGCTCTAAAAGTACAAGAGTTAAGAGAGTTGACTGATAACCAAGTTCCAATTCAGCTAAAGTTAGGCGCAGCAAAAGTTTATGACGATGTTCGAATGGCAGCAAAATGTGATCCAGACTCAATTTATTTAGATTGTATGGAAGGTTCAACAGGTGCTGGACCTCACATTGCGGCAGCTAATACAGGTATACCAGGAATAGCAGCCGTACGAGAAGCAAGAAGAGCTCTTGATGATGTAGGAAAATCTGGAGATGTTACGCTAATTTTTGCAGGAGGATTAAGAGATGGTGCTGATATGGCAAAGGCACTTGCACTTGGCGCTGACTGTATTTCTGTTGGTACTGGTGCTTTAGTTGCTTTAAATTGCAACAAAGATATTCCAGAGGCAGACTTTGAAAAAGAATTAGGTGTGGAAGCAGGATATTGTTATCACTGCCACACTGGAAGATGTCCGGTAGGTGTTGCAACACAGGATCCGAAGTTAAGAAAGAGACTTAATCCTGATGATGCTGCACTTAGAGTTTATAATTATCTTCATGCAATGACATTAGAAGCTCAATTGTTAGCCAGAGCATGTGGTAAGACAAATATACACTCTCTAGAACCTGAAGATCTTGCAGCTTTAACAATGGAAGCTTCCGCTCTAGCAAAAGTACCTCTTGCAGGTACTGATTATACTGTGGGCGTAGATAACTTCCATTCAATTTAGGAGTAAATAATGGCTAAGAAAAAAACAAAAAAAGTTGTTAAAAAAAGAAAGTCTAATTCTTCTAAAGATAAAGGCATTAAGACGGCAAGAGAAAAAATGATTGGTCAACATATTGGTTACCGATATGATGTAAACTTATTACCAGACTATAAGAGACTAACTCCATTTTTAAAAAAATACATAGAACATATGGGTTGGGATGATCTTAATTGGTTAGAAGATGTTCATATGGGATATGAAGATGGTAAACCTGCAGTATTTGATCGAAATATCAATGGATGGGTGACCACACCACCAAAATTAAAATTACCAAAAGATCAACAAGATAGAGACATGATAGCTAGGGAACTATTAATCAAGTTCCAAATGTCTTCAAATCATCCACTCGTTACTCTTAAAAAGGCTTATAGAAAAAATTAAGTTAGATTTTTTAGCCCAGATTTATCTGGGCTAAATAAAAATATTTCTACATTTTCATTAAGAGAAGGGTTAAATAAAAAGTTATGCCAAAAAGTGAACTTCCACTCATTCCTTGTCTTTGATAGTTTTTGTACTTTTAAAGGAAAGTCAAAACCTGTTTCTCTCTCAAAAAACTGAGCCTGAAAAGATTTTTTCGAACTTAATAATTTTAATGAGGGATCATCTTGACTAAATGTAGCTGTAAATCTTCCATCAAATTTATCAGGCTGATTAAAGTATTCATCACTAAAAAGTTTAACAGCTTTTAAATATCTATCCTCAGGATCATGAGTTCTTTTATGCATAAACTCAAACATTCTTGATGAGTCTTCAACGTTTTTTTCTAACAAAACAGAAATAAATTGTTTTACTTCCTGATTAGTTTTTTTTTCATACAAATTACAAATTAAACCTTCAGATGGTTTACCTTTGTGTAATCTAAAATTTCTTTGACGTATACTACACTGCCAAACTATGAAATCTTTCCAACCAACTCTCGCCATATTTAACAGTCAAGAGTGTTAAGTTTTTCCCACTCTGTAATACCTTTTTTCTTAGAGTCTTTTGATTTTTTAAAATCTTTAATATCTAAAGAACGAAGTTTCACATATGAATTAATTGTTTCTTTAGAAAAGGCTTTATTCATAACTTTACTTTTTGATAAATGAGATAAAGCAGTTTCTAAATTCTTAGGCAATTTTTTTGCACTCTTTGCTTTATGAGCTTCCGCGTACATATTTAGAAAACTTGGCTTTCCTGGATTTCTATTATTTTCTATTCCATCGATACCTGCGGCAATAATACCTGCCTGAAGAAGATATGGATTAGTTGCACCGTCCATAAGTCTCAATTCAAATCTTCCAGAACCAGGAACTCTAATCATATGAGTTCTGTTGTTGTCAGAATATGTGATAGTATTTGGTGACCAAGTTGCCCCTGAATCAGTAACTGGTGCGTTAATACGCTTATAACTGTTTACAGTTGGGTTAAACCAAGCAGTAAGCGCTTCTGCTGAGTGCATAATACCGCCCATAAATTTATAAGCAGTTTTTGACAAACCTAGTTTATCTTTTTTATCGAGGAATAAGTTTTTTCCATTTTTATCCCAAACGGATAAATGCGCATGACAACCATTTCCTGTTTTATTTTCAAAAGGTTTTGGCATGAAAGTTGCTCGAAGACCTTTTTGTTCAGCTAATGACTTAACCATAAATTTAAAGAAAACATGTCTGTCAGCTGTTTGCAAACAGTTAGAAAAGTCCCAATTCATTTCAAATTGCCCATTAGCATCTTCATGATCATTTTGATAAGGCCCCCAACCAAGCTTAATCATTGCATCACATATTTCACTTATTAAATCATATTGGCGCATCAGTGCTGATTGGTCGTAACAGGGCTTAGATGCTTGATCGCGTTCATCTGCAATTGAATTTCCATCAGGCGAAATGAGAAAATATTCACATTCAACACCAGATTTTAAATTCATATTTTTCTTCTTTAATTTTTCTATTTGATTTCTTAACATAACCCTTGGTGAAGATTTTACGGGCTCACCATTCATCCATAAGTCTCCAGCCAGCCAACCAACCTCTGGCTTCCAGGGAAGTTGAATTAAACTTGAAGGATCAGGAATCGAAGCCATGTCTGCATCAGCTGGTGACATATCTAAGTAAGTTGAAAAGCCAGCAAATCCAGCTCCCTCTTTTTGCATCTGATCAATTACCTGAGCAGGAACCAATTTTGATCTTACAACTCCAAAAAAATCTACGTAACATATTAAAAAATATTTGATTTTTCTTTTTTTTGCTTCTTTTTTTAAATCCATGTTCCCCCCTATAAAATTAAAGAATTATAATTGAATAATTTAAAGTTAATTTTAAAACAAGAATAATGTCATATGTTTCACATTATAAAACTTCTTTATAATTATTGTTATTTAATACATAAAAAATCAAGGTTTTGAGCCAAAAAGAAGCATAATTTTCTTAGAATCTTTATAAATATAATTTATAAATACTTTAAATTTAATTATTTTTCTCGAAAGGAGGTAACATGACTTTAGAGGAATTAAATACCTTTGTCACCACCCAAGCTAACGTTGGGATGGAAGCTTATTATTGGTGGTGTACAGGGTTTATGATTATCATTCATGTTGGTTTTTTAATGTATGAAGTCGGTGCTACAAGAATGAAGAACGCTGTTTCTTCAGGTGTTAAAAACTTACTTGCATTTGCTTTTATGATTCCAACATTTTGGTTATTTGGATGGTATATATATTTAGCATTTCCTGGTGGTTTTGTACCAATAGATCTTGAAGGATATGGTACTCCGTGGAATGTATCTATGGGTCCAATGTTAAGCGACCAAGCTACTGGAGTTTTCTGGGCAGCTTTTACTTTATTTGCTTGTACAACTGCTTCAATTTTCTCAGGAGCTGTAATTGAGCGTATAAGAATAAGCGCCTTTACATTTCTAGCAGTCATTTTAGGTTCTGTAGTATGGATTCTTGGTGCTGCGTGGGGATGGCATCCAGATGGATGGTTAGTAACAGGATGGGGATACCATGATGTAGCCGCAGCAGGCGTTGTTCATACTATTGCTGGTTGGTTTGCTTTTGGCGTACTTCTTAATCTTGGACCACGTATTGGAAAATATAATGAAGATGGTAGTGCAAATGAAATTGAAGGACATAGTTTAGTCTCATCATTCATTGGTCTCTTAATGCTTATAGTTGGGTTCTTTGGTTTCCTTGGAGCTTGTCTAATTTGGGCTGGAGCAGATTTTGGTGGATGGGTGAACATTTACGGTGCGCCTGCTACTTTATCTTCATTTGTATTCAATACATTGATGGGATTAGCTGGAGGCATGATCGGTGCTTTCTGGTGGAGTAAAGGAAATCCATTCTGGATGATGTCTGGAGGACTTGCAGGTATATTTATATGTGCTGGTGGTTTAGACATTTGGTATCCAGGTTTTGCTTTTGTACTTGGTATAATTGCAGGATGTGTGATTATTCCAGCTAACAATTGGCTTCACAATACTTTTAAAATTGATGACTGCGTAGGAGCGGTTTCAATTCACGGAGTAGCGGGTGTTTTAGGAGTATTAGCAGTAGGTATATTTGCCGCTGGATACCCTTCAACAGGAGATATTCCTCCAACCTCTTTTGTAGGTCAGTTAGTTGGTTGTATTGTAATGGTATTAACAGGACTTATTCCAGGTTATGTTATATCTTTTATAATGAAATCAATGGGTTGGTTAAGAGTTCCTGATGAGGTTCAAGCTGCTGGAATTGATAGCGCTGAACTAAATTTAAGAGCTTACGCCGATAAATAAGTAAAGAAAGGAATTTGTTATGAATTCATGGCCAGGACCTGAAAATAGTTGGGAAGGTGTTGATGCTTATTTTACATGGGCTGACTCTCCCGGAATGCTTGTTTTTATTGTTCTTGTAATGATCGCTATAATGATTGGTATCATTTGGTCTGCAGCAAGACATGAAAGCGATGTTGCTGATAAGCATAAATAAATATTAAAATTAAGGGCAGGTTCACCTGCCCTTAAGCTCTTATGAATTATTTAGTAGTACAATCTTTTTTTGATAATATTTTTTCTTTAGTTTTAGAACACAGAATAACTTTGGGCATATTCTGGTTTTTACTTTTTGGATATTTTTTATGGAGACTTTCAAAAAAAGATAATGATTTTGTTTTAAAAAATTTTTTCAAAAAAAAATAAATTTATTTTTTACTTAGCAAAGAGATTATTAGTAAATAAATCAAACTTAACAAACCACAAAAAATAGCTGCAAAAAAAATTGTGCTAATAGTAAAAATTAATACTGATAAATTATTAACTTTAGAAAAAAATATAGGTGTGTTTAAGGTCTGATCAACAACACACATAAATGTTAGCACAAAGAAGGCTACCAAAAAACCTCTTTTATAATATTTTGACCAGTTATCTCCAAATAACCTTAAATTCATAAATTTATAATATATTAATTACAAAAGTCTTAAAATCATTTAACAAAATAAACATATTTTCTTGTTATAAACTTTATTCATTAAACTTGTTTATAATTTAAAAATTATTAAAAAATGAAAGCAATTCTATTAAATATTTCAGCTTGGATGCTCCTTCCGTTTATGGATGGTTTGGCTAAATTTCTAAGTCAAGAAATACATTTTCTTCAAGTTGTTTGGGGAAGATATTTTTTTATGGCTCTGTTTAGCATTTTAATTGCTTCTCTTTTTTTTAGAAAGCATCTTCGTTTTCCAAAAGGAATAAAAATTCAAGTTTTAAGAAGTTTATTTTTATTTCTATCAACAATATTTTTTTTCTATGCAATTTCTGTAATTTCTTTGGCTGAAGCTCTAACTTTAGCTTTTATTTCTCCTATAATTGCAACAATTTTATCATTTGTTATTTTAAAAGAGAGAGTTGGTCCAAGAAGATGGATAGCAGTCATAATGGGCTTTATTGGAGTTCTTTTTGTTATAAGACCAGGCTTTAATGAAGTTAATATGGCAACGGTTGGCGCTGTATGTGCAGGGGTTTGTTATGCTTTCTATATTATTAGCACTAGAAAATTATCTTCCATTGATAGTCCTTTGATGACTTTAATTTTTACAGGATTGTCAGGTGCAATTGTTATAAGTTTAATAGTTCCCTTTTATTGGAGCTATCTAAATTTTAATGGCTGGTTGATTTTGATATCTCTAGCAGCCATAGGCACATTAGCCCATTTTTTACTCATTTTATCTTTAAATTATGCTGAAGCATCAAAGTTAGCACCATTGTCTTATTCTGAGATTATAATGAATGTAATAATTGGGTATTACTTTTTTGGAGATTTTCCAAATCAATGGATTTGGATTGGTCTTATTATAATCATTGCCAGTGGCGTCTATATTTCTTTAAGAGAGAAAAAAAACAAAAATCAATTTAAGATTTAATATGAGTAAAAGTTCACAATGGTTATTATTAACAGGCTTAGGAGTATTAATCATAAGCCCAGATAGTTTACTTATACGTTTAGTAAACATATCTGATTTTAGTTTAATTTTTTATAGAAGTTATTTACAAGCAGTGCCATTATTTCTGTTTTGTTTATTTATTTATAGAAGAAATACTCTCAGTGCATTTTTAGCTATTGGTATCCCAGGGATAGTTTATGCTTTACTGTTTGCCACAACTCATATTGCTTTTGTTTACTCAATACAACATACGGCAGTATCTAATACTTTGGTAATAATTGCTGGAGCTCCGATATTTTCAGCTATTTTCTCAATAATTTTTTTAAATGAAAAACCATCATTCTTTACATGGTTAATTATTTTTATAGCTTTAGCAAGTATGTTTATTATTGGTTGGGGTAGCTACACAACATCAGGTATTTTTGGAGATTTTATGGCTATTATTTGTGCCATTGCCATGGGTTCAGGTGTTGTTTTAGCACGTTATTTTAAAAAAATTGATCTCGTACCAGCTTGCTTTGTTGGCTGTATTATTGCAGGGTTGTTTACTCTTCCATTTGAGATAGATTTTAACCTAAACTTTAATCAAATTATTTATTTGTCTTTAATGTGCTTTATTCTATTGCCAATCCCTTTTATAATTATGACAATTGCCCCAAAGTACACACCTGCTTACCAAGTATCTCTTGTTTTTCTTCTTGAGAGTGTTTTTGGAACTGCTTGGGTATGGTTCATTATCAATGAAGGCCCATCATTAAATACCATTCTAGGAGGTACAATGCTGCTTTCTTCGGTATTAATTTACATGATTTTAGAGACAAGGAAGTAAATAATAATTGCAGAATTAGAATTTTTTAATATATTTTTTTTATGAAAATTTCTTTGGATGAAAAAGGTTGTTTAAACATAGATCATAGTGATTTAAAAAACTTTAGCATCCACCCGCTTTGGTTGAGAGAAAGATTAAACACTGAAAAATATTTAGATCAAAATAATTATCAAAGATTATATGAGCCCTCACTCTTGGATCCTGAAATTAAATTTCAAAAATATTTTATTGAAGATAATATTTTAAAAGTTGAGTTTACTGATAATTCAAATGGAAATTTTTCATTAGATAAATTAAATGAAGAATTAACGTCCAAAGATATTATTCCTCAGAAAAAATCTTGGAAAAATGAATTTAAAGAATTACCTATTTATGATTTTAATTATCTAAGTGAAGAAAAATATATTTCAAAATTACTGATTGATTTTCAAGAACTCGGTTTTGTTATTGTTAAAAATACCTCTGCCGAAGAGGGAACAGTAATTAAATTTGCTGAAATGTTTGGTCCTGTAAGAACAACTAATTTTGGAAAGCATTTTGACGTTGTGTCAAAACCAAAAGCTAATGATTTGGCATATACAAGTCTTGGGATTAAAGCTCATACTGATAATCCATACAGAAAACCTATGCCAGGAATTCAAATATTACATTGTATAGCTAATGAGGCGAAGGGAGGGGATTCTTCTCTAGTAGATGGATATGCTGTGGCTGAACATCTAAGAAAAGAAGAGCCTGAGATGTATGAAATTCTTACAACTACAAATGTATTATTTAAGTTTGTAGATCAGGATATTATTCTTGAAAATTATGGTAAGTTAATTGAATTAGATGATAGTGGTAATTATGTACAAAGTAGATTTAGTGGTCGTTTAGATTATGTTCCTTACTTAGAACCAGAGAAATTAGAAAGTTTTTATGCCGCAAGAAAAAAATTATATTATTTATATGAGTCAGAAGAGTTTGAGTTAAATTTTCGTTTGGAGAGTGGGATGTTAATGATGTTTGATAATATCAGAGTTTTACATGGCAGAACTGAGTATGATGTTAATACAGGATTTAGGCACTTACAGGGTTGTTATATTGATCATGACTCAACTGAAGGAAAATTAAGAAGATTAAAATCAAATTTATAAGTTTATTTGATCACTGGGATTTCTTTAGGCGCTCTTTTGGTAATTAATTCAGCACCATCTTGTTGGATTATTATATTCTCTTCATGAACAATCATTTTGCCTGGAGCATATTCCATAGCAGGCTCAATAGTTAAAACCATATTCTCTTTTATTACTGTTTTTTCCCCTAATCGATGTGAAGGCGGCTCCGTAAGTTGTAGGCCAAGACCATGACCTAATCTTCCAACATTATTTCCTATTGTCCCACTATCTTGAATCACTTTATTCATCGCATTGAAAATGTCATTCGTAGTAGCTCCTGGAATTGCCGTTTTAATACCTATTTCCGTAGCTTGCCATAAAATCTGATATACTTTTTCAACATCACTAGCTACTCTCCCGAACGCATAATTTCTATCAAAATCGCAAAAATATCCATCAAAAGTAGACCCTGTATCTATAAAAAGAATATCACCATCGTCTAGTATGCGATCGGTAGGTCCGCAGACAATTTGTGAAACACCTCCTTGACCAGAAATTCCAGGCATGAAGGGCACGCTGTCAGCACCTCTGTTTAGAATATCTATTTTTAATTTGTGAACTGCCTCTTTCTCCGTATTTCCAATAGAGAGAGTTGATGGTAATGCATTATATGCATCACTTGCTATTGAGCAGACAAATTTTATTTTTTTTAATTCTTCATTTGTTTTAATCATGCGCATATTCCAAATAGCATTTGATCCATCCACTAAATTAGTGCCAACAACTTCTTTTAATTTCAAGAAGTCACTAACCGGCATTCTTAGAGCCATTTCACTCCCCAATTCTAACCCAATTTGTCCAAAAGTTTTTTTTACATTTTCTAGATTTGATTTTAATAAACTAACTCCTTCATCTTCAGGTCTGGGCGATGGCCAAGTTTTAATTTCATCTAACCAAGTTTTCTTAAATTCAGACTCACCAATTTCTGGAACAATGGCAATTGGCTTTCCTGATAATGGCACAATAACAAACCAAGGACGTGTAGGACTCTCCCAGAATTGAGAATCATATCCAGTAAAGTATCTAATATTTTGTGGGGTGGTTAATAAAATACCATCTAATTCGTACTCATGCATAATTTCTTGAGCACGAAGGGTTCGATTTTCAAATTCTTCATCTGCAAAACCTTTTTTGATATTAGTTTCAGAATTCATTTATCAACGCAAATTGAAGGGATCACTTAAAGGCTCTTTTGAAGTACTAATCCAAGTAGTTTTAATATTAGAATAATCTTTCATCACTTCAATTCCTGACTCTCTCCCATACCCACTATTTTTAAAGCCACCAAAAGGGGCCATGGGCGAAATTAATCTGTAAGTATTCACAAAAACAACTCCTGCTTGAACAGCTTTAGACACTCTCATTGCAATCCCATTGTTTTCAGTAAAGATTCCTGCTGCTAAGCCAAAAGTATTATCATTCATCAACTTAATTGCTTCATCTTCATCGGTAAATTTCATTACTGATAAAACAGGACCGAACAACTCATTCTCTGCTGCAGGCAAACTATGATGATCACATGCTATGATAGTAGGCTCAAAATAAAAACCATTTTTAAAATCATTTACTCTATTCCCGCCAGTTATTATTCTACCCCCTTGTTCTAAGGTTTGTTTGATTTTATCTTCTATGTTTTGTAATTGATTTAAAGTAGCTAAAGGCCCTAATTGCGTTGTAGTGGACATGGGATCACCTATTTTAATTGCTTCGGCTTTAGTTTTTAACTCTTCAATATATTCTTCGTATATATTTTTTTGCAAATAAAGTCTTGAGCCCGCAATGCAGCTTTGGCCACCAGCACCAAAAATACTTGCCATAATTCCATTTATCGCATTGTCTTTACGCGCATCATTAAAGACAACTACTGGACTTTTCCCTCCAAGCTCAAGAGACACTTGGGATAAATTTTCTGCAGAATTTCTTACAATATGTTTTGCTGTATGAACGCCACCTGTAAAAGCAATTTTATTAATTTTAGGATGTGAAGTAAGTATTTTACTGCACGTATCTGCATAACCAGTTATTATATTTACAACCCCTTTTGGCAGTCCAACTTTGTCAATTAATTTGGAAAATTCTAATAATGGAGTAGGGGCAATTTCTGATGCTTTAATTACTATGGTGTTGCCCATTGCTAAAGCTGGTGCAAGTTTAACTGCAGTTAGAAACATTTGAGAATTCCAGGGTATGATTGCAGCAATAACACCAACAGGTACTCTTGTAGTAAAAACATGCATATCTTCCTTGTCTATTGGAAGTGTTGCGCCTTCTATTTTATCAACTAAACCTGCATAGTAGTAATAATACTCAGCTATGTAATTTGCTTGAAACTTTGTTTCTTTAAATAATTTACCAGTATCTTTTGTTTCAATCGTTCCTAGCAGTTCAGCTTTATCTTTTAACTGATCACCAATTGCTCTTAAATACTTAGCTCTTTTTGATGGTAGAATTTTTGACCATTCTCCATGAAATGCTTTGTAAGCTGCTTCAACAGCTGAATTTACTTCAAACTCTTCAGCTAGACTAATTTCTGCAAATTCTTTTTCATTTGATGGATCAATTGATGTAAATGATTTACCTGACTTTGAATTTACAAAATCCCCATTGATATAATTTTTAAATTTCTGCATTATGTTTCAAATATATTTTCATCATCATAAAATTCTTTCATATTTTTTTTCCATGTAGCAAAATTATTTTTTTGTATTAATGATACTGTAAAACCTCCAAACCCCCCACCAGTCAGTCTAGCTCCCTCTGCTCCAGATCTTAATGATCTTTCAACTATCATATCAACATCTTCAGTTGATGCCTCAAAATCTTTTGCATATGATTGATGACTTTCATTCATTAATTTTCCAAATGATTTAATATTGCCATTTATTATGCATTCCTTTGCATCAAGCACCCTAGCATTTTCAGTTATGACATGTCTTGCTCTTTTTAATATTAATTCATCGTTTATTTTATTTTCATTGAATTGCTCAGGTTTAATTGATCCTAAATATTCTGCTTCAAGATATTGCTCAGCTTGTTTTAGCTGATTGTATCGCTCATTATATGCGCTATCTCTTAAGTTGCGTTGAACTGCTGAGTCAACTAAGCAAAAAACCCAATCACTAGGCAAGTCTATTAATTCAAATTTTAAACTTAAGCAGTCCAAGAAAAATGCTTTACGGTGTATACCTATTGAGGATACCATT
Organism: uncultured Alphaproteobacteria bacterium; assembly: GCA_902595855.1. GTDB lineage: Bacteria > Pseudomonadota > Alphaproteobacteria > HIMB59 > CACPNW01. Next base: position 80,421 of record CACJRY010000001.1, read on the forward strand.
TGATCCATTATTCCGCCTGAAACACCTATATAATTTCGCTCAACTTTTTGTGCTAAAATAGCAATATGTTTATCAGAATAACTTGTATTAAAAAAAATATTTAATGATTTTAAAACACCAACACAAAGTGCCGAAGATGAAGAAATGCCTCTTCCCATTGGAATATTTGAAGATATAAAAATATTTAAATGTGTATTTGGGATTTGTTTATTTTCATCATAGAATACAAATAAACATCCTTTAATGTAATCAATCCAATCGTTGTTTTTTGATTTAATAAAATCAGAGAAAATTTTTTTTTCATCAAAATTTTCAGAATATACTTGGTACTTTTTTTCATTATTTTTAGAAATTTGAACAGTCGTATGAAATTTTAATAATGAAGGTAATACATACCCTCCAGTATAGTCAGTATGTTCACCAATCAAATTTACTCTTGCATGCGCACTACTAGAAGCTGAAAAATCTCCATTAAATAGTTCTTTAAAACCCATGGCAATCTCAATATATAAATTATTGATTATGGAAATACAGTTAATTTTTACTCAAAATAATAAATTAAAAATAAATATTATTAACGATCAATATTTACACGGTGATTTTAAAATCTGTTTTTCTTTAGTTTATTCTATTCAAGACATAAGTGGTGCAACTATATCTAAGAAAGTTGGTCGTTATTATGAAATTCATTCCCAGCAAGATGAAATATTTTTAACTTTGCAAGAACCAAGAATTGGTTCCTATAATCTTTCTTGTGGTCCTGAAGGTTTATTTGTTCTTGATAAAAATGATAACAATATTGAATGCAAAATTATTCCTCTTAAATTTGAAAATCCAATTGACCCAATAGTCTATAAAGACGAAAAAGATAAAATATTTGATCCAGTAATTCCATTACCTAATTTATTAAAATTAGATGAAGAAACTATTCCAATCAAAGATTTAACTTTTAAAATTCCTACAGATGAAAAAAATTTTTTTGATAACTTAAAAAATATATTTTATGCATCTAATATAAAATTTAATACATCATCAGGTTGTTCTATTGTTTTTAAAAGACAAGATTTAAAATCTGAAGAATATAAAATTAATATTAAAAAAGAATTTATTTCAATTGAGTATTCTGATTATGGAGGGAAATTATATTCTATTATTACTCTTATTCAGCTAATTAATTTTTATAAAACATATCTCCCAATTTGTTCAATAGAGGACAAACCCTCTTTAAATTGGAGAGGAATGCATTTGGATTGCGCAAGGCAATTTTACACAATTGATGAAATAAAAAGACTTATGGATTACATGTGCTTTTTCAAATTAAATCGTTTTCATTGGCATCTAACTGACAATGAAGCTTGGAGAGTTGAGTTAGAATGTTATCCAAACTTAACAAAAGTTGGAGCATATAGAGGATATAATGAAATAATTCCTCCATTCTATGGAACTGGATATAATAAAACCGGAGGTTATTATTCTCGAAGTCAAATCTTAGAATTAATCGAATATGCAAGAGGTAGAAATATTGAAATAATGCCTGAAATAGATTTGCCAGCACACTCATGGACATTGCTTCAAGTGATGCCTGAGCTTAGAGACTCAAGCTCTAATATAGTTTCAGAAGATGTTGGCAATTATCAAAATAATACAATCAATCCTGCTGTGGAAGAGACTCATAGATTTTTAAAAAATATTTTAGAGGAATTAAGTGAAATTTTTTCATTTAATATTATTCATGTTGGTGTCGATGAGAGACCTAAGGAGTCTTGGGAAGGGTCTCCCAAGGTTATTGAATATATGAAAAAAAACGGCATTGGTTCTTTTGATGAATTGCAAGATGAATACATGAATAATATTATTAATATTTTAAAAAAATCAAATAAACTAACAGCAGCTTGGAATGAAGCAGCTCTACCTCCTCACAATGATATAGGCTCTGCTGGTAGTGCAGGTAAAATTGATAAATCTTGTATTATTTTTGCTTGGGAACATCCAGATGTTGGGATAATGTCTGCAAAAAAAGGATTTAAAACAGTTCTGTGCCCTGGGCATAAAACATATTTTGATATGGCTCATAATAATTCTACGTATGAAAGAGGAATTTGTTGGGCAGCCACTATAGAGGTTAAGCAAGTTTTTGATTGGGAGCCTCTGAAAGATTTCGCAACTAAAGATTTAGATAATGTGTTAGGTATTCAGGGTCAGCTTTGGTCAGAAACAATCACAGATAAAGATTATTTTGATAAAATGATTAATCCTCGGCTTGCAACTCTTGCTGAAATTGCATGGTGTTCAAAAGCAAAAAGACCATGGGCTCAATTTAGGTCATCATTGCTTCATAATTTAGATTATTTATCAAAATTGGGCTGGAACTTTCATAATTTTTAGTATTATGATTATTTTTTTAAGGCGATAAAATGAAAATTGGTGCAGTAGGTTTTGGAAGTAGAACGGCAGGTGTCTATAATGAGTTTTCTAAAATTAATCCAAATTTTGAAATGATTGCTTATGTAGATCCACAGCCAATAGGCAAAGACTTTGCGCAGAAACATAATTTTTTCCCTAAAAAAGCGTATTCAAGTTTAAATGAAATGTTAGATCAAGAAAAACTAGATATGCTAATGATTGGATCTCCAAACCACTTACATTTAGATCATATTAAAGTTGGATTAAAAGCTGGATTACAAATATTTGTTGAAAAACCTATAGTAATAACTGAGCAAGAAACTTTTGAGTTAGCAAAACTAATAAAAGAATATGGAAAAGAACGAATTATTGTTGGTCTGGTTCTAAGATATTCGCAACAAGCAAGATCTGTAAGAAAATTGTTAGATCAAAACGCTATTGGAAAGATTATATCAATTGAAGCATCAGAACATATTGTACCTTCGCATGGTGCTTTTTTTATGAGAAATTGGAGAAGAAAGCAAAAATATTCTGGAGGCTTTATGCTTGAAAAATGCTGTCATGATATTGATTTTTATTCAATGATTACAGCAAGTAGACCTATTAAAGTTGCTAGTTTTGGGTCAAGAAGATCTTTTATTCCTGATAATCTGCCAACAGGTTCCCACGAACAATATACAAAAGATAGACTGAAAGGTTGGGAGTCGAAATCAAATGTTTTTGATAGTGACGCTGATATTGTCGATCATCAAGTAGCAATAATAGAATATGAAAATAAAGCTGTATTATCTTTTCACACCAATATGAAAGTTCCAGACGAATTTAGAAGATTTGCAGTAATGGGATCTTCAGGAATGATCGAGGGAGATTTTGTTAGGGGGTTTATGAAAGCTCATGATGAAAATAATAATGTACTTATTGATGAAGATTATGGAGCAGCATTTGGAAAAGAAATAAAAGGTCACTATGGCGCAGACAGTTTAATGGCTAAAGACATTAATAATTATTTGTTAAAAAATAATAAAGAATTACCAGTTGGTGTAATAGAGTGTATGGAGGCAGGAATTGTTGCTATGAAAATTGATGAAGCTAGAAATACTGGTAAAGTAATTGACTTAACAAGCACTTGGGATAAATTCGACTCTTTATTACATTAGTAATTATGAAACAAAAATTAAAATCATATAATGCCCAAACATATATAGCATATGCACTAATTGCGCCTGCTGCTATTTATATAATTCTTATTGTTGCTTGGCCATTATTAGAAACAATTAGATTATCTTTCACAAATTCTAGCTTAGCAGGCGAAGATTATGTTGGTTTAGAAAATTATCAAAAAATGTTTTCTAGTAAAAAATTTAATGGAATAGTTTCCAGAACATTTATTTGGATGTTTTTTTCAGTCTCTTTAAAACTTATTATTGGTTTAATTGGAGCTGTTTTACTTAATGCTAATTTAAAAGGAAGATCAATTTTTAGAGTACTTGTAATGCCTCCTTGGGTAGTTCCGATTGCAATTGGGATGCTCGGCTGGTTATGGTTATATAACGGATATTTTGGAATTATAGCAGGCGTAGGTATGCGAACTGGTATTTTGGATGGTCCTTTTGGATTTCTTGCTTACAAACAAAGTGCCTTTATTTCTACAATAATTGCAGATGTATGGGTTGGAACACCAATGGTAACAGTTTTCTTTTTAGCTGCAATGCAAGGTGTTCCAAGGGATTTATATGAAGCTGCTTATTGTGATGGTGCTTCAAGATGGGATAGGTTTTTTAAAATTACGTTACCTCAAATCACCCCTGTAATTATTACAATGTCATTGCTATCTGCTATTTGGACATTCAACTCATTTGAAATAATCTGGATACTAACTGAAGGTGGACCAAGAGGGGCTACAACTACATTAATTATCGATACCTATAAACAAGCATTAGGAAATTATAAATTTGGAAGAGGGGCTGCTAGAGCCGTGGTTGTAATGATTTTATTAATGTTATTTGCAGGTTTTTATCTAGCTTTACTTGCTAGAATTAATAGGAAAATTTCTCATGGATAAATATAATCCTTTTGAAAAAATATTAATTTATTCTGGCATATTGGTCTTCATGACTTTTATTCTTTTGCCTTTTGTCGAAATGTTTTATGCATCACTTCGTCCTTTAGATCATTTATTTCGTTCACCATATCAATTTTATTCTGATGATTTATCTTTTTGGGCTTATCGAGAAATGTGGAATACTGTGCCAATGCTTGGAAGATATATCTTTAATAGTTTTTTTCTGGCTTCTTGCGTTGCAATACTAACTCTTCTTTTTGTTATTCCAGCAGCTTACGCTTACGCACGTTTTAAATTTCCTGCTAAGAATACTAGCTTATACTTACTTCTGGCAATTAATATGTTTTCTGGTGCAGTAATTTTAATACCACTATACAAACTCTTAAGGACTTTAGGTTTATTAAATAGTTATCAATCTATGATTATTCCGGGAGTGGCTTTTTTAATTCCAACATCAATATGGTTACTTAAGTCTTACTTTGAAAAAATACCAATAGATTTGGAGGAAGCAGCTTTTGTAGATGGTGCATCAAGAGTACAAATACTCAGGCATATCATAGCTCCTCTAAGCACACCTGGATTAGTTGTAGTTGGTATTTATGCTTTCATCGGTGCGTACGCTCAACAGTTTTTATTTGCGATTACATTTAACCAGAAGAAAGAATATATGCCAATTCCAACAGGGTTATATGAATTTATAGGATATCAAAGTGTTAAATGGAATGAAATGATGGCAGCTGCCTTAGTAGGAATGTTACCTGTGTTATTATTATTTATTTTTTTACAAAAATATATTGTAGAGGGACTCACTGCGGGTGCAGTAAAAAACTAAATTGGATAAATATAATATATACGAAAAGATATTATTATATTCAGGAATATTAGTCTTTATGATTTTTATTCTTTTGCCTTTTGTCGAAATGTTTTATGCATCACTTCGTCCTTTAGATCATTTATTTCGTTCACCATATCAATTTTATTCTGATGATTTATCTTTTTGGGCTTATCGAGAAATGTGGAATACTGTACCTATGCTTCCAAGATATATTTTTAACAGTTTTTTTCTGGCCTCAGTAACTTCTATAATTACTTTGCTTTTTGTAATTCCTGCAGCTTACGCTTACGCACGATTTAAATTTCCTTTTAAAAATTCTTCACTCTATATTTTATTAGCAATTAATATGTTTTCAGGTGCGGTTTTATTAATTCCTCTTTATAAAGTATTAAGAACATTTGGTTTGCTAAATACATATCAAGCTATGATTGTTCCAGGAGTTGCTTTTCTAATTCCAACATCAATATGGTTACTGAAATCTTATTTTGCTAAAATACCAATAGATTTGGAGGAAGCAGCTTTTGTAGATGGTGCATCAAGAGTACAAATTTTAAGACATATAATCGCACCTCTTAGTACACCTGGTCTGGTAGTTGTTGGGATATATGCTTTTATAGGATCTTATGCTCAACAATTCTTATTTGCGATTACATTTAACCAGAAAAAAGAATATATGCCTATCCCTTCGGGACTCTATGAATTTATAGGATACACAACAGTCAAATGGAATGAAATGATGGCCGCTTCTCTTGTTGGGATAGCACCTGTCTTGATTATTTTTCTTTTTTTGCAGAAATATATTGTTGCTGGATTGACTTCTGGAGCGGTAAAAAACTAGAGAATTACTAAAAAACTAACTTGCTTCATAGAGCTAGTTAATGTTATCTCTTTTCTATAATTTAAATGGAGGAAATATGAATTTCAAAAAACTATCTTCATTTCTTACAATTGCTATACTTTCACTAGTTGGTTTTAAAGCTTATGCTGCTGACGTTCACGGTGTATTCTGTGGTGGTGAACTTCGACCTAATTATGTTGAAATAGCTGATAAGTACATGGAAGACAATCCTGGAGTAAACGTAACTCTAGAGGCTGTTCCTTGGGGAACATGTCAGGACAAAGTAATAAATCTTGCTATCGCAGGTGATCCTGTTGCATTTTCATATGTTGGATCTAGAACTTTAAAAGGTCTTGCAGAAAACGGACATATTTTAGAAACAAATATTCCTGCTTCACAAAAAGCAATGTATCAGCCAGGTATCTTAAATACAGTTACTCACATGGGCAAAACTTGGGGTTTCCCTCATGCATTTTCTACAAAAGCACTCTTTATGAATTGTGGTCTTTTAGAAAAAGCAGGTGTTGCATGTGAAGGCCCTCAAACTTGGGATGAGTTATATTCAATGGCTGAAGCCGTAACAAATAATGTTGATGGTGCGTCAGGAATTGGACTAGCTGGTAAAGATTTTGATAACACAATGCACCAATTTTTAAACTATCTTTATAGTAATGGTGGACAAGTTATTGATCCTCTTACAAATGAAATAACTTTAGATTCTTCAAACACAGTAGAAACTTTAGAGTTTTATGGAAAGTTAGCAAATGTTTCTCAGGAAGGTCCTTTAGCTTGGGAGAGATCTCAACTTACTGAACTATTCAATGATGAAAAAATTGCTATGTACATTAACGGACCATGGGGTAGAGGTCAGCATAAGGAAGGCTTAGATGTTAAAACAGTTAGAATTCCTGCTGGACCTCAAGGTAGCCAAGGTACTCTTTTGATCACTGATAGTATTGCAGTTTTCAATAATACAGGTGTTGAAGAGCATGCAATGGCATTGGCTAGTATTATTTCATCTGGTGACTCTCAATACAGCTTAGATACTGACTGGGGATTAACTCCAATCATGAAGTATCCACAAATTGGTTCAGTAGCACCATACAATGAAGATTATTGGATGATGTTTATTGATGCAATTGGTGATGGTGGACCAGAACCATTATTTGTTGATTATAAAGCTTTTCAATCTGTTATGAACTCAATGATACAAGGAGCTATTCTTGGAGAAGGAGATGCTGCAGATTTAGTTGCTGAAGCAGCTGAAGAGTTGGAAGAATACAAGTAAATTATAAAAATGCTGGGGCGATAAAGCCCCGGCAAACTCTCCTATTTTATGAGTAGATTAACTAAAAATTATTTAACTAAAATCAACTCATTATTAGAGAAAATATTAAAAGAAGAAAAAAACAAAATTTTAAGCAGTGCTAAACTAATTAGAGATTCTTACAAAAGAGGAGGTCAATTATATATTTTTGGCACTGGACACTCTAGACTTTTGGGTGAAGAAGCATTTCATCGAGCTGGAGGGTTTGCTGCAGCGTGCCCAATAAGAGATGATAATCTTACTTTTAAAAAAGGAGCTAAAAAAGCTACATCATTAGAAAGAACTCCAAATATTGCGAAAAAAGCACTTAGTAAATATAAAATCACTGACAAAGATATATTAATGATTGTTTCAAATTCAGGTGTAAATCATGCGCCTGTAGAGGCAGCAATGATAGCTAAACAAAAAAAAATTAAAAGTATTGCTCTAACTTCTGTAAAATATTCAAAAAAAGCACCTCTCTCAGAGTTAAATAAAAGATTATACGAAATAGTAGACGTGTATATTGATAATAAAATACCCCCTGGTGACTCAATTATAAATATAAATAAATTTAGTGTTGGGCCTGTATCAACTATTACTGGTTCATTTATTTTAAATTCAATATTAATAGAGGTAGCTGATATGTTAAAATTAGAAAAAATATTTCCTTTTTACATAAGTTCAAATATGCCAAATGCAGATAAAAACAATAATAAACTTGAAAATAAATTTAGAAAAAATAATCCTCATTTATAAATTAATTAGAATAGAGTAAAAAATTGATATCATTACAAGGAAATATAATTAATTTTGATGAGTCATTTAGTGGTGAAATTATATTTGATGAAAAAATCAATAAAGTTAACAAATTAAATATCCAAACAGATAATTTTATAATTCCTGGCTTTATAGATCTTCACTGTCATGGAGCTAATGGTTTTGATACTATGGATGGTTGGGACTCTATAAAAAAAATGACTGATTATCATTTGCAAAAAGGAACTACATCAATTTTACCCACTACTTGGACTAGTACTTTTGAACATACTTTTAATGCACTCAAAGGATTTGAAAATTATAAAAAAGAAAATTCTAATATCTTAGGTGTGCATCTTGAAGGGCCATTTATTAATCCTAATAAACTAGGAGCTCAACCACCCCTAGCTATAAATCCTTCTGTTGATTTTGTAAAAAAATTACAAGACCTAGCCCTAATAAAAGTTATTACACTTGCGCCAGAACTAAACGGCATGGATTTTTTTATAGAGGAAGTAAATAAACTTGGAATAAAAATTCAGTTTGGTCATTCGCTTGCGGATTATAATTGTTGTGCAAGGTTTATGAGTAATTATAATATAGGCTTTACTCATCTTTATAATGCAATGTCTGGAAATCACCATAGAAGTTCAGGCGTTCTAACTGCCGCATTAGATTTAGGATCATTTGCTGAAATTATATGTGATTTTAATCATGTTAGCAAAGAGTCAATTAAGATTGCAAAAAAATGTATTGAAAATTTATATGCAGTTACAGACGCTATGGGAGCAACAGGATTAGAAAATGGTGTTTATAATTTTTTTAATACTAAGATTGAAAAAAAAGATAAAATTGCTGTTTTAGAAGGTACAAATTCGCTAGCAGGAAGTATAATTAATATGCACGATACTTTTTTAAATCTAAAACAATTAAACTTTTCATTAAATGATATAGTTAAAATGACAAGTTTCAATGCAGCAAAATACTTAGGTATAGATAATTTGGGATATTTGGGTAAAAATAAAATTTCAAATATTTTAGTTCTTGATAAAAATTTTAATTTAAAAGAAATATATTTAAATGGAATTAAAATTAATGAGTAAATCTTTGGTATTAAATGAGGCTTTAAGCATTCCATCAGTTATTGAAAATTTTTCTAATGTAGATAATAATCCATATTTAGAAATATCAAATTTAATTAATCAGAAAAAAATTAAATATGTAGTTACTATCGCAAGGGGCACTTCTGATTGTGCTGCTTTATACAGTTCATATATTTTTGCTAAGTATCTAGGCTTGCCATCTTATAGTATGCCACCTTCTATAATTACCCTTGAAAATTCTACGTTTGATTTTACTGATGCTTTAGTTATAGTAATATCTCAGTCAGGAAAAAGCAAAGATTTAATAGAATGTGAAAAACAATGCAGATCTATGGGTGCAAAAACTATTTTAATTTCTAACAATGAAAAAAGCCCGATTGTAAATGAAACAAATTATTTTTTTAATATGTTTGCTGGTGAAGAAAAAAGTGTTGCAGCAACTAAATCATTTGTACAAACATTATTAATTTTAATCAAACTTGTATTTTTTATTAAAGGCAAGAAAGATATTAATGATAGTATTAAGGAATTAGGGCAAATGCTTATTCAAGACTCTGATAATCAGTGGGATCCCAATATCGTTAACAATCAGATCAATACAGGCTTTATAATTGGTAGAGGTGTTGGCTTTGCATTATCAAATGAAATTTCTCTTAAGTTTAAAGAGTTATGTCAAGAAATGATAGAACCTTTTAGTAGTGCAGAAGTAATGCATGGTCCTAAAAGTCTTATACAAGATTCGTTTAAATTGTTTATATTGAGCATGAATGATAAAAGTGGCAAAACTGTAGAAAAAGACAGTGAGGAAATAGCAAATTACACAAATTTAATTTTCAAAATATCTTCAAAAAATAACTCTGATAAAAGTTTTTACTATCAACCTTCCGATGTATCTGAATTTGACTCAATTGTAATTATGACGAAGTTTTACCCTTGGATTGTAAAATACGCTCAATTAAAAGGACTTGATCCTGACAATCCTAGATATTTAACAAAAGTTACCCAAACTTATTAAGATTTTGAAAAATTTTGACATAGTTATAGTTGGTGCTGGTTCAGCTGGATGTATTGTAACTAATCAAATAATAAATAATACTAATTTAAAAGTTCTCTTAATAGAGGCAGGTCCTAGTGATAATCACCCTGTTATTCAAATTCCACTTGGTTATGGAATGACTTTTTTTCATAAAAAAATGAATTGGAATTTTTATTCTGAAAAACAAAAAAAATTAAATGATAGGGAAATATACTATCCACGAGGCAAAGTAATTGGAGGTTCTGGATCAATTAATGCAATGATATATGCTCGTGGCTTAAAAACTGATTTTGAAAACTGGAACCTAAATAAAAGTTGGTCTTGGGAAAATATCAAAGATACATATGAAAAAATTGAAGTACCAATCAAAGGTAAATCAAAAAAAATCCCTATAAATAAAATACCTGTTAATGATGTAAGCAATGAGCATCATTCAATTTTAAAAAATTATTTTAATGCAGCAAATGATTTTCATTTTCAATTTAATCATCAATTAAATAGCTCTATTGAAGATCAAGTAGGTAATTATAATGTTAATATTATTAATGGTTTTAGAGCCTCTTCAGCAAAAATTTTTCTAAAACCAATTAAAAATCATCCAAATCTTACTATTTTAACCAACACTGAAGTTTTAAAATTAAATTATGAAAATAGAAAAATATCAAGCTTAAAAATTAAACACAAAAAAAAAATAATAGTCATTAAGCCCAACATAGGCACAATATTATCTACTGGGTCTATAATGACTCCATATCTTTTACTTAAATCTGGGATTGGGAAAGCAGATGAATTACGTCAATACAATATACCTGTTCAATTTAACAGTCCTCATGTAGGTAAAAACTTTCAGGATCATTTAGGTTTAGACTATTTATATAAAACTTACATGCCAACATTAAATGACGAATTAGGCACTTGGACTGGCAGAATTAAAACAGTTTTAAGATACTTTTATAATAGAAGAGGACCCCTATCTTTAAGTCTAAATCAAGGAGGTGGATATATTAATTGGAAATCTCTTGATCCTTTCCCAAATATTCAATTATATTTTAATCCACTGACTTATTCAGTGACTTATAAAAATAAAAGACCATTACTTAAGACTGATAAATTTAGTGGTTTTATTATAGGCTTTAATTCTTGCAGACCTAAAAGTTTAGGGGAAGTTAAGCTAAGACTTGAAAATGAAGAATATTATCCAAGTATAAACCCAAATTATTTGAGCGATGAAAGAGATATTCATGATTTATATTCAGCATTTGATTTTGTACGAAAATTTTCATCTAATAAGCACATTAAAAATATTATTAAAGCACCTATAAATATAGATCCAATCAAAGCAAGTGATAAGGAATTGCTTGATCATTTTAAGTCTATGGCAACTACTATTTATCATCCATGTGGTACTTGCCGTATGAGTAAAGACATTAACTCAGGCGTTGTTTCTGATAAATTAAAAGTTCATGGTGTAGAAAATTTATGGATAGTTGATGCATCCATTATGCCTAATATAACTTCAGGTAATATCAATGCTCCAGTTATGATGTTATCATATTTATCTAGTAAATTAATTTTAGAAGAACTAAAACAATACAATAAATGAAAATTAAAAAATTAGAAACTTTTACAAAGCCATTTGTTAGTTTTGTTAAAACTACATTAGAAGACGGCTCAGTTGGTTTTGGACAAATGTCAACTTATTATGCAGATATTACTGTACAAATATTTCATAAACAGGTTGCACCTTGGGTTTTGAACAAATCATGGGAAAATTTTAATGATATTGAAAACTTAGTATTAGAGAAAGAACATAAATTTCCAGGATCATACTTATTAAGAGCGATTGCAGGTTTAGATACATCTTTGTGGGATTTAAAAGGCAAAATACAAAACCAACCAGTTACTTCACTAATAGGAGGAAAGCCCGGAGCCTTGAAAGTTTATGGCTCATCTATGAAGAGAGATATCTCAGCGCTTGATGAAGCAGATAGATTTAAGAAACTTTATCAAAAAAAAGGTATTGATGCCTTTAAATTTAGAATAGGCGCTGAATGCGGAAGAGGCCTTGATGAGTGGGAAGGCAGAACACAAGATATTGTACAGACAATTAATAAATCACTAGATAAATCAGTTAAAAAACTGGTTGATGCAAATAGTTGCTATTCATCAGATCAGGCAATTGAAATTGGAAAACTTTTAGAAGATAATAATGTTTCTCATTTTGAGGAGCCCTGCCCCTATTGGGAGCCAGAGCAAACAAAAAAAGTTACTGATGCTTTATCGATTGATGTTACAGGCGGTGAACAAGATTGTGATTTACGTATTTGGAAAGATATGGTTGATAGAAGAATAGTAAACATCTTTCAACCTGATGTAATGTATTTAGGAGGTTTAACTAGAACTCTTCAAGTCGCAAAAATAATTGAGGAGGGCGGATATATTTGTACACCACATGCAGCTAATTTGTCTCTAGTTACAATTTGCACAATGCATTTACTGAAAGCTATACCGAACGCAGGGCCATATTTAGAACTATCTATTGAGGGTGAAGATTATTATCCATGGCAGCAGCAATTATTTCTAGATCATCCTTTTGAAGTAAAAAATGGCTGTGTTAATATAACTGATAAACCTGGATGGGGAGTTGAGATTAATCCAAATTGGCTAGAAACATCAGAATACAGAGTTTCTGAGATTAATTAACTATTTACTTTAATTAAAACTAAAAATATAATTTCAAAAAGGAGATAGTATGGCAACTTATGAATGTAAAACTTGTGGTATGTCAGTCAATGCAACATGTGGAAAGTGCAATGAACCTCTTGAAAATGATGTATTAAAAAAAGATGATGGATCTGAAGTGCAAATTTCTAAATGTCCTGTAGGGCATGGAAAAATTAAATCACCAATGTGTTGTGGAGCCGACATGGCATGCACATTAAGTTAATATAAAAAATTATTTAATTTTTGATTAACAGCCTCAGCTTGCTCAATAGTTGCGCCATGCTTTGCGTTTTTAATAATATATAATTCACTATTATTAATTTCTTTTGAAACGCCCTCACTCATTAAAGGTGTCGAGCCGACTTCATTTTCACCAGTCATAATTAAAGTAGGCATTTTAAAGTTTAAGTAACTTATATTATATTGATCAGATTCAACAAAAACTTTGTAGGCAGATAAAAAATCTTCATTATTTTTTTTCTCTAAAAGATTGTAAAAAAATTTATAAACTTCAGGATTATTTTTTAAAAAATCATCTGAAAACCAACGTTTAATAGAATCTACAGTTATACTAGTTCCACTTAAGGCAGTACTATAACGATCTTGAATAATTTTAATTTGTTCTTTTGATCTTTTAAATACGCTTGCAATCAAAACTAATTTATTTACTCTCTGATAAAATTTCTCTGTAAAATGTTGTGCAATTAGTGCTCCAATTGAAAATCCAACAATATTAATTTTATCTGTTTTTATTTCATTGATTAAATTTAATAATTGATTACTAAAAATTTCAAAATTTAGTTTTTTATAACCACCAGTAGATTGGCCATGATTGATTAAATCGTAGAACAAAACTGGTTTAGAGGAAAAAAAATTTTTTTGTGGATACCACATTGTATTATCCAAACCAACTCCATGAATAAAAATAGTAATAGGTTTATCCTTAATATTATTTAATTGATAATAGCTGCCATGGGAGTCTTTAAATTCTTGTAAACTCATTGCTCTCTATGTTTAAAAGAGTCTTTTCTGAAACTGTATAGAGCTTTTGGGTCAACTTCTACGTTAATTACAGATGGCATGTTACACACTAAAGCATCAGAAACAGCATTTTTGAAGTCTTTAAGCTGAGTTATATGATACCCTTTTGCACCGTATAATTCGGCTAGTTTATGAAATGGTGGACTTGAAATATCAGCCCCAATATATCTTTTTTTATAATAATCTCTTTGATATGCTTTTTCTGCTCCCCATGATTTATTGTTCATAACGATTGTAATGGTATTTATGTTGTGTTGAACGGCAGTTGATAGCTCTGATACCGTCATTCCAAAACCACCATCACCCATCAAACTAAATACCGGTGAATTAGGTTTTGCTAGTTTTACTCCTAGCCCTGCAGCAAATGAGAATCCTACTAACCCAAAATCTAGAGGTGTAAACAATGATTTCGACTCAGCAAAATTAAATTGATCAGTTGCTTGAAGGCACAATGTACCTGCATCTAATGTAACTGATGAATTTTTTGGCATAATATCTCTTAACTCTTTGAAAAGGCCAGAAGGTTGAATTGTTTCTGATCCTACATCCGCTTCACTATCTCTTTTTTTATAATAATTATTTCTTTCATTTATAAAACTGTTTACCCAAACGCTATTATTATACTTTAATTTTTTTAGACTTAATAAATTAAGTAAATTTTCTAAAAATTTTTTTGCATCGTTATTTATCCCTAACTCAATAGGAAAATATCTACCTAAAGCAATTGGATCAATATCTATCTGTACTATTTTTGCAGATTTAGAGATATTGTCGTAAGAATAAAAAGTTGAGTTAAAGCCAAGTCTTGTTCCAATGGCAATAATAAGGTCTGCATTATTTACTAATTGTGAAGCAATTTTATTACCTCTAGGACCCATTTGACCCGCATATAGATTGCAGTCAAAAGGAATAACATCGCCATGACCTGCAGATGATACAAGTGGTATATTTAAATGTTTTGAGAGAGAGATTACTTCTTTTTGAGAATTTGAATTTTTAATACCTGCGCCACAAATTATTATTGGCTTTTCAGCTTCTTTGATTAATGCAATGATTTTCTCTAAATCATTGTTGTCAATTTGTTTGTCTTCTATTTTATTTTTAAATACAAAACTTTTAAAACTTTCATTTCCTGACAAGACATCTCGAGGAATATTTACATGTACAGGTCCCCATTTACCATTTTTTGCTAATCTCATAGCCTCATTTAAATCAACTGCTATGTTTTTTGTTTCTTCTATAGAAAATGTCTTTTTTGTTATTGGTTCAAAGAGTTTTTGTTGATCAACTTCTTGGAAGGCATCCTTTCCTTGATGTTCAGTTGCTATTGCTCCGGCTATCGATAAAAGTGGTGAAAAAGCTGCTTTAGCTTGAGCAACGCCCGTAACTAAGTTTGTAGCACCAGGACCATTCTGACCTGCAATCATCACACCATGATTGCCTGAAGCTCTTGCATATGCATCAGCCATATGAGCACCAGTGCGCTCATCTCTTACATCTATAAATTTAATACTCTGTTCATCATATAATGCATCAAAAAGTTCCATTGTGGCAGAACCTATTAGTCCAAAAACGTACTTTACATTATTCGCTTTTAAGCATTCAACAACTGCTTTACCCCCTGAGATAGGTGGGTTTTTTTTATTAATCATTAGGAAGCAGCTTTAACTTTTCTTTTTGATTTACTTTTAAAATGTGGAATTATTTTTTCGGTAAATAATTTAATACTTTTCATGCAATCTTCATGTTTTACTTCAGGAAAATTTGACCAAACTTTTAAATTTTGTAAGTTTAGTTCTCTTTGCATTTCCTCTATTTTAGCTATAATGTAATCTACCGTACCAAAAAGCATGTTTCTTTCATGCAAAAATTCATATGATAGTAAATCTAATTTATGATCTGTTTTAGGTAATTCCTCTCCTGGATTCATGTGAGTGCCCAGACCTCTCCAGTGACATACCCATCGCATATAATTAACCATTTGCTCTCCAGCTTTGTCTTTTGCTTCTTCCATACTGTCAGCAACAAACATATCTCTTACAACACTAATACCTTCACCTAATTCAACATGACGTTTTTCTTTTTCAGCTTTAGCCTTTTGATAAATTTCAAAACGCTTTTTTAGTGATTGGACTGGAGGTATCCACATAATAATACTAATATCATTTTTTGCTGCCCATTCTATTGAGCTTGGACTATCTACTACTTGCCATAATGGTGGGTGTGGTTTTTGAACTGGCTGAGGTACAACACTTATTTTTTCTAAAATTTTACTGTCTATATTCATGAATTCAGAATTTGGTGGACTCATGTCATGTTCCCATTCAAAATTAGGAGCTGGATAGGTATAAAATTCACCTTCATGGTTAAAAAATTTTTCAGTCCAAGCTTTTTTAATGATAGTAAGAGTTTCCTCAAATAATCTGAAGTTTTTTGCTTGGTCTTTCATATCAGCATCTGCATTCATGTTTAGAGCTTCTCTTCCATAAATACCTCTGCCCACACCAGCTTCAACTCTCCCATTAGACAACTGATCTAATAATGCGATATCTTCAGCAGCACGTATAGGATTCCAAAATGTTATTATTGATGCAGCTTGACCAATTCTAATTTTGTTTGTTCTAGCTGCTATATCAGAACTTAAAAGAATAGGATTGGGGCAAATCTCCATACCTTCATGACTAAAGTGATGTTCCGAAAACCAAATTGAGTCCCAATCATTTTGATCACAATAAGTAGCAATCTCTCTTATTTCGTTAAGAATTTGATTATAAGTTTTTTTATTTCCCCAGTTAGTTGAATTGCAGAAATAGCCAATTTTCATTTTACCTCCCAATGTGAAGGCGACCTATCCCACTTCCGTATGACGACGACGAGTTATGTATCGCTGTTCTATAGCGTATTATAAATCCATAAAATTTCAATAAAAAAAATCCAAATCATCAAAAAATCTGTAAAAACATTGCGTATTTATGATTAAAAATATAATTTTTGATTTTGATGGTGTTCTAGTTGATAGTGAAATTTTAGTTGCTAAAGCTTTTGCTAAATATATGCACAATTTTGGCATTACTATAAATGATAGAGAATTTGCTGATTATGCAGGTAATAAAACAGTTCAAACAATAGCTCTGCTATCTGAAAAATACTCTATTAAAAATCAGCAAAAATTTTTTGATGATATAATGGACATTTCTTCTAACATTTATAAAAATGAATTAACTGTTGTGAATGGAGCTAATAAATTTTTAGAGGAAATATCACTAAATTTATACATTGGCTCAAACAGCACAAAAGAAAAAATAGTGGATGGATTAAATAGGGTAAAATTAGACAAATATTTCAAACCAAACCAGGTTTATTCATTTGATCTTGTAAAAAACCCAAAACCGTATCCAGATGTATATTTAAAAGCAATTGAGGACAACAAACTCAATAAAGATGAAACGATAATAATTGAAGATAGTGTTGTTGGTGTAAAAGCTGGCTATAGTGCAAATGTCAAGGTTATTGGCTTAACTGCTGGTGGTCACTGGCATGAGAATAGAGATGAAAAAGATCTACTTGAAGCTGGGGCAATAGCTGTTACAAATAATTATAAAAAAATTAAAGAGATAATTGAAAGTTACTAAAATGGGTCCAGCAATAAAAGGAAATCCTCTAGAAATATTTGGGTACTTATTGATAATTTCATATATTGTAGGAGAATTTTTGATACCTAAGTATAATTTATTTACTTTACTAAATTTATTAGGAGTTATTGGTTTAGTGCTGAGTTTAGCACTTTTTTTTTCATCATTAAATATATTTAATTCATACAAAGAAAATCCAAAACCTCAAACTCATACAAAAAGAATTATTAAAACTGGTATTTTTGCTTACTGCAGAAACCCAATGTATATGGCATTCATTCTTTTTCAATTCAGTATGTTTTTAATATTTGAGAATGTGGCTTATTTTTTAAGCTCTTTAGGTTTATTTTTCTGGATAAATAGCTTCGTTATTCCTAAGGAAGAAAAGTATCTCCTCGAAACTTTTGGGGATGAGTATGATCGGTATCTAATAGCTGTAAAAAAATGGATGTTTTTTTAGACTATTGAAATCTAAAATTACTGAAATATATCCCTAAAATGAAAAAACTATTAATATTACTTATGCTAACTTCATTTAATGTTAGTGGCGCTGGTACAGAGTCGAGCAATAGTGACTCTTCGACAACACCTGACCAAATTAACAGTTTATATGAGTTAGCTGAAAAACACATCTATAACAAAAAATATGACAAATCTCTTAAGTTACTTAAAAAACTTACAAAAAGAGAGGATTTAGGTACAAGGAGAGCAGATATTTATAATCTTCTTGGTTTTAGTTATAGAAAATTAGAAAATCCTGAACTCGATAAGTCTTTTGCTGCTTATATGATGGCTTTAGAAATAGATCCAGAGCATGCAGGTGCTCATGAATATTTGGGTGAACTATACTTGATGCGAGATCAAAAAAATCAAGCTATGAGAATGTTAAGCAAATTGGAAAACCTAGTTGGGAAAAATGCTGAGGAGTATAAAGACCTTCTTAAAGCTATTGAAAATTATCAATCATAATACATAATTTTCTTAATTTTCTGTTCCTTATCAATTTTAATTAACATGTCTGCTTTGTCAGGCATGTTTTTAATCATCCATTTTGTTAATTTTTCATAGTAAAGAATAAAATTTTTTATTGTATTTTTATCCATGAAATTTTTAGTTTTCGCTTTTTTGGCATTATTTTTTTCTTGTGCATACCTCCATTTTAGAACAAAGTTAAATGATGGGGGTTGAAGATAAATTATTCTGTCAAAAGTCTTAAATATTTGTTGATATTCATTTTTTAATTTCGAATTATAATATTCTCTCCATTTAAAATCTTTGTCTAACTCCTGTTCAACTTTGTTTAAATTTATCTTAAGAAACTTATTTTCAATAGGTTTTGACCCACAGCACCAGCCTTCTAAAATTAAAATATCAGCTTTATTAAAAACTTTAGTTTTTTTTGAAATATCATCTTTTAGTTTATTAAAAGTTGGAGTTATAATTGGGAACTGTTTTTTTTTAAATTGTCCTAAATGCTCTTTTAGTTTTTTTATATTGTGAGTACCTGGAACACCTCTAGTTATTAGAAGAGGATGGATTTGCTGTGAAATATTATATCTATCTGTTTTAGATAAGTAGTAATCATCAATACTAAGAAGCATTACTTTTTTTGATGAAGTTTTTTCAATAACAATTTTTATTAACTTTGATAAAGTTGATTTACCAGAACCTTGGGAGCCAGAAATTATAAATTTCTTATCATTAGTTTTATCAATATACTGAATAATTGGTAATATATATTTACAAATATAACTTTTAGAAAATTTTTTTCCTGTTAAATTATTTAATTCTTTTTGAATAATGAAATCAATTTTTTTTTTCATAAATATAATGAATTTTGATAGTAATTAAATTATACAACAAAATAGATTTTATGAAATTTCTTTTTGATTTAGGTGGTGTATTTTTTGATTGGGATCCTAATCACTTTTATAAGAATGTATTTGAAAATATTGAAGAGAGAGAATTCTTCTTAGCTGAAGTTTGTAATGATTATTGGAACGTTCAACAAGATGCAGGAAGATCTATTGCTGAAGCTGAGTTAGAGCTTATTCCTAAATTTCCTCATTATGAAAAAGAAATTAAGATGTATTACAAAAATCATCGTAAAATGATCAGAGGCATTTTTGAGGAGTCAGTAGATATCTTAAAAAAACTTAAAAATAAAAATTACGAGTGCTACGTATTATCTAATTGGTCAGCAGAAACTTTTGCTGGGATGATTGATGATTATCCTTTTTTAAAATTATTTGACGGACTTCTTATTTCTGGTGAGGATAAACTTATTAAACCTGATCATGCTATTTATCAATTAGCAAGAGATCGTTTTAATTTAAATCCGGAAGAGACTGTTTTTATTGATGATAAGCGAGAAAATATAGAGGCAGCTAAAGGATTAGATTTTAAAACTATTCATTTAACAGATCCAAATATTATTAAGACAGAAATTAAAAAATTTTTAGTTTAATCTTTTTTTTGTCTCTTGATCAAACAAGTGATAATTTTCATCTTCAATTTCTAATGAAATTTCTTCATTCGCTTTTATTTTAGTATTACCATTTTCTCTATAACATAAATAATTGTTTGATTTATCATAACCATAGATAATACTGTCAGCGCCAAGCTTTTCTATGAGATCTACTTTAATCTTTATACTGCCATTTGCGCTCACTTTTAGGTTTTCTGGTCTAATACCAAAAATTACTTCTTGATCCTTTACATCTTTATTTATTGAACATTCAAATTCATCTGAAATAAATTTATTTGCATGAATTTTACCATTAATAAAATTCATTTGTGGTGTTCCTATAAATTCTGCTACAAAATATGTTGCTGGCTTTTCATAAACCTCAATGGGTGAGCCTACTTGCTCAATAACCCCTTCATTTATTACAGCTAATCGATCTCCTAATGTCATAGCTTCTACTTGATCATGTGTAACAAATACACTTGTAACACCCATTTGCTTTTGCAATTTTTTAATTTCAATTCTAACTTGTCCTCTTAATTTTGCATCTAGGTTAGATAAAGGCTCATCAAATAAAAAGGCTTTTGGATTTCTGACTATAGCTCTGCCCATCGCAACACGTTGTCTTTGTCCACCTGAAAGTTGACCCGGTTTTCTTAATAGAAATTCTTTGATTTCTAAAAGTTCAGCTACTTCATTTACTTTTTTTTCTATCTCTTCCTTTGATTCTCCTTTATTTTTTAATCCATATGCTAAATTCTTGTAAACATTCATGTGCGGGTAAAGAGCATAATTTTGAAAAACCATTGCAACATCTCTTTCAGAAGGGTCAACTTTATTAATTACTCTATTATCTAATTTA
This sequence comes from uncultured Alphaproteobacteria bacterium, assembly GCA_902595855.1. GTDB lineage: Bacteria > Pseudomonadota > Alphaproteobacteria > HIMB59 > CACPNW01. Next base: position 101,489 of record CACJRY010000001.1, read on the forward strand.
ATTTCTCCACCAGTAATATCTTCTAAACCAGCTATCATTCTTAATAAAGTTGATTTGCCACATCCACTTGGTCCAACAAATACCATTAGTTCTCCCTCACTAATACTTAGAGAAGTTTCATTTACAGCTTTTGTTCCATTTGGATAAATTTTAGTTACATTGTCTAACTCTAAATAACTCATTTATTTCTCCGTTTGTATTAGGCCCTTAATAAACCATCGTTGTAAAAAGATTACCACCAACACTGGAGGTATCATTGATAAAATTATATATGAAAATCTCTCAGCAACTCTTGGGAGATTTCCACCCTCGTAAGACTCTTGAAATATAATCTTCATTCCCATTACGACTGTCCAATATTTCTCATCTGTAGTCATAATTAATGGCCATAAATATTGGCTATAACCATAAACGAACATGAAAATAAACATAGCTGCTATCATTGTTTTGGACAAAGGTAGAAGAAAATCAATAAAGAATTTCCAACTATTTGCCCCATCTAATTTTGCAGCTTCCAAAAGTTCATCTGGAACAGATTTATAAAATTGCCTAAAGAAAAATGTTGCTGTAGCAGAAGCTACAAGAGGTAGTACTAACCCTGTATATGAATTTGTTAAATTTAAATCTGACACTATTTGATAGCTTGGCAATATTCTTACCTCAAGAGGCACAAGAAGAGTGATAAAGATTAACCAAAAAATTGGTGTAGCTAGTCTAAATCTAAAGTAAACAATAGCATAAGCAGACATAGCTGATATTATTACTTTTACAGTAGCAATACCAAAAGCCATAATGAAGCTATTTATAAACATACTCGTAGCTGTTATTTCTTGTGAGAAACCGCCTTTTCGATTTAGTACTTCATTGTAGTTATCAAAAAACTTATCACCTAATCCCCATTTCATCCCCTCAGTAATTATGTCAACATTTTCGTGAGTTGAGCTTGCAAAAGCAATCCAAATTGGTACGACCATAACCAAGACACCAAGCCATAAAATAAAATGTGCAGTAAATTGAAGGGTTCTAGAGCTCATTTTGACTGAAATAATCCTTGAATAAAAAGTCTTTGCAAAAATACAATTATTATCACTGGTGGTATCAATGATAATATTACATAGGTATATCTATCAACACTGTTACCGCCGTAAATCATTTTTAGCCCCATAACTACTGTCCAGTACTTTTCAGAAGTTGTCATTATCAGTGGCCAAAGATATTGATTGTACCCGTACACAAACATAAAGATAAACATTGCAGCTATCATCGTTTTAGATAGTGGAACTAAAAAATCGATAAAGAATTTCCAACTATTTGCCCCATCTAATTTTGCAGCTTCCAAAAGTTCTTCAGGAATAGATCGGTAATATTGACGAAAGAAAAATGTAGCAATAGCTGATGCAGATAAAGGCAGTATTAAACCTGCATAAGAATTTAATAAATTTAAATCAGAAACAATTTGATAGCTAGGCAAAATACGAAGTTCTAAAGGAACAAGTAGTGTTACAAATATTAACCAAAAAAATAATGTTGAAAAACGTGTTTTAAAATACACAAGAGAGTAAGCAGCCATCATAGAAACAAATACAGATAGGCTTGCGATACCAAAAGCCATGATAAAACTATTATAAAAAATTCCACTTGCGGTAATTTCTTTTGTAAAACCGCCTTTTCTATTTAGTACTCTATCGTAATTATCAAAAAACTCTCCTCCAATCTTCCATTGCATGCCTTCATTATAAATAAAATTATTACTGTGTGTTGAACTTGCAAATACCAACCAAAGAGGAACAATCATAAGAAGCACACCGCAAATTAAGATTGAGTGAGATACAGTTATTCTAAATATTCTGCTCATATTAATTGTAATGAATTTTTCCTTCAATAAATCTAAATTGAAATACAGTAATGACTAACACAATTAGCATCATTATTATGGATTGTGCGCCAGCACTTCCAAGGTCTAAACCTTTAAATCCATCAATATAAGCTTTATAAACAAGTGTTTTTGTTTCTCCACTTGGAGCACCAATAGTAGTTGTGTCTATAATCCCTAAAGTATCAAAAAATGAATAAGTTATATTTATAATTATGAGAAAGAATGTTGTTGGCATGAGAAGAGGGAAGGTTATTGTCCAAAATCTTCTAAAACTACTTTTACAATCAATAATCGATGCTTCAATTATTGATTTTTGAATATTTTGTAGGCCTGCCAAAAAGAAAATAAAATTTGCACTGATTTGTTTCCACGAGGCTGCAATGAACACATAAATATAAGCATCGTATACATTGTCATACCAATCAAATCCCCAAAGTCCGTTAAAAAAATTATAGAGTATTCCAAGTCTTTCACTAAAAAAGTAATTAGCAGTTACTCCAACAACAGCCGGTGCAATTGCATAAGGCCAAATTAAGAGTGTTTTATATGCGCTTTTACCATGAATGACATTGTTTGCTTGAACAGCCAATAGTAATCCAATTGAGCAAGAGAAGAATGTGATAACAACAATAAAAATCAAAGTAAATTTTAATGCAGTAATATAATTAGGATCAGATAAGACAAAAGTAAAATTATCAAGACCAGAAAAATATCGTCCAAAGCCAAATGCATCTTGTATTGTAAATGCATCTCTAAATGTTTGAACAATAGGCAAATATAAAAAAATTAATATTATTGCAAGTTGAGGAGCAATAAAAAAATATTGTGTAAAATAAGAACTAAATTGGACTCTTTTCATAATTTAATTTAATAGGAGGGCCTTAAAGCCCTCCATATATTGTATTGATGTTATAAAGTTTTAGCGAACTGAGCAAGCAATTTAGAAGCTCCTTCATCCATTCTTTTCATGCCTTCCTCTATACTTATTTCCCCATTCAACATTTTAGGGTAATTCTCATATAGGACTTCACGAATTTGCGGCCAGTTTCCAGCTCTATATCCACCAGGAATAGTTGAACCAGTTAAACTTAGCTGTTCACCAACAGCTTTATGATAAGGAGAAGCTTCGTAGAAGCCAATCTCATTAGCTAGATCTGTTGCTGAGTACGTAACAGCAGCATAACCTGACATGTTATGATAGAACAATTGTTGTTCAGGAGATGTCATGAATTCAGCTAATTTCATTAGTGCAGCGTATTCTTCATCAGATTTACCTGATAAAATCCAGTTTGCAGCACCACCAATAAATGTTGGATATTCCTTACCTCCAGTAATTGAATCCCAATAAGGGATGTGATTAACAGTGAAGTTTGGAACAACACCTTTCATACCACTAAATGAGGCAGCAGATCCAAGCCAGAAAGCAGCTTCACCAGCAATAAATGGTGCTTGGTTATCTCCCCATGCACGGCCTTTATAATCGTACCATCCTTTATCTTTCCACTCTTTTACTTTAGTCCAGTGAGTAATAAATTCTGGAGTATCAGCAAATAAAGTAGTCGTTGGTACATCATCATAACCATTGTTACCATCAGTCATAAGTAGATTATGTCTTGAAAAGAAATTTTCAGTCCAAATCCAAGGGCTGTGACTTTGTAATAATGGCGTATAACCAGCTTCTAGAATTTTAGGTGCAATTTGTTCAAATTCCTCATAAGTTTTTGGAACTTCAACTCCAGCAGCTTCGAGGATATCCATGTTGGCATACATCAAACAAGTTGAACTATTAAAAGGTATACCAATCATTTTTCCATCTGAGTCAGCATAGAAATTTCTAATACCAGGAATGTAGTCATCCTTATTAAAGTCTACACCATATTCAGCTGCCATGTCTTCAAATGGGTATACAACACCATTTTTAACTTGAGCTACCATTATTGCAGCACCTGCATCATATACTTGAACCATGTGTGGATGTTCACCAGCTCTGTAAGCAGCAATAAATGCAGCTAGGATGTCCTCATAACTACCTTTACTGGTTGGAATTAAAACTGACTCATCTTGACTCGCATTCCATCTGTCTGCAATTTCATTAATAATAGCTTCAAGTTTTCCTGTATGACCATGCCAATAATGAAGCTCTATAGGCTTTGCAATTGTTGGTAATGATAAAAAGGAAGCAGTTACTAAAGCTATAAAAAATTTAAATAAATTTTTCATTTATCCTCCTAAAAAAAAGATTTATAATTCTAAAAACATAATTTTTATAAATAAAAATATTACATTTTTATAATAAAATACTTAAACAAATATGATATCAAGTAAAGCGTTTTACCTAAATTTTTTAATTAAATTTTTTATAATTATTATAAAATTAATAAATATAAAAATTATAAAAAAAATAAAAAAAATAAAAAATATATGATGGAAACACAAAATATTAAATATGATATTTTTATAATAGGTGGTGGGATAAATGGCGCTGGAATCGCAAGAGATGCCAGTGGTAGAGGCTTAAAAGTCTATTTGGCAGAAAAGGGAAAGGTAGGTTCTGCAACATCTTCTTGGTCATCTAAGCTAATACATGGCGGTTTAAGATATTTAGAAAATTATGAGTTCAAACTTGTTGCTGAGTCTCTTAGAGAAAGAGAAGTAATTACTAAAATTGCTCCATCAATTACTAAGCCTTTGCCATTTGTCATTCCGCATACTAAAAAATTAAGATCAAAATTTTTAATTAGACTCGGATTATTTTTATATGATAATCTTGGTGGTAAATCAAAAATACCTAAATCATCTAAAATTAATTTTAATAAAAAGTATCAAAATATATTACAATCAAAGTTTTCAGATGGTTTCCAGTATTATGATGTCCAAGTTGATGACAAGAAATTAGTAGAAATGAATATAGATGATGCAAAAAAAATGGGCGCCATTATTGCAGAAGATACAAAAGTAATAAATGCAAATAGAATAGACAATTATTGGGAAATAACTCTTAATAATAAAAATAAAATAAAATCAAAAATTTTAATAAATGCAGCAGGTCCGTGGATTAATGAAACCGTCAATAATGTCCTCAAAATTAATGCAAAAAAATCAATTAGGCTTGTAAGAGGAAGTCACATCATTACAAAAAAATTATATGAAGAGGAAGTAGCGTTTACTTTACAAAATGATGATAATAGAATTGTTTTTGTAATTCCGTATAAAGACGAGTACTCTCTCATTGGGACAACGGAAGTTGATGTTAATTCACCAAATAACCCGTCAATTTCTGATGAAGAGAAAATTTATTTAATTAATACAATTAATAAACATTTTATTAGGCAAATTTCTCAAGAGGATATTGTTGATACGTACTCAGGTATACGTCCTTTGATTGAAGATTTTAAAGAAGCTTCAAAAGTAACAAGAGATTATGTTTTTGATTTAAACTGTGAGAATAATAATTTACCTTTATTAAATATTTATGGTGGCAAACTTACCACCTACAGAAAGCTATCAGAAAAGGTAATGGAGGAATTATCTCCTTATTTACCTGATACAAAAATAAAAAATTGGACGAGTTCTAAACCACTATAAAAAGCATTCCTCGTGCACGATCTTCTCATCTTGAAGAGCAGAGAAGTTTACAAGAGGAATACTTCTTATAGGAGGAAATAATATGAAACCCTCTGCTCAAAAATTAATATAAATTAGTAGTATTTTATGGCTATATATATCCAAAACGCTTTGGAAATGCCCCTTAATACGGGGCATTAAAAAATATCGATTCTGTTATTTGAAGGCTTGTTTTGAGCTATCAAATAGGTGACAGCGTGTAGCGTCAAATCCTACTTTTACTGTGTCACCAACTTTAATATTTGAGTCACCATCAGTTTCTACAACTAATGGTTCACCTTCTTTTTCAAGGTATAGGAAAGTTCCTGAACCTAGTTTTTCTACTACAAACACTTTGCTTTCCCAGCTTGCATCACCACTCTGGTTAACAGTTAAGTGTTCGGGTCTAATGCCTAATTCAACTGAGTCACCTTCGGAAGCTGAAGCAGACGTTTTTGGAATACTAATTTTAGAAGATCCCATTATATCAACCTCAGTCTTATCGCCACTTTTGCTTAAAATTTTAGTTGAGATAAAATTCATTTTTGGTGAACCAATAAAACCACCTACAAATAAGTTATTGGGAGTGTTGTAGAGATCCATCGGTGAACCTTTTTGAGATACTATACCCTCATCTAATACCACAATATCATTCGCAAGAGTCATTGCTTCAGTTTGATCGTGTGTAACATAAATCATGGTTGCATTTAGTTGATCATGTAATTTTGCTAGCTCAACACGCATCTGAACACGTAGTGCTGCATCTAAGTTCGATAACGGCTCATCAAATAAAAAAACTTTAGGTTTTCGAGTAATGGCTCTACCAATTGCAACCCTCTGTCTTTGACCACCAGATAGTTGTTTTGGTTTTCTGTGAAGATAGTCTTCTATTTGAAGAATTCTTGCTGCCTCTTGAACTCTTTCATTAATTTCATCTTTAGATCTTTTCTCTAACTTTAATCCAAATGCCATATTGTCAAAAACTGTCATATGCGGATATAATGCGTACGATTGGAAAACCATTGCTATATTTCTTTGTTTTGGTGGTAGGTCGTTAACAACCTGTCCATCAATTGAGATAGTTCCAGAATTTATATCTTCTAAACCTGCAATCATTCTGAGCATTGTTGATTTACCACATCCTGATGGTCCAACTAGAACTGTAAAAGATTGACTTTTAATATCAAGAGATACGTCCTTTATGACGTGTACATCTCCATAGTACTTATTAACTGTATTTATATTAATATCTGCCACTTCATCCTCCTTTGAGCGATCTTTCAAGCGTTGATATTATTTTTTAGGGCAATAAGGTATTTTTTGCAAGTTCTATTTTAAATATCCAAGATATTCATTTTGAAACTCAATAATTGTATCTAACAACTTTTCAGCTGACCTAGCATTATCCACAACTGGATCCGCTAACATAGCTAAATAAGCACTATGCTTTGATTTATTCAGAACGGCATCAGTTGTTAATTGTATTGTACCTGATTGATTATTTAGCAAAGTACCAAAAGAGGACGGATAATGATCAAGCTTAAGACCTGTTACTCCTTTTTTATTTAATATTCCTGGCACTTCAACAACTATACCATTTGGCACTTGTGGAATAAAATTGTTGTTTGGAATATTAACAGCAGACTCTTCAATATTAGCATCATTTAAAATAGCTTCTATAATTGGCACTATTCTTTCTTGATTTTTTGACTCTTTTGTATCAAAAAATTTACTATAAGAATTTTCATCATCATAAAATGACAAACAACGTTTTTTATAATTGTCATAAAAATCCATAATACCCTCATGATCAGCAACACTATAAGCCCATTGCAAATATTCACCAAGATGACTATCTGTTGTGATCGGCAGATATCCATATTGTTTATATAATTCAAAAAACACACCTCTTTCTGCACCAGGTTCTGATGGGTGCCCTTCATGTTCGTTAATTAGCTTTGAATAATAATTATAAAATTTTTCTTTAATCATTGGATACCCATCTTTTCCAGTATCTTTATATTTTGCTTCTAAAAGAATACTAAAATGATTTAAACCTCCAGCCTTTATCTCAATGTTTGAAAATTCTGTTTCCATTAAAGTTGGCAATTGCCTCTCCATAGAAGCAATTTCATGACACAGACCTGTAAATTTTAAATTTGGATGTTTTGTTGTAACTGCATGACAAATTCTTTGCATAGGATTCGAATAGTTAAATACGAATGCTTCAGGACAAATTTTCATAATATCATCACAAATCTCAACAATCACTGGAGCTATTCTTAAAGAATGGAAAAGTCCTCCTGGACCTCCATTTTCACCATAAATTTGTTTAATTCCATATTGAAGTGGAAGTTTCCAATCTTGATCCCATAATTCAAATCTTTTTCCAATTTCAATTGAAATTATACAAAAGTTTGCATCTTTTAGCGCTTCTTCTCTGTTCGTAGTGGCAGTTATAGTGAAGTCTGCGTTAAGCTTATCTTTGTATTTATCAGCAATTTCTTTTGTTTTTGCAAGGGTCGCCGGATTAATATCATGTAATACGATTGTTGAGCCATTTAATTGTTTAGATTTAAAAATATCACTTACTGTACCAAGTCCAAAGTTAGTACTGCCTGCACCTATTAAAACAATTTTATTCATTCATTATCCTTTCACTGAACCTGCAACTAAACCTCTGATGAAATATTTCTGTAAAGAGAAAAATATCAATAAAGGAATTGTCATAGAAATAAAAGCGCCAGTTGTTAAAATTTCCCAGTTTTCCCCTCTGGACCCTAAAAGCTCTCTTAGTTTTGCACTTAAAATAATTTCACTTGGCACCTGGTCAAGAAACACTAAACCAACTAGCAGATCATTCCAGACCCATAAAAATTGAAGAATAAAAATTGACGCAAAAGCAGGGATAGATAAAGGTAATATAATTCTTAAAAAAGTATCATAATGGGAAGCTCCATCAACTTTTGCAGCTTCAATCATTTCTTTTGGTAAGGATTTAAGAAAGTTTCGAAGTAGGAAGGTGGTTGAAGCTAAACCAAAGCCTGTGTGCGCCATCCATACCCCAGGATATGATTTAGCACCAACTCCCATAATAGACCCTATGTCATTATAAATGCTTAATAATGGAATTAATGACATCTGTAATGGAACAACGAGTGATGCTATAACAAGCGCAAGTAAAGTATCTCTGCCAAAGAAATTCATCCAAGTTAAAGCGTAAGCAAAAAAAGAACATATAACTAGAGGTATGATTGCAGATGGTATTGCAACTGCGAGGGTATTGATGAAAGCTTGTCCTAATCCTTCATTGAAAAGAACCTCTCTATAATTGTCTAATGTAAATTTAGGAGGGCTTAAAGACGTTACAAAAATCCTTTTTCCTTTTTTTTTGAATTCCTTTGAAGAAGTAAGAATATAATTTCCATTTTCAAACAATTGAATTTTTGTTCCATCTTTAAATACTCCTACTTGCTCAATATCAAATTCGTTAATATTTTTAGAGGTAACTCCATAACTTAAAATTTTTTTATTTGAGTCATCTTCAAATATATTCCCTTTAATTAGAAATAGGTCATTTTCCTGAATCTGCTCTTTACTTCCTTCAGATCTGTAGATTTCATTAACTTGTGTTGTCTTTAACGAGGTCCACCATCCACTAATAGCTAGCAGATCTTTGTCTCTAAGAGAACTTATAAAAAGACCAAAAGTAGGGATGATCCATATGACAACAAAAAACAAAAGCAATAGTTGCGACAATAAAGAAGATAAAGTAAATTTTTTCATTAAATTTTTTGCTCTTGTTTGTGTTTGTAAATATTTAAAGCCATTATTGGTATTACTCCTATCATTATGAATAAGGCTAAAACACTTCCTCTGCCCGAGTCTCCGCCACCTCTAAACATCCAATCAAACATTAAGTTAGCTAGAACTTCTGTTTGCCATTGGCCATTAGTCATGGCCAGAACAATGTCGAATATTTTTAATACTACAATAGTTATGATAGTCCAAATTACTAAAATTGTTGGACCTAGATAGGGCACAATAATTGATGTAAATGTTTTGAATTCACTCGCTCCATCAATTTTTGCAGCTTCTAGAGTTTCCTTAGGAATTCCTCTCAAAGCAGCACTAAAAATGACCAAAGCAAGACCTGTTTGTATCCAAATCATTATGGCCATTAAAAAAAGATTATTCCATATAGGTATAGTTATCCATGCTTGAGGTTCATAGCCAAATGAAACTACTATTGCATTAAGCAGGCCAATTTGTTCATCACCAGGACCTCGGTAATCATATATAAACTTCCAAATGACACCTGCGCCGACAAATGAAATAGCCATTGGCATAAAAATAATAGATTTTGCAATAGTTCCCCACCAAATTCTATCTGCAAGATTTGCAATTATCAATCCAAATGCAGTGCTTAAAGTAGGCACGACAATTAACCATCCTAGATTGTTTAATAATCCTCTTCTTAATTCTGGGTCTTTAAAAGCCCATAAATAATTATTTATTCCAACAAAATCTCTCCCATATTTATCATAGAAACTTAGTCTAAAAGTTTCCAATACAGGATATATAATAAAAATTACAAATACTATTAGTGCTGGAGCTACAAAAATAAATGCTCTTAAGTTAAGATTATGAGATTTAATTTTTCCTTTTTTTGTATCTATTTTATCTAAAAAAAAATTAGAAAAATGAAAATAACATAGAAAAAATAATATACCCAAGCATACATATAATAATGGAGATATATCTAGCACTATGTATTTTTATTGGAAATATTTCAGGCGAACAAGAAATTTGTTCGCCTGAATTGGAGGTATTATTTTATAGCATCCCAGCTTGCTTGTATTGCATCAGCAACATCTTTAGCAGATTTTCCATTGGTATAGTCAACCATGCCAGTCCAGAAACTACCAGCACCTATCGCACCCGGCATAAGATCTGAACCATCAAATCTAAATGTTGTTGCATTAGTAAGTACTTCACCTAACTTTCTAAAAGTGTCACTTGAATACTTACTTAAATCAGCATTTTTATTTGGAGTTAAGAAACCACCTTTTGCCATCCACCACTCATTTGGTTCAGGATGAAGTAAAAATTTAAGGAATTCCATAGTAGCTTCATTATCATTTGTTGCTGCAAATAATGTTCCACCACCAAGAACTGGCTTACCTAAATCCTTTGTAGAATAAGCTGGGAAATAGAAGAAATCATAATCTACACCAGCTTCAACTCCTTCAGGGAAGAAAGCAGGGATAAAGCTTGCCTGACGATGCATCATACATTCAGCAGGTGAAGTAAATAGACCGTTTGGTGCATCTCTAAAATCAGTAGTTGCTACTGCTTTAGAACCACCATTCACATATTTGTCATTTAAAGCAAATGATCCAAAGAAATCCATCGCTTCTAAGACTCTTGGGTCATTAAAAGGCATTTCATTTGAAACCCACATGTCATACACTGAAGGTTCATGTGTTCTTAGCATGATATCTTCCATCCAGTCTGTAGCAGGCCAACCAGTAGCATCTCCAGAACCAAGACCAATACACCAAGGTGTATTCCCATCATTAGCCATTTGTTCGGTTAGGGCAATAAGTTCTTCCATAGTTCCAGGAACCTCATAACCATTGTCTTCAAAGTTGTCTGGTGAATACCAAACTAAACTTTTTACATTAACTTTGTAAAAAATAGCATAAAATTGATCGTTACCATTTTCATCAGCATAAGTTGCAAGATCAACCCAAGATTGTCCAGCAGCGTAATTATCAAGAACGGCTTGTTTAACATCAGCACTTAAAGGTGTTAAGCCACCTATTGCTGCCATGTTAGCTGCTAAACCTGGTTGAGGGAAAATAGCGATATCCGCAGGACTTCCTGCCTTTATATCAATCACTATTTGTTGCTCAAAACTATCAGATCCTCCATATTCTACTTCAGCACCTGTTGCTTTTTCAAAAATTGAAGCAATTTCTCTCATATATCCATCTTCAGGAGCTAGCCAAGGACCAGAAATAACAACTTTCTGACCACTCAAATCAGGACCTGAATATTTATGACCATCCGCGAATGCAGTTGAATTGAATAATACAAAAGAAACTAATGAAACAAAAAAGTATTTAACAAAATTTTTCATAAATTTCTCCCAATTAAATATTGTTTTCCAAAACGTTTTGGAAATTAAATACCAAAACGTTTTGGTAGTCAAATATAAATAGTGTTTTTTTTTTAAAAAAGTTAGGTATATGTTGATAATTTTATGAATATTAAGAAGTTAGCAGAGAAATTACAACTTTCAATTACTACTGTTTCTAGAGGATTGGGTGGATATTCTGATGTAAGTGAAGCTACCAGAAAAAAAATTATCAAATTTGCAAAAAAATACAATTATTCCCCTAACCCTAATGCCAGTAATTTAGCCTCTCGTAAAACTAACACTCTTGGATTTGTAATTCCTTTGTATGGCTTAAATTCTAATACATTAAACCAAGCTTCATTTTTTGAATTTATTTCAGGAATGTCAAATAAAATTAATTCAGAAAATATTCAATTTATAATGAAATTTGCAAACACAATTGATGAGGAAAAAAAAGCATATGACAATTTAATTAAAGTTGAAAAGGTTAATAAAGTAATTTTACATAATTTAAAAAAAAATGATCCAAGAATTAAATTTTTACAAAAAAATAAAATAAATTTTGTTGGTTGGGGAAGAACACAAGGTAGAATCAATTATCCCTGGGTAGATTTAGATAACGAAACCAGTACTAATTTAATAATGCAATACTTGTATGATAGAAATCATAGAAATATTGCATTCATTAATGTTGATGACAAGTATAACTTTGCATATCAAAGAAAACAAGGTTACCTAAAGTTTTTAAAAAAAAATAAAATTAAATTTAAAAAAGAAAACTATATATCTGTTTCGTATGAAGATCCTGATCAAGTTGCTTTAGTAATTGAAAAAAAAATACTAAATAATTCAAAGATCACTGCAATTATTTGCTCAACTGAATATTCAGCTGCTGGAGCTATTAAAGCTTGTAATAAAGCAAATAAAAAGATTGGAATTGATATTTCTTTAATTACATTTGATGGAAATATTGTTAATTTTATTACAAGCCCATCTCTTACTGCAATCACTCATGATAGGAAAATATTAGGAAGTAAAGCAATAGAAATTTTAACTAGCGAGACAAAAATTAAAAATAATTCTCATTATTTAGCTAAACCTGAGATTATAGAAAGAGGATCTGTGTTAACTCTAAAAAAGTGATTAAAGTTTAGTATTTGTAAATTTTAATTTAAATTATAGGATATTGCTTATTAAATTAAATGATAAATTCATTATTATAATTGACTTCAAAATAATTGACTAAATTTGTTTTAACATCATCGATCTAAGTTTATAGAGGCTTATATGAAATTAACAATTATAGGCACAGGTTATGTAGGTTTAATAACTGGAGCATGTTTTGCAGAATTTGGTTATGAAACTGTTTGCGTCGATAAGGATATAAATAGAATTATTGAATTAAATCAATCTAAATGTCCTTTTTACGAGCCTGGTATTGAAGAACTTTTAAATAAACATTTAAATAAAACTAAATTGCTAAGTTTCTCTAACTCTCTTTCACAATCTGCTGAAAGTGCAGATATAATTTTTATTACGGTTGGCACTCCATCAAAAAGATTAGAGGATGATGCTGATTTGAGTTTTGTTTGGGATGTTGCTAGGGAGATTAGCAATAACATAAAAAAATATTGTCTTATAGTAACTAAATCAACTGTACCTGTAGGCACAACAAAGCAAGTAAAACAATTAATTTTAGAAAAAATTGACGAAAATAATTTTGACGTTGTATCAAATCCAGAATTTTTACGTGAGGGTTCTGCAATAAATGATTTTATGCGACCTGATAGAGTTGTAATTGGTTGTGAAAATCAAAAATCTGAAAATATAATGAGAGAATTATACAGGCCACTGAATTTAAATGAAACGCCTATAATATCAACTTCAATTGAATCATCAGAAATTATTAAATATGCATCAAATAGTTTTTTAGCTACAAAAATTAGCTTTATCAATCAAGTAGCTAATCTTTGTGAGCAAGTTGGCGCTAATATTCAAGATGTAGCAAAGGGTATGGGTATTGATAAAAGAATAGGATCTAAATTTTTGCATGCGGGACCAGGCTACGGGGGATCATGCTTTCCTAAAGATGTAAAAGCTTTTATAAATACTGCAAATAAGCATAATGTAGATCTTTCTATTCTATCTGCCGTAAATAACTTTAATGATCAAAGAGTAAGTGAAATAACAAATAAAATTATCGCTAAGTCTAATTTAAGTAAAGGAGACACTGCTGCAATTTTGGGTTTAAGTTTTAAACCAAATACTGATGATATAAGAGATTCTACCTCTATTAAAATAGGAAAAATTTTAAATGAAAAAGGTATAAATGTTAAATCCTATGATCCTGTAGCAATGGACAATGCAAAAAAAGAAAATCCTTTTTTAACTTTGTGTAAAAATGCTTATGAAGCATGTGAAGATGTAAAAACTATTATAATTGCAACAGAATGGAATGAGTTTCGTGCGCTTGATTTAAAAAAAATAGTCAATAATAAAAACAATTTATGTATTTTTGATTTAAGAAACATATATAAATCTGAAGAAATAAAAGAATTAGGATTTGATTATTTTGGAACAGGAAAATAAATATTTAATTGAATATTTCGACCAAGAAGTTCTTCGCGAATATGACATTAGAGGTATTGTAGGTCAAAATATCAACGAAAATACCGCTTATACAATTGGGAGAACTTTTGGCCATACTGTAAAATCAAAACTAAGCTCAAATACAATAGTTACGGGTTGTGATGGAAGATTAACATCTCCACTATTACATAAAGCTTTATGTTATGGCCTGAGAGACTCTGGTGCTAAAGTTATAAATATTGGTATGGGTCCAACTCCGATGACATATTTTGCTCATTATCACTTACACGCAGATGCAGCTGTGATGGTTACAGGGTCACACAATCCATCAGAGTATAATGGATTTAAAATGGTTTTTAATCAGCACTCTTTTTTTTCTGAGGATATTCAAAATCTTCAACAGTTAATTAATGATAATGTTCTGGAAATTAAAGAGGGTGAAATTATTAACAAAGATATCACTGAAGATTATATTAACAGAAATCTTCTTAACATTAATTTAAAAAATAGACTTAAGATTGCATGGGACCCTGGAAATGGAGCTATGGGAACAGTAATAAAACAGATTACAAAAAAATTGGATAATTCTGAAAATATTATAATTAATGAAGAAGTTGATGGAAGGTTTCCCAATCATCATCCCGATCCAACAGTGCCAAAAAATATGAAACAATTAATTGAAACTGTAATCAATAATAACTGTGATATCGGTTTAGCATTTGACGGTGATGGAGATCGACTAGGTGTGATCGATAATCTTGGTAATTTAGTTTGGGCAGATCAATATATGCTTTTACTTTGCAGGGAAATTGCAAATTTGTATGATAATCCTAAAATTATTATGGATGTAAAATGTAGTAAAGTCTTTTTTGATGAGGCAAAAAAAATGGGTTGTGAGCCTGTAATGTCAAGAACTGGTCATTCTCCTATCAAAGAAAAAATGAAAGAATTACAATCGCCCTTATCTGGAGAAATGAGTGGTCACGTATGCTACGGGGATGACTTTTATGGTTATGATGATGCCATGTATGTCGGTTTAAGATTACTTAGAATTTTATCAAATGAAAATATTTCAATAAGCGAGTTGATAAGCGCCTATCCAAATACATTTTCAACGCCTGAAACTAGATTTGATGTAGATGAATCAAAAAAATTTACCATTATTGATGAGGTGAAAGATAGAATACAAAAAACAGACCAAAAAATCATAGATATAGATGGCGTAAGAGTTGAAAATGAACATGGATGGTTTTTAATGAGAGCAAGTAATACTCAAAATCAACTTACGTGTAGAGCAGAGTCAACTACAAAAGCTGGCTTACAAAAACTAGTTAAAATTATTGAAGATCAATTATCTTTGAGTGGAGTCAATTATAAATTTACAATCTAACAAAACAATCTCTATTATATTTTTTTAATCTTTTACAAGCTGTGTAAGCTTCTTTTTTTGAAAAATTTTCAAACCTTGATTCATACAATTGTTTTCCACTTACTTTAATAAGAACAATATTTGCTTTTTTGGCTGTCGTTGTTTTTGGATACTTACTTTTTATTAACTTAAGCTGTTTTTCTGCATTGTTTCGATATTTAAAGGTTCCTACAACTATTGAATAAGAATTAGTTTTAGTTTTTTTTGTTTCTTTTTTTACAATTGTTAATTTTTTTTCTATTTTATTTATCCCTAACTCAGCAAATTCTTTATCCATAATGATTTTAAGAGACCTATCGCGTTGCTTGCCTGTATCGCCTCCAAATATTACACCTACTAATCTTTTATTATTTCTTACAGCAGAAAAAGC
This sequence comes from uncultured Alphaproteobacteria bacterium, assembly GCA_902595855.1. GTDB lineage: Bacteria > Pseudomonadota > Alphaproteobacteria > HIMB59 > CACPNW01. The sequence goes on from CACJRY010000001.1 coordinate 117,501, forward strand.
TAATTGAAATCCAGAGGCTTTTATATATCCAGTTTTAATTCCATCAGCACCCTCATAACTAAGCATTAACTTGTTATGTGTTTTGTAGGTCTTTCCGTTGTAGGTAAAATTTTGTTTGCTAAATAATTTATATTCCTCTGGAAAATTAGAAATTAGCGCGTGCGATAGAATAGAAATATCTCTTGCTGTAGTAAGTTGAGCTCTATTTGGGAGCCCAGAAGCATTTTGGAAAGTTGTGTTAGCCATGCCTAAGTTTCTTGCATAACTGGTCATGAGTTTTGCAAACTCTTTTTCTGTTCCAGAAATATTTTCTGCAACAACTGTAGCTACATCATTTGCAGATTTAATTATTAGAGCCATAATTGCGTCCTTAACTCTTATATAGGAGCCAGCTTCAAGGTATAATTTACTTGGAGATCGAGAAGATGCAATTTTTGAAACTTTTAATTTAGTGTCATAAGTCAATAATCCTTTTTCAATTTGATCAAATAAGATGTAAAGCGTCATAATCTTGGTTAGTGATGCTGGATAATTTTTTGTATTTGCATTGACTTCAAAAAGAACTTCTTTGGTATCAAAGTCTATTACAATTGCTGCCTTTTTTGCGAATGTTACTGAGCTAGAAAGTATAAAAAATACAAAAATAGGAATTAAAATACACCTATGAAAATTCATGAATAAACTTCCTTAACATATAGAATTCGATCTTAACAATCTAAAAAAACCTCTTTAATTTCTTATAAAAGTGCTTATCTATGAATCTATGAAATTAAGTGATGAAGATAATAACAATTTTAACAACGATTTAGATAAAGGTGTTCTTTTAGAAGCTAAACCTAAAGTTAAGAAGCCTTCAATGTATAATGTCTTACTACTTAATGATGATTATACACCAATGGAATTTGTTGTTTTGGTACTGGAGAGTGTTTTCAACAAGAAACAAGAAGAGGCCACACAAATCATGTTGCATGTTCACAAAAATGGAATTGGTGTTTGCGGTACTTTTACATACGAAGTAGCAGAGAGCAAATGCAAGTCAGTTATGGATTTGGCAAAAAAACATGAACATCCTCTTCAATGTACAATGGAAAAAAATTAAATGCTTTCATCAAACTTAGAAAAAACACTAAGAAATGCTTATCAGTTGGCAACCAATAGTAAGCATGAATTTGTAACACTTGAACATTTATTAAAATCTCTAACAGAAGATAAGGATGCTTTAAGCGTTTTAAAGGCTTGTGGTGTTGAAATTGAAGAACTCAAAAATAACTTAGAAGAATTTATTAAGAATGATTTGTCTAACTTAACAGATAATTTTTCTGGAGAACCAAAGTTAACAAACAGTTTCCAAAGAGTTCTTCAGCGAGCAGCTATACATGTTCAATCTAGTGGAAGAGAGAGTGTTACGGGTGCAAATATGATCGTGGCACTATTTTCAGAAAAAGAAAGTCATGCAGTATATTTTTTACACCAGCAGAACATGACAAGATTAGATGCAGTTCAATATATTTCCCATGGAATTTCAAAAGTGCAAGAAGATGAAGACGGGGAAGAGATTGTTGAAGAAACAGTCGATGGTCAGCAACAAAAAAAATCATCTAAAAAAGCTCTTGATCAATTTTGCATAAACTTAAATAAAAAATCTCAAGATGGAAAGATTGACCCTTTAATAGGAAGAAAGCTTGAGGTTGAAAGAACTATACAAATTTTATGTAGAAGACAAAAAAATAATCCGATATTTGTTGGAGATCCAGGTGTAGGTAAAACAGCAATTGCTGAAGGTTTAGCAAAGCGAATTGTTGAAAAAAATGTACCTGATGTGATACTAGATGCCGTAATTTACTCTTTGGATATGGGTGCTTTACTTGCAGGAACTAGATATCGAGGTGATTTCGAAGAAAGATTAAAAGAAATTCTAAAAGATTTACAAAAAGAAAAAAAATCAATTTTATTTATTGATGAGATTCACACTGTGATCGGGGCAGGAGCAACAAGTGGCGGATCTATGGATGCTAGTAACTTACTAAAGCCTTCTTTAAGTAATGGATCATTGAGATGTATAGGTTCTACGACATATAAAGAATTTAATAACTATTTTGAAAAAGATAGAGCCCTTGTAAGAAGGTTTCAGAAAATTGATATTAAAGAACCAACAAAAGAAGAAACGATAAAAATTTTAAATGGCTTAAAAAACTATTATGAGGAACATCATCAGATAAAATATTCTTCAGATGCAATTATTAGCTCAGTAGAGCTATCAAATAAATATATTGGTGATCGCAAATTACCAGATAAAGCAATTGACGTTTTGGATGAAGCTGGTGCATCACAATATTTGTTACCTAAATCAAAAAGAAAAAAAACGATAACCTCTAAAGATGTAGAGGCAGTTGTGGCTATCATGGCTAGAATTCCGCCAAAGTCAGTAAATAAAAACGATAAAGAAAATTTAAAAAATCTTGAGAGAGATCTCAAAAATTTTGTTTTTGGTCAAGACAGTGCGATAGAAGAGTTATCATCAGCAATTAAACTTGCAAGAGCAGGTCTGAGAGAGGATGGAAAACCTATTGGATCCTATTTATTCTCAGGGCCAACTGGAGTTGGGAAGACAGAAGTGGCAAGACAATTAAGCAATACTCTTGGCATCAAACTTTTAAGATTTGACATGTCTGAATATATGGAGAGACACACTGTTAGTCGTTTAATTGGAGCTCCTCCAGGGTACGTTGGCTTTGATCAGGGTGGTTTGCTTACTGATGGTGTTGATCAGAACCCACATTGTGTCTTGCTTTTAGATGAAATTGAAAAAGCTCATTATGATTTATTTAATATCCTGCTTCAAGTAATGGACTACGGAAAATTAACAGATCATAACGGTAAGTCGGTTGATTTTAGAAATGTCATATTGATCATGACGTCTAATGCAGGCGCCATAGATTTATCAAAGAAAAGCATTGGTTTTAATTCTGCTCGCTCAAAAGATGATAACAATGATGCAATTAATAAAATATTCTCACCTGAATTTAGAAATCGTATAGATGCAATTATTCATTTCAACCATTTAAATAGAGAAATTGTTTTATCAATTGTTGATAAATTTATAATTCAAGTTGAAGCGCAACTAGAAGACAGAGGAGTATCTTTATCTATCGATAAGGCGGCAAAAGAGCATTTAGCTGATATTGGCTATGATGAAGTTTACGGTGCAAGAGAACTAGGAAGAGCCATCCAAGAAAAAGTAAAAAAACCTATGGCGGAAGAATTGATCTTTGGAGCTTTATCTAAAGGTGGTCATGTAGCTATAACTTTAGATAAGGGTGAAATTTCATTTAAGTACTCTTCTAACCAAGATAAAAAGAAAGAATTGGTCTAATTCTTATAAGGAGCCAAAGCTTCTAAATCTTCTTTATGTATATTAATCATCCTAGTTTCTTGATCTAAAAATTTATTTATAGCACTTGAGAATTCTTTTTCTTTTATCCAATGAGCACTCCATGTTTTTTGAGGTAAATATCCTCTACTCAATTTATGTTCACCTTGTGCTCCAGCCTCAACATATTTAATTTGATGCTTGATCGCATAATCAATTGCTTGATAATAACAGAGTTCAAAATGTAAATAAGGTACTTCAAACTTTGATCCCCATAGACGTCCATACAAATGAGTTTGACTCAAAAAATTCAGTGCAGATGCGATTTTTTGGTTATCTTGAAAAGCAATAATAAGCAGTATTTTTTCTTTAAAATTATGAAGTAGATTAGTGAAAAATTCTTTTTTTAAATAAGTAGAACCCCATTTTCTTCCAGTTGTATCTAAGTAACATTCATAAAAAAAATCTATGTGTTCATCTAAAATCTCTTCTCCTTTTAAAAGTTTTACTTCTAAATTATAATTTTTTAAACATTGTCTTTCTTTTTTAATTTGTTTTCTTTTTCTGGAGGAAAGCGTTGATAAAAATTCCTCAAATGATTTAAAATTTTTATTTTCCCAATGGAATTGAATACCTTCTCTAATCATGATTGCATCATTTCGCCATTCATTTGGATTTTTTATAAAATTAAAATGCGTTGAAGATACATTTAGTTTTTTTGCCTCATCAATGATATTTTCAATGACTTGCTGCAATTTATTTTTTTTATTTTCAATTTTATTACTAATAATAATTCTTTCTCCGGTGACTGGGGTAAAAGGAATTGCCGATTGAAGTTTAGGATAATAATTCAGTCCATGCCTATGATAAGCGTCTGCCCATGCATGATCAAATATATATTCTCCATACGAATGATTTTTTAAATAAAGAGGACAAGCTGCGATTATTTCTTTTTTATTATTTAATTCAATATAATGGTGCGGTTTCCATCCTGTCTGTTTGCAAGCACTTTTACTCTCTTCTAAGGCTAGTAAAAATTCATATTGTAAGAATGGATGATCATTATTTACACAATTATTCCAATTGTCTCTCTTAATTTTTTTCAGACTATCTATAAAAAAAAATTCACTCTTAGGTGAAGTCATCTATTTTAAATGTATTATAGCGTCTATTTCAACTGAGATACCTAATGGTAAGGCATTAGATCCAACAGCAGCTCTGGTGTGCCTTCCCTGATTTCCAAAGACTTCAACTAACATATCTGAGGCACCGTTAATAATTTTAGGTTGGTCTTTGAAATCATCTTTGCAATTTACATAGCCAGTCAATTTTACGAAACTATCTAGCTTATCCCAATCTTCATCTAACCCTTTTTTTACTGCCGCAATAATATTTATACAGCAGAGCTTGGCAGCTGCAATACCATCTTCAATTGTTACATCAGATCCAACTTTTCCTTGGTAAATTATTTCACCATTTTGAACAGGAGCTTGGCCAGAGATATACATACTTTTGCCAATAATTTTATAGGGCACGTAATTTGCTAGAGCTTTGGGCAGATCTGGAATATTTAAACCTAAGCTCTTGATATTTTCTTCAAACAAATGCATTAGACACTATATAAAACTTTTTGAGTGAAGGTAAAGGGAACATATATGATTAAAATTTTAAAATCTTTATTTCTAAGCCTGGCAATCTCAACTTTAATTTATGGAGGATCAGTTATGGCACAAGAAAGAGATATAATACATATGACGCTTAAAGATGGTGTGGTAAAAATGGAAACACGACCAGATTTAGCACCAAAGCATGTAGAGCAAATCAAACAGCTTATTAGTGAGGGACAATATGATGGAGTTGTTTTTCATAGAGTAATTGATGGTTTCATGGCTCAAACGGGGGATGTTGAATTTGGAAATTCTTCAAATGACAAATTTAATATGTCCAGAGCTGGAACAGGAGGGTCAAGCTTACCAGATATTCCTGCTGAATTTTCTGAAGCAAATCATGGAAGAGGCGCTGTATCAATGGCTAGAGCACAAAATCCAAATAGTGCAAACAGTCAGTTTTTTATTGTCTTTAATGATGCTAGCTTTTTAGATGGTCAATATACAGTATGGGCACAAGTAATAGACGGTATGGAACTAGTTGATAATATTACTAGAGGAGAACCACCTCAAGATCCTGACAAAATCATCAAAATGGAAATTATTTCGGAATAATTATGTTTGTTGCTGATTTGCATAATGATCTTGTGCAAAGAATGATGATTGGTGAGGATGTGACAAAGAACACATCCTCAGGTCATACAGACATTGAGAGACTAAAGTTATCCTCTATCGATTTGGAGGTGATGATTGTCTGGGCTTCAGAAAAAGAAGCCAATACAAGTTATTTTGATTTTGCATCTAAAATGTATGACAAGCTTAAAGCATTAAATGAAATTGAAGGAGTCACCGTTCCTAAAACACTTGACGATATTAAATCTACAAAAGAAAAGAATGAACTTTCTCTTCCAATTGGAATGGAAGGAGGGGAGGCCTTAGAAAATAAAATAGAAAATTTAGAATACTTTATTAATAAAGGTCTTTTTTATTTTGGCCCTACGTGGAATCATTCACTTGACTGGGTTAGCTCTGGGTACGGAGAAACTCATAAAAAAAACTCTTTAAAAACTTTTGGATTGAATAAATTTGGTGTTGAGGTCATTCATATATGTCAAGAAAACAAAGTACTAATTGATGTTTCTCATATTGGGGAGAAAAGTTTTTTGGGATATTAAAGAAAATTCAAAAAAACCATTTATTGCCTCTCATTCAAGTGTTCATAACTTATGTCCACATTTTCGAAATTTAAAAGATGACCAAATTAAAGCCATTAAAGATTCAAAAGGATTAGTTGGTTTAAATCCATATCCTTTTTTTATTGATCCAAAATTTAAAATCAGAGAAGAAAAAATAAGAAATCAATACAGAAAAAAGCTAAATGAAATTGCTAACAATCAAGAAACTACTGCGGGCAAATGGATAGCGAAACAACATTTTCTTCAAAAGAAATTATCAGAAGTTTGTCCAAGTATAAGTATCTTTGTTGATCACATTGAATACATTATAAAAATGATTGGTGATGATTATGTAGGTATAGGAAGTGATTATGATGGTCTTGATTGTCTTCCTCAACATTGGAATGATTGTATGGACCATATGATTATAGCTGAGGAATTAGATAAAAGAGGTTACTCATCAGACTCGATTGAAAAAATTATGGGTAAAAATATTTTAAGAGTTCTAGAAGAAGTATGGGTTTAGAGTCTTATACAAAATAAGTATTGATATGAATATTAATACAATGCCTGAAATCTTTTGAATAATATTTGCATTATTTTCTAGAAATTGCTTTAATCCGAACCCTGTAACTACAATTGTCAATATGATGTACCACAACCCATCTATGGATGAAGCAATGAGTACCATGCCTAATTTGACAAAATTTGTAGAAGAAATTTCAATAAATTGTGAAAATATAGCAGCAAACCAAATTAAAATTTTGGGATTTAATATAGAGATTGCAAATCCTTGTATAAAAGAATTAACATTTTTTTGTTCACCTTCAATTGAAAGCTTATGCTCGGTGTCACGTAAAAAAAGGATGCCAAGAATTAATAAAAATACACTTCCACAAAATTGAATAGCATTAAATAAGAATATATTATTGATTAAGATGATTTGTAATCCAGCTACCGATACTGTCGCATAAATTCCTATGCCTATCGCATGACCTAGTGAAAATAATACTCCTGATAGGCGGCCATACTTTATAGAATTTCTAATAATTAAAGCCATAGATGGGCCTGGTGACATAGCACCAACTATACAGATTGCAGCAAATTGTACCCAAAATAAATTATTCATCTTATCTTTGGGCTATTTGTTTGTATCTATTAACTGTTTCTTTAAGTCCATAATCGATTGCATCACAAACCAGCGCATGACCAATCGATACCTCTTTTATTCTAGGAATATTTTTTAGCATAAAGTCTAAATTACCCAGATTTAAATCATGCCCAGCATTAAATTCAATGTAGGGAAATTCTTTTTCTAAATATTTGGTTACTTCAACATAGGGCGCAATTGCTAATATTTTGTCATTATGATAATTTTTTGCATAATCATAAGTGTATAATTCTACTCTATCTGGGTTAATAATTTCTAAGTTAGAGAGTGTATTAATCGATGGATTGATGAAAATTGAAACACGGATATTGTTGTCTTTAAATTTCTTTATAACTTCTGTCAGAAAATCTTTATTTTTTTCACAATCCCAACCAAATGATGATGTAAGTGCATCTGGAGGATCAGGGACTAACGTTACTTGATCTGGCTTTACTCTAATTACTTTTTGGATAAAATCATTTGAAGGATAGCCCTCAATATTAAACTCAATATTTTCAAATTCACTGGTGAGATTTTTTAGTATTTCCAAATCTGAAAATTTTGCATGCCTTTCATCCGGTCTTGGGTGAACAGTTATACCGTCAGCACCAAATTCAATGCATTTTTTACTAATATTATGTAAGTTTGGAAGATCTGCTCCTCTTGCATTTCGTATTAAAGCAAACTTATTTACATTTACACTAAGAGCAGTCATCAATCAGATTTCTTTCCCATACGTTTTGAGCATCCAGTCTTCAACTTTTGGGTGATGATGAACTTTACTATGTATGTTTTTTAATTTTGGATAGTCATCAACTATTGTGGTAGGTATACCATCAATTATTCCAGATGTAAGCCATCCAAGTAATCGCCACATAGCAATATCGGCAATAGTCATTTTATTTTCAACAAACCAATCAGACGTGCTTTCTGATAAAATGTTTTCTAGATAAGTAAACCATCTTGGTAAAAGTTTATTTTTTAATAAAAGCCTATCTTCTACTTTTTTTTGCTCATCTTTTTCTCTTATCGTTGGACTTACTAAATTTGTAATATCTGTTGCGGCATCTATAATCTGATCAATTTTTGCAGCATTTATATTATCGTTGGAATACAAATTAGAAATTTTACCACAATATCTTGCTATGGCACCTGTTTGACCAATAATCTCACCATCTACTTCTATTACAGGCAGTTGATGAAAAGGTACTTTTTTTCCATTGGGTAAATAGCCAGTTTTAATCATATTAATAAATTCTTCTCTCGTAATCCTTACATCCTCAAAAGGCGTATTGCTTATAAATAAAGATACTCTGAGCACTTCAGCTCTCCAAAAAGGTGTGTGGCTATAATAAATTTTAATCATTGAATTTCGATTCTATCTTAAAATTGGATTTTTTTCTTTATTTATTAAGCAATAAAGCAAAGTGCTTATTTATGTAATAAAATTCTCTAAAAGGCTTAACGAGTCTGGTATTTTTTTTCCGATTTCTACCTTTGCACAAATGCCAGACTCGACCTTTGATTATTAGAGAGAATCATTATTTCATAGCTTATAATAATTAATTAATAAAATATAGGAGGTTTTATGATTGAATCAGCTGGAGGCATGATACCTTTTCTTTGTCATGTATTTCTAATTTTATTCGGTGGTTTTTTTGGACTAAATTTTGCTTTTAATAAGAATTTTGCTCAAAAAAGTATTGGATTTGATAATATTCAGGCATCTTATATGGGTAGACCATTAGGTTTTTTAATGATTGGATGTATAGTGATGGCTATTCTTGCATTATTTCAAATCGCAGGAGTAACTTCAGCTAATGAAATATTTGGTGCTATATTTGTATTTACGGTTTTAGCTTTCCTTTACAATATGGCATTAGTTATGAAAATACTACCAACTCATGATGGCAATGATCACCATATCAAAAATGCTATAAGACCATTGATACCAATGGTAGTGATTTTAATACGTTATTTTACTCTATAATTTTTTTTTAGCACTCTTTAAAGAGTGCTAAACTATATGGTGCTGATACCGAGAATCGAACTTGGATCTGACCGTTACCAACGGCCTGTAATAACCATTATACTATATCAGCTTTAAATTGCTACTAGCATAGAGTTAGCTGGCACTCAATGTGTTTGCTGAAAATAATAATTATAAAATAATTTTTAAAATTATTAGGAGTGAATTAAATTATTAGTTAAATATAATCAAATTAATGAAAATTTTTATATTAATTCTCACTAGCTTAATATTTGTAACAAATTTTGGGTATTCTAAAACAATATTGGGTAAAGCAAGAATCATTGATGGAGATACAATTCATATTAAGAGTAATAAAATAAGACTGCATGGAATTGATGCTCCAGAAACAAAACAGACATGTAAAATTGATAATGAAAATTGGTACTGTGGCAAGCAATCAACAAAAGAATTGAAAAACTTAATCAATAATCAAAAAGTAGAATGTATTACAAATGATGTTGATAGGTATAATCGTTATATAGCTGTTTGTTTTGTTAATGAAATTAATATTAACCAGTGGATGGTTAAAAATGGTTGGGCAATTGCATATCGTTATTATTCTAAAGATTATGTTGTCGAAGAAGAATATGCTAATGATAAAAAATTAGGAATATGGAAAAGTGAATTTATTGAACCTTATGCGTATCGTCGACAGAACAAAAATTAATAACATAACGAATCTGTAAATAATATAATAGAGGTAAAGAAATATAATCAGGAGGAAACAATGAATTTAAGAACAATATTTAAGGTTCAAGGAATAATTTTAGCTATCAATGGTCTTGCAGGGATATTTGCAGGCACTGCATTTTTTAGTGCTGCTGGATGGGAAGTAACAGCAGATATGTTAACTCTAGGACAAATATTTGGTTTAACCTTGCTTATAATAGGAATTTGGGCATGGAGAATTCCAGATACACTTGGAGATAGTGCAAAATCTATGGGCATGCTTTATGCTTTAGGTGGTGCCTTGTGGACATTGATGATAATTTATCATGTTGCTACTGGAGCTGCAGGAGGTCCAACAGCTTATGTAAATTTAGTTATCACTGCTGTCTTTGCAGTATTATTCTACATGTACAGTAAAGATTAATAAAACAAATAAATCATAAACGCTTTTTAAAAGCGTTTATGTTAGATTTTTTCCATATTTAGTAATATTAGCCTTTATGCAAAAGTTTTTTAATTTAATTTTTCCTTCAGGCCAATGGTCTTTAAAAAGAATATTTTTTTTATTTTTAATATTGGGCCTAATAGAGTTTCTTTTTTTATATTTAAAATAAATGCCTAGTGATTTAATATTTTCACTAAGAGAGGTTGACGTACGTTTTGGAAAGAAAGAAATATTTAAAAATTTAAATTTAAATATCCATAGAAATGACTTGATTGCCTTAGTAGGAAAAAATGGTGTTGGCAAAACCACATTAATGAAAATAATTATGGGCACTCAAGATCTAGATAATGGTGAGCTATGGAGTTATCCTAATTTACAAATATCTTACTTTACTCAGAATTTTGAAATTGATTTATCTAAAACAGTAGAAGAAGAAATGTTGAAAGTTATTTTGAGCGATGATGAGAAATATAAAATTGATATTTATTGTGACAACTTAAATCTTAATAAACATACACCAACTGATAGTCTTTCAGGAGGACAAAAAAGAAGAATTGCTCTTGCTAAAAGTTTAATACCTGACTCAGATATTGTGTTACTGGATGAGCCAACTAACCACTTAGATCTAGAATGTATTCAATGGTTAGAAAAACATTTGAAAGACTCAAATAAAGTAATGCTATGTGTTAGCCACGATAGAACATTTTTAGCTAATTTTACCAATAAAGTTTTCTGGCTAGATAGAGGTGATTTAAGAGTAAGCCCTAAAGGATTTAAAAATTTTGACTCTTGGTCTGAAGAATTATTAGATCAAGAAGCTAGGGAATTAAGAAATAGAAAACAGTTTGTCAATTTAGAAGTTGAATGGGCACAAAGAGGAGTGAAAGCAAGAGTTAAAAGAAATGTTAAAAGATTGGAGAGGGCAAAACAATTAAAAGAACAACTAGAAAAAGATGAGTCTTCTTATCGTAAGGCAATAAAATCAATTAAACCTATTGTGTTCAAGCCTTCTAGCGATAACTCTCGATTTGTTGCAGAATTTTATAAAACTTCAGTGCAATATCCAAATTCATCAAAAAAAATTCTAAAAGATTTATCTGTTAAGATTACTAAAAACGACCGAATAGGGCTTCTTGGTAAAAACGGAACGGGCAAATCAACTTTTTTGAAAACTTTGATAGGAGAATTAGAGGCATCAAGTGGGAGTGTTAAGCTTAAAAAAAATCTAGAGTTCTCCTATTTTGATCAACTGCGAAATGATCTAAATACAAACAAATCTCTTAAAGAAATTTTGGTCCCAAATGGAGGGGATTATTTATCAGTGCAAGGAAAAGAAAGACATGTATGTAGTTATTTGAAAGATTTTCAATTTGATCCAAAACGGGTTAATGATACAATTTTATCTTTATCAGGTGGGCAACAAAATAGATTATTGCTTTCAAAAGTTTTATCCAATCCTAAAACGGGACTTATTTTGGATGAACCTACAAATGATCTAGATCTTGAAACTATGGATTTGCTAACTGAAATGCTATCTGATTATAAAGGGACGTTATTAATAGTATCTCATGATAGAGATTTTTTAGACCAAACTGTTAATAAAATTATGCACTTTGAAGGTGACGGTAAAGTATCAATGTTTCTAGGTGGGTATAGTGATTTTCTTAACCATCAATCAAATCAAAAAGAAATTAATCGCCCTAAAAAAAAAGATATCCAATTTAAAAGTAAGTAAAACTAGCGATAAGCTCTCCTTTAAATTCAAATTTGAATTAGAAAATATTCCAAATGAGATTGCAAAAAAAGAGGATGAGCTTTCTTTAATAAAAAATGAATTGAAAGATAATAATCTTTATATTAGCAATCCAGATAGATTTGAGGAAATAACAAAAAAATTAAATATATTAGAAAAAGAAATTGATGAAAAAGAAAAACGATGGTTGGAGTTATTAGAAATGGAAGAGGCTGTAAAAAAAGAAAATGAGTAATAAATCAATCAATTTAATAGGATGGATACTGTTTATTATTTCAGCAATAGGTTTTATTATATCTAGTGTTGGAAGTTTTTGGGCAATGTTTGGGAGTTTATTTTTCTTTATTGCTTGTCTTGTCTTTCTAATTCCTTTTTTTCGGAAGGAAAAAAAAGACTAATAAGCTTCAGTTGGATTAGAGTTTTTAGTTTTTTCCTTCATGTCATCAATAACTGATTGAGCATGAGCAGACATTGATCTAAAGTCTGATGAAATTGTTACTAATTTAAAACCAATATCTATCATTTCTTTCGCATATTGAGTCGTCCCATTATGTATACCTGCAATCTTACCTTTTTCATTTGCTTTTTTTGCAATTAGTTTGATATTTGAGAATACAGGATCTTCTTTGACATCAAATTTTGGTTTCATTCCATAAGAAACACTCATATCGGCAGGACCAATATAAACACCAGTTAAATTTGGAACTGATAAAATATCATCCAAATTATCTACTGCTTCCTGAGTTTCTATCATTGCAAAACTTAAGATATTCTCATTAGCTTTTGAAAAATAATCAGATCCATGAATCAATTGCGCGCGCATCGGGCCAAAGCTTCTTTGCCCAATTGGAGGATAGTAACAATAGGATACAAATCTTTCACAATCTTGTTTGTTATTAATCATTGGGGCAATGATACCTAGCATCCCTAAATCTAGCATTCTCATTATGATTCCAGGTTCAGACCATGGAACTCGTACCATGGGAGTTGACTGACTTGATGATAAAGCTTGCAACATCGGTAAACTAGCAGAATAATCTGTTTGTCCATGCTGCATATCAATTGTGATGGCATCCCAACCCATTTTGCCAAAAGCTTCAGCGGTAAAAGAATTAGGTATGGATAACCATGCATTTATAACAGGTTTATTTTCTTTCCAAATCTTTAGTAGTTTATTCATGTATTTTTTCCAATATAGCAAATAGATATTAAATTAAATACCTAAATCAATATAGTAATTAAGGAGTTAGTTTATATAGAAACGTATTTGCTTCATCTGCTATTAAAAATATCTCTCCATCATCGTTAATTTCTATATCTCTTATTCTACCAATTTTATTTTTAAAAATTATCTTTTCTTCTTTAAAGTTTTGACCATCTCTTTCTAGAATTGATAAATACTGAAATTTAAGAGAACCTATTAATAAAGAGTTTTGCCACTCAGGAAAAAGATCTCCATGGTAAAATTTTATTCCACCAACACCTATAGAGGGTACCCAAATATGATCAGGCTTTAAAAGACCAGGCTCCCAAGCATTGCCTTCACCAACCTTAGTCCCAGAGTAATTTTTTCCTCCCCATGCTACTTTTTTCCAACCATAATTAGTTCCCTTTTTAACCTCACCGATAAAATCCCCTCCTTTAGGACCATGATTTGAGATAAAAACTTTTTTTGTTAGTGGATCTAGGTCCATGCCTTGAGGGTTTCTAACTCCTATTTGATAAATAGCAGGTAGCCAATCAGGTATATCTACAAATGGATTGTCGTCTGGAATGCTACCATCTTTATTTATCCTTATGATACTCCCAATTGCATTGGTCGGATCTTGAGCAATCATTCCTTTTCCTCTTTCACCAATGCTTACGTATAAATGCTCACCTTTTATTGTCATCCTTGAACCAAAATGTACTTGATTTGGAATATATGGCAAAGCTTCAAAAATTAATTGGCTATCAACTAATTTATTATTTTCTAATTTTGATTTAAAAACAGCAGTAGTGTAACCATTTTCTTTTTCTATAGATCCTGTAATCCAAATATTATTATCTTCACTAATGATATCTAATAAGCCTCCCTGCCTATCTCCCTTGATAGGCAAATTATGATCTATCTTTTCATAAGTGTTGTTTGAAGTATCTATTAGAATAATTTCATGAGATTTTTTTTCAGTAATTAATAGTTTATCTGAACTAACCCAAGTCATACCCCAAGGATAACTTAAATCTACATTAAGTTTAGTTAATTTGAGTGCTAGTACTTGAGTAGGCAAGATCAGCAAAATTAAAAATATATAAACAATTTTCATTATTTAGTTATATTAAATAATATATATTCATTAAACAAAAAAATTGGTAGTTTAGTAATGAAAAAATTAAAAATTTCACAAATTCAATTTCAGGCAAAATCTACACCTGCTCAAAATTCAAAATTATTAGAAAAATATTTTATAAAAACAAGAAGATTTAAACCTGACTTAATATGTACACCCGAATGCTCAAATATAATAACAAATGATAAAGGCTATTTATTAAAAAACACTACTTATGAATCTGACTGCCCCATAATCAAAATGGCAAAATTGTATGCTATGGAATATTGTGTAAGTATTAATATTGGCTCTTTGCTTCTGAAGGAAAAAAACAAAAAAAAATTAGTTAACCGTTCTTTTTTTATTAACTCAAAAGGTAAAATTATAAAAAGATATGATAAGATACATATGTTTGATGTAAATATAAATAAAAAGGAAACTCATAGAGAGTCACATACGTTTAAGGCTGGTAAAAATATTGTAAGTGTTAATTTACAAAATATAAAAATTGGTTTCACTATTTGCTATGATCTAAGATTTCCAAACTTATTTAGAAAACTTGCAAAAAAAGGATCAAAAATTATTTTAATGCCTGCTGCATTTACAGTACCATCAGGAAAAGCCCATTGGGAAGTTATGGTACGCTCAAGAGCTATTGAAAATAGTCTTTTTGTTATTGCCACCAATATGTGTGGAACCCATCATACAAATAGAAAGACTTATGGATATTCATTATTAGTAAATCCTTGGGGCAAAATTATTAATAAAGCAAAATCAAAACCTTCTATCTTAAATACTGAAATTAATTTGAATGAAGTCATGGAGGCACGTATGAAAATTCCAGCAATCTTAAATGACTAAGCCTAAATCTTTATTAGATGGCATTGGCAATCAAAATGTTACTGAAAAATATTATGATGATTGGGCTATAAATTATGACATTACATTAAAAAAATGGAAATATAAGGCCCCTCTGAAAGCTGTTAGTGTTTTACTTAATATAAGAAAAAAATTTGATTACTGTTTAGATTTAGCTTGTGGAACTGGAATGTTTGGTGAAGAAATAAAAAAACAATTCAAAAATATTACTGTTGATGGATGTGATATTTCTGCTGATAGTCTTAAATTTGCAAAACAAAAAAAAATTTATAGAAAATTATTTAAAAACAGTTTTGAAAAAAAAATAAATTTTTCTTATCAATATGATTTAGTCAGCTTAATTGGTTCTATGACTTATTGTAAGAAACCAAAAGTACTTTTTTCATTAGTTAATAAATATTTAAAAAAAAAGGGTATTTTTATTTTTACCCATAGAATTGATTTATGGCAAAAACAAAATTTTGATAAATTGATTGAGGAATTTAATAAATTTTTTACTGTTGAATACAGATCTAGGCCTTTAAATTATTTACCTAAAAATAGAGAATTTTCTGATAAGGTAAAAATAAGAATCATAGTATTAAAAAAAATTTAATTTTTTTTGTTAAATTGTTCCATTTTTTTTAAGGTTTTTTGACTAACATGATGCTCTATACCTTCCGCATCAGCCTCTGCTGTTTTATTATCTAGTCCAAGATTTTTTAAAAAAGTCAGCACTACAATATGTCTTTTTTTAGAGATGCTTGCAAGTTCTTGACCCTTTAAAGTTAGAAAAATAGATCTGTATGGTTCTTTTTTTAAATAACCTTGGTTTTGTAGTCTTTGTACAGTTTTGTTGGCTGTTGCTTGAGCGATACCTAATTGATTTGCAATATCAACTATTCTTGCTTCACCTTTTGCATTAAGTAAATCAGCAATAATTTCGAGATAATCCTCAGTGTTTTCTGTTTTATGAGCATCTCTAACTTTTTTAAATGACATTTTATTAAATATTTAGTTATTTAAAATGTATCTATAGCATTATAGTATAGCCATAGCTATACTTTTTATATATATGTAAAGAACATGAATGCTCTGATTTCAGCCTTTAAAGATAAGCAAAAAATAATGTTTGCAAATGAAGGACGTTTATTAAAAAAATCATTTTTTGGTCTCCTTATACTCGCTTTAGCATTTCAAACAGGTGAATTTGGGGATCTAGTTCGTCAATCAATGGTTGATGCATATCTTGCAGTTTCGGTTTTTGTTGGATTTACTCTTATTGTTTTTATTGGGTTGGATTCTCTTACAAACTTTGATATCGGTTCTTTTCTAGATAAAACAAAAAAATTGCATGTACCTATTGCATCTTTTCTTGGCGCAATACCCGGTTGTGGAGGTGCCATCATTGTTGTTACTCAATATATTCAAGGTAGAATTTCTTTTGGATCTTTAGTAGCTGTTCTAACTGCAACTATGGGAGATGCGGCATTTCTAATTCTTGCTATGGAACCATCAATTGGATTGCTAATTTTTTGTTTAGGTGCTGTTGTTGGCACAATCTCTGGTTACTTAGTTGACCTTATACATGGTGCTGATTTTATGATGACAAGTTCTAAAATTGAAATTGAATTTGAAAAATTAAAAAAAACATTTGTTTCTAAGTTTAATCTCTTCTGGTTGATACTATTTGTTCCAGGATTTTTTATAGGTCTACTTTTGGCGTTCCAAGTTGACGTTGATAAACTTTTTTTACTGCCACAGCATATTAGTATAGTATTAATTCTAGGGTCTGCGGGTGCAATTTTATCAATATTCATGTGGTCACTTAATCCTTTAAGTGATTTTCAATGTTCTACTGATAAAAGTAGGGGATTTGTCTCAAGAGTTGTAGATACAACAAACTTTGTTACTACGTGGGTCATAAGTGGTTTTTTAGTTTTTGAGATATTTATGTATTTTACCAACTTAGATCTTAAAATGTTTTTTGATTTATGGTTACCTTTTGTCCCCCTTGTAGCAATTTTATTTGGTTTTTTGCCTGGATGTGGGCCACAAATTGTCATCGCTACATTTTATTTAAATGGATATATCCCACTATCTGCAGAATTAGGTAATGCAATTTCTAATGATGGGGATGCATTATTCCCAGCCATAGCTCTAGCACCCAAAGCAGCAATAATGGCAACAATTTATAGTGCCTTTCCAGCTATTATTGTAGCTTATAGCTATATGTTTTTCTTTGAATAAAAAAAAATCAAATCTACCTTTTAAAATTTGCAAAACTTGCAACAAACCATTTTACTGGAGAAAAAAATGGCAAAAAGATTGGGAAAATGTACTCTATTGTTCAAAAAAATGTTCAAAAAATAAATAGACTTATTATTTTTTTGTCATAGTTAATAGAAGTGGCAACTAAAACGTTATTTATCATTCTTGGTAATCAATTATTTCCATTAAGTGAATTAAATAATTTCAAGAACTGTCAATTTTTTATGGCAGAAGATTATAATCTATGCACTTATGAGAAGCATCATAAGCATAAATTAGTTTTGTTTTTAACTGCAATGAGAAAATATGCTGTTGCTCTTAAAAATAAAAAATTTTCATTAAAATATCATTTTCTCAATAACAAAAATACCAATCTTTCTTATGAAGACAAAATCAAAGATTTTATAAGAAGTAAAAAAATTTCTGATATTAAAATGTATGAAATAGAAGATAAATTTTTTGAAAAAAGAATTATTAATTTTTGTATCCTCAATAAATTAACCATTACATTTATCCAAAGTCCCATGTTTTATAATGCTAGGGAAGATTTTCAGAATTATTTAGCTAAGTCTAAAAAACCTTTTATGGCCACATTCTATAAACAACAAAGAATTGAAAAAAACATTCTCATGCATGAGTATAATCCTATTGGGGGAAAATGGAGCTTTGATGAGGAAAATAGAAAAAAAATTCCAGAAGATGTAATAACTCCATCTGAGCCTACATTTAAAGAAGATACCGTTATTAAAGATGTTAAAAAACTAGTAAATGACTTATTCATTAATCATCCAGGAGATACAGCCAATTTTTGGTTAGGAACTTCTAGAGAAGAGGCGCTAAAAGCTCTAGATCTTTTTATAAAAGAAAAAATGGAAAATTTTGGACACTATGAAGATGCTGTAAAAAAAAATTCGCCATTTCTTTTTCATAGTATTTTAAGTCCTTACATAAATTTAGGTTTAATAACTCCCAAAGAAGTCGTAACAAAAGTTTTAACTGCAAATAAGAAAAAAAGCATTCCGATTAATAGTTTAGAGGGTTTTATAAGACAGGTAATTGGCTGGAGAGAGTTTATGAGAGGGATTTATCAAAACTTTTCTGACAAACTTGAGAAAACAAATTATTTTAGACATAAAAGAAAACTTACTAATGACTGGTATAATGGAACAACAGGAATAGATCCTATTGATGATGCCATAAAGGATGTAGTAAAATATGGCTATACTCACCATATAATAAGACTTATGCATCTAAGTAATGTCATGAATTTATCTCAATTGCACCCTAAGGAGATTTATAAATGGTTTATGGAAATGTTTGTTGACTCCTCAGATTGGGTGATGTCACCAAATGTTTATGGAATGGGTACTTTTAGTGATGGAGGAATTTTTTCAACCAAGCCATATATTTGTGGATCAAATTACATAATTAAAATGAGTAATTATAAAAAGGGCAATTGGTCAGATATTGTTGATGGGTTATATTGGAACTTTATTCATAATCATAGAGAAGTACTCTCAAAAAACCCAAGAATGGGGATGGTGATGATGTCATACAAAAAATTGAACAAGGATAGAAAAGATTATTTGCTAAACATTGCAAATGAATTTATTGCTAAAAAAACGAAATAATTTTTTAATGCAAGATAAAATCAATACAAAAAGATCTGAACATAAAAAAAAACTCAAAGAAGTAAGAGTTTCAAGATTAGAAAAAAAACTTAAGGCTAATATTTTAAAAAGAAAAAAAGCTTCAAAAATAAATAATGGATAGACTAATTATCAAAGGGAAAGCTGATTTAAAGGGATCTATTAAAATTAAAGGATCAAAAAACTCTGCGTTGCCAATTATGGTTAGTGCTCTTCTTTCTAAAAGCCCTTTAAAGTTAAAAAATTTACCTAAACTTGATGATATTGATAATATGTCAAAACTGCTTAGGAGTTATGGTGCAACCATTAAATCCAAACAAGATAATTTAGAAATAAAATGTCAAAATATTACTAACAGAGATGCTGATTACGATATTGTAAGAAAAATGAGGGCCTCAATTTTGATTTTAGGTCCTTTACTGGCTAGATTTGGAAAAGCTAGAATATCCCTCCCAGGAGGATGTGCAATTGGCACAAGGCCAATTGATATTCATTTAGAGGGACTTAAAAAATTAGGTGCAAATTTTTATGTTGAAAATGGTTATGTTGTGGGCGCTGTTGAAGATGAATTAATAGGTAAGCATATTACTCTTCCTTTCCCAAGCGTTGGAGCAACTGAAAATATTTTGATGGCTGCTTCAATTGCAAAGGGAAAAACAATAATTGAAAATGCTGCGAGAGAACCTGAAATAAATGACCTTGCGTTGGCTTTAAATAAGATGGGTGCAAAAATAAATATTAAAAAAAATGGAATTATCAAAATTATTGGTGTTAATTCACTCACTCAAGCTACACACAAGATTATGAGTGATAGAATAGTTGCTGGCACATTTGTGATTGCAGCTGTGATGTTAAATAAAAAATTTATTGTAAAAGATATTAATAGTGGCCATTTAGAAGCATTAACATCTTCATTGATTAAGATGGGAGCAAGATTAAAAGTTAAGAAAACTTCTATTCAAATTATGCCAACAACAAATTTATTTGGCATTAAGATCCAAACATCTCCTTATCCTGGCTTTCCAACTGATTTACAGGCACAAATTATGGCTTTAATGAGTTTGGTGAATGGAAATTCACAAATAAAAGAGAACATATTTGAAAATAGATTCATGCATGTTCCTGAACTTAATAGATTGGGAGCAAAGATAAAAGTAAAAAAAGATCTAGCTTTAATAACTGGTAATAGAAATTTAAAAGGTGCTCAAGTAATGGCTAGTGATTTAAGAGCTAGTGTGAGTCTGGTGCTTGCTGCTTTGTGTGCAGAAGGCGAAAGTATAATTAACCGAGTTTATCATCTTGATAGAGGATATGAAAAAATTGAGTATACCCTTGGTAGTTTAGGCCCATCAATAAAAAGAGAAAAATATTAAGTTTTTATAGTTTTTTTTAATTTTAAATATAAAAGTCCAAAATTATGTCCAAAATTATTATAGCTATTCCAAGGGGAAGAATAATTAGTGAGATAAAAAAAATTTTAACAAAAACAAGTTTTGCTCCTGAAAAAGAAATGTTTAATGAAAAGTCAAGAAAGCTTACATTTTTATCAAAAAGAAAAGATGTTAATTTTATTAAAGTTAGAGCTTTTGATGCTTGTACATTTGTAGCCTTTGGAGCTGCCCAGATAGGTATAGCTGGAGAAGATGTAATAAAAGAATTTGATTACTCAGAAGTATATGCACCCCTAGAGTTAAATATCGGGCATTGTCGGCTATCAGTTGCTGCACTTAAAACACTTTTGAAAAAAGAGGATCCTGAGACTTGGAGTAATATAAGGGTAGCTACAAAGTATCCAAATATCAGTAAAGAACACTTTGCAAATAAAGGCATTCAAGTTGATGCTATAAAATTAAATGGTTCAATGGAGCTTGCACCTTCTTTAAATATGTGTAGGAGAATAGTTGACTTGGTCTCTACTGGAGCGACTTTAAAAGCAAATGGCCTTAAGGAAATTGAAGAAATTATGAAGGTTCAGTCAAAATTAATAATAAATAGATCTTCATTTAAAACAGATAACAAAAAAATACAATCCATTATTAGAGAATTTAAAGATTTAGTAGAATGAAAATACTAGCCTACAATTCAGAAAATTTTTGGAAACAATTAGAAGAACATCTTTCATTGAGAGAAGAAGAAACAAGCTCAAAAATTGATAGTAATGTAAAATCAATTATTCAGGACATAAAGCTACATGGTGATGATAAAATAATAGAATTTGCAAAAGATTTTGATAAAATTCATTTAGGAAAAGATGAAATAAAATTACCAAATTTAAATAAATTTTACTCTGAAGAAAATTTAAATAAAGAAACTATTGAAAGTTTTAGATTAGCTATTCAAAATGTAAGAAAATTTCATGAGAAACAATTTCCAAGTGATTATGAAATTGAAAATATGAATACCAGATTAAAATCAATTTGGAAACCAATGGACTCAGTAGGTCTATATGTGCCCGGAGGTAATGCAGTTTATCCATCCTCATTAATTATGAGTGTAGTTCCAGCACAAATAGCAGGAGTAAAAAGAATAGTTTGTGTCACACCACCTTCAAACAATTTTAATCCCTATATTGCGTTGCTATTAGATGAGTTAAATATTAGTGAAGTTTATCAGGTTGGAGGAGCTCAGGCAATTGCAGCGTTAACTTATGGTACCGAAACTATTAAGCCAGTTAGTAAAATTTTTGGACCAGGCAATGCATATGTTGCTGCAGCAAAAAAACAGGTTTTTGGAAAAGTTGGAATAGATTTAGTTGCAGGTCCCTCAGAAATTATTGTTGTGGCAGATGAAAGTAATAATCCAGCATGGGTTGCTAGTGATATTATGGCTCAGGCGGAGCATGATGAAAATGCACAGTCAATATTAGTTACAAATAGCAACGCTTTTGCTCATAAAGTATTAGAG
Source organism: uncultured Alphaproteobacteria bacterium (assembly GCA_902595855.1). Lineage (GTDB taxonomy): Bacteria > Pseudomonadota > Alphaproteobacteria > HIMB59 > CACPNW01. The sequence continues at coordinate 139,693 of CACJRY010000001.1, forward strand.
AATATAGAAATTCTTAAAAAAACTTTGAGTAAAAAAACAATAGTTGAGATCAGTCTAAAAAAAAACGGTCTAATAGTGATCATGGATGATTTGAAATTATCATATAAAATTATCAACAAAATAGCTCCAGAGCATTTACATCTTCAATCAAAAGAAAAAGACATTATTTTTAAAAATGTAAACAATGCTGGAGGAATATTTTTAGGTGATTATTCAACTGAAGCATTTGGGGATTATGTAGCTGGAACCAATCATATCTTACCAACTTTTGGGGCAGCTAAATTTTCATCAGGTTTGGGTGTAATTGATTTTATGAAAAAAAGCTCTGTTGTTGAGATAAATAAGTTAAGTTATGATAATTTATCAAAACACGTTGAAAATATATCTAATGTTGAAAATTTAGATGCACATAAATTGTCAGTTACGATTAGACAAACAAAATAAAATTAATTATAACTTCAAAAAAATAAGGAAAAAAATGCCAAAAGAAGGATCGATTGAATTTCAAGGTGTTGTTTTAGAACTTCTACCTAACGCAATGTTTAAAGTTAAGTTAGAAAATGATCATGAAATTTTAGCTCATTCATCAGGAAAAATGAGAAAAAATAGAATTAGAGTTTTAGCTGGTGATAAAGTTACTGTTGAAATGACACCTTATGATTTAACTAAAGGTCGCATCACATTTAGATGGAAGTAGAAAAGAAAAATAATATCATCAATCTTAAGAAGAAAAAAAGTAAGTGCCCCACTTGCAAAAAAATTTCCAAAGAGCCATTTAGTCCATTTTGCTCAAAAAAATGTGCAGAATTAGATTTAGTGAAATGGTTAAACGATGAACATGAAATTAATATAACTAATTAGGATTTTTTATAATATTTAATTGAATTAATAGCTAAAACACATTATCACAATTTTTCAAAGCCCAGGTAGCTCAGTTGGTAGAGCAAGGGACTGAAAATCCCTGTGTCGGTGGTTCGATTCCGCCCCTGGGCACCACTTCTTTGATTATTGTTTAGCTTAAGATTCTCATAATTTTATATTTTTCAAATTAGTGTAAGGTAGATTTTATGAAATCAATTTTAGTATTTTCTAATGGAGAAAAAATTGGTGATGGAATAATCAAACTACCCTTACTTAATGAATTAAAGAGAAGATTTCCAAATCATAATTTGTTTTGGATGACTGATCAAGGCAGTACTGTTTATACATCAATATTAAAAAAAATATCCTCTAATTACATACATAAATTCTATGAACAGGTTAATTTGAATTATTTCTTTTCGAGTAAAATTTCAAATAAATATGAATTGGAGAAAGAATATTTTGATATAATTTTTGATACCCAAAAATCTGTATTTAGAACACTAACACTTAAAAGAATTAAGCATAAAACTTTTATTTCTGGATCAGCATCAGGATTATTCTCTGATATAAAACTACCAAAAAAACTAAAAAAAGAAAGAAAATACTATTTAGAATACTTATATGATTTACTTGATTTAATCTTAAAAAAAGAAGTCGATAAGAATTTTAAGATTCCTATTAATAAAAATATAGAGATAAGTTTAAAAAAAATTTTTTTGAAAAATATTAATTATGCAGGTATCGCCCCCGGAGCTGGGGAAAAAAATAAAATATGGCCAATTAATAATTTTATTGAAATATGTAAATACTTGGAGTCTAAAGGTTTCGTATTGGTGTTTTATATAGGGCCTCAAGAAAAAGATTACCAAAAAATTTTAAAAGATAATTTTAAAAATGCAATTTTTTTAGAAAACGAAAAATCTCTAAGCAATTATAGTAATATTGAAATTATTATGGCTTCAACAAAATTTTTAAAATTTGCAATTTCAAATGATAGTGGTGTTAGCCATATGCTTTCTACAAACTATTGTCCCTTGATCAAATTATTTGGCCCTAAAGACTCTAAAAAATTTACTCCAAAGTTGAAAAACTTAATTTCTGTTACTTCTTCTGAATTAAATTCTAACAAAATTGAGGATATCTCTGTTCAGCGTGTTAAAACTGTGATTGAAGAAATATGTTTATAAATGTTTAAATTTGAAAAACTAGTATTTGGTGATTTAGGTTGGGGTGATGAGTTTTTATTTGCAACTTTAATGACAATTACAGTTAGCATTCTTTCAATGGGGCTAGGTTTATGTTTAGCAATAGTAACAGTTTGGGCAAAATTAATTACAAATAAAATAACACGACTTATTGCTAATTTTTACACTACAGTTGTTAGAGGTGTGCCAGAGTTATTGGTAATTTATTTGATTTTCTTTGGTGGAAACACTGTCGTAATGAGTATTGCCAAGCTTTTTGGTTATAATGGTTATATCGAATTAAATGCCCTAACTATTGGGACTATAGCAATTGCCTTTATTTCAGCAACTTATTCTAGTGAAGTTTTACGAGCTGCCTATTTGGCTGTAAATAAAGGTCAAATAGAGGCTGCCAAAGCGCTTGGACTAAATAAATTTCAAATATTTTTTAAAGTAATGGGTCCTCAAATTTTGCGTCACGCACTTCCAGGAATTGGAAATGTATGGCAGATTACACTAAAAGATACCTCTTTAATTTCAGTTACAGGCTTAGTTGAAATTATGAGGCAAACTAGAATAGCTTCAAATGTGGAACATTCCCCACTTACATTTCTTGTTACAGCAGCTTTATTGTATTTATTTCTCACAACTTTTTCAGGGAAATTTTTTAAAGTTTTAGAATTAAATTATTCCAAAGGGTATAATTGATGCATAATTTTTTAGATTATTTTGAGCAGTCGTTATTATTTCGTAATTTCGTAGAAGTTTTATCTGGTTTAGATAATACTTTGCTTCTTTTAATTATTTCCCTACCAATTGGTTTTGTTTTATCATTAGTTTTTGCTTTGGGGAGAGTTTCCAAAAGTAAAATTATATCAAAGCCTATAGCTGGATACATCTTTGTTATTCGGGGAACGCCATTACTTGTACAAATATATCTGATTTATTTTGGTTTGGGATCTGTTGAGTTTATCAGGGAGAGTTTTTTATGGATTTTACTAAAAGAGCCTTTTTGGTGTGGAGTGTTGGCTCTTACTATTAATACTGTTGCTTATGGAAGTGAAATATTTAGAGGGGGTATTCAATCGGTTACCAAAGGTCAAATAGAGTCGGGATTATCTTTAGGTTTTAATAAAATAAATCTTTTAAGAAAAATTATTTTTCCAATAGCTCTTAGAAAGGTTCTCCCCTCGTATGGAAATGAATTAATATTAATGGTTAAAGCAACTTCTTTAGTTAGTCTTACAACCTATATGGAGATGACAGGAATAGCTAGAAAAATTATGGCTAAAACATTTGCACCTGTAGAGGCTTTTATTGCTGCAGGAATATTATATTTATTTTTAAATTTTTTAATGGTTCAGTTTGTTAAATACTTAGAATGGAAATATAATCCTCATTTAAGAGTAGAGCAAAATTAGTTTTTAAACTTTTTGTGACATGTTCCACAGTTTGATGACATAATATTAAAATTCTCTACTAGCGAAACGCTATCTTCATTATTTATACTCTCACCAATATCTTCAATTGAACTTATAAAATTATTATGAAAAAGTTCGAATGTTTCTCTATCTTCCCAAATCAAAGACGAGGCTTTGCCTCCTTGACTTCCTTCAGGAAATAATAACTTAAACTCTTTAGCACTATGCAGCAGTTCGTCGTTTAGTTGTTTTATTTCTTCAAACTCACCAGACATTGTTAATGGATACATTTTTTGAGAATAAGCTTTAATTTTACTCATAATGCTCATTCTTTGCTTAACAATTTGTTCAACATTTTTATCTTCCATATTAATCTCATGAGCATGAGCATGAGCAAAAAATGATAAAAATAGTGAAGATAATAATATCTTAAAAATCATAATCTATCTTTTTTAATTGCGTAGTTAGATAATTATATCCAATTTTTGCATATTCAAGTGGGTTAGCTTTTTTTGGGTCTTGCTCAGCCTCAATGATTAGCCATTTTTCATAATTATTTTCATATAAAATTTTGAATAATGGCTCATAATCAATACACCCATCTCCAGGAACAGTAAAAACACCATCTAAAAAAGACTCTCTAAAACTTAAATCATTCTTTAAAGAATTTTCTAAAATGTTTTTTCTTATATCTTTGCAGTGAACATGGTTAATTTTTTGAACATAGTTTTTTAATACTCTCTCAAAGTTTGCTTCAGCAAAAAGCAAATGACCAGTATCGTAAAGCAAGAAAGTATTTTCGTTAGTATTATTCATAAAACGATCAACATCATTCTCTGTTTGAATAATTGTACCCATATGTTCGTGATAAGACATTGGAATACCCTCATCACTCAAACGGTTTGAAATTTCATTTATTTTTTTACAATATTCAATAAATTCATCATCTTCCATAAAAGGTCTTGTTGAAAGTTTTTTTGAGTGATCACCTTGGATAGAACCTGATACATCGGCAAATACGAATACATCTGCATTAACTAATTTTAGAAGATTTAGATGATCTTGCATTGCGGCCCATTCTTCCTCTGCAGATCTAGTTCTTAGAACAGATCCATACCATCCACCTGGCATTTTTAGATTATATTTATCAAGTAAAAAATTTGTTATGCCAGGATTTCGTGGAAATTTGCCTCCAAGCTCAATCCCTGTAAAACCTGCTACTGATGCTTCTTCTAAGCATTGCTCTATTGGCGTATCGCCTCCAAGCTCTGGCATGTCATCGTTACTCCATGCGATTGGAGCTATTCCCAGTTTTATTTTCATTTTTTTTTATATTTCATGTTATGGTAAAAAAATAAAGTAATAAAATGAATATTCTTATTGTAGACGGAAACGAGAGAGATGCTTCTGAAAGATATACCAACATGGGCATGGACACACAATATGAAGTTTATCAAAAAGTTTTAGAAAATTTATCAACTAAAAAATTAAATATTACTGTTGTTCATCCCGCTATAAAAGACGAATATTTACCAATTGGAATTAGCTTAGATGATTTTGATGGTATAGCTTGGACAGGTAGTTTGCTAAATATTTATGATATGACACCATCAATCTTAAAACAGATTGATCTAGCAAAAAACCTCTTTACAAAAAAAAATAAAATATTTGGCAGCTGTTGGGGTTTACAAGTTCTAGTGACTGCTGCCGGTGGAAAGATTAGAAAAAATCCTAAAGGGTTAGAAGCTGTTGTAGCAAAAGAAATATCTTTAAATGAAAGGGGTGGCAAACATCCTATGTATGTTGGAAAAAATAAAATTTTTGATGCTTTTTGTTGGCATTATGATGAGACAGAAAATTTACCTCCTGACTCTAAAATTTTAGCATCTAATGAAAAAAGTGAAGTACAATCAATAGATTTTACAATCAATAATTCCAGTGTTTGGGCAGTTCAATATCATCCAGAATTTGATCCAATGTGGATCGCAGGTTTAATGCAACAACGTGAGGAAATATTATTAAAAGAAAAAGCATTTTCTGAAAAAAAATTTTTTGATGAAGAATTAGAATATTTTTCTAATTATAAAAATAATAAAAATGAATCACAAATTCAGCAATATAAAGATTTAACTAATATAAATAGCCATACTTTAGAGTTATCAAATTGGATTAAGTCGCTTAATTATTAAGTGCTATTAAATTTTTTATAGTTCTTTTCCAAATTGCAACTTTTTTTTGTACAATAGATTTTTTAATTTTTGGTTTTATTTCTTTGTTTTTTTTCCAAAATTTTTTAATATCATTTGTATTTTTTATGATACCTGCACTAAGTCCAGCTAAATATGCAGCTCCAAGAGATGTTGTTTCTATATTTTCAGGTTTTATAATTTTTACTTGTGTTACATTAGATAAACTTTGAAGAAAATTATTATTATTGATCATGCCACCATCAACTCTTATCTCTGAAATACTAATCTTTGCATCCCTTTCCATTGACTCTATTAGATCTAATGTTTGGTATGAAAGACTATCTAGTGTTGCTTTTATAATATCTGCCTGAGAAGTATTTCTAGTTAAGCCAAATATTGCACCCCTTGTATTGGGCTGCCAATGAGGTGCCCCAAGACCTGTAAGTGCAGGAATTACAATAACGTTTTCATTTTCATTTGCAAGGGAGTAAAGTTTATCAGTAGCTTTTGAATTTTTAAAAAACATCATATTATCTCTAAGCCATTGAATTGCTGATCCAGCAACAAAAATACTACCTTCATAACAAAACATTTTTTTTCCATTAATTTTAAATGCAACAGTTGTTAAAAGTTTATTTGAAGATAGCTTAAACTTGCTTCCTATATTCATTAATAAAAAACATCCAGTTCCATAGGTGCTTTTTGATTGTCCAGCACTAAAACAGGCTTGACCAATTGTTGCTGCCTGCTGATCTCCAGCCATTCCACCTATTTGAATCTCACCACCAAATAATTTAGTACTACCGAAGTCATAAGCATTTTCTTTTACTTCAGGTAAAATATTTTTATCAATTTTAAAAAGTGTTAATAGTTCCTTGGACCACTCTTCTTTCCTAGAGTCATAAAGCATTGTTCTTGATGCATTTGTTATATCTGTGAAATGTGACTTTCCTTCTGTGAGTTTCCAAAGAAGCCAAGTATCAATAGTTCCAAATAAAATATTTTTATTTGAAATCTTCTTTTTGTTAGAGACTTTATTTAATATCCACTTGATTTTTGTCGCAGAAAAATATGGATCTAAGACTAAACCTGTAATTTTTTGTATAATTTTATCTTTATTTTGTATTTTTAATTTTTCACAATACTCAGCTGTTCTCCTATCTTGCCATACAATTGCTTTGTATAGAGGTTTTCCAGTAATTTTGTTCCAAAGAACTGTAGTTTCTCTTTGGTTGGTTATACCAATAGAGGCTATTTGGTTTGGTTTAAGTTTATTTTTTTTGATTGTTAATTGAATTAATTTTTTAACATCATTCCATATTTCCTCAGCATCATGTTCTACCCATCCATCTTTAAGAAAAAATTGTCTAAATTCTTTTTGTTGAATATTTTTTATTTTAAATTTATTATCATATAAAACTACTCTAGAGCTGGTTGTACCTTGGTCAATTGATAATATATATCTCTTCATAATTAAATATCTATTTGATTTGTAAAGTTTGCATTTTCTTGAATAAACTTAAATCTGTATTCAGCCTTTTTACCCATCAAGGACTCAAATAATTTTTCAGTTTCTTTCAGTTCTTTTTTTCCTTGCTTAATGTTTACATTTAATAATTTTCTCTTTTCTGGGCTCATTGTAGTTGATTTCAATTGGTCTGCAGGCATTTCTCCAAGTCCTTTGTAACGACTTAACGTAGGGATTATTTTTTTAAATTCTGAATTAATTATTTTATCTTTTTCATTTTCATCATATGCATAAAATATTTTTTCTTTATTTTGTATTTTAAAAAGAGGTGGCATAGCTAAAAACAATCTATTATTATCAATAATGGGTCTCATATACTTATAAATAAAAGTGATTAATAAAGTTGCGATGTGTGAACCATCAACATCAGCATCGGTCATCAGAATAACTTTTTCATATCGTAATTTTGCTAAATCAAAATTTTTACCAATACCACATCCCAAAGACTGAATAAGATTTTGAATTTCATTATTATCAGCAATCTTTGATAAACTGACACTAAAAACATTTAATATTTTACCTCTAAGTGGAAGAATTGCCTGCAATTCTCTATCTCTTGCTTGCTTAGCTGAACCTCCAGCGCTATCGCCTTCAACAATAAATAGTTCTGTACCTTCAATTCCTTTACTCGAACAATCAACTAGTTTACCGGGAAGTTTATTCCTCTCTTTGATTGATTTTCTCTCCAACTCTTTTATTTTTGTTAAATCCGTTCTAAGTAAAGATCTTTCAATTAAAGTTTCAAGAAGAGTTTTTGCAATTTTTTTATTAGAATTTAACCATAATAAAAATTCATTTTGAATAAGGTTTTCAAGTTGTTTTTGAAGCTTTGGCATTATGATTCTTTTTTTCGTTTGTCCCTCAAAGCTTGGTTCATTTATAAATATCGAGATAACTATGTCTGAATAGTCAGATAAATCATTGATACTAATGTTTGATATTTTTGTGATTTGGTTTTTTTGACCATATAATTTAATCGCCTTTAACATCCCATTTTTAAAGCCATTTTCATGGGAGCCACCATCTGGCGTTTCAATAGTATTGCAAAAAGAAATCAACGATGATTTTTCATTTTGATTAAAGCAAGTAAATATTTCACATTTTTCATTTTCATTTATTTTTTTAATTATTGAAAATTTTTTATCAAATAACTTAGTGGAATTTTTATTAATAATATCTAAAAAATCAGCAATACCATTTTTAAAATGAAATTTTTCAAATTCTGGAGTGCTGTCTTTTATTAATTCTTTATCAACCTTAAATTCTATTGATGTCCCTGACACAAGAACAGCTTTCATTTTTATAAACTCATATAATTTTTTAGGAGAGAATTGAGTAGTCTCAAATATTGACTCATCAGGTATAAAATTAATTTCTGTACCTTTTTCATTATTTTTGCACTTTTCTATTTTAATTTTTGTCTTAGCTTTTCCCCTTGCATATATTTGTGAATATTTTTTTCCACTTTTAAAAACTATTACTTGTAAATGTGAGCTCAGAGCATTGACTACAGAAATACCAACACCATGCAATCCACCTGAGGTTTTGTAAGAATTATTATCAAACTTTCCACCAGCATGAAGTGTTGAGAGGACTATTTCCAATGCTCTTTTATTTTTAAATTTTGGATGAAAATCTATAGGAATTCCTCTTCCATTATCTCTAACTTTAATGGATCCATCTTTTTTATAATGAAAAGAAACTTCACTAGCATGGCCTGCAACAACTTCATCTATGCTATTATCTAACACTTCATTGACAAGATGATGTAATCCTTGCTCATTAGTGCTTCCAATGTACATACCTGGTCGCTTTCTTACCGGCTCTAAACCCTCTAATACTTCAATGTTTTTTGCAGAGTAGTTCATTTTTTTAGACATATTTTTTAGTATCAAAAGTATCGAGAAAATTACATAAAAAAAACCGCCAATAATTACATTGGCGGTTTGACCCTAAAAAATAAAAAATTTTTTAAGCGTCGTAATATAATTTAAATTCATGCGGATGAGGCTGAATGTTAACAGGGTTAACTTCATTTTCTCTTTTATAATTGATGTATGTTTCAATTAGGTCTTTAGTAAAAACATCACCCTCAAGCAAAAATGCATGATCTTTTTCTAATGCATCTATTGCTTCTGCTAGTGAACCTGGTGTAGAAGGAATTTTAGCTAAAACATCAGCAGGCGCTTCATAAATATTTATATCAGTTGGCTCACCTGGATCTATTTTATTTTTTACACCATCTAATCCAGCCATTAACATTGCTGCAAATGCGAGATAAGGGTTTGCGGTTGGATCTGGGCATCTGAATTCCATTCTTTTTGATTTAGGGCTAGATGAATAAGTTGGTATTCTAACTGAAGCTGTTCTGTTTCTTTGAGAGTAAGCGATATTTACAGGCGCCTCAAATCCCGGAACTAGTCTTTTGTAAGAATTAGTTGTTGGTGCACAAAAAGCTAAAAGGGCAGGAGCATGTTTTAGTATGCCACCAATATAGTTAAGAGCGATATCACTCAAATCAGCATAGTTACCTTTTTTATACATCAATGTATCACCATCTTTCCATATACTTTGATGAACATGCATTCCAGAGCCATTATCACCAAACAAAGGTTTTGGCATAAATGTTGCTGAAAGTCCGTGCAATTTAGCTACATTTTTTACCACGTATTTGTACTTCATTAAATCATCAGCCATTGAAACAAGTGGGGCAAACTCTAAATCGATCTCTTGTTGGCCACCTGTAGCAACTTCATGGTGATGGGCCTCAACTGTAAGACCAATATCTTGCATAGTCATAACCATTTCAGTTCTTACATCATGCATACTATCTACTGGAGGAAGAGGAAAGTAGCCCTCTTTATGACGAGGTTTATGACCTAAATTTGGCCCTTCATCCTTGCCTGTATTCCAAGTGCCTTCATTTGAGTCAACCTCATGAAAAGCGAAGTTTGATCCTGAGTCATACTTAACATCATTAAAAATGAAAAATTCGGCTTCTGGACCAAAATATGCAGTATCACCCATACCTGACGATTTTAAATATCCTTCAGCTTTTTTTGCTATGTTCCTAGGATCTCTTGAATAATTTTCCTTAGTAATAGGGTCTTTAATATCACAATAAAAAGCTATTGTTTTTTCTGAAAAGAAAGGATCGATGTAGGCTGTTGTCACATCAGGAACAACTATCATATCACTGTTTTCTATAGCTTGAAAACCTCTTACGGAAGAGCCATCAAAACCAAGACCATCTTCAAAGATATCTTCCTCTAAGAATTTTATAGGAATAGTGAAATGGTGAGTAGTTCCAGGAACATCAGTAAACCTCATGTCTACCATCTTAATATCTAAATCTTTAATCTGTTTTAATAATTCAGCTGGCGTTGAGCAGTTAAATTTCATAATTTATCTCCATCAAGTTAAGTAAACTCTAACCATTAGAGCTTACTAAATAATCATGCGCTAGTTATGAAAGTTCTGCTTTTAAAGCGTTCCTTCGGCAGGTGCCTACTTCCGACCCTTATTAATAAGAGTTGAACGAATTCAAACTTTTGCATGCGTTCCTTCAGTCTTAAGACCTACTTCCGATCTAGGATGAACCTAAATTGAACGATTAATTGCCTTTTATTGTTTTTAGAAGAAATGTAAAGTTAATTTAGACAGCATCACTGTCTTTTTCTCCAGTTCTAATACGAATTACTTGGTCAATGTTGTAAATGAAGATTTTTCCATCACCAATTTTACCAGAATATGCAGCCTTTTTTATAGATTCTGCAACCTTCTCTGCATCCTCATCTTCAACGATTACTTCAAGTTTCATTTTAACAAGAAACTCATCATCGTATTCTTCTATCTTATCAATCCCTCCAGTTGATCCTCTTTGTCTACCAAATCCTTTAACATCTGAAACAGTCATTCCTGAAATTCCTACTTCATGCAAAGCTTCTTTAACTAAGGATAACTTGAATGGCTTGATTATAGCTTCAACTTTTTTCATATTGATGATAGCCTATAAATTGCTTTTTCTAAATTTTCCATTGAATTCGCATAACTTATTCTGACAAAATTTTCTGCGCTATCACCAAAACTTGTACCTGGAACTAAGGCAACACCTTTTTCCTCTAGAGCGATCTCGGCAAATTTTTGAGCACTCATTCCAGATTTAGAAATATTTGGAAAAGCATAAAATGCACCACCAGGTTCAAAACAGCTAATTTTTTCTAATTGGTTCAACTTTGAGTGAACAAAATTTTTCCTTTTATAAAATTCTTTCTTAATATCATTAATCGTTTCTTTAGTTCCTCTTAGAGCCTCTATTCCAGCGTGTTGAGAAATTGAATTTGGGCAAGAATGATCATTGACACAAAGTTTATTTGCATACTCATAAAGTTTTTTTGGCCAAATGCTCCAACCTAATCTCCATCCAGTCATACAAAAAGTTTTACTCCATCCTTCAAGAATAATTAATCTATCGACTAATGTGTCATAATTTAATAACGAAGGCATTTGACTCTGATCAAAAATAATTTTGCTATATATTTCATCTGACAAAATAAATATTTCTGGATATTTTTCTAACATTATTACTAATTTATCAATTTTGTTTTTATTCATAAATGAACCTGTTGGATTGTTAGGGTTATTGATAATAATCAAGCTAGTTTTATGAGTGATTAGTTTTTCTAGTTTTTCTATATTAATTTCAAAATTATCTTCTTCTGATAAATTTAGTGGGACACCTTTTGCACCACTATAATTTATCATTGATCTGTAAATTGGAAATCCAGGATCAGGATAAATAATTTCATTTCCCTCTCCACCTAAAATTAAACTTGAATAAAATATTGTTGGTTTACCACCAGGTGTAATTAGAATTTCCTCAGGGTTTCTCTCAACGTTATATTCATTGTATATATGTTCTGCCACTGTCTCTCTTAATTCAGGAATACCATTTGATGGAGTATAACCGTGTTTGCCGTCCCTAATTGCTTTAATTGCTGCTTCCTGAATATTTACTGGAGTTGGAAAATCTGGTTGTCCAATTCCAAGATTTATTATATCTTTTCCCTCTGAGATTAATTTATTTGCCCTTGCTAGTACTGCAAAAGCTGATTCAGTCTCTAAATTAATAATTTTTTTTGAAACTTTCATTTTTTTGGTATAGCGAATAAACTTTATTAATAAAACTTATATTTATTAATTTAACGGCGAACGTAGCTCAGTTGGTTAGAGCGCGGCCTTGTGGTGGCCGATGTCGTGGGTTCGAATCCCATCGTTCGCCCCAAATATAAAAAAAACCACTTTATATTTCAATTTCTCTATTGTTTTTTATTGTAATCATCATAAAAGCGGCAGAATAATGGGCCGGTGGTGGAATTGGTAGACACGCTAGATTTAGGTTCTAGTGCCGCGAGGTGTGAAGGTTCAAGTCCTTTCCGGCCTACCAATAAAGGGGATAATATATGTCTATTAAAGAAATAAAATCAGGAACTCTATATAAAGAATATGCAGTTGAAATTCCTTACCAGGAAATAAACTCATTAATAGACGAAAAAATAAATGAAATATTACCTACAGTTTCCATACCAGGTTTTAGGAAAGGAAAAGCCCCTACTACTATTGTTAAAAAAAAATATGAAGACAGTATAATATCTGAAGCTATTGAAAAATTAGTTCAAGATAAAACTAAAAATTTACTTGATGCAAAAAATCTCAAACCCTTCATTCAACCAAGAGTGGATCTAAAAAAATTTGAAAAAAATCAGCCAATCGAAGTAGAGGTAAAAATTAATTTAGAGCCAGAAATAAAATTAAAAGATTTTAAAAAAATTGATCTTACAAATTATGAAATTAAACTAGATAAAAAAATAATAGATGAAAACTATAAAGATTTTTTAAAAAATCAAAAAAAATATATACCTATAAAAAAATCAAGAGAAATAATAAAAACAGATAGGATTATTTTAAATATATCTTCAGAAAACGAGTCTGTCCCAGATTTTTTAAAATCACAAAAGAAATTACCAATAATGATTGAATCTGAATTACAAATCCTTCCTGATTTAGGAGCAAAATTATTGAAGAAAAAATTAAAAAAAGGGGATAAAGTTAAATTAGGTCTTGATATATCAAAATCTATAAAATCGGATAAAGAAGTAATCGCTGATTTTGATATTGAAATAGTTGAAATTGAAGAGTCCGCTCCTTTTAAAATAGATAAAGAATTTTTAGAAAAAAATGGTTTAAAAGATGAAGAAGAATTAAAAAATAACTTAGAAGATAATTTAAAATCTCAATATCACAATGGTATTAAACAAATTGAGAAAAAACAGTTAATGGATATTCTTGATAAGGAGCATCAATTTGATTTGCCACAAGGCATTGTTGATCAAGAATTTAATGATATTTGGCATAGGATAGAGCATGCAAAAAAAGATAACAAACTTGATGATGATGATAAGAAATTAACGGATGACAAGCTTAAGAATAGATATGAAAAAATTTCAAAAAGAAGGGTTAAGCTTTCAATACTATTGCAATTTATTGCTAAAGAACAAAATATTGTTGTTGATGAGAAAGAGCTAACAAATGGTATGATGGCTTACGCTTCTCAATATCCTGGACAAGAAAAACAAATAATTGAGTATTTTAAGAAAAATCCCTCAGCAATAGAAACTGTAAGAGGTCCGATTTTAGAGGAAAAAGTTATTAATGCTGTTATTTCATCCTCAAATGTTGTTAAGAAAAAAATAAATAAATCAGAATATGAGAATTTAGAAAAAAAAACTTTTGATGTAAGCAAGGATTAGTTATGAAAGAAATTGAAAAAATAACAAATAATTTAATACCGATGGTAGTTGAGCAATCTTCTCGAGGAGAGAGAGCTTATGACATTTATTCAAGATTATTGAAAGAAAGAATTATTTTTTTAACAGGACCTATTGATGATAATATTGCCAGCTTAATTTGTGCCCAACTTCTTTTTCTTGAATCTGAAAATCCAAAAAAAGAAATCTCATTTTATATTAATTCACCCGGAGGTATTGTTTGGTCAGGTCTCGCTATTTATGATACAATGCAATACATTTCATCTAAAGTTATGACTATATGCATCGGTCAAGCTGCTTCCGCTGGTTCATTATTACTAACTGCTGGCTCAGAAGGAATGAGATTTTCATTACCTAACTCTAGAATTATGGTCCACCAACCAAGTGGTGGTTATCAGGGGCAAGTTACTGATATAGAAATTCACACTAATGAAATAAAAAAAACAAAAGAAAGATTAAATCAAATTTACTCAAAACATACAAAAAAAAAGATAAAAGACATTGAGACTATCATGGAGAGAGATAAGTATTTTTCTCCTGAAGAAGCAATTAAGTTTGGTTTAATTGATAAAATAGTAGAAAGTAGAAAAAGTTAGTGAGTAAAAAAGAAGATAAAGATTCATTGTTTTGTTCTTTTTGTGGAAAAAGTCAAAAAGAAGTAAAGAAATTAATTGCTGGCCCAACAGTATTCGTTTGTGATGAATGTGTTGAGCTTTGTATGGATATTATCAAAGAGGACAACAAGAATAGTAAATCAAAATTAAAAACAAACACTCCCAAACCATCTGAAATAAATAAATTCTTAGATGATTTTGTAATTGGCCAAACTAAAGCTAAGAAAAATTTGTCAGTGGCCGTTTATAATCACTATAAAAGACTAGCAAACTCAAATTTTGACGACGTAGAGATTTCTAAATCAAATATTTTACTTGTTGGACCAACAGGTACAGGTAAAACTTTACTAGCCCAAACACTAGCTAAAGTTTTAGATGTTCCTTTTACCGTTGCAGATGCAACTAGCTTAACAGAAGCTGGTTACGTTGGAGAAGATGTTGAAAATATAATATTAAAACTACTTCAAGCGTCTGATTATAATGTTGAAAGAGCACAAAAGGGTATAGTTTACATTGATGAAATTGATAAAATAAGCAGAAAAAGTGACAACCCTTCAATAACTAGAGATGTATCAGGTGAAGGTGTGCAACAAGCTTTATTAAAAATTATGGAGGGAACAATTGCAAGTGTTCCACCTCAAGGTGGAAGGAAACATCCTCAGCAAGAATTTTTGCATGTTGATACTTCGAATATTTTATTTATTTGTGGAGGAGCTTTTTCTGGCTTGGAGAGTATAATTAATCAAAGGTTAAAAGGCTCATCTATTGGGTTCAATTCATCAATTATAGACTTCAAAGAGAAATCTGTCGGAGACTCTTTGAATGATTTACAAAATGAAGATCTTCTAAAATTTGGTATGATACCTGAGTTTGTTGGCAGGCTTCCTGTTGTGACTACATTGGAAGAGCTTGATCTTGATATGCTGATTCAAATAATGCAAGAACCAAAAAACGCTCTTATTAAGCAATATTCAGCTTTATTTAAAATGGATAATGTAAATCTTGAAATTAAAAATGATGCACTTAAAGAAATTGCTAAGTTAGCTATTGCACAAAAAACCGGTGCTAGGGGACTTAGATCTATTTTGGAGAATTTATTGAGTGATTTAATGTTTAAAACACCTGATTACAAAGATTTAGAAAAGATTATAATAAATAAAGATGTGGTTATTAGAACTGCGGAGCCTATTATGATATATAACAGTAAAAATGCAAATCAAAAAATATTGGTTAATAAGTCTTGAAATTATTAAAAAAATAATCATTTAGTCATTTATATGAGATCCTCTGCATTACCTTTATTACCTCTTAGAGACATTGTAGTTTTTCCGGGTATGGTAGCCCCTCTATTTGTTGGCAGAAAACAATCAGTAAATGCACTTAATCATGCAATGAATCTAGACAAAAAAATATTTTTGCTAGCGCAAAAAAACTCAGATATTGATAACCCAAATAAATCAGATTTGTATGAGTGTGGAACAGTGGCAAAAGTTCTTCAACTTCTAAAACTACCAGATGGTACAATTAAAGTTTTAGTAGAGGGAATATCTCGAGCAAAAATTAACAGTTTGAACCTATCAGGTGATTTTTTTACTGCAAAAGTTAGTCAAATCGAATCTAAATTCAAAAATACAAATAAATTAAAGGCATTAGTAAAAATTGTTATTGAACAATTTGAAGATTATTCCAAAGTTAATAAAAAAATTCCTTCTGAAGTTATTACTAATCTTAACGCAATGAGTGATCCTAATAAAATTTCAGATACTATTGTTATCAATTTAACAATTAATATGGAACAAAAGCAAGAATTATTAGAGATATTTGATTTAGAGAAGAGATTAAATAAAATTCATTTACATTTAGTTTCAGAGATTGACTCATTCCAAATGGAAAAAAAAATCAAGGGAAGAGTAAAGCGTCAAATGGAAAAAACTCAAAAAGAATACTACCTAAACGAGCAAATGAAAGCTATCCAGAAAGAACTTGGCGAGAATGATGATTCTGATGATTTAGATGAAATAGAAAAAAAAATAGGAACCTTAAAACTATCCAACGAAGCAAAAGAAAAATGTAAATCTGAATTAAAAAAATTAAGAAATATGAGTCCAATGTCTGCAGAGGCAACTGTTATAAGAAATTATTTAGATTGGGTTCTTTCAATACCTTGGAATTCACCAACTGAAGTTTCAAAAAATATCAAAAAAGCTAAAACTATTCTTGAAGATGATCATTATGGTTTGGAAAAGGTAAAAGAAAGAATATTAGAATATCTAGCGGTTCAAAAAAGAACAGAAAAATTAAAAGGACCAATTTTATGTTTAGTAGGACCTCCAGGAGTAGGAAAAACATCTCTTGGCAAATCAATAGCCAATGCAACTGGTAGAAGTTTTGTAAGAATGTCATTAGGGGGTGTAAGAGATGAGGCTGAAATAAGGGGTCATAGAAAAACATATATTGGCTCAATGCCAGGCCGTTTTATACAATCTATGAAAAAAGCAAAAACTTCTAACCCCCTTATATTATTGGATGAAATCGATAAACTAGGATCTGATTGGAGAGGAGATCCTTCATCAGCTTTACTCGAAGTGTTAGACCCTGAACAAAATGATAAATTTAACGATCACTATTTAGAATTGGACTATAATTTATCTGAAGTAATGTTTGTATGTACTGCTAATACACTCAACATCCCTCCAGCTTTGCTTGATAGAATGGAGATAATTAGAATTCCAGGATATACTGAAAAAGAAAAAAATAAAATTGCTCAAAAATATTTAATACCTAAACAAACTAAAAACCATCATTTGAAAAAAAATGAATTAAAGTTTTCTAATAAATCAGTTAATCAAATAATTAGAAATTATACAAGAGAAGCAGGAGTTAGAAATCTTGAAAAAGAAATTTCCAAAGTATGCAGAAAGACAGTTAAATTACTTGAAACAAGCAACAAAAAGACTGTTTTACTTAACAACGACATGATCAAGGAGTTTTTAGGTATAACAAGATATCGATCAAGTGAAATTGAAAAGAAAAATTTAATTGGTGTTACCAATGGACTAGCTTGGACAGAAGTTGGTGGTGAAATTTTATCAATCGAGGTTATACTATCAATTGGTAAAGGGAAACTTACAATTACTGGAAAACTTGGTGAGGTTATGAGAGAATCAGTACAAGCTGCTATTTCATACGTGAAATCACATAGCTTAAATTTAGGCATACATCCATTTGATTTTGACAAATTTGATATTCATGTTCATGTTCCTGAAGGAGCTACTCCAAAAGATGGGCCAAGCGCTGGAATTGCTATATTTAATTCTTTGGTATCCTCTTTAACCTCTAATAGAGTAAGGAAAGATGTTGCAATGACTGGAGAAATTACTCTTAGGGGAAGGGTTCTGCCTATAG
Organism: uncultured Alphaproteobacteria bacterium; assembly: GCA_902595855.1. Lineage (GTDB taxonomy): Bacteria > Pseudomonadota > Alphaproteobacteria > HIMB59 > CACPNW01. The sequence continues at coordinate 157,725 of CACJRY010000001.1, forward strand.
GAGGTTTGAAAGAAAAAATATATGCTGCCTCAAGAGCTGGAATAAAAAAAGTTTTGATTCCTGAAGAAAATAAGAATGAAGTAGTCGAATTTGATAAAGAAATTCTAAAAACTGTTAAAATAATTGCCATTAGTGAGGCCAAGTCAATCTTAGAGCACACTCTTACAAAACCCATTACTCCTCTGGATTTAACCGAATCAGAGATTTTGGAAGATAAAAAAAATAGGTTTTCTGACTCAAATATAAAAGAAAACTTACGACACTAACCACTGTTTTCAGTACTTTTTGACTAAAATTCCCTCTAAACTGGGAATATTTCTAAAAAATTATTGACTTCCTGTGTAATGAAATAATATTCTCTTTTTATACCAATAAAAAGGAGTTTGACGTGAATAAAAATGACCTAATTGCATCAGTTGCTTCATCTGCTGGATTATCAAAATCTGATGCTACAAGAGCTATAGAAAGTTTTTTAGATGCTGTAACTAACTCACTTAAAAGAGATGAGAAAGTTAGTATTGTTGGCTTTGGTAATTTTAGTGTTAGTCACAGAAAGGCTACAACTGGAAGAAACCCAAGAACTGGAGAGTCTATACAAATACCTGCATCTAAAAGACCTAAATTTACTGTGGGTAAAGCGCTTAAAGATGCAGTAAATAACTAACATATAATAAATTTTTGTTGCACCGGCTGTTAAAAATATTTAACAGCCGGTTTTGTTTAGGGTGTTTAGCTCAGTTGGTAGAGCATCTCGTTTACACCGAGAGGGTCGGGAGTTCGAGTCTCTCAACACCCACCATGCGCGGGAGTAGTTCAGCTGGTTAGAACGCTGCCCTGTCACGGCAGAGGTCGCGGGTTCGAATCCCGTCTCTCGCGCCACTTTTTGATTATCAATTTAAAAATCTTAGCAAAAATAGTAGCAGTTTAAAATAACTCTAAAAGTAGTATTTTAGCCGCAGAAATCATCGATTGTTATCCTTGAATATTTTACTAAATAGATTACTAAAACATTTTTTGTAGAAAATTTTAAAGTGGAAAATTATTTATCTGAATATTTACCAATACTTATTTTTATAATTATTGGTTTTGCAATTGCGATTGGAATGACAACATTATCCTTTTTAGTTGGTGATCGAAAACCTGACAATGAAAAACTCTCTGCGTATGAATGTGGATTTGAAGCATTTGATGATGCTAGAGGCAGGTTTGATGTTAGATTTTATTTGGTTGCAATTTTATTTATTATTTTTGATTTAGAAGTAGCATTTTTATTTCCATGGGCTGTTTCGTTAGGAAGTATCGGAATTTTTGGATTTTGGTCAATGATGATTTTTTTATTAATTCTCACAATAGGCTTTATCTATGAGTGGAAAAAAGGAGCCCTAGAATGGGAGTAGAAATAAACGAAGATAACTTTGGGGAAGAGCTAAATTCTAAAGGTTTTTTAGTTGCAAATTTTGATAAGCTCTTAACTTGGGCAAGGACAGGCTCACTATGGCCAATGACGTTTGGTTTGGCATGCTGTGGAGTAGAAATGATACATACCTATATGGCAAGATACGATCTAGATCGATATGGAGTTATTCCAAGAGGCAGTCCTCGGCAGTCAGATGTTATGATTGTTGCTGGAACATTAACAAATAAGATGGCACCTGCACTTAGAAAAGTTTATGATCAAATGCCAGAACCAAGATGGGTTATATCTATGGGCTCATGTGCAAATGGAGGTGGATATTATCATTATTCTTATTCTGTTGTAAGGGGTTGTGATAGAATTGTACCAGTAGATATTTATGTCCCAGGTTGCCCACCTACGGCTGAAGCTTTAGTATATGGTATCTTGCAATTACAAAAAAAAATTAAAAGAAAAAATAAATTTGTAAGATAAAAAATGATTGAGGAATTTAAAAAAATTAAAGAACTTAACTTAATTACAGATAATAAAATTTTTTATTCAGCGGTTTTTTCAAAAGAGCATTTAATAAAGATCTTTAATGAACTTAAAGATAACGAGTCTCTAAATTTTAACCAGCTAATAGATATCACTGCAATTGACTATCCCTCAAAAGAAAAAAGATTTGAATTAGTTTATATTCTATTAAGTATGAAACAAAATAGAAGAATTATTTTAAAAACACATCTAGACGAAAATGATAATATTGATAGTTTAACAGAGATCTTCGAAGCCTCTAATTGGTATGAAAGAGAGTGCTACGACTTATTTGGTATTAAATTTAATAATCATCCAGATTTAAGAAGAATTATGACCGATTATAATTTTGAGGGTTTTCCATTACGTAAAGACTTTCCCCTAACTGGCCATACTGAAGTTAGATATGATGATGTGGAGAAAAAAGTAGTTTATGAACCTGTAAAACTAACACAGGAATATAGAGATTTTGATTATACTTCTCCGTGGGAAGGAATGTCAAAAGGCATTGATGACCACAACGAACAAGAATAGCTATGAAAGAAATCGAAGTAAACACAACTACAATAAATTTTGGACCTCAACATCCAGCCGCACATGGTGTTTTGAGATTGGTAGTTGAATTAGACGGTGAAGTAGTTGAAAGAGCTGAACCGCACATAGGTTTGCTTCACAGGGGAACAGAAAAATTAATTGAATATAAAACTTATCTGCAAGCCGTTCCTTATTTTGATAGATTAGATTATGTTTCTCCAATGTGTCAAGAACATGCTTTTGCATTAGCAACTGAAAAGTTACTGGGTATAGAAGTGCCTCTAAGAGCACAATACATCAGAGTAATTTTTGCAGAAATAACAAGACTTCTAAATCATTTATTAAACATACCTGCTTATGCTGCTGATATTGGCGCTGTAACTCCTTTCTTATGGTGCTTTGAAGAAAGAGAAAAACTTCTTCAATTTCATGAAGCAGTCTCAGGAGCTAGATTTCATGCTGCATATTTTAGACCAGGTGGTGTTCATCAAGATATGCCTGAAGGAATGGAAGAAAAATTAGGAAAACACTTTGAAACATTGCCTAAGTTTATTGATGACCTTGAGAGTCTTTTAACAAACAACAGAATTTTAAGGCAAAGATCTGTTGATATTGGTGTAATCTCTAAAGATGAAGCAATAGAATGGGGATGCACAGGACCTGTTCTTAGAAGTGCTGGAGTACCTTGGGATTTAAGACGTTCTCAGCCTTATGACGCTTACGATAAAGTTGAATTTGAAATCGCAGTTGGTAAAAAAGGTGATTGTTTTGATAGATATCTTGTTCGTATTGAGGAAATGAGACAAAGCATTTCTATAATTCAACAATGTTTAAAGCAAATTAAATCAGGTGAAATTTCTGTAATTGATAACAAAATTACACCTCCTAAAAGAAGTGAAATGAAACATTCTATGGAGTCACTTATTCATCATTTCAAATTATTCACTGAAGGTTATAGAGTTCCAGAAGGGGAAACTTATAATGCCGTTGAGGCACCGAAAGGTGAATTTGGAGTTTTTGTAGTATCTGATGGTTCAAGTAAACCATATAGATGTAAAATAAGAGCACCCGGTTTTGCTCATTTACAAACTCTAGACTTTTTATCACAAGGTCATTTAATGGCTGATATAGCAGCCATCCTTGGAAGTCTTGATATAGTATTTGGAGAAATTGATAGATGAAACATCCAGGTATGACAAATAAAGTTTATAATATTTCTAATGACGTTTTTAATTGGTCTGAAGAAAATTTTAACAGAGTATCAGAAATCATAAAAAAATACCCAAACTCAAGGCAGCAAAGTGCAGTAATACCATTGTTAGACTTAGCTCAAAGACAAAACTCTGGATGGTTAAGTAAAACTGCTATTGAAAAAGTCGCTGAGACCTTAAGTATGTCTTATATACGTGTTTTAGAAGTTGCTACTTTTTATTCAATGTTTAATCTCGAACCTGTTGGAGAAAATTTTGTTCAAATTTGTAGAACAACTCCATGTTGGTTGAGAGGAAGTGATAAACTTACAAAAGTTGCTCAAGAAGTATCTAACGCAAAACTTGGAGAAACATCAACTGATAATAAATTCACTATTGTTGAAGTTGAATGTCTAGGAGCATGCTGTAACGCTCCAATGGTTCAAATAAATGATGATTACTATGAAGATCTTGATGAACATAATTTTAGAAAAATATTAATTGATTTAAAAAATAACAAATCAATTAATAAAGGTTCGCAAATTGGAAGACAAACATCTCATCCCAAAAGAGGTAATGATGCTTAAAGAAGAAGATAAGATTTTTAAAAACTTATATGGTTTTGAAGATTGGTCTTTAAAAGGGGCTTTGCAAAGAGGCGTATGGTCAAATACAAAAGAAATTATCGAAAAAGGTTCTGATTTTATTGTTGAAGAAATTAAAAGTAGTCAATTACGTGGAAGAGGAGGTGCAGGCTTTCCTGCAGGATTGAAATGGTCTTTCATGCCTAAAGACTCAGGTAAACCTCATTACTTGGTAGTAAACGCAGATGAGTCAGAACCAGGAACATGCAAAGATAGAGAGATCATGAGAAATGATCCTCACTTACTATTAGAAGGTTGTTTGGTTGCGGGTTTTGCTATGCACGCAAATGCTTGCTATATTTATATAAGAGGAGAATATTATAGTGAAGCTTCGAATTTACAGAAGGCAATTGATGAAGCTTATGCTAACAATCTAATTGGAAAAAATGCTTGCGGTAGCAATTGGGATTATGACATTTATTTGCATAGAGGTGCAGGAGCATACATTTGCGGAGAAGAGACCGCACTTCTTGAAAGCCTAGAGGGCAAAAAAGGACAACCAAGATTAAAACCTCCATTTCCAGCTGGAGCTGGACTCTATGGATGCCCAACAACAGTTACAAATGTGGAAACAATTGCAGTCGCTCCAACTATAATTAGGAAAGGTGCTTCTTGGTTTAATTCTCTTGGAAGAGAAAATAACACAGGTACAAAAATTTTTAGTATTTCGGGTCACGTTAATAACCCTTGTAATGTTGAAGAAGAAATGGGTATTGGATTAAAAGAGTTAATCGAAACTCATGCTGGGGGTGTTATAGGAGGATGGGATAATTTGTTAGCTGTAATTCCTGGTGGAGCTAGCGTACCTTTAATTCCAAAATCAATTTGCGATACTGTAAAAATGGACTTTGATAGTTTGAAGGAAGTTCAAAGCGGTCTTGGTACGGCAGCGGTAATAGTAATGAATAAATCTACAGACATTGTTGATGCAATTTGTAGACTGTCACATTTTTATAAACACGAAAGCTGTGGTCAATGTACACCATGCAGAGAAGGGACTGGATGGATGTTTAGAATGATGGAGAAAATGGTTAAAGGCGATGCTGAAGTTAGAGATATTGATAAACTTTTAGATGTTAGCAAGCAAATAGAAGGGCATACAATATGCGCACTAGGGGATGCTGCTGCGTGGCCTATTCAAGGTTTAATGAGACATTTTCGAACAGAAGTTGAGAGAAGAATTAAAGAATATAGAATAAGTGAGGTTGCATAATGCCAACTATTACAATTGATAACAAGAAAGTTGAATTTGAAAATGGAATGACAGTAATGCAAGCATGTGAGCTTGCTGGAGCTGAGATACCTAGATTTTGTTATCATGAAAAACTTTCTATAGCAGGAAATTGTAGGATGTGCCTTGTTGAAATGGAAAAAGCTCCAAAGCCTGTAGCATCTTGTGCAATGCCAGCAGGTGACGGCATGGTAATTAAAACAAACACCGATACAGTTCAAAAAGCAAGAAAAGGAGTGATGGAATTTCTTTTAATAAACCATCCGCTTGATTGTCCAATTTGTGATCAGGGTGGAGAGTGTGATCTGCAGGATCAGGCGTTGCATTATGGTTTTGATAAATCAAGATATGAAGAAAATAAGCGAGCAGTAAAAAACAAACATATGGGCCCATTAGTCAGTACTATAATGACTAGATGTATTCATTGCACAAGATGTGTGAGATTTTCAACTGAAGTTGCTGGTGTAGATGATTTGGGATTGCTTGGTAGAGGTGAGAATGCTGAAATAACTACTTATTTAGAGAAAACAATTGACTCCGAATTGTCAGGTAATGTTATTGATTTGTGTCCAGTTGGAGCGCTAACAAGTAAGCCTTATGCTTTTAAGTCAAGACCATGGGAATTAACTAAAACTGAAACACATGACGTGCTAGATGGAGTGGGCTCAAGTATAAGAGTTGATTCACGTGGAAAGCAAGTTTTAAGAGTTTTGCCCCGCATTAATGAAGATACAAATGAAGAATGGATTAATGATAAAACAAGATTTGCGATAGATGGTTTATCAAGACAAAGATTAGATAAAGTATATATAAAAAATGACAATAAATTAAATGTTGCTGATTGGGACACAGCCTTAAACAAAATAAAAGATGAATTAAATAAAAGAGGAAAAGAAAAAACAATTACATTATCAGGTAAATTTACTGATGCTGAAACAATTATCGCATCAAAACTTTTTTTAGAAGGCTTAGGTTCAAACTTATATGATTGCAGATTTGACAATGCGCAGATTATTCATAATGAAAGTGAAAGTTATAAATTTAATTCTTCAATTCAAGAAATCGAAAATGCTGACGCAATTTTACTAGTTGGCTCAAATCCTAGATGGGAAGCAAGTGTACTAAATGCCAGAATTAGAAAAGCATACATAAATAATAATTGTAAAGTTGGAGTTATTGGTCCGGGCCTTGATCTTAACTATCCTTACACAAAAATTTCTAATTCTTTAAGTGGACTAAATGATATTAAGGAAAAAAAATCAGAATTCTCGAAAATTTTTCATAATTCAAAAAATCCATTAATTATTATAGGAACATCAGCTATCAATAATAGTGAGGGAGCATCTGTTTTAAAGTTATGTGCAGACATCGCAAAAAAATTACCTAATTATTCTAATACATTCAACCCACTGAATATATTAAATCAGGATATCTCAAGAGTAGGCTCATTGGAGTTAGGTTTTGTAAATAAATATTTTGATAATAAGTTTGAAGAAAACATAAAAGAAAATATTAAAACTAATAAGCCCGTTATTTTTTTATTAGGATTAGATGAGATCGACCCAAAAAATCTAGAGCAAGCATTTGTAGTATATATTGGCCACCATGGTGATTTGAACGCTCAACATGCTGATATTGTATTGCCATCGCCAGCTTATACTGAAAAAACTTCTACTTTCATGAACATTGAGGGACGAGTAATACAAACATCTAGATGTTATAACCCGCTTGGAGAAGCAAAAGAAGAATGGAAAATATTTAGAGTTCTTAGTGATCTTATGAATTGTGATTTACAATTTAATAACCTTAATGATGTAAGAAAACATCTTGTTGATAATAATAAAAATTTCCTTCAAATTCTAGAATGTAATAATACATCAAATTTATCTTTTGCATCACCTGAGGTAATTACTGAACATACTATTGCATATAACATTAGTAATTTTTACATGAATGATTCTATTTCCCGTTCATCAGAAACTATGGCAAATTGTACAAATGAAATTCTTAATAAAGCAAAAGCTTCATGAATAGTTTTTCATATTTAAATGATTTAATAATTCCTGGTGTAATTATTATTGCTCAAATAATGGCAGTATTGATGCCAGTTCTAATTTCAGTTGCATTTTTAGTATATGCTGAAAGAAAAGTTCTCGCTCTTATCCAGCTGCGTCGCGGCCCAAATGTTGTTGGGCCCTTTGGCATCCTTCAAAGTTTTGCTGATGCTCTAAAATTATTAACTAAAGAAAATATTGTTCCAGCTAATTCAAATAAAATTGTTTTTTTATTAGCACCTATCATTACGATGGTGCTCAGTTTAGCAGGCTGGGCAGTTATACCTTTTGCTCCAAATTGGGTGATAGCAGATATTAATGTGGGAATAATGTATCTATTTGCTGTGTCATCACTTGGTGTTTATGGAATAATTATGGCTGGATGGGCTAGTAACTCACAGTATCCTTTTCTTGGTGCATTACGGTCAGCGGCTCAAATGGTATCATATGAAGTTTCAATTGGCTTTGTTATTATTACTGTATTACTTTGTGTAGGATCTCTTAACTTATCAAAAATAGTTGAAGCACAAGAAACAGTATGGTTTGCAATTCCTCTACTTCCAATGTTTGTCGTTTTTTTTATTTCAGCTTTGGCAGAGACAAATAGATTACCTTTTGACTTACCTGAGGATGAGTCGACTCTTGTTGCTGGATTTTTTACTGAATATTCATCTGCTTCTTTTGTATTATTTTTTCTTGGTGAGTACGCAAGCATGATTCTGATGAGTTCAATGACAGTAATATTATTTATGGGAGGTTGGTTACCACCCTTTGATATATTTCCATTAAATGTAGTACCAGGAGTAATATGGTTTGTAATCAAAGTTATATTTATCTTATTTTTGTTTATATGGGTTAGAGGAACTTTTCCTAGATATAGATATGATCAATTAATGAGACTTGGCTGGAAGATTTTTTTACCACTATCATTACTATGGGTAGTTTTAACAGCAGGTTTTTTAATTGTATTTGATATGGTGCCAAACTCTTTATGATAAAATATATTAAATCATTTACACTTTTTGAGTTGTTAAAAGGTATGTTTTTAACTTTGAAATATATGTTCAAAACAAAAGTAACAATAAATTATCCTCATGAAAAAGGCCCCCTAAGTCCAAGGTTCAGAGGTGAACACGCTTTAAGAAGGTATCCCAGCGGTGAAGAGAGATGTATTGCATGTAAATTATGTGAAGCGGTTTGTCCTGCGCAAGCTATTACAATCGAAGCTGAGCCAAGAGGGGATGGTAGTAGAAGAACTACTAGATACGACATTGATATGAGTAAATGTATTTATTGTGGGTTGTGCCAGGAGTCATGTCCTGTCGATGCAATTGTTGAAGGACCAAATTTTGAATTTGCAACAGAAACAAGAGAAGAGTTGATGTACACAAAAGAAAAACTTCTTGAAAATGGAGATAGATGGGAACAAGAGATTGCTCAAAACATTTATTTAGATAGGAAATATCGTTAATGTATTTGTATTCAATTACATTTTATATTTTTTCACTAGTTGCTATTTTATCAGCTTTAATGGTTATTAGTGCACGTAATCCAGTCCATTCTGTTTTGTTTTTAATTTTGAGTTTTGTCAATGCATCAGGATTATTTGTTCTATTAGGAGCAGAATTTTTGGCAATGATTTTAGTAGTAGTATATGTCGGGGCTGTTGCTGTACTTTTTTTGTTTGTTGTAATGATGTTAGATATAAATTTTGTTAAATTAAGAGAGGGATTTCTTCAATATTTACCTTTTGGTGCTCTGTTAGGGGTTGTTCTTATTGTAGAGTTGGGAATTTTATTTCTTACAAAATCGTTTTCCGAAAATTCTCTTTCACTGTTTGTGCAGTCACCTCAAATTAATGAAGTTGAAAATACTAAATTAATTGGTCAAGTTTTATATACAGATTATTTTTACTTATTTCAAATTAGTGGCCTGATTCTTTTAGTAGCGATGGTGGGATCTATAACACTTACATTAAGAGATAGAGGGCAAGTCAAAAGGCAAAACATCTCTTCTCAAAATTTTATTGATGCAAAGAATGCTATAGAAAAGAAAAAAATTAAATTGGGTGAGGGTATTTAATGATTTATCTTGAACATTATTTATTTCTTGCGGCTATAATTTTTACAATTGGGGTTCTGGGAATTTTTTTAAATAAAAAAAATGTCATAATTATTTTAATGTCTATTGAATTAATTTTATTATCAGTAAACATAAACCTAATTTCTTTTTCTGTTTTCTTAAATGATATTTCAGGCCAAATTTTTGCAATGTTAACATTAACTGTTGCTGCTGCAGAAGCTGCAATTGGATTAGCAATTCTTGTTGTGTTTTATAGAAACTTAGGATCAATCGAAGTAAATAAAATCAATAAATTAAAAGGATAAACTTTATTTATGGCCCAATTAATTGTTTTTCTTCCTTTAATAGGTTTTTTGTTTTGTTTTTTCTTTGGCAAAAAATTTAACTTTAAAGTATCACAAATCTTAACAACATTGCTGCTATTCTTATCTGCAATTCTATCCTGGATTTTATTTTTCTCATATATTGGAGAAAGAGAAACTCAAATAATTCATATTTTTAACTGGTTCACATCAGGTAATTTTGTTGTCGATTGGTCTATTCGGTTGGACTCACTCACAACCACAATGTTTATAGTTGTATGTAGTGTTTCAGCTTGTGTTCATCTTTACTCTATTGGATACATGAGTGATGACCCATCAAAAGAGAGATTTATGGGATATTTAAGTCTTTTCACTTTCTTTATGTTGATGTTAGTCTCTAGTAACAATTTGCTGCAAATGTTTTTTGGCTGGGAAGGAGTAGGTCTAGCTTCATATTTACTAATAGGTTTTTGGTATCATAAACCATCTGCTAACAATGCTGCAATAAAGGCTTTCCTTGTTAATAGAGTAGGAGATTTTGGATATGCCTTGGGTATAGCAGGTGTTTTTTATATTTTTGGATCTATTGAGTTTAGTGTTATCTTTGATAACGCTGAAAATTTTAAAGATCACACCATTCATTTTATAGGTTTAAGTTTCAGTACCATTGATTTGCTTTGCTTTCTTTTATTCATTGGAGCAATGGGTAAATCTGCCCAACTTGGTTTGCATACTTGGTTGCCCGATGCAATGGAGGGGCCAACACCTGTGTCAGCACTTATTCATGCAGCTACTATGGTAACAGCTGGTGTATTTTTAGTAGCTAGAATGAGCCCGTTATTTGAATATGCTTTAGTAACAAATTTATTTATTATTTTTATTGGTGCTTCAACCGCTATTTTTGCTGCAAGCATTGCACTTACACAAAACGATATTAAAAGAGTTATAGCTTATTCAACCTGTAGCCAATTAGGATATATGTTTTTTGCAGCAGGTTTAGGCGCTTACAATGCTTCAATTTTCCATTTAATGACTCATGGTTTTTTTAAGGCATTACTATTTTTATCAGCTGGCTCAGTTATTCATGCAATGCATCATGAGCAAGATATGCGTAAAATGGGTGGTTTATTCAAAAAAATTCCTTTTACCGGTTCAATGATGTGGATTGGGTCACTTGCAATTATTGGTTTCCCATATTTCTCAGGTTACTACTCAAAGGAAAGTATTTTAGAAAATGCTTACTATTCAAGCTCCTCAATGGCAACCTTTGCTTATATTATTGGAATCTTAACGGCTCTTTTGACAGCTTTTTATTCATGGAGACTATTATTTATGACTTTTCATGGTGAAACAAGATCTGATTTAAAAACATATGATCATGCTCACGAGTCACCACTTGTAATGACTATTCCTTTGATATTATTGGCTTTTGGATCAATTTTTGCAGGAATGTTATTTTCAAATTTCTATATTGGTAAATTACAATATTCTTTCTGGGGAGACTCCATAATTCTGCACGATGGTAAACATCATTATTTGCCTTTTATTCAAACTTTGATTGTTAAAAGCTCAGTAGCAATTGGTGTTATGTTAGCAGCACTAATCTATTTCTATAGAAATCATTTATCTAAAAATTTAGCACATAATTTAGATCCTCTTTATTCTATTTCATATAACAAGTGGTATGTTGATGAACTTTATCATTCAATTTTTATAAGACCATATTTCTATCTTGCTAATTTGTTTTGGAAAAAAGGTGATGAAAAAATTATCGATGGATATGGCCCTAACGGAATTTCAAAAGTAATATCTATATCCTCGGGTTATTTAAGTCGTTTTCAGTCAGGATATTTATACCATTACGCTTTTGCGATGCTGGGTGGTTTAGTAATAATTTTAACATGGTTCATATATTATTAAATGACAGCAATACCTTTATTATCATTAACAATTTTTTTACCTTTATTAGGCGCTTTAGTTATTCTTCTAATTAAAGAGGATGAAAACTCTGTAAACAATATCAAAAAAGTTGCCTTGTGGACATCGATAGGAGTTTTTCTTTTGAGCTTATTAATATGGCTTCAGTTTGATAACTATAAAGGAAGTTATCAGTTTGAAGAAAAGTTTAGATGGTTCAATGACTTTAATTTTTATTATCACATCGGTATTGATGGCATATCTCTATTCATGGTCATCTTGAGTACTTTTTTAACACCTCTTTGCATCTTAGCAAGTTGGGAAAGCATTAAAAAAAGAGTCAAAGAATATATGATCGCTTTTTTATTTCTTGAGACTGTAATGATTGGAATGTTCGCCTCTGTTGATATTTTACTTTTTTATATTTTTTTTGAAGCAGTTTTAATCCCAATGTATCTTATAATTGGTATCTGGGGTGGAGAAAGAAGAATTTATGCATCTTTTAAATTCTTCTTATATACATTGCTAGGATCAGTTTTAATGTTAATAGCTATTGTAGCGATCTATAGATTATCTGACTCAATGAGCATAGAAACACTGCAAGGAAATTTCTTTACTAAAAATATTCAGATTTATTTATGGCTAGCATTCTTTGCTTCATTTGCTGTTAAAATTCCAATGTGGCCATTTCATACTTGGTTACCTGATGCGCATGTTGAAGCACCTACAGCAGGCTCAGTTATATTAGCTGGTGTGCTGCTAAAAATGGGAGGTTATGGATTCATAAGATTTTCTTTAGGTATGTTGCCAGAGGCTTCTTATTATTTTTCTCCTTTAATAATGACCTTAAGTATAGTTGCAGTTGTATACACCTCACTTGTTGCTTTAGCACAAACAGATATAAAAAAATTAATTGCATACTCATCAGTGGCGCACATGGGATTAGTTACTATTGGAATATTTGTAGTTAATTCTCAGGGGTTAGAAGGGGCAATGATTCAAATGATAAGTCACGGAGTTGTATCGGGAGCTCTATTTTTATGCGTAGGAGTTATATATGATCGTATGCACACAAGAGATATTAATTTTTATGGTGGATTAGTTAATAGAATGCCAATTTATGCAACAGTCTTTATGATATTTATGCTAGGCTCTGTAGGTTTGCCAGGTACAAGCGGTTTTGTTGGAGAATTTTTGGTTATAGTTGGGGCATTTCAACATTCAAGTATTGTCGTCATTGGCGCAGCAACAGGTATTGTTCTCTCAGCAGTTTATATGCTGTTTTTATACAAACGCATTATTTTTGGTATAATGACTAATGAAAAATTGACTAAGATATTAGATTTGAATAATAGAGAAAAAATTATCCTAATACCTCTAGCTATTGCTGTCATATTTATTGGAATTTTCCCAAACATTTTTATTGAACCGATGAGAATGCCTATAGATTCAATTATATCTAACTATGAGTCTGCAAATGCTAAATAATTTAATTTATATCTTTTTTGTGCCAGAAGTCACACTGGCTATTCTTGCTGTAGCTTGCTTGATGTATGGATTATTTTCAAAAAAAAATGCATTCAATAAATCAACTAACTTCGCAACACTTTCATTGTTATTTTCAACTATATTAATCTATTTTGATTTTTCTACAAACTTTGCATTATTTGATAGTTTTTTTTCAAACACAGAATTTACAAAATTTTTTAAAATTCTCACAACGTTAGGTGCAGCAATATCTTTAATTATTTCTAAAAACTATTTCATTGAAAGCAAAATAAATAAATTTGAAATACCAACTTTACTGTTGTTTTCCACTTTGGGCATGTTGATAATGATAAGTTCAAAAAATTTAATGATTATGTATTTAGCAATAGAACTACAGAGCTTGTCTCTTTATGTTGTAGCTTCTATCAAAAGAAATTCAATAGAGTCTGCTGAGTCGGGAGTAAAATATTTTATTTTAGGCGCTTTATCTTCAGGAATTCTACTTTATGGATTCTCTCTAATTTACGGTTTTACTGGTCATACATCTTTTGAAGGCATCGCTATTTCTTTAGTTGAAATAGATAATCTTCCAATTGGATTAATCTTTGGATTAGTTTTTGTCTTAGTTGGTCTTGCATTTAAAGTGTCTGCTGTGCCTTTTCATATGTGGACACCAGATGTCTATGAAGGAGCCCCAACTTCAATAACAGCTTTTTTTGCCATTGTTCCAAAACTTGCAGCAATCGCATTAATATTTAGATTTTGTCTTGAGCCATTTGGAAAATTTTATTTTGAATGGACTCAAGTGATATTTTTCTTGTCCGTCGCTTCAATGTTTTTGGGCGCTATCGCAGCAATTGCGCAAAAAAATCTTAAAAGACTTCTTGCTTATAGTTCTATAGGGCATGTAGGTTATGTATTAATTGCTTTGGTTTCTGCCAGTGATCAAGGTTTAAAGAGTGCTTCTATTTATATGTTTATTTACCTAGTTATGAACATTGCAGTGTTTTCAATTATCTTGTCATTAAAGAAATCAGATTCTTATGTTGAAAAAATAAATTCACTTAGTGGTTTAAGTAAATCAAATCCTGTTATTAGTGCATCTTTAGCAATAATAATGTTATCAATGGCAGGAATACCACCATTTATAGGTTTTTTTGGAAAATTTTATGTATTTATTGCAGCGATCGAAAGCCAATTGTACATTTTAGCTGTGTTAGGTGTTTTAGCTAGCGTAATTTCAGCATTCTATTATCTAAGAATTATTAAGGGTATGTATTTTGATGAACCAGATGATCATCAGACTTATGAATTCACAATCAGCTCAGAGTCTAAAGTGATATTATTTATTTTAATGATATTAATTACATTTTTTATACTTTATCCTTCACTTTTAACGAATGTTGTTTCAAGTATATCTCTTTAATTTAGATTAGTGTCTTTACCTATTAAAATAGAAAAATTTTTATTGGAACAAAATACAAATTTGATTCACTTAGAAACTGTTGGATCTACAATGAAAGAAATAAAAAAGTATATCGGAAATAAAAATATTTGCTTAATTGCTGATGAGCAGACAGAAGGCATAGGAAGAAGAGGTAATCAGTGGGTCAGTCCCAAAGGCAACATTTATTTATCGTTTTTACTGGAGTACAATTTATCAATTGAAGATCATTTCTTGTTTACGGCAGTCGCTGCGAATTCAATTATTTTATTTTTAAATAATTATATAAATGAAAATATTTATATAAAATGGCCAAACGATATCATCATTAATGGCAGTAAAATTGCAGGAATTATGACTGATATAACAGAACATAAAGGTATTAAGTATGTAATTATAGGCATTGGTATTAATATAGAAACTTCTCCAAAAATTAGTGATTACAAAACATGCTGTGTAAATAATTTTAATTCTAAACTCATATATGAAGAATTACTTTTAAATTTTTTTCAGACATTTTTTTCTGAATATGCAATGATTATTAATAATGAACACAATAATATTATTAATAAATTTAGAGATAATATGAAAGATTTAAAAAGAAAGAAAACTATTCTGCTTCCTAATGGTAAAAAAGAAATAGTTTTTTTAAAAAATTTAAATCTAGATGGATCTATTCTTATAGAAAAAGAGGGCAGGCAAGAAAGTATATTTTCAGCAAGGATTATTGATGATTTTAATTGATGTAGGTAATACTAATATTGTTTTTGCAGTAAGTGCAAATAATTTGCTGAAGAAAATCAAAAGAATTAAAACTAATGAAAATAAAAATAAATTGAAAAAAATAATAAATAAAATAATTATAGATTTTGCCGCAACTAATAGACTTGATAATGATAATGTTGCAATTATTTCTTCTGTTGTTCCTAATTTAAACTTACTAATTAAAAATGTTTTAAAAAAAAACTCAATTAAAGGTTTAATAATTAGATCAACAGATATATTGCCCTTCCTTAAAATTAGATATGATTTAAAAGAAATTGGAGCTGATAGAATTGCTAATTCAATAGCGATTATAAAAAATAAAATTTCAAATAGTATTGTTATTGATTTTGGAACAGCCACAACGTTTGAGGTAATCAAAAATAATATTTTTTTAGGAGGAATAATTTTACCGGGAATTAATTTATCAAAAGAAACTCTTATTAGAGAGGCATCATTGTTAAAAAATACTAAAATTTCTAAAACAAATAAAGTAGTAGCTAATAATACTCAAAAATCAATTCAATCAGGTTTTTACTGGGGGTATTTATTATCAATAAATGGTCTAATTAAAAAAATTTCCATGGAAAATAAATTTAAACCAAAAATCATTCTTACTGGAGGGCTAGCAAATATATTTAAAAATGATATTAAACCTCAACCTTTAATAAGACCTAATTTAACTCTGGAAGGTCTAAAAATTATTGGATCAATTTATTATGCTAAAAAAAAGTAACAATTTACAAATATACAAAGAGGGTCTCTATTTTTTATCCCTAGGAGGTATAGGTGAAATTGGAGCAAACTGTTACCTTTATTGTTGTGACGGCAAATGGATTATGATTGATCTAGGATTATCTTTCGCTGATGAGCAATTTCCAGGGGTTGATCTTTTAGTGCCTAAAATCAACTTTATTGATAATGTAAAAGATAATCTTGAGGCAGTTATTATTAGTCATGGACATGAAGATCATGCAGGAGCTGTAGCATATTTAGCAGATAAGATAGATTGCCCAGTTTATGCTTCCAGTTTCCCAAAACTTCTTATTGAAAATAGATTAAAAGAATTTGGGAAATTAGATTCAGTTAATTTGATAGAACTGGACTCTAATAAAAATTTATCACTAGAAAATTTTAATTTGAAATTTATAGATACTACTCATTCTATACCTCAGCCACAAGCAATTGTTATTCAAACTAAGTATGGTAACTTATTGCATACAGCAGATTGGAAAATAGATAATCAGCCAACTTTAGGAAAAGGATTTAATAAAAACAACTTCATTGAATTAGGAAATGAGGGAGTATTAGCTTTGATCGGTGATTCAACTAATGCAGATGTTCCTGGCTTTTCTTCTTCTGAGGAGCAGGTCAAAGATGAGTTAAAGCAAGTTTTTTCAAGATATATTAATAGAATTGTTGTTACATGTTTTTCTTCAAACATCGCTCGTATTATTAATATTGTAAATGCAGCAAAGAAAAATAATAGAAAAATTGCTTTGATTGGCAGAAGTATGAAAAAAAACATAGAAGCTGCAGTAAAATCAAATTTAATTGAAGATGCAGATATTTTTATATCAGAGGAAGAGGCTTCACTAATACCGAAAGAAAATCTTGTAATTATATGTACAGGTAGTCAGGGCGAAAAGAGGTCGGCTTTGTATAGAATTGCTTATAATTCACACCGTAATATTCATTTGGAAAAAGATGATGTTGTTATCTTTAGTTCTAGAGACATACCTGGCAATGAAAAATCAATAAATGGACTTAAAAATTTACTCATCAGACAAAAAGTTGAAATTATTACTGCTGATGATGATCTAGTACATGTATCTGGGCATGGTCATGCTGAAGAAATAAAACAAATGTATAATTGGACTAAACCCTTTATTTCTATCCCTGTTCATGGAGAACCAATGCACTTGGAGTCACACAAAAAAATTTCTGAAGCTTCTCAGGTGCCTATAACTAAAATTCTCCAAAATGGTAAATGTCTAAAATTAGCACCAGGAGATTGTGCAATAGTTGATGATATTGAGACAGGAAAATTAATTGTGGAAGGAAAATATCTTTATGACTCTGAATCTGATTTTATAAAAGATAGAAGAAAATACTCTTATGAAGGAATAGCGATGATATCTCTAGTAATTAATGATGACCAATCAATTGATCAAAATATACAATTAAGTTTTATTGGTCTTCCATACGAGGAAATAGATTTAGTAAAGCATGAATTTAAGACAGAATTTATAGAAAATTATCTCAAATTAAACCACGAACAAAAAAAAACAGATCAAAATGTCATAGAGCTGATTAAAAAAAGTTTAAAATTTGTTCTTAAAAATATTTTGCAAAAAAAACCACAAATTAAAATTCATTTAATCAGGAAGTAATGCAAATATTTTCCTATTTTTTATTTTTTGTTGTAATCTGGTGGATATTATTTTTTATTTTTTTACCTATTAAAAATGAAACACCAAAAGAATGGCAAAGTGGTAACGCAAATAGTGCACCAATTAAAAGTTACCTTTTAATAAAAGTAATAATTACGTCAGTTTTATCTTTTCTTATCTTAATTACTTTAATATACTTTGGCTTAGATTTAGCTTTTTTGTTTAAACAATGAAATATTCAGAATTTTTTATTCCAACTGTAAAAGACATACCGAATGATGCTGAGATAATTTCTCATAAACTAATGATAAAAGCAGGAATGATAAAACAATCAAGTGCCGGTATTTATTCTTGGTTACCACTCGGCTATAAAGTTCTTAAAAATATTGAACAAATTGTTCGAGAAGAGCAAGATAAAGCGGGTGCCAACGAAATGCTAATGCCTACAATACAATCTTCCGACTTATGGGTTAAGTCTGGCAGGTATGAAGATTATGGTAAAGAAATGCTAAGAATAAAAGATAGAAGTGGCAGAGAGATGTTATATGGCCCAACTAATGAAGAATTAATAACTGATATTTTTCAATCTTATGTGACCTCCTATAAAGAACTGCCAAAAAATTTATACCATATCCAGTGGAAATTTAGAGATGAAGTAAGGCCTCGCTTTGGTGTTATGAGAGGTAGAGAATTTTTAATGAAAGATAATTATTCCTTTGATTTAAATGAAGAAACAGCAAAGATTTCCTATAACAATATGTTTAAATCATATATTAAAACTTTTCTAAGAATGGGTTTGACCCCAATTTCTCTAAGAGCAGAAACGGGCCCAATAGGTGGAAACTTGAGTCATGAGTTTCAAATATTAGCAAATACAGGTGAAAGCACTTTATATTATGACAAAGAATTGGAAAGCTTAGATCCTGATAGTCTTGATCCTGAAAAATTACAATCGTATTATGCGGCAGTCGACGATCAACACGATGACAAAAATTGTCCAATTAAAAAAGAAGATTTGAAAATATCCAAGGGCATTGAGGTTGGCCATATATTTTATTTTGGAACAAAATATTCTGAAAAATTAAATGCTTTTGTTCAAGATCAAAATGGAAAAAGAATTGCTGTTCATATGGGATCTTATGGAATTGGAGTTTCTAGATTAGTGGGAGCATTAATTGAGGCCAACCATGACGAAAAAGGAATAAAATGGCCAAAATCTGTAGCCCCCTTTAAGTTGAGTATAGTAAATTTAATGCCTGAAGATCAAAATTGTACCACAATGGCGGAGGATTATTATTCTTATTTTATGAGTCAGAATTTTGATACATTATTTGATGATAGAGATTGTAGTATTGGAAAAAAATTATCTGATAATGATTTAATTGGCATCCCCTTTCAAATTGTAATTGGCAAAAGAGATGTATCACAAGGTGTAGTAGAGATTAAAGATAGATTGTTGGATAAAATTGAAAAGATTAAAACTGACGAAGTAAAGAAAATTGTTTTAAAAAAACTTAATTCTTGATGTTATCCAGATCAGAGATTTTAATAACGAGACGTTTTTTATTCTCAAAAAAAACTGAGGGTTATGTCTCAATATTTTCATGGTTTTCAATTATTGGTATTTCATTAGGGGTGGCAGCAATAATTATTGTAATGTCAGTCATGAATGGATTTCGATCTAATTTGATAGAACGTCTCATAGGTGTAAATTCCCATATAAATATTTATTCAATAAATGAGAAAATAGAAATTAAAGAAATAAAAAAAATAAAAAAGCAATTAGATCCTAAAAGTTACAAAGAAGTATTTTCATCTATCGAAACCCAAGGCTTAATTATAAGTGACAATACTTCAAAGGGTGTAATAATGAGGGCTTATGATAAAATGAACACCGAACATTATTTGTATAAAAAAACTATTACAAAAAAAATTTCTCAAATTGGTTTTAATAAAATCATTATTGGAGATGCACTAGCAAAAGAATTAAATTTAAAAATAGGTGATAAAATTAAAATAGCTGTACCTAAAGCAGATAGCTCTTTACTCGGCAATATTCCAAGATTTAAAACTTTGAAAATTGATGGAATATTTGATTTTGGAATGTTTGAGTACGACTCTAATCTTGTTTTCATTTCTTTAGAACTTGCTAGGAAATTGCTTTTATTTGAAGACAGCGTTTTTAATAGGCTTGAGTTTTACTTATATGATCCATTAAAAATAAATAATTTTGAAATGGCTTTAAATTCCATAATTAAAGATAATAATCTTAATTATTATTCACTATCTTGGCTTGATAGAAATTCATCCTTAATGAATGCTCTAAAAGTAGAAAAAAATGTAATGTTCTTGATTTTAGCTTTAATTGTAATTGTTGCTTCTATGAATATAATTTCTGGACTAATTATATATGTTAAAGAAAAAAATAAAGATATCGCAATTTTAAAAACATTAGGCTTTAGTAATTATAGTCTTTTAAAAATTTTTTTTTCTATTGGTCTAACTATAGGATTAATTGGTACAATTTCAGGCACAATCCTTGGCATAATTATCACTGAGAACTTAATAATAATACAAAACTTTCTTGAAAAATTACTTGATACAAAACTTTTTGCTGAAGAAATATATTTTTTGTCAACACTACCTTCAGATGTAAAATATGAAGAGGTCTCATTTGTATTTATTATATCTATAATTATTACTATACTATCTACAATATTTCCAGCGATTAGAGCTTCTAATATTGATCCAATTGTTTCGTTGAAAAATGAGTAACTTAATAGAAATCAAAAACTTAAAAAAAATATATAATGTATCAGACAATAATAAATTATTATTATTTGAAAATTTAAATTTTAACATTCCTAGAAATAGTATTACTTCAATAATAGGGCCATCAGGATGTGGAAAGTCTACTTTATTAAATATACTTGGGCTTTTAGATTTTAGTTTTGAAGGAGATTATTTTTTTGATGGTATTTCAATTAAACAAATTAATGACAATCAAATAAATAAAATAAGAAATCAAAAAATAGGTTTTGTGCACCAGTTCTTTCATTTAATTCCAGAATTAACTGTTATGGAAAATGTAATATTACCAGCTTTAGTTGATAAAGATAATATTACAAAAATAAATAATGATGCTAATGATTTATTAAAAACTTTTGAAATTTATGATAAAAAAAATATGAAACCTAACAAGCTATCAGGTGGAGAACAGCAAAGAGTAGCTATTGCAAGATCACTTATTAATAAACCAAATTTTATTTTAGCTGATGAAATGACTGGCAATTTAGATGAAAAAACATCTGATGAAATTATTAATTTTTTTTTAAAATTTGTAACGAATCATAATATATCTCTAATGTACGTCACTCATAATCAAATATATGCAGATATGGCTAAAACTAAATATGAACTTAAAAATAAAAATTTATTTTTAAAATGAAAAAACCTTTTATTCATTTAAGATGTTTGTCCTCTTACTCACTTTCGGAAAGTACACTTAAAATACAAAAGTTAGTTCAAATAGCAAAAAATAATCATATGCCTGCCTTGGCTATAACTGACAATAATAATATGTTTGGAGTATTTGAATTTGCTCAAGAATGTATAAAGAATAACATCCAACCAATAATTGGTACATCAATAAACTTAATCGATGTTAAAATTAAAAATAAGGTTTCTCAATTATCTTTTTTAGTAAAAAATGAAATAGGTTATAAAAATTTAATATATCTAAGCTCTTTATCATATTTAAAAAAAAACAATGATATAGGTATTTCGTTATCTGATCTAGAAGGTCATAGTGAAGGATTGTTTTGTTTCTTAGGTGGAGAATTTAATCCTCTATTAATTCTTCATAAGCAAAATAAAAAAACTCATAATTTAATTACAAAATTACAGGAATTTTTTAAAAATACCTTATTGTTTGAGCTGCAAAGAATTAATGATACTGAATTAGATTTATTTGAAGATGAGTTAATAAAATTATCTAATGAATTTAATATACCTTTAATTGGCACAAATAATATAAAATTTGGTGAGGTTAGTGATTTTCAAGCACATGATGCTTTATTATGTGTAGCTCAAAAAACAACTATAAATAACGGAAACAGAAATACATCGAATAATCAAATATCCTTTAAAAGTAGCGATCAGATGATTGAACTATTTAGTGAAGTTCCTGAAATTATCGAAAACAATTTTAATGTATCTATATCATGTAGTTATTACCCTCGAGAAGTTTTGCCAAAATTACCAAAATTTAAAAATAATTTAAATTTATCAGAAGGGGAATTGTTAATTAAATTATCAGTCAGTGGTCTTAAAAAAAGATTTAAAGAAACTAAAATTTTAGAACAAAAAAAATATGAAGATAGATTAAATTATGAAATCGAAATTATTAATAAGATGGGATTTGCAGGATATTTTTTAATTGTCTCTGATTTTGTTAATTGGGCTAAAGATCATCATATACCAGTTGGACCTGGAAGAGGATCTGGAGCTGGTAGTGTTGCTGCTTGGGCATTGGCTATAACTGATCTAGATCCAATTAAATATAGTTTATTATTTGAGAGGTTTTTAAATCCAGAACGTGTATCAATGCCAGATTTTGATATCGACTTTTGTCAAATCCGAAGAGATGAAGTTATTGATTATGTGAATCACAAATATGGTAAAGACTCTGTCGCACATATTATTACATTTGGAACTTTGGCTTCTAGAGCAGCAGTTAGAGATATAGGTAGAGTTTTAGAGGTACCTTATGGCGAAGTTGATATGTTTGCTAAATTAATTCCTTTTAATCCAGGAAGTCCATTAACATTAGCAGAATCAATAAAATCAGAAAAATCATTAAGAGATATCATTGATACAGATGAAACTCTATCCAATGTTGTTGATATTAGTCTAAAATTAGAGGGTGTTCATCGTCATGCATCAACACATGCTGCAGGAGTAGTTATAGGTGATACAAGTTTAAGCAACATAGTACCTTTGTATAAGGATCCAAACACAGAAACAAATGCTACACAATTTTCTATGAAATATGTAGAAAAAGCAGGTTTAGTCAAATTTGATTTTTTAGGATTAACAACACTATCGATTATTAATGAAACCGTTAGTTTGATTAAAAATGAAATTCCTGAATTTTCACTTAAGGAAATTCCATTAGATGACTTCAAAACATTTCAGCAACTTAGCAGAGGTAATGCAGTAGGAGTTTTTCAATTGGAAAGCAATGGTATGAGTAGTGTTTTAAAGCAACTACAACCTGATAAATTTGAAGAAATTATTGCAGTTGTAGCCCTTTTTCGACCTGGTCCAATGGATAATATTCCTTCTTTTTGTAATCGTAAACATGGAAGGGAAGAAATACAATACATTCATCCAATGCTAAAAGATGTTCTTAGGGAAACATATGGGATTATTGTTTATCAAGAACAAGTTATGCAAATAGCACAAGTTCTCTCTAATTATTCTTTAGGTGAAGCTGATTTGTTAAGGAGAGCTATGGGTAAAAAAATTCAAAGTGAAATGGATGACCAAAAAAACAGATTCATTCAAGGTGCTCTAAAAAATAGTATAAACGAAAAGGAAGCTTCAAAAATTTTTGATCTTGTCGACAAATTTGCAGGATATGGGTTCAATAAAAGTCATGCTGCAGGATATGCTCTAATTTCTTACCAAACTGCATATCTAAAGGCAAACTTTCCTCATGAATTTATGACAGCTACATTAAATTTTTCAATCGATAGAACTGATAAGATAATTTCATTAAAGCAAGAATTAGAAAAACTAGAGATATCATTTTTAAAGCCGGATATAAATTTTTCAGAAGAAAAATTTACTATTGAAAAACATAATGAAAAAAAATCAATAAGATTTGGATTAAGTGCTGTCAAAGGAGTAGGAGCTAAATCTATAAAATCTGTAGTTTCAGATAGAGAAAATAATGGTAAATTTAAATCAGTAATAGATTTTTTGAAAAGAGTTGATGGAGAGGTAATTAATAAACGACAGCTTGAAAAATTGATACAATCAGGTTCACTTGACTCAGTTGATCAAAATAGATCAAAACTTTTTTATAATGTACCTCAATTTGTAAATTTGTTTGGTTCTAATAATTCTCAAATTAATCAAAATTTACTTTTTGAAGAGCAAGAGATTTCATTTGAAGATAAAAATCTTTTCAATCAAAAAATTCCAGAATGGAAATCAAGTGAAACACTTAAAAATGAGTTAGAGGTAGTAGGTTTTTATTTTAGTGATCATCCACTTAAGCATTATCCTAAAGAGTTTTTCAAAATACAAAATATTATTTTATTTAATGAAATTGATTTAACACAAAGTAAAAAAAATATTAGATTGTGTGGTTCAGTTTTGGATATTAAAGAAAGATCTAACAAAGATGGTAGAAAGTATGCTTTTATAACAGTTTCAGAAATAAATTTACAATATGAATTATCAATTTTTAGTGAAAATTTAGGCAAATATAGATACCTATTAAAAGAAGGAAATTTACTAATCTTTGATATTGATATACTTGTCAATAATAATGAGCCAAGATATGTGATTAGATCTATTAAACAATTAGATAGTGAATTCAATATTTTAGAAAAAAAAATAGATATCTTCATAGATTCAGATAAACTAATTGAATACAAAGATGAACTTTTTACTTCATCACAATCTCAAAAAAGCAAGATTTCAATCTATGTAAATATTGATGAAAAACTTATAAATTTTAGCTCAAACAAAAAATATAATTTAAAGTCATATAAATACTTAGATCAGCTAAAAAATTCAAAAAAACTTGATTACAATTTAGATATTTCTTGAAAATATATGGTTTTTCATTAAAGGACGTATCAAAAAAAAACTAGCACACAGAAAAAACCGGTGTTTTTGTTTCTGTGGAGGTTTAACCGGAGAAAATTATGAAATTACCTGAAATTAAAGTTGAAGATCTTCTAGAAGCAGGTGTCCACTTTGGTCACAATGTGAGAAGATGGAATCCAAAAATGGAGCAATATATTTTTGGTGTTAGAAACAATATCCATATTTTTGATTTAAGAATAACAGTTGAAGCGATTAATAACGCTCTTGTAAAACTTCATGAGACAGTAAGCAGATCTGGAAAAGTACTTTTTGTAGGTACAAAAAAACAGTGTTCAGAAATAGTTAAAGAATTAGCGTCTATAAATAATAATTTTTTTGTTAATAAAAGATGGTTAGGTGGAACATTAACAAACTGGAAAACTATCTCAAATTCAATTGAAAGGTTGAATACTTTAGAAGTTAATTTAAATGATCCAGCTTATGCAAATAGCATATCAAAAAAAGAATTACTTCAATTGACAAGAGAAAAAGAAAAGCTTCATTTAAATTTAGGAGGAATTAAGGATCTTAATGGTAAACCAGATTTAATAGTAATATTTGATGTACTTAAGGATAAACTCGCAGTTTTAGAAGCTAAAAAACTAAATATTCCAATCATTGGCATTGTAGATACGAATGCAGATCCAGACTCTATCGATTACATAATACCTGGAAATGATGATGCAATTAGATCAATTAATATTTATAAAAATTATTTTTTACAAACTATCGAAGATGCAAGTGCATTTCAGGATAAGCAAGAGACAAATTTAGATGAAGTTTCAAAAGATAAAGGTAAAAAAATGGAGAAATCTAAATGACTGACAACCTAGCATTAGTAAAAGAGTTAAGAGATAAAACTGGAGCAGGTTTCTTAGATTGTAAAGAAGCTTTAGCTAATAACAATGGCAATATAGAAAATGCAATTGATCACTTAAGAAAAAAAGGCCTAGCAAAAGCCTCAAAAAAATCTTCGAGAGAGGCTAACGAAGGAGCAGTTGGTTTTTTTGAAAATCAAGATATTTGCATATTGATTAAAGTTAATTCTGAGACTGATTTTGCAGCCAAAGGAGATACTTTTTTAGATTTTGTTGATTACTTAGGTAAAAATTTGCTAGAATTAAATAACTTGAGTCTTAACCTAGAGAGTTTTTTAGGTACCAAAATTTCCTCAAAGACAGTTAAGGAAATTGTTGATGAAATGATTGCAAAAATTGGAGAAAATATTGTTATATCTGATTTAAGAATTTTCGATAAAAAAAATGCTAGCTTATCTTTTTATGTTCATAACGCGTATAGAAAAAATATTGGAAAAATCATCTCTATATTAAAATATTCTTCAAACTCAAATGAAAAAAATATTCAAATTTTTGCAAAAAATTTGTGTATGCACATAGCTGCTTTAAAACCAGATGCAATAGATGAAAACAATCTTGATAAAGCAATTATAGATAAAGAATTAAATGTGCAAAAAGAATTAATAGCTAGCTCAGGAAAGCCAGAAAATGTAATGGAAAAAATTATAGAGGGTAAAATGAAAAAGTTTTACTCTGAAGTAACATTATTAAATCAAAGTTTTGTTTTGGACCCTGATAAAACTGTCAAAGATATAATTAACCATGACTATAAAGAAATAAACTTTGATATTAAAATGTTCAATTTCATTAGTTTAACTTAATGAATAAAAGAATTCTTTTGAAACTTTCTGGAGAAGCCTTAATGGGAAAATCACCTTATGGTATAGATGTTTCAACAATTAACACAATAGCAAAGGAAGTGAAAAAAATTTATAAATTAGGATATCAGATATGTATTATAATTGGAGGAGGTAATATCTTTAGAGGTATTAAAGGTGCCTCTGAAGGAATTGATAGATCAACATCAGATTATATGGGAATGTTAGCCACAGTTATGAATGCTTTATCTTTTCAGAGCTGTTTAGAAAAAATAAAAATTCCTACTAGAGTGCAAAGTGCAATAAACATGTCACAGGTAGCAGAGCCATACATAAAAAGAAAAGCAGTTAGGCATCTTGAAAAAAAACGTATCGTAATTTTTGCAGCAGGTACTGGTAATCCATTTTTTTCTACAGATACTGCGGCTGCATTAAGGGCTTCTGAAATGAATTGCTCAATGATTATAAAGGCAACTAAGGTAGATGGCATTTATGATAAAGATCCAATTAAATTTAAAAATGCTAAATTATTAAAAAATATTTCTTATAACGAAGTAATTAATAAAAATTTAAGAGTAATGGATTTAACTGCTATAAGTCTAGCAAAAGAGTCAAGTATTCCAATCATTGTCACGAATATTTTTAAGGATAATTCATTAATAACTGCTTTGAAACAAAAAGGAAAATATAGTAAAATAAGTTAATATGATTGATCAATTAAATACAAAAATGATGAATTCAGTCAACCATCTTGAAAAAGAATTTAATACAATTAGAACTTCTAGAGCCAACCCATCTATGCTAGATAACATTTTTGTAGATGCTTATGGAAGTAAAACTCCCTTAAATCAACTTGGCAATATTTCTACTCCAGATCCAAGCACTATTACAATTCAGGTATGGGATAGTTCAATAATTAAAAATATTGAAAATGCAATTTTAGATTCAGGTCTAGGTATTAACCCTCAAATCGATGGCCAAATAATTAGATTGCCAATTCCTAAATTAAGTGAGGAAAGAAGAGAGGAGCTCTCAAAGATTGCTGCCAAATATGCAGAAAACTCGAAAATTGTAATCAGAAATATCAGAAGGGATTTTATAGAAACTCAAAAGGAATTAAAAAAAAATAGTGAATTATCAGAAGACGATTTAAAAAAAATCATCAATGATGTGCAAAAAATGACTGATAATAGCATTGAAAAAATAGATGAGTTATTAAAGTTAAAAAAAGAAGATATATTGAAAGTATAATCTTGATAAAAAATAATCCTATTAACCATCTATCTATAATTTTAGATGGAAATAAAAGATGGGCAAAAATTAAAAATCAACCAATTAAAGAAGCATATGGTGTTGGAATAAACAACGTATTAAAAATTTCAGAAAAGTTAATTGAAAAAAAAGTTAAATATTTCTCAGTTTTTGCTTTATCTACAGAAAATTTAAAGAGAAAATCTGTTAATATTATTTTTAAATCTATTTTTGAAGAATTTTCAATATTTTTAAACAAAATCACAATTGATAAATCAATAAAAATAAAAGTAATAGGGGAAAGGGCTAATTTACCAGATAAATTAAAAGAAATTATTAATGAGGCTGAAATTAAAACTATGAAAAATAAAAAACTAACTTTAATTTTAGCTTTTAATTATGGATTTAAAAGTGAACTTAATTCGGTTTTTAAAAAAGTTTACGAAGAAATTAAGAATAAGAAAAAATTTAAATTAGAAAATTCTGATTTGAATAAGTTTTTTTATTTAGGTGATACCCCAGATCCAGATATTTTGATAAGGACAGGTGGATTTAAAAGATTAAGCAATTATTTAATGTATAATCTTTGCTATACAGAGCTATTTTTTACTAAAACTTTATGGCCAGATTTTAATATTTATGAATTAGATGAAATTTTTACTGAATTCAAAAAAATAAAAAGAAATTATGGATTATAAGAATTTTCTAAATAGAGTTTTGTTTTCAATTTTATTCTTAATTATTTATTTTATTCTTTTTTTTAATTATTCTGACTCTATTTTTTATTTTGTTACTTTAATTTATCTCATAACTTTAATTGAAGTATTAATCTATTTTAATAGAATGAAATTTATACTTATTTTTTATTTGGTATTTTCATATTTATTCTTAATATTATATTTTAGATATAGTTTTGACCTTTATGAATTTACATTCATAATATTGTGCATTTCTTGTTTCGATTCATTTAGCTATTTAGCTGGAAAAATATTAGGTAAAAATAAAATTTTTTATAAAATTAGTCCAAATAAAACGTATGAGGGTCTTTTAGGTGGAATATTGATCACAAATTCTATTTTTTTACTAATTTATTTATTTATGGATTATTTAAATTATTTAACACAATTTGATTTGATTATTTTAATTAACATAATTATTTGTTTTTCTTTTTTTGGAGATTTATTACAATCCTATTTTAAACGTTTGAATAATCTTAAAGATTCAAGCAATTTTGTTCCTGGACATGGGGGTTTTTTTGATAGATTTGATAGTTTTTTATTAGTAATTATTCCTATTGGTTTATTAACTCAGTTTTATTAAATGATAATTAATGTTTATGGAAGTACAGGCATAATAGGTAAAACTTCTTTATCCATTATTAAGAAACATTTTCCTAATTATAAAATTAATCTTTTATGCGCTAAAAGTAATTATAAATTATTAGCAAAACAATGCAATGAATTTGAAGTTGGTTACGCCTATATAGATAATCCAAAAAATTATACTAAATTAAAATCTCTTTTAAAAAAAGAAATTAAAATTTTAAATAAAGATAGTTTAAATGAATATCTAAAAGAATCTAAGTCAGATTTATCTATTTTAGCAGTATCTGGATATGAGTCACTTAAGTATTTAGAGTTAATACTTTCCAATACAAAAAAAATTGGAGTTGTGAGCAAAGAGGCAATTGTTTCAGCAGGACATATTTTAAAAAAAATATCCAAAAAATTTAATACATCAATATTTCCTCTAGACTCAGAACACTTTTCAATTTTTAAAAATTTTAATAAAATAAACTTAAAAAGTGTTAATTTTAAAAAAATATATTTAACTGCCTCAGGAGGACCTTTTATAGGTCGAAATTTTAATTCTTTAAAAAAAATATCATTTAAAGAGGCAGTCAATCATCCAAAATGGAAAATGGGATATAAAAACAGCATCGACTCTGCTACTTTAGTTAATAAATGTCTTGAATTGATAGAGGCTCATTACTTATTTGATATACCCTTTAGTCAACTTGATATTTTAATTCATCCAGAATCTCTAGTACATTCAATTATTGAAGATAAAAATTATATTTCTAAAATGATATATTTTCATAATGATATGAGAATCCCTCTCATGCATTATTTAAGTAATAATAAAATTGACGAGCTTCCAAAAATAAATAAATTTAATTTTTATCAAAAGACTAGTCTAAATTTTTCAGTAGTTGAGGAAAAAAATTATCCTATTTATAATTATTTTAAATCTATTGATAAATCTAATCCATGTAATTTGATTAAATTTAATCTTGGAAATGAGTATGCTGTGGATTTATTTAAACAAAAAAAAATTAAATATGTTGATATATTGCAATTAATTAAAGAAATAACTTCAATAAATTTAAATTCAGATGTAAATAACATTGATAAAATTATTCAATATCATGAAAGTCTTAACTCATATATTAGGTCAAATTTCAAATAAAACTTTTTTCATTTTTTATTTTTACCTTCTGTTCTCGTTCAAAGTTTTAGCATCAGAAATAACTTATGAATTCGAAATTAAAGGTAATCAAAATACAGATGAGGAAGTAATATTAAGTTTAATAGATAAGAAGCCTGATGTTTTGAATGAAGAATACTCTAATTACCTTTTAAACGAGTTAAATAATTCAGGACTGTTTAAAGAAATTAAAATTAGCATCAAAAATGATAAATATATCATTAATGTAATAGAATATCCTGTAATTCAAAAAATATATTTTGAAGGAAATGAGAGATTCAAAGATGAAGAGTTAAATGTCTTAGCAAAAGAATTAAAACTAGAAATTTATAAAGATGATGAAATTAATAAATTTTTAAATGAGCTAAAAAATATTTATTCTTCTTTTGGCTATAATGATGTAAGAATTAATTTATCCAAAAGTATAAGTGAACTAAATTTTGCTACATTATATGTTAGCATAACTGAAAACAAAATTACTAAAATAAAAACTATTAAATTTATTGGTAACAAAGAAATTTCAAGTTCAGATTTAAGTGAAGAAATTAAATCTAAAGTAAAAAAACTTTCAAATATATTTGCAAACAATAACTTTAAACCTATGCAAGTTGAGACTGATAAAGAAAGATTAACTAGATTTTATAAAAACAAAGGTTATGCAGATATTAATATCAGTTATGACATTGAGTTTTTTGCGAACAATACTGTTATTTTATATTTTAATATTGATGAAGGTGATATTTATCAGTTGGGCAATATTAGTTTTTCCAATCTGACTAACAGTGAAAATATTGATCAATTATTAAGTAATTTTTTCCAGAACTATTCACCTACAGTTCAATTTTATAATATTTCATTGGCTGAAAATATTGAAGACAAAATATCAAATTTAATAAAAGGATCAGGAATAAAATTTTTTGAGATTAATAAACTTGTAAATTTAAATAATGGAATAGCAGACCTACTTTTTGAAATTAAAGAATCTAATCCAGTATACGTAAATAATATCAATATTAATGGTAACACTAGAACACTAGATTATGTAATAAGAAGAGAATTGCAAATAGCTGAAGGTGATGCATTTTTAAATAGCGATTTAAATAATTTAAGGCAAACAATTCAATCAATGGGTTTTTTTGAAGATATAGATATTAAGGAAAAATCTTTATCTGATAATCTTGTTGATATTGAAGTTAATGTAAAAGAAAATCAAACTGGCACATTCACTGCTGGAGCATCATTTGGCACCTTAGATGGCGTAACTTTGGTAACAGGTTTAAATGAATCAAATTTTGGAGGTACTGGAAGAGGTTTGGAATTTATGATCAATAATTCTGAAGATAACAGTGAATATACTTTAAATACAACTGAAAGATTCTTTTTTAATAGGGATATCAGTCTTAAGTATGGGATAGGTTATCAAGAGAATGACTATTCTTCATCAAGCTCTTATCAGCTAGATAGATATCAAATTTCAACAGGATTATCATATATGTTTCAAGAAAATATATATCATTCTTTTAAAATTAATTATGAGTTAGATAATATCAATGTAACAAATACAAGTACAGTATCCAGTACAATTAAAGATGTTGAAGGGCGTAGTGCAAAATTTATTTTAGAGAATGGAATAACTTACAGTACTTTGAATTCATTCTTATTTCCAAAAAATGGTAATTATTTTAAATTTTATAATACTATCGAAACACCATCAAGTTCAAAAAATGGTTATATAAAGAACACTTTAACTTATAAAAAATACAAAGAATTTAATAAAGATATAGCATCTTTTCAAGCTATGGCTGGAAATGTTTTTTCATTAAATGATTCTGATATACTCCCAAATGATAAATATTCTCTTGGAGGAAGATGGCTAAGAGGATTTGATAATTTTGGAGCAGGTCCAAGAAATTCAAGAACATCATATATTGGTGGTAACAATATTTTAGCCACAAAAATTGATTATTCTAAATTATTACTAAAAAATGATGATAATCCAATATATTTTAATTTATTTAATGATATTGGAATTGTTTGGGATAACAAAACAATACCTACTCACGCTGATGAGAGCATAAGATCTTCAGCTGGATTTGGGTTTAAGTTTTATTCATTTATAGGACCTATTGCATTTACTTGGGGCTTCCCTATTGAGGATGAAACTTACGATATAAAAAGAATGTTTACTTTTTCTATAGGTAATATCAATTGATTAAAAATTTATCATT
Source organism: uncultured Alphaproteobacteria bacterium (assembly GCA_902595855.1). Lineage (GTDB taxonomy): Bacteria > Pseudomonadota > Alphaproteobacteria > HIMB59 > CACPNW01. The sequence goes on from CACJRY010000001.1 coordinate 190,219, forward strand.
TTTCATTATTTTTCTTATTTTTTCCACCAAAGTTTTACCCACTAACATTGCTGTAGTCGATATTAATGCTTTAATAGATAACTCAAAACATTTTATTTCAATTTCAGAACAAATTAATAATTCTCAAATAGAAGACAAAGAAAATTTCAAAATTATAGAAGAGAATTTATTCAAATCTAAATCTGAGCTAGAAGATTTACGATTAATACTTAACGAAGAAGAGTTTAATATAAAAAAAAATGAATATTATACAGAAGTCGAAAAATTTCAGAATCTTGTAGGAGATTATAATAAACATTATGAAAACCAAATTATTAATATTAAAAATACTATTTTCATAAAAATTACTGAATTAATTCAACAATATGCTTCTAAAAATAAAATTGATTTAATTCTTGATAAAAACCAATATTTAATATCAGCTGATAAAATAAATATAAATGAAATAATTTATACTCAACTTAATCAATTAAATATTGAATTAAAATATGAAAAATATGAAAATTAATTTTGCCTCTATTCAAAATTTACTTTTTAAAAATAATATTGAATTTTCAACAAATTTAGATGAAAATGACACATTAGTAGAAATTAGTTCAATAAAAAATGCGAATAAAGACTCTCTTATATTTTTATTTAATGAAAAATATTTGGATTTACTCAAAACAACAAAAGCAAAATGCTGCATTTTACAGAAAAATTATATAACTTCTCTCCCACAAAATACTAAATATATTATTGTAGATAATCCATACTTAGTTTTTGCATATTTAAGTGATATCTATATTAAAAAAAAGGTTTCTAATGGAACTATATCTAAAAATGTAAAAATCCATAAAGATGTAAAAATATCAAATAATGTTCAAATAGATGATTTTACAAATATTCATGAAAATACTTTAATTGATAAAAATGTAATTATTGAGTCTAATTGTTCAATTGGTCCAAATGTATCAATAGCAGCCAATGTTTTAATTTCCTCAAACTCTTCATTGTCAAATTGTATAATTAAAGAAGATACAGTAATTAAATCTGGTGTAGTTATTGGTGGAGAAGGATTTGGATTTGAAATTAATTCAAAAAAAAGAATTAGTCATTTAGGAAATGTAATTATTGGTAAAAATTGCTACATAGGTGCTAATACTACAATAGATAGGGCTGTTTTAGAGTCTACAATAATTTCTGATAATAGCAATTTAGACAATCTTATACAAATTGCACACAATGTAAAAATTGGTAAACATGCTGTTATAGCGGCCCAAGTAGGGATAGCTGGAAGTACTGTAATTGGTGATTATGTAAAGATAGGGGGTCAGGCAGGTATATCTGGCCACTTATCTATTGGAGATAATGTTACGATAGCAGCAAAAAGTGGAGTTACAAAAAATATTGAAAATAATCAAGTTGTTGCTGGTTTTCCAGCAATTGATATAAAAAAATGGAAAAAAAATATTATTAAATTAAATAAATCAAATGAATATTAATTTAGAAGAAATTAAAAATCTGATTCCGCATAGGGACCCATTTTTATTTGTAGATAAATGTGTGATTATTGAACCTGGCAAAAAAGGTGAGTCTGAACGTTATTTCTCTGAAAATGAATATTTTTTTAAGGGCCACTTCCCAAACAATCCTATTGTTCCTGGAGTTATAATAGTAGAGGCTATGGCTCAAACAGCAGGAATAGTTGTCTCTCACCAATTTAAAGATATTAAAGATAAATCAGTTTTGTTCATGAGTGTAAACAAAGCAAGATTTAGAAAACCTATACTCCCTAATCAAAATATTCGGTTTGAGGTGAATTTTTTAAACAAAGTGAAAGATGTCTATAAATTTCAAGGCACAGCTTTATTTGAAAATGTAAAAGTAGCTGAAACAGAATTTACAGCAATGATTACAATTGGAAAGTAATAGTTTGAAATAAAAAAATTATTCTAAATATCTCAAAATTTTATAAAAACTAAATATGAATTCTAGTATTATTTCAGATAACGCAAAGATAGATCCTTCAGTAAAAATTGGCCCGTATTGTGTAATAGGAGATAATGTTGAAATAGAAGAAGATTGTATACTTCACTCACATGTCTCAATCACAGGTCATACAAAAATAGGAAAAAAGAATAATTTTTATCCATTTGCATCAATTGGGAGCTCACCTCAAGATCTAAAATATAAAGGTGAAAAAAGTTTCTTAGTTATTGGCAATAATAATACTTTTAGAGAAAATGTTACAGTTAACACTGGAACGGATGGAGGAGGATTGTATACTCGAATTGAAGACAATTGCTTGTTCATGGTAGGTGCACACATAGCTCACGATTGTATAATTGGATCTAATGTTATTTTAGCAAATAATGCTACATTGGCTGGTCATGTTGAGATAGATAATAATTCAATAATAGGTGGTAATTCAGCAATTCATCAATTTGTTAAAGTAGGTAAAAATGCAATGGTAGGAGGTATGAGTGGTTTGGAAAAAAATCTTATCCCTTACGGACTCTATATTGGCATACGCTCAAATCTTAAAGGATTGAATTTAATTGGATTAAAAAGAAAAGGGTTAGCAAATAACAGAATTACAACTTTAAATCATTTTGTTGAAAATATATTTGATAAAAATGATTCAATTGAGAATAATTATAATAAAATAGATGATGAGATAAGAGCTATTGAAGAGGTTTCAGAAATTATTGATTTTATTAAGACTTCAAATCAAAGAGGATTAGTAACTCTATAGTAATGTCAAAAATTGGAATCATATCTGGTGGTGGCAAATTACCTGTTTTGATAGGTAATAATTTAATTGTCAAAAATTACGATGTCACTTTTTTTGTTATAAAAGATACTTTTGATAAGCAAATTTTTTCAAATTTAAGAACTGTAGAAATTCAGTTAAATAGTATTAAGAAAATATTTAAAAAATTAGAAGAAAACAAAATAAACAAAATAATTTTAGCAGGTAATATCTCAAGACCTAGCTTAAAAGATATAAATTTTGATTTCGAAACAATTAATTTTGCTAAGAAACTTTTTTTAAGTAAAAAAGGAGATAATGAATTATTAATTGCGATTACTAAATTATTTGAAGATAAAGGATTTGAGTATTTAGATTGGAAAAATTATTGCCCTGAATTATTTGCAAATAAAATTAACTTAACAAATAGAACACCTTCTAAAGATGCAAATTTAAACCTTAACAAAGCACTGAATGTTTTTAAAAACTACGGTAACTTGGATATTGGTCAGAGTTTAATAGTTCAAAATGAAATTGTACTTGGATTAGAGGCTGCAGAAGGAACCGATAAACTTATCATTAGATGTAATGGTTTAAAAACAAATGGTGATCAAGGTGTTTTAATTAAAGCCTCAAAATATAACCAAAGTAATGTTTTAGATATACCAACAATAGGAGCAAAGACTTTAAAATTACTAATCGAAAATAATTATGAAGGTGTATTTGTTGAAAAAAATAATTGTTTAATTATTGATAGGGATGAAACTATTAATTTAGCAAATAGTAACAACTTATTTATATCTACTTTTGAAAAACTTTGATTGAAAATAAAAAAATATTTATTTGCTGTACTGAGCAATCGGGAGAAAATATTGCGTATAATATATGCAAAAGACTTAAAAAATATAATTATCAAATTGATGGAGTTGTAGGCACATTATCTGAAAAATATATAACAAATAAATATTTTGATATTAGTATTTTTAAATCCCTAGGACTCGTTGAAATAATTTTATCGATACCTAAATTTATTAAAATTATAAATTTTTTGTTTTTGAAAATAATAAATAATAAATATGATATAGTTGTTCTTATTGATTCACCAGATTTTAACTATCATTTAGCAAAGAAACTAAAAAAAAATAATTTTAATAACAAAGTTATTCAAATTGTTGCGCCAACTGTATGGGCATGGAGAGAGGGAAGAGCTAAAAAATTTGCTAAATATTACGATGAAATTCTTACGTTGTTTAAATTTGAAAAGCAATATTTTGAAAAATATGGATTAAGAACTACTTTTATTGGACATCCTATAACTCAAATAAAGTTAAATATTCAAAATTTAAATCAAGAAAAGAAATTTATTGCCTTTTTATTTGGCAGTAGAGAAAATGAAATTAATAAACTTTACCCCTATTTTAACAATTTACATGACTATATGATCAAAAAAAATATAAAAAAATATGATTTGTTTATTCCTACACTTCCACATCTAAAAAATAAAATTTTCCAGCTTACTAGAAATTGGAAAATTAATACATTGATTTCAGATGATATGAAAGTAAATGAAAATATTTATAGTAAAGTATTTGTAAGTGTGACATGTTCTGGAACAGCCTCTTTAGAAATATCAAAAAGAAAGATTCCACAAATAATTATTTATAAATTAAATCTGATTACTTTTTTTTTATTTTCTTTTTTAATTAAAATTAGATTTGCAAATATTTTAAATATTTTAAACAAAAAAATGATTATAACTGAAGTAGTGAATAATAATTTAAATAAAAGAAACTTATTAATAGCTTTTGAAAAACTTTTTTTTGATAAATCTTACAGAGAAACTCAAATCGCAGATGTTAAGAAAAGTTTAGTAGAAATTGATAGTAATGCTAACCCTTATGAAATATGTGAAGAAAGGATTATAAAAATTATTTCCAAAGCCATTTAAAAATTGATTTTTTCTCTCTGGTTGACTCCTTTTGAAATTCTCTTGCTGTTTTACCTAAATATAATTGCCTAGGACGACCAATTTTATTTATTGGATCTTCTATCATTTCTTTCCATTGTGATATCCAGCCAACAGTTCTTCCAATTGCAAATAAAACAGTAAACATACTTGTAGGAAATCCCAGAGCCTTAAGAATAATACCTGAATAAAAATCTACATTAGGAAATAATTTTTTTTCAATAAAATATTCATCTTTTAGTGCTATTTTCTCTAATTCAATAGCAATCTTTAAAAGTGGATCATCTAATTTATTAAGCTCTTCTAAAACTTCATATGCGCTTTCTTTCATAACGCTTGCTCTTGGATCATAGTTTTTGTAAACCCTATGACCAAAACCCATTAATCTAAAAGGGTCATTTTTATCTTTAGCTTTATTTATAAATTCAGGAATATTTTTTATATCACCTATTTCCTCAAGCATTTTTATTACAGCTTCATTTGCTCCTCCATGCGCTGGTCCCCACAAAGATGCAATTCCTGCAGCAATACATGCAAAAGGATTGGCTCCAGATGAACCCGCAAGTCTAACTGTAGAAGTAGATGCATTTTGCTCATGATCAGCATGTAAAATAAAAAATCTATCCATCGCTTGAACAATTTTTGGACTAATTTTAAAATCTTCAGTAGGAACAGAAAAAGTCATGTATAGGAAATTTTCTGCATAAGATAAGTCATTTCTTGGATATACAAATGGTTGTCCAATAGAATATTTGTAAGCCATAGCTCCAATGGTTGGAATTTTTGCTATTAACCTATGACAAGCTACCATTCTCTGATTAATGTCAGAGAAATCTGTGCTGTCATGATAGAATGCAGATAAAGCTCCAACAACTCCGACCATAATAGCCATGGGATGTGCATCTCTTCTAAAACCTCTATATAAATAAACCAATTGCTCATGCAGCATTGTATGATTAGTAATTAAATCAATAAATTTTTGCTTATCCTCCGGAGATGGCAATTCTCCATGCAATAATAAATAACATACCTCCAAAAATTCACTATTACTCGCTAAATCGTGAATATTAAAACCTCTATGTCTTAAAATACCTTTATTACCATCAATATAGGTTATGGAAGAGTCACATGAAGCAGTAGAAGTAAAGCCTGGATCATAGGTAAACATACCAGTCTCCTGATAGAGCTTTCTTATATCTAAAACATCTGGTCCATCTGTACCCTTTATGACTGGAAGCTCATAAGATTTGCCAGTCTCATTATTAAATAAAGTAAATGAATTCTTTTGTTGATTATCTTCGTAGTCTGCCATTTTAGATTTTATACCTTTTTAATCTCTCTATTGATACACTTTTACCTAATATCATGAATATATCAGTAATAGAAGGGCCATTGTAATTATTAGTAAGTAAATATCTAACTGGTTTACCTAAAACTGGGAATTTAATATTATTTTTTTTTATAAATTCTTTAATCTCTAAATTTATAATATCATATTCCCATTTATTAATATTAATAATTAGTTCTAAAAAATTACTATATACCTTATTGAAATCATCTTGAAAATTTTCATCATAATTTTTTGAAAAATTTTTAGAAAAATAAATGTCAGCAATATTAATAATTTCAATATATTTTGAAATATCTTTCTTATATACACTAAATACTCTAAACAATTTTTCTTTATCTAAATCTAAAAATTCTTTTAATTTTGAGTTTGATCTACAATACTCCTCAAATAATTTTATGTTAGACTCAATTCTTAAAAAATAATTGTTGAAGAAATCCAGTTTTGTATAATTAAAAATACTAGCAGATTTGGATAAATTTTTGATTTCAAATTGAGAAATTATATCAGAAATTTCTACGACTTCATTTTCTTGATTTTTAGGTGACCATCCTAATAAAATCAAATTATTTATTATTGCACTTGGTAAATAACCATCATTCTTTAAATCAATTACATTAACAGCTCCATGTCTTTTAGATAGTTTGGTTCCATCTTCACCATGAATCAATGGTATATGGGCATATTGCGGAATTGCCCAATTCATATGCTGATATATAAATTTTTGACGAAAATAATTATTTAAATGGTCATCTCCTCTTATAATAAAATTTACTCCTAAATCATGATCGTCTACCACAACAGATAACATATAAGTTGGAGTGTTATCTATTCTAACAAGAACAAAGTCATCTATTTCAGCATTATTAACTTCCACTTGGCCCTGAATTACATCTTTTAAAATTTCTTTACCAGTAGTTGGTATCTTAATTCTTATAACGTATCCTTTTTCAAGAGATTGAACATTATTGTTACTTTCACAAGAAATGCAAATTTTCTTTGAGTCAATCTCACCAGTATTAATTTTTTTTCTACGTTCTTCTAATTGATCTTTGGTGCAAATACACTTGTAAGCTTTTTTGATTTTTAATAAATGTTTAGCTACCTCTATATGTCGTCTGATATTTAATGATTGAATTTGTGGATCATTATCCCATTTTATACCTAACCACTTAAGCCCACTAATTATATTTTTTTTGAATGCTTCAGTTGATCTAATTTTATCTGTATCCTCAATTCTCAAATATAATTTAGAGCCAGGATGTTGGGATTGGAAAATGTAATTTATAAGAGCTGTTCTGGCACTTCCAATATGCAGATTTCCTGTTGGGGAGGGTGCGAACCTAGTAATATATCTAGTCATTAATAAAATGACTATTAATTATATTTTCTTATAATTCCAGATAAAGTACCCTGTATTTGCACATCTCCAAGATTATGTTCTTTAATATTGTATGCTTTATTAGCAGGTATAAGGTATATTTTTTGATTAGTCATTTTGACTATTTTTAACGTAATTTCATTATCTAAAGTAAGTACAGCAGCTATTTTACCATTTTCTGCAGAAGTTGTTTTTTTGATAATTGCAATATCTCCATCAAAAATACCCTCATCAATCATAGACAAACCTTTAACTTTTAAACCAAAATACGTGGAATTCTTACTTACAAGAGATCTAGGGATTGATATCGTTGAGTCTGTATAATTTATTGCTTCTATAGCTTCACCTGCAGCTATAGATCCTACTAAGGGGATGTTGAGAAAACTTGTGTCATACGATGAGTCAATACTGTTTATATTTTTATTTGGAAGATTTTTGGTAATTTCCATTGCTCTAGCCTTATGTTTTAAGCGCTTTATATAGCCACGTTGCTCTAAGCTAGTTATTAATCTGTGAATTCCTGATTTAGATTTTAAGTTTACAGCATTTTTCATTTCTTCAAAGGAGGGGGAAATGTCATTTGATGAAATGTAATTATTTAAATAAACAAATAATTCTTTTTGTTTTTTAGTAAGCATATATGTTCTATATATGTTCTCTTTTATAAAAAGACAACCTTTTTTTTACATTATGCTAAATTTGATAATTTCCAGATTTTCCGCCTTTTTTTGACACTAATTTAATATTTTTTATTTTTATGGATTTATTTAAATATTTACACATGTCATAAATTGTTAAGCAGCTTACTGTCACTGCAGTCAAAGCTTCCATTTCAACGCCGGTTTTGGAGCTGGTTTGCACTCTGGCTGACACTTTAAGTGAGTTCGTTTTAGTGTTTTTTGTAATCTCAACATTAACTGAGTCAATTGGAATATTATGACATAAAGGTATTATTCTTGATGTTTCTTTTGCTCCCATAATTCCAGCTAATATAGCTATGTTTTTGATGCTACCTTTTTTTGATTTAAGTTTTTCAATTTTTTTAAAAGTTAGTTTGTCAAAAACTACCTCCCCTTGAGCTTCAGCAATTCTCTTTGAAATATTTTTTTCGCCTACATTAACCATAATGGGGTTATTTTTTTTATCTAGATGGCTAACCATTATTTAGTAATTTTTTGATAAATGTAGTATAATCATTTGATCTTAAAATTGACTCACCAATAAGAAAATTAAAAATACCAAGTTTGTTATACATTTCAATATCTGATGAAGATTTAATTCCACTTTCTGCAATTACAGTAAAATCTTTAGAAATACTTGTAAAGAGATTTGCTGAATTATTAACATCCGTTTTAAGGTTTTTTAAATTTCTATTATTTATACCTATTATTGGGTAATCTAACCTCATTGCTCTTTCAATTTCTTCCTTATCATGTGTTTCAATTATTACATCCAGCTGCAAATCTTCAGCAATTTCTAAAAAGTTTTTCAGTTGATCATCATTTAACACAGATACAATTAATAGTATAATATCTGCTTGATATACTTTACTCTCATAGATTTGATATTCATCAATTATGAAATCTTTTCTTAAAATTGGTATTTGTGTGTTTTTTTTAATTAGGGATAAATGATCTATTTCACCATTGAAGTAATTGGTTTCAGTTAAGATAGATATTGCTCCAATACCTGCTCTTTCGTAAGTTTTTGCTAATTCTTCAGGATGATATTCTTTAATTATTTGACCCGCACTAGGACTAGATTTTTTGATTTCACCAATAATTAAATTATTCTTATTTATTACTGACTCAATGGCGGTATTTTTAAAATCTCTTTTTTCTATTTTGTCTGAAACCAATTTTTTTAATGTTCCTATAGAGCATTTATTTTTTAAAATTTCAATTTCTTTACTCTTATCTTCACATATCTTTTTTAAAATATCACTCATTGGTAATTTTTGTAATAAATTCTTTGGTTATGCCCTCATTGATTGCTTTGCTAGCAATTAATGTACCGTCTTTAATATTTGAGCATTTTCCAGAAAGGTAAATTGCTGCACCAGCATTTATTTCTACAATTTTTTGAAATTGAGAATAATCACCATCAATCATTTTTAAAAAACATTGTGCATTATATTTAGGATCACCCCCTTTGATCTCTTCTAAAGAAATATAATCGTATCCCATATCCCTAGGATCGAGAGTATAGCTATTGATTGTTTTGTCTTTTAATTCATAAATAAGTGTATTTTTACTTAGTGTAATTTCATCTAATCCATCTGTTCCGTGAACAACCATAACATTATTTGACCCTAGATCTCTTAATACTTCACAGTGTGTAGAAAGCCATTTTTGATCGTACACGCCTAAAAGTTGGTTTTTAGTATTTGCTGGATTTGTTAAGGGACCTAAGAGATTAAATATCGTTCTGGTTTCTAATGTTTTTCTAACATTAATGACATATCTCATAGCTGAGTGATGGTATTGAGCAAACATAAAGCAAAAATTATTTTTATTAAGCTGTTTTTCTAAAATTTTAGGATTATCAGAAAATTTATAACCAATATACTCAAGCATATCTGCAGAACCAGATTTTGAGCTAACAGATTTATTTCCATGCTTTGCTATTTTAACTCCACAACTTGCAGCAACTAAAGAAGCTGCAGTAGATATATTCAATGTATTTGACATATCTCCACCAGTACCGCACGTATCGACTGTATTATCTGGAGATGAAATTTGCATAGATTTTGATCGCATGATTTTTGAAGCTCCTAATATTTCATTTTTAGTCTCTCCTTTAAACTTAAGAGCAATCAAAATAGCTGAAATATCAATTTCACTTAAACTTCCATTCATAACCAATTCAAAAAGATCAACTGACTCATCAATTGTTAAATCTTTTCCCAAAAAAAGTTTTTTCTTTATATTGTTAATTTCCATAATTGATTAATTTTAAAAAGTTTGAAAATAAAGTTTTTCCAACATCAGTACCTATGCTCTCTGGATGAAATTGGAAACCATAAATAGGCAAAATAGTATGAGCAATACCCATAATGATTTTATTTTTAGTTTCAGCAGTGATTATAAACTCTGAGGGTAAAGTATTTGGATCTATAACTAATGAATGATATCTTGTGGCAAAGAATTTTTCATTAATATTGCCAAATATTTCATGGTTATTATGTTGCATCTCATCTATTTTTCCATGCATAATTTCTTCACATTTAATTATTTTAGCACCAAAAGCTTGTCCAATTGATTGATGCCCTAAACATATACCCAAAATTGGAATTTTGTTTTGCAATTCTTGAATTAAATTTAAACAAATGCCTGCCTCATTAGGTGTGCATGGGCCTGGTGATAGCACAATAGCTTTTGGCTTAAGGTTGATTATATTTTCAATAGAAATTGCATCATTTCTATATGTTTCTACTTCTGCTCCAACTTCATTAAGATAATGCTTAACATTATATGTAAAGCTATCATAATTATCGATTAGAAGTATCATGAATTATATTTATACGAGTCTTCTGCAGCTGCCATTAGAGCACCAGCTTTATTGATTGTTTCTTGATATTCATCTTCAGGATTTGAGTCATACACAACTCCACCTCCGGCTTGAATGAATAATTTACCATTTTTAACTAATCCACTTCTGAGACTAATGCATGTGTCCATATCTCCATTAGAGTCAAAGTAACCCATGCATCCTGCATAAAAACTTCGATTAAGATTTTCAAGCTCTTCAATTATCTGCATAGCTCGAATTTTTGGAGCGCCTGAAACTGTTCCGGCAGGAAAACCGGCTTTAAGAGCATCTACCGCATCATATTCTTCATTTATAAATCCTTCTACATTGGAAACTATATGCATTACGTGTGAATAATACTCAATTATCATTTGTTCTGTAACTTTTACTGATTTATTTTTAGAAACTCTACCTACATCATTTCTTCCTAAATCTAATAACATTAAATGTTCTGCTAACTCCTTTTTATCTTTAAGCAAATCTTTTGAAAGCTCTAAATCTTCATTAGCATTTTTACCTCTTTTTCTAGTTCCAGCTATTGGTCTAATAGTTATTTTTTTATTTCTTAACTGGACAAGTAATTCAGGACTCGAAGCGACTAAACCCATGTCATTAAAATTTAAATTAACTAAGTATGGTGAAGGGTTTAATCTTCTAAGAGATCTATAAAGGCTAATTGCTTCAAGATCATATTTTGTTTCAAATCTTTGTGAGGTTACTACTTGAAAAATATCTCCTTCTTTAATGTATTCCTTTGCTTTTGAAATAATCGAAAAATATTCTTCTTTAGTATAATTTGATTTGAAATTTAGATTTGATTTAATTGAAAAAGCTGATTTTTGAACAAGATTATCTTTGAGTTGATTTATTTTTAAATTTAATAATTCTTGAGCATTCTTATAAAGAGTTTCATAATTTTTATTTTCACTTGGATAAACAACAGTCATAACTGTAATTTTATCCTTGATATTATCAAAAACAGTAACTATTTTTGGTCTAATTAATACTGAGTCAGGTATTTTTATATTATCAATATTTTCTAAATTTATTTTTTCCATATATTTAATCATTGGATATCCTAAATAACCAACAAGAATAGGATAGGGGACCTCAATATCCCCTTTATCAAATTTTGATATTTCAATTATGTTTTTAAGAGACTCTATAGGTTCATTTGAAATTTGATATTTATAATTTTCATCCTGATATTCTATAGAGGCTGAATTTTTTTCAACTTTCCAAATGATATCTGGATCGCAGCCTAATAAAGAATATCTTCCCCTTAAACTCCCACCTTCAACAGATTCTAGAAGAAAAGAATATTTTTGATTTTTTTTAATTTTTAGCAAACAAGAAATAGGTGTTTCTACATCACCAATTAAATTTTTTGTTAAAAGTTGAGGTTGATTATTTGTAAGACCCTCTATAAATTTTTTTTCTCCCTCATCCATTAATATTGGCTTATCAAGGCCTGTATTAAATTATCATTCGTTGAAATATTTTTATTTTTTACGATTTCTGCACCAAAAAAACTTCTTAATTCAGAGCTTAAATTAATACCTTGATTATTTCCATCATCTGCAGGAAAAGTGATTTTTTTAGTTTTTGCTATCAATACATTATCTTCTGAAGTATCAAAATATATTTTATCTAAATTACTATCAAACACTTTATTTTTAAATTTAGAAGGATAATCATTATTATTAAGTTGCAAATTAACAGAAGTAGCATCCGCTTTAAAATATAATGAAATATCCTTTAATGTTCTAGAGTTAGCAATAGACTCCTCAATATAGCTTTCAATTTCTTTTATTTTTAGGGATTTAATCCAATCTTCAGATACTTTTTCAAATACTTGATTTAGCTCATACGGTTTTTCAAATAGTATATTATCAACATTGATTATGATTGATTGTTTCTGATTTATGTCTTCAATATCACTTACGAAGTCTTTATTTGAAGAAAAAGCTTTTGCAATAATTTCATTTTTAGCTAAGTCTTCTCCGACTGTATCAAAAGTTCTTTCAGCTTTATTAATTGTTTTGATGTTAAGAGAATTGTTATTAGCAATCTCTGTTAATGAAAATCCGTCGAGAATTTCTTGGCTGATTTTATTTTTTAAATCAGAAATGAAGTTAGACAATTCTACATCTAGCAAAGTAATAGAAATATTATTTCTTGACTCCTCAATTGAGTTTTGAGATTCTGGATGAATTTTGCTAACAATTATAACGTGCTTGGCTAAAGTAGTCTCAATAACTGATGATAAACTATTTTCTTGAAGTGTAAAAATCACATTAGATAGTTCTTTTAAAACTTCATCTTTTGCCACTTTGGTGAAATTATTATACGTTATATTGTTTTCTTCAGCAAATTTCATGACCTCTTCAGTTTTAAATGTCAGAGTATCATTTTTAAATTTTGAAGCTTCCTCTATAGTTTTAAAATTAAATTGGAGAAAATCTCTTTTTTCTGGTTCTAGAAAAAGAGATTTATTGTTATTATAATATTGCTCAATTTGACTATTTGTTGGTTTGAACTGATCTATAAAATCATCCTCATCAATTAATATATATGATATGTCCCTCTTTTCAGGATCCATATATGAATTTATATTTTGGTCAAAATAATCATTAATGTCTTGATTAGCAGTAGAGATATCAAGGTTTTCAAAATTATTTAATTCATATTGATTTAAGTTAAGCTTTATTAAATCTAAGCTTCTTGAATGACTGTTATGTCTGTTAATTATGCTTTCAAACTTATTTGGTAGATTAACGTTGAAGAAAACTTCATCAAAAACCTTTGACCGTGTCTCATAATTTATAATTTTAACTAAATCGTCAATTTTCAACCTTTGCTCTTTAAGAAATGAATTTAATGCTAATTCATCAATTTTATTATTTTTAGTATAAAGATTTGGAAATCTTTTTTTAGTTTCAGATGCTACTACTGTTTCGTCAATAATAAAATTTTCAGAGTCAAATTCATTTTCAAAAACTGCATTATTTATTAAGCTGCCAAGAGCCATTGAGTGGATCTGAAAAGTTTGAATTTCTTCTGAACTTAATTGTCTTCCAAACATTTGACTATATTGATTGATATTCATGTCCAATACTCTCAGAAATTTAGTTGTAGAGATTGGCGTACCGGAAACAGATGCTACAACATTGTCTGAGTCAAATAATCCAGAATATCTTGATGATCCTCTGAAAAAAAATAGGCTTATGCCAAAGAGAATAGCTAGAACAAAAGCTATCTTTGATTTTCCTAAACTTCTAAACATAATTAATGTTGCTTCTATAATAATAGTTTCTATAAGGGAAAATAATTATGATCAAATTAGACAATTTTTCTTCTTTTTTTGTTGCAAATTGGAAGTTAAACGGAAATTTTCAATTTATTGATCAATTTATCAATAATGTATCGCTGCCAACAGATAACTCAAAGTGTGTTGTTATTTGTCCTACTTCTATTCATTTAGATTATATGTCTAAAAATAAAAATGGTTTTCACGTAGGCGCTCAAAATGTTTCAGAATACGCCGAAGGAGCTTTTACAGGAGAGATTTCAGTTCACTCACTATCGGACCTGAATATAAGTTTTTGTATAGTTGGCCACTCTGAGAGAAGGCAAATTTATAGAGAAAAAGACAAGGGTATAAATCTAAAATCTAAAAGATTGATTGAAAATAATGTAATACCCATTATTTGTATTGGAGAAACCTTAGAACATAAAGAAAAAGGTATTACAAAAGAGATATTAGAAGAGCAATTAATGCATAGCATTCCAAGCTCTTCAAGTTTTGAAAATTCTATTATTGCATATGAGCCTATCTGGGCAATAGGTACAGGTTTGACACCAACATTTGAGGAAATTGATGAAACTCATTGCTTTATTAGAGAGTATAATGAAAAATTTAATAAATACAAAATTTTGTATGGTGGCTCTGTGAAAGCTAGTAATGCAAGAGAGATTACAGATTTATCTAATGTTGATGGCGCATTAATTGGAGGAGCTTCACTAAAATCAGAAGAGTTTACAAAGATAATTGGAGATTAATTTCTTGCTTTATAATACTTTATAAATATAAGTGCAGCCATGTTAACCTTAATAATCATACAGCTAATTCTTGCAGTATTAATGGTGATTTTTGTTTTACTTCAGGGCAGTGATAATGAAGGTTTGGGTCTTGGTGGAGGAGGTGGCGTAGGAGGAATGATGTCCCCTAGAGGCTCTGCAAATTTATTATCAAGACTTACAGCTTTAACTGCAACATTATTTATGGTTATGAGTGTTGTTTTAACAATTTTTGCATCAGTAGGATCTGAAAAAAATATCCTAGAATCTTTACCTTCTATAAGCTCTGAAGAAGAAATATCAGAAGAACCTGTAATTCCTGAAAACAATTAAAATAAATATCTTGATATAGATTAGGCATTTATGTATCAGGGTTATCCGTAATGCAATATGTATTTATTACGGGTGGAGTTGCCTCATCATTAGGAAAAGGTATAGCTTCTGCAGCCTTAGCTTCTTTACTTCAGCAAAGAAAATTTAAAGTTAGAATAAGAAAGCTTGATCCTTATTTGAATGTAGATCCAGGAACAATGAGTCCTTACCAGCATGGTGAGGTATTTGTTACTGATGACGGTGCAGAAACTGATCTTGACTTGGGACACTATGAAAGATTTACAAACAGATCTGCAAAAAAAACAGATAGCACATCATCAGGTAAAATTTATTCAAATGTTTTAAAAAAAGAAAGAAAGGGCGATTATCTAGGTGCTACAATACAAGTTATTCCTCATGTGACTGATGAAATAAAACTTTTCATTAATTCTAATTTTGAAGATGAGGATATCATTATTTATGAAATTGGTGGCACTGTAGGAGATATTGAGTCTCTTCCTTTTCTGGAAGCAATTAGACAAATCAGAAATGATAAAAATATTAATTCAGCTCTAATTCATATGACATATGTTCCTTATTTAAGTTCTGCAGGTGAGTTAAAAACTAAGCCAACTCAACATTCTGTAAAGGAATTGCTAAATTCTGGAATTCAACCTGATATAATCATGTGCAGATGTGAAAAAGAAATTAATACTGAATCTCTTGAAAAAATATCACAGTTTTGTAATGTTAAAAAAGACTCAGTTATACCTGCTTTAAATGCAAGTTCGATTTATGAAGTTCCTTCAATCTATTCAAAAGCTGGCCTTGATAAAGTTTTGCTTGAACATTTAGGTTATGATTCTTCTAAATATCCTCTTAACATAAAGGCTTGGGAAAGCTTAACAAATAAAATTAGTAATTTAAAAAAAGAAGTAACAATTGGGGTAGTTGGAAAATATACTAATTTGAAAGATAGTTATAAATCACTTATCGAAGCTCTTACTCATGGAGGCATTGAAAACAATGCTGAAGTAAAAATTCATTGGATCAATGCTGAAAAAGTTAAAACAACTGAATTAATGAAGGAGCTTAAAAACGTTGATGGCATCTTGATACCAGGGGGTTTTGGCTACAGAGGAATTGAGGGTAAAATTTTAGCTATTAAATTTGCAAGAGAAAATAATATTCCATTTTTTGGAATTTGCTTAGGAATGCAATTAAGTGTAGTAGAAATAGCAAGAAATGTTTTTGGTATAGAGGACTCTAATTCAACTGAATTTCAATCAACTAAAAACCCAGTTGTTAGTCTTATGACAGAATGGCAAAATGAAAATAAAATTGAAAAAAGAGATCAAACTAGTGACAAGGGTGGTACGATGAGGCTTGGGGCTTATAAAGCGATTCTAAAACAAGGCTCTAATGTAAGCAAAATATATAATACTAATGAAATTTCTGAAAGGCATCGACATAGATACGAAGTTGATTTATCTTTAACGAAAGATTTTGAAAAAAAAGGTTTTGTTTTTTCTGGAATGTCACCTGATAAAGTTCTTCCTGAAGTTCTAGAAAGTGTTAATCATAAGTGGTTTATTGGAGTGCAGTTTCATCCAGAATTAAAATCTAGACCTTTGGCACCACATCCTTTATTTTCATCTTTTATTAAACATTGCATAAAATGAAAACAATCAAAATAAACAATTTTGAAATTTCAAATAAAAATAATTTTATCTTAATTGCTGGTCCATGCGTAATTGAGGATGAAAGTCATTCTTTAATGATGGCAGATAAGATTGCTACAATATGTCAGAAACTAGAAATTAATTTTATTTACAAATCTAGTTTTGATAAAGCAAATCGATCAAGTATAAATAGTAGAAGAGGTATAGATATAAACCAGGCTGAAAAAATATTTTATAAAATAAAATCAACATATAATTGTCCTATTTTAACTGATGTTCATAATGAAAGTCAGTGTGAATTCTTTTCTAATTCAGACAGTGTTGATGTTCTTCAAATACCTGCGTTTTTGTGCAGACAAACTGACTTATTAATTTCAGCTGCAAAAACAAATAAAATCATAAATGTTAAGAAAGGTCAGTTTTTATCTCCTTATGAGGTTCCAAACATTTTTAAAAAAATTGAAAGTGTTGGTAATCAAAATATTATGATCACCGAAAGAGGAACATCATTTGGCTATAACAATTTAATTAATGATTTTAAATCATTAGATATTATGAAAAATTATCTTTATCCCGTTATTTTTGATGCTACACATTCTGTGCAAGAGCCAGGAGGAATGGGAGAAAAGAGTGGAGGTAAAAGAGAGTTTGTTTCTACTTTAGCTAAAGCTGCTGTGGCAGTTGGTGTTGCTGGAATTTTTATTGAAACACATAATGATCCTGATAATGCTCCAAGCGATGGTCCAAATATGTTGCAAATTGAGAACCTCGAAAGTTTAATTTCAAAATTGATTGAGCTAGATACTGTTTCAAAAAAATAATTTTAATTTTAATTTTTAGTATAGAAAGGCAAAATGGAAAAAATAAAAAATATACACGCAAGAGAGATATTAGATAGTAGGGGAAATCCTACAATTGAATGTGATGTGGAATTAGATGACGGCTCTTTTGGTAGAGCGGCTGTTCCAAGCGGGGCATCAACAGGAGTTCATGAGGCACTAGAATTACGTGATGGTGATACAAACAGATATCTTGGAAAAGGCGTTAAAAAAGCGGTTCAAAATATTAACAACATGATTAAAAATCAAGTTGTAGGAAAGATTTACAGCAATTATCAAGTTTTTGATAAAGCCGTTTTGGATTTAGATGGAACGGAAAATAAATCCAATATTGGAGCAAATGCAACGCTTGCAGCAAGTTTAGCTTTTGCTAAAAGTTTAGCTGATCATACTTCAACAACTCTCTATCAACATATTGCAGAAGATGAAAATTTTTTATTACCTGTTCCGATGATGAATATTATTAATGGTGGATCTCATGCTGATAACGATGTTGATATTCAGGAGTTTATGATTGCACCAGTTGGAGCATCTACATTTTCTGAGTCATTAAGATTTGGTTGTGAGATTTTTCACTCATTAAAATCAATATTAAAATCAAAGAGTCTCAACACTAATGTTGGTGATGAGGGTGGCTTTGCTCCAAATGTAAATAGCTCTGCAGAAGTAATAGAAATTATTTTAAGTGCTGTAGAAAAGTCTGGTTTAAAAATTAATGATGATATTCTCTTATCCCTAGATGTTGCTTCAACAGAATTTTATCAAAACGATAAATACGAACTAAAAGGTGAAGGAAAAACACTGAGTTCATCCGATATGGTAAGCTATATTGAAAATTTAGCAAACAATTTTCCCATTTATTCTATTGAGGATGGCATGTCCGAAGACGATTGGGATGGTTGGATTGAGCTAACTAAAAGAATTGGAAACAAAGTTCAGTTAGTAGGTGATGATCTTTTTGTAACAAATATTAAAAGATTAAAAACAGGGATTGAAAAAAATGCTGGAAATGCGATTTTAGTAAAACTAAATCAAATTGGTACTTTATCTGAAACAATAGATGCTATTAATCTTGGAAAAAGAAATAATTTTAATTCAATAATTTCTCACAGATCTGGTGAGACTGAAGATACAACTATTGCAGATCTTTCTGTAGCTGTGTCTGCCGGTCAAATAAAAACAGGATCACTCTCAAGAACAGATAGAACTGCAAAATACAATCAATTATTAAGAATTGAAGAAATGCTTGGCTCAAGAGCAAAATACGCTGGCAAAACAATTCTTAAACATTGACATAAACGCACTTGATCTGATTAATTGTGCTTTAGTATGAACAAATCAGTAATTATAAAAAATAAGATAATTTTATATTTATCGTTTTTAATTACTTTTTTTATTTTTATTTATTTAGTTTATTTTTTAATAAATGGCCAAAGAGGCTTGTTAAAATATTTTTATCTAACAAAACAAGCTCAGGAATATGATTTCACTTTAGCAAATCTTCAAGATGAAAATAATTATTATCTTGATAGAACAAAACGCTTAAAGCCAAATTCGATGGATCTAGATTATCTGGATGAACAAGCAAGAAAAAAGCTTGGTTTGATTGATAAAAATGAAATTGTTATTATTTTAGATAAATAAATAATTGACAAAAATTTACAAATAAATAATAAAAAATTTACAAAAATTTACAAAATGAAAAAATTATCTAAATCTGATCATTTGAAAATATTCTCCTATATGTTGAAAATTAGGCGTTTTGAGGAGAGATCCGCTCAACTCTATGGGATGGGGCATATTGGTGGTTTTTGTCACCTATATATAGGGCAAGAGGCAGTTGTTGTTGGTGTTCTAATGACAATTCATAAAAATGACTCCGTAGTGACTACTTATAGAGATCATGGTCATATGATTGCCAGAGGATTGGATCCAAAAAAAATAATGGCCGAACTTACTGGAAGAACAGACGGGTATTCTGCTGGTAAAGGGGGTTCAATGCATATGTTTTCAAAAGAAAATAATTTTTATGGAGGTCACGGGATAGTTGGGGCTCAAGTTCCTATAGGTACAGGCATTGCATTCACACATAAATACAACAATGATAAAAATATTTGCAGAACTTATATTGGAGATGGAGCAATGAATAATGGCCAAGTTTTTGAAGCTTTTAATTTAGCAGCATTATGGGAACTGCCTGTTCTATATATTATTGAAAATAATAAATATGGAATGGGGACATCTGTGGATAGGGCAGCAGCAGGATCTGATTTGTACAAAAGAGGAGAAGCTTTCGGCATTAAAGGAGAAATAGTTGATGGTATGAATGTATTTTCCATAATTAAAGCTGCTGATAAAGCTGGAGAATATGTAAGATCAGGTAAGGGGCCATATATATTGGAGGTTCAAACATATCGTTACAGAGGTCACTCAATGTCTGATCCAGCAAAATATAGAACTAAAAATGAATTAGAGGAATATAAAAATTCAGATCCTATAGAAATTGTAAGAACAGAAATCTTAAAAAAGAAATTGGCAACTGAACCAGAGCTTGAAAAAATAAGTAAAGAAATTATTGAAGAAGTAAAAGCTGCTGCTGATTTCGCACTTGAAAGTAAATTTCCTTCTAGTGAGGAACTATACACGGATGTTTATATATAAATGAGTATAGAAATTTTAATGCCGGCCCTTTCTCCCACTATGACGGAGGGCAACTTATCAAAATGGTTAGTTCAAGAAGGACAAGTTGTAAAAGCAGGAGATGTAATAGCAGAAATTGAAACAGATAAAGCTACTATGGAGGTAGAGGCAGTTGATGAAGGTACTGTTGAAAAGCTACTTTATAAAGAAGGAGACAACAATATACCTGTCAATAAGCCCATTGCTCTAATATCAGGGGAGCAAGTTAATAAAAGTGATACATCAGAAAATAAAAATATCACTACTCCAAATAAAGAAAAACAAGAAACATCAGAAACTTTAATAACAACTAAAAAAGATGAACAGGAAAAAGTAAATCTTAGTAAAGGTCAAATTACGATGAGACAAGCAATCAGAGATACAATTGCGGAAGAAATGAGAAAAGATAAAAAAGTTTTTATACTTGGGGAAGAAGTAGCGGAATATCAGGGCGCATATAAAGTGACTCAAGGTTTATTAGAAGAGTTTGGAAAAAAAAGGGTTATTGACACTCCTATTTCTGAGCAAGGATTTACAGGATTGGCAGTTGGTGCCGCTTTTAAAGGGTTGGTTCCAATCGTTGAATTTATGACATTTAACTTTTCCATGCAGGCTATTGATCAAATTATTAATTCTGCAGCAAAAACCCTCTACATGTCAGGAGGTCAAATAAATTGCCCAATAGTCTTCAGAGGTCCAAATGGTGCAGCTGCACAAGTTGCCGCTCAACACAGTCAAGATTTTTCCTCATGGTATTCTCATGTTCCAGGATTAAAGGTTGCAGCACCATCCACACCATTAAATGCTAAAGGGTTATTAAGAGAGGCTATCAGAGATCCCAACCCAGTTATATTTTTAGAAAATGAAATTTTATATGGTTTAAAAGGTGAAGTTTCTGCTGATGATAATTTTGCTATTCCATTCGGTAAAGCAAATGTTGCAAAAGAGGGAAAAGACACAACTATTGTTACTTACTCAATAATGTTGCACAAATCATTAGAGGCAGCAAAAATTTTGAAAAATGAATTTAATTTAGATGTAGAAGTCATTGATTTGCAAAGCTTAAGACCTTTAGACAAAGAAACTATTCTGAAATCAGTTAAAAAAACTAATAGGTTAGTTACAGTTGAAGAGTCATGGCCTTTTGCAAGTATTGGATCAGAGGTAGTAAATATTGTGCAACAACAAGCATTTGATTATTTAGATTCACCTATTATTAAGGTTAATAGTGCAGATGTACCTATGCCATACTCTAGTGAGTTAGAGAAATTATACCTGCCTCAAGTTGAGGATATTGTAAAAGCCGTTAAAGAAGTTAATTATATTTAAATTATGTCATCAAAAATTTTAATGCCGGCTTTATCGCCAACCATGACTGAAGGCGTAATTAATAAATGGTTAGTTAAAGTGGGCGATATTGTAAAAGCTGGAGATATAATTGCAGAAATTGAAACAGATAAAGCTACTATGGAGGTA
Source organism: uncultured Alphaproteobacteria bacterium (assembly GCA_902595855.1). GTDB lineage: Bacteria > Pseudomonadota > Alphaproteobacteria > HIMB59 > CACPNW01. The sequence goes on from CACJRY010000001.1 coordinate 212,247, forward strand.
GAGGCAGTTGATGAAGGAAAGATTACTCATCTTTTAGAGAAGAAAGCGGGATCTCAAGTTCCAGTTAACAGTGTAATTGCAATTATTGATGGAGACAAAAATGAGTCAATTCAAAATTTAATTATTGAAAAAGAAAAACCAAAAGAAAAGAATAAAAAAACTGAAGAAGATTTGAATTTAGATAAAAACATTCAAGTAAATGAAAATTCTATTCATGTAAAATCTGATGATAGAATAAAAGCATCACCACTTGTAAAAAAAATTTCAAAAGAAAAAAATATTGATTTAATCACTATAAATGGCTCTGGGCCTGATGGCAGAATTATAAAAAGAGATCTCGAAACTTATGATAACACAAAAGCACCAACTCAAGATATTAATCTGCGACACGAAGTAATTCAGCCTAGCACAATGCGAAAAGTTATTGCTAAGCGAACATTGGAAGCAAAACAACAAATACCACATTTCTATCTGACGATTGAATCTAATGTCAGTAAATTAATTGAATTAAGAAAAAAAATTAATGAAAAAAATTCTGTTAAAATTTCATTTAATGATCTGATTGTAAAAGCATTGGCAATGGCAATGAAAAAAAATCCAAAAACTAATGTTTACTGGCAAAATGATCAAATTTACAAATTAAATGATATTGATGTATCAGTTGCTGTAGCTATTGATGAAGGACTTATCACTCCTATTGTAAAAAAAGTAAATTCAAAAGGTCTTAACGAAATTTCAAATGAAATAAAAGAGTTAGCAAAGTTAGCTAAAACTAATTCTCTTAAACCCGAACAGTATACAGGTGGCTCAATAACAGTTTCAAACTTAGGTATGTTTGGTATAAGTGAGTTTGCTGCAATTATTAGCCCGCCACAAGCATCTATTTTAGCTGTGGGTAAAATTATCCAAAAACCTATAGTAGTAAATGAGAGCATTGAGATAGGGCATACACTAAAATCAACACTATCTGCCGATCATCGTGTTTTAGATGGTGCAGTTGCTGGTAAATTGCTAAAAGACTTTAATGATATCATGGAAGACCCATTTAAAATATGGATACAAAGTACTGACATGGAAGTAATTTAGTATGACAGAAATTAGACATCCAGAGAAAATTTTTAGAGTTTCTAATCCTATTCCTAAGAAGCCATCTTGGATAAGGGTAAAGGCTCCAACTTCAAAATTTTTTAAATCAACTGATAAAATTTTGAAAGATAAAAAAATTATTACTGTTTGTGAGGAGGCTGCGTGCCCCAATATTTCTGAGTGTTGGCAAAAAAAACATGCTACTTTTATGATCCTCGGTGATATTTGCACCAGAGCTTGTGCTTTTTGCAATATAAAGACTGGTAAGCCAGGTTTTGTAGATACTAGTGAGCCAAACAAAATAGCTGAAGCAGTTTCTGAGCTAGGTCTTGAACATGTTGTTGTCACAAGTGTTGACAGAGATGATTTAGATGATGGTGGTGCAAATCATTTTACAAAAGTTATAAACTCAATAAGAAAACTCAATCAAAACTGTACTATTGAAATTTTAACTCCTGATTTTCATAAAAAACCAGAGGCTTTAAATATTCTTAGCAATAATCTTCCAGATGTTTTCAACCATAATTTAGAAACGGTACCGAGGTTATATCTAAGTATAAGACCTGGCTCTAGGTATTTTGTAAGTTTAAAACTTTTAGCTGATATTAAAAAACTTAATCCAAATATATTTACAAAATCAGGATTAATGGTTGGGTTAGGTGAAACAAAAGATGAGATTTATCAAGTAATGGATGATTTAAGAGCCGCAGATGTTGATTTTATAACTATTGGTCAATATTTACCTCCAACACCAAAACATGCAAAACTAGAAAAATTTATTACACCAAAAGAATTTGAAGAATATAAGCAAATGGCAATAGCAAAAGGTTTTCTAATGGTATCATCTTCTCCACTTACAAGATCAAGTTATCATGCTTCAGAAGATTTTAGAATTATGCAAAAAAATAGAGCTGCTAAATCTATTTAATGAAGAATTCAAAAAGAGAAGAAATAATTTCCCATTCCGCTTTAAAACTTTTTAATATTGTATTGGATATAGAGAGTTATCCTGAATACATCCCATGGTGTACTAAAATAATTATAAATAAAAAAAGAAATAATGAAATTTTTGCTGATATGTTTGTAAAGTATAAATTTATTTTAGTTCAAAAATTTGGGTCTCATGTAAAATTTAATAAAAATAAGTTAACTATTGAAACTAGTTACATTGAAGGCCCGCTAAAGGATTTAAAAACTGATTGGAAATTTGAAGAAATTAATAAAAATAAATCTAAAATAATTTTTGAGGTAAATTTTGAGTTTAAGAATTTTATTCATCAAAAACTCGCAGAAACTTTTTATCCCCTTATAGAAAATAAAATGATAGACTCTTTCAAAAAAAGAGCAGATAATCTTTAGATTGATTTATCCAAATATTTAAAAATAAAATTAACACAATTATTTTGTATGGTAATTCTTGTACCATTAAAATTCTTTTTGAAGACTTTCATTTTTCCATTAATTATTATTCCAATATAAATTAAACCAACAGGCTTCTTCTTTGTGCCACCACCTGGACCTGCTATTCCAGTCGTTGCTATGCAAATATTAGTTTTATTTGTTGAATATAGTCCATTTACCATTTCTATTGCAATTTCTTTGCTTACAGCTCCGTATTTTTTTAATGTTGTTTTTTTTACATTTAGGTCTCTTATCTTTAATTCATTGGAGTAAGTAACATATCCACCAAGATATATTTTTGAAGAGTTCTGATTTTTGGTAATGCTATAAGCTAATAATCCTCCAGTACAAGACTCTGCAGTTGAAACTGTAATTTTTTTATTAATTAATTTATTAATTATTTTTTTATATGAAGGCATTGATGATCATAATTGTTAATACAGTATATAGCCCTGCAATGATATCATCAAGAATTACACCATACCCATTATGGAGTTGCTTATCAAAATAACTTGCAGGAAATAATTTAGAAATATCAAATAGTCTGAAAATAACAAAAATTAACAAACATGTTACAAAGTTATTGTATATATTTATGAAATCATAAAATAAGAAAATGAAGAAAATACCAAGTAGCTCATCTATTATAATATGTTTTGAGTCATGAGAGTCAGTAAAAGATGAAAAATAATTAATCAAATAATTTGAAAGAAAGAATAAGATAATGAAAATTATCACTAATATTACTAAAGGTAATGATAGAATATTAAACAAAATATACATTAGAAATAATGAAGCCAAACTACCCCAAGTTCCTGGTGCAATTTTGATATACCCAATATAAAATATTGAAACGAAAAGTTTAGTAAAATTTTTCATTTGTAATTTGTACTATCGATTCAGCTGCTATGCCAAGCCCATCACCAATAAAGCCTATTTTTTCATTTGAAGTTGCCTTTATTGAAATGATTTTCTCTGGTATTTTTAGTAAAAGAGATAATTTTTTTATCATTTTTTTTCTATGTTTATTGATATTAGGTTTTTCACAAATAAAATTAATATCGAGATTAGATATAAAAAAATTATTTTCTTTTAGTTTATCTTTTGCAAATTTCAAAAAATATTCAGAACTTTTATTTTTCCATTTTGGATCTTTGTTTGAAAAATAATATCCTATATCTTTCATAGACAATGCTCCAAAAATACTATCACAAATTGCATGAATACCAACGTCAGCATCAGAGTGTCCAATTAATTTATTGAAATCAATTTTTATCCCACACAGTTTTAGTCCAGTTTTTTTATTTGTGTCAATTTGATGAATATCGTAACCAATACCTGATTTGTATATTGGTTTAAGAAAAATTTTAAAGTAGTTTAAATCTTCAGGATATGTTATTTTTATATTTAATTTTTCACCTTTAATAAAGTTTAATTCTTTTTCATTAATTAATATTGAGTCATCTTTTGCATTAATTAACTGACTTTTTTCATGAGCTTTTAAAATTGTATTAAAATTAAAACCTTGTGGGGTTTGGATCAATTTTATAGTTTTGTTAAATTCTTTTTTTGATATGATTTTTTTATCAGGGCTAATAACATAGGGTATTGCCGACTTATTTTTATTGAGACTTCGTATTATTTTTATTATTAATTTATTTGAACAGAATGGTCGTGCTGCATCATGTATTAAAACATTAGTTGGTTTGTATTTATTTAATTTCTTTAGAGCGTTTAATGATGATAATTGTCTATTTTTGCCTGCTTGAGCAAAAATTAATTTTAATAGAGGGTATTTAATCTTGAGATTTTTAAGATATTTTTGATCAGATCTTCTGATGACAATTAATATTATATCAAAAAAATTAGTCTCTATGCGATTTAAAAAAAAATCTATAAGATTTTCACCATTAATTTCATTAAATTGTTTAGGTAGTTTGTTATTGAACCTTTTACCTCTACCGCCCGCTAGGATAACGAGTGCATTTTTTATTTTTTTCATTTATAAAGTGTTTATATATTAGTTTATTATATAGTAAAAAATATAATTTAAACCTATCTAAATGATAAGTCTTACCAAAATATTAAATAAATTATATCTATCCAAATTCTCGTTTTATTTATTGCTGGCTCTAATACTTATTAGTTTTTCGATAACATTCTATTTGATGCTTCCAAATAATAATCTAGTTAAAAACCCATTACAATTACAGTATTTTTTATTAGCTGATGTTTTTTTTGTTATATTGCTTTTGGCACTTATAATAAGACAATTAATTCTGATTGTTATTCATAGACGCAATCAAAAAGATAATTCTAAACTATATATTAAATTTGTTAATTTATTTACTGCTATGGCGGTCGGCCCAACTATTGGATTAGTTGTTATTACGTCACTCTTTTTTAATTTAGAATTTAGAACTTGGTATGGAGGAGCGGTAAGAGATGCGGTAGTTAATTCCAATATAGTTGCAAGAGATTATGAGAATGAAATACAAGCTGAAATAATTTCTGATACACAATTAATTATGAGAGAAATAGTAAAAGTTTCAAGAAACAATGAAGTTAATATTAATTCTATTAATCAAGGGCTAAATGAATTTATTAATTTACGAACGATTTCAAATATTTATTTATTCAATAAAAAAGGTGAAGTCTATTTGAATTTTAAAGATCAAGAAAATAAAAATTTTCTTTTTCCATCACTAGATATATTTGAAATTTTAGACCAAAACAGAGTTTATATTTTTCAATTAAATAAAAATTCTATTTCTGCATATAAAAAGATTAATTTTTTAGGTGATGTATTTATGCAGGTAAACAGAGAGCTTAATACAAATATCTGGGATCATGTTGCAGCGACTAAAGATGCTTACAATATATATACCAAAAAAGAAAATGAAAGCGCAGGAATTCAGATAACATATTCAATGATCTTTGTATTATTTTCAATTGGTTTTGTTTTAATTGCTGTTTTAATAGGTTTTAATTTAGCTAAAAGATTATCAAGGCCAATATCGAATTTAATTCAATCAGCTAATGAAATCTCAAAAGGAAACTTTGATGCAAAAGTCTCTGAAGTTGATCAATTCGATGAAATTAAAGTTTTACTCTCATCGTATAACAAAATGATTGTTGAAATCGAAAATAAACAAAATCAACTTATATTTAAAAGTAATGAAGATGAAGAAAAAAGATTATTCATTGAAGCAATACTTAGTTTACTTACTATTGGAGTTGTTTCTTTAGATAGTAATATGAATGTTCTGTTTTTTAACCAAACAACAAATAAACTTTTTAAAGGTAAAAAAATTTTAGAAAATAAAAAAAATTTTTTAACAGTTTTTCCTGATTGGAAAAATATTTTTAATAACTTTAAAAAATCAAAAAAAATACTTGAAAACTTTCAAACTGAAATACTTATAAATGATGATCTTAGAAATTTTAACATAAGAATTATTAAAGAATTCAAAGATGATAAAATTAATGGCTATATTGTAGCAATAGATGATACAACATCATTTATATTAGCTGAAAAACATGCCGCATGGTCAGATATTGCAAGAAAAATTGCACATGAAGTTAAGAATCCACTAACTCCAATTAAGCTATCTGCTGAAAGGATAGAAAAAAAATATCTTAATAAAGAGTTTGAAAATGATGATATTAAAGTATTAACAAAAACTATTTCTAGACAAGTTGATGATATAGGAAAATTAATTGATGAGTTTTCTTCATTTGCAAGAATGCCTGAACCAGAAATCAAACTTGATAATTTATCAAAATGTTTAAATGAATCATATTTATTATTTTCTAATTCACATAAAAATATAAAATTTAATATTAACCAAGAAAAACAAGATATTTATTTTCAATTCGATAAATTTCAATTATCACAATGTTTTAATAATTTAATTAAAAATGCTGTTGAGGCTGTTGAAAAAATTCCAAATCCATCAATTTCCATTAATCTTATACCTAAGAATAATAAAATATTGATAGAAATAGTTGATAACGGTATCGGTATTTCAAAAGAGATGGTAAACAAAATTTTTGAACCTTATTTTACAACAAAAAACAAAGGTACGGGCCTAGGTTTATCAATAGTAAAAAAAATAATTGAAGATCATAACGGTAAAATTAGAATAGAAAAAAATAAACAAATGGCTGGTACAACTAGTTCCATTATATTCGATAATTTAAATGTTTAAAGTTTTAATAATTGATGATGAAAAGGATATTTGTTTCTTAATATCTGAAATTCTAAAAGATGAAAAATATTTAACTTATTCAGCTTTCAATTCAAATGAAGCAATTTCGCAATTTATTAAATATAACCCAGATTTAGTAATTCTTGATGTTTGGCTATCAAACAGTAAGTTGGATGGTATTGAAATACTTAAAGAATTTAAAAAAATATCTAGCAATGTTCCTGTAATTATCATTAGTGGACATGGGACAGTGGATTTAGCAGTTAGCTCAATTAAAAATGGAGCTTATGATTTTATAGAAAAACCATTTAATAGTGATAAATTATTAATTCTAGCTAAAAGAGCTATAGAAAGCTCTAAACTGTTAAATGAGAATAAAAATTTAAAAGAATTAGTGATCCCAGATATTGATTTAGTAGGTAATTCAAATTTTATTAATAATACAAAAAAAAATATAGAGATTTTTTCTAAATCAAATTCACGTTTATTGATTGAAGGACCTTTTGGTGTTGGAAAAAAATTAATAGCAAATCAAATTCATAAAATATCTAAATATAGCAATAAAATTCCAATATATATTGATTTCGCAACATTAAATGAAAACAATTTGGAAGTTCTTTTCTCTGAGGATATTAAAAATTTAAATGATAATCTTTTCATTAGATCTAATATGAACACTTTAATTCTTTCAAATATTGATTTAATACCATTAAAATTTCAAAAACAATTTTTATTTTTCATAGAAAATTCAGAATTTTTTAAATCTGCTAATATTGATTTAGATCATAAGATTATAACAATTTCAGAAAAAAAATTAGAAGAAGAAATTGTAAACGGCAATTTTCTTTCTAGATTATATGAGCGACTCAAAGTTGATCATTTAGTATGCCCAAGTCTATCAAAGCGTGTTCCTGATATTGTCCCAATATTAAATTATTATATTTCAAAATTTAATTCTAGGAGTATAGATTTGAGTTTTTCAAAATCAGCAATATCTAAATTAGAAATGTTTAATTGGCCTGGAAATGTTGCTCAGTTAGTTAATTATGTTGAAAAAACTGTTATTCTTAATCAAACAGCAACAGACGATCTAGTTCTTGATGTAGACAACTTGGCACTTGAAATGGGAGATTTTAACAAAGATCAAATTAATTTAATCAATTATGATTTATCATTAAAAGAAGCAAGAATGGAATTTGAAAAAGAGTATTTAGTATCGCAAATTAGAAGATTTAGTGGTAATATATCTAAAGTATCAGAATTTACTGGTATGGAAAGAACAGCTCTTTATAGAAAACTTAAATCATTAAATATTTCAGTTAAATAACTAAATGAAAACAATTATTTGTGGGTCTGGTGATGTTGGCTATAGTATAGCAGACAAACTTTCAAAAGAAAATTTTGAGGTTACTGTTGTAGATGAGCCTTCTGCAAAACTAAATAAAATCTCTGAAAATTTAGATGTAAAAGTAGTTTCTGGTATTCCTAGTTTGCCTTCTACATTAATGAATGCAGGAGCAAAAGATTGTGAAATATTAATTGCTGTTACCAAAAGTGATGAAACAAACATGATTGCATGTCAAATTGGACATTCTTTATTTAAAATTCCAAAAAAAATAGCAAGAATAAGACAACAAGATTATCTCAAGGGAGAATGGCAAAAATTATATACAAAAAATGATCTTCCAATCGATGCTATTATTTCTCCAGAACAAGAAGTAGCAAGTGCTTTTCATAGAAGAATAATCTCACCTGGAACAATTGATATGCTTGAGTTATCAGAAAAACAATTGAAATTGATTGGATTTAAATGTGATGATAATTGTAGTCATATAGGATTAACTGTTAGGGAATTATCTGCCAAATTTCCAGATTACCTAGCAAATATTTTATTTATTTTCAGGGGTGATAAAAAATTTATTGTTAATTCTTCAACTAAAATAGAAAAAAATGATTTGATTTACATGGTTGTCGAGACGCAAAATTTAAAAGATGTGCTAAAAGAGTTTGGACACAAAGAATTACAAGCACAAAAAATTGTTATTATTGGAGGAGGAAATATAGGTTTTTCTCTTGCTGAATTAATTGAAAATGATGATAATGGTATTTCAACTGAATTGATTGAGCTTGATAAAGAAAGATCCCAGTTTTTAGCATCACAATTAAACAATGTCACTATCACTAATGGTGATGGTTTAGACAATCAAATATTAGATGAAGTGAATATAGCTGAAGCTGGATATTGTATTGCTGTCACTGAGGATGATGAAGTAAATGTTTTAGCTTCACTACTTGCCAAAAGAGCAGGCACAAAGCAGTGTATGGCTCTTATAAATAATAGTTCTTACACATCACTATTATCAAATATCGGTATAGACATAACAATCGATCCTAAACTAATCACTATTTCAAAAATATTGGAAAAAGTCAGAGGTGGAGGCATAATGAATGATTATTCACTTGGTGATGGATTTGGTGAAGTAATAGAGGCAATGATAAATAAACAATCACCACTTTGTAACAAAAATTTAAAAGAATTAAATTTACCAAAAAGTGTTAGAATAGGATCTATATTAAGGGATGGTCAAATAATTATTCCTAACAGTAATACAAATTTTAAAGAAAATGATGATGTTGTATTCTTTGTAGAGACACCATATATCAATAAGTTAGAAAAATTACTTTCTTCATACTAATAAATGTCAAAATATGTGTATATTAATAATAAATATTTAAAGTTTAAAGACGCAAAAATTCATATTGAGGACAGAGGTTTCCAATTTTCAGACAGTGTTTATGAAGTTATAAAAGTTTTAAATAGCAAGTTACTTGATATTGAGTTTCACTTTAGTAGATTAAAATATTCAACTAAAGAACTGAATTTTAATTATAAAGTTAATCAAACTTTTTTAACTAAAATTTTTATTAATTTGGTTAACAAGAATAAATTAAAAAATGGAATAATTTATTTGCAAATTACTAGGGGAATACAGCCTCGTGAGCATGCTTATAAAAAATATCTAAAGCCAAATATAATTATATATACAACTAAGAAAAAATTTAATTTACCTGACAAAAATTATAAAGGCTATAAAGCAATTACCTATCCTGATATTAGATGGGGAAGACCAGATATAAAAACAACCTCATTGTTAGCTAATATTTTAGCTGCTACTGAAGCCAGTAAGCAAGGAGCTTACGAGACAATTTTAACTAAGGGAAAAAAAGTTACTGAGGCTGCTCATTCAAATGTTTGGATAGTAAAAGGGACAAAAATTATTACACATCCAGCAAATAAAGAAATTTTAAAAGGTGTTACAAGGACAGTTTTAAAAAAAATCATAAGGTCTTTAAATTTAGAATTAATTGAAAAAGAATTTTCTATAAAAGAACTTTTGAAGTCTGAAGAAGTTTTCATTACGAGCTCAGGTAGTTTAGTGACACCTATAACTCATGTAGATAAAATTAAAATAAACAATGGAAAAATTGGAGCAATCACAAAGTCTCTTGCTTTAAATTTATACAAAGCTATTATTTAAATCCAGTGGTTAATGTAGATGATATAAGAGAAATTTTATATAATATCAGTAATAGAATTATACTACCAAGTTTTGGAAATTTAACTAAAAATCAAATTACATACAAAAATGAAAAAGATATAGTAACAGAAATTGATATTAAGGTTGAAAAAGAGCTTTATTCTCATTTCTCAAAAATGATTAAAAATTCTAAGTTCATTGGAGAAGAAACTTATTCCAAGGATTCCTCAATATTAAATTACTATCTATCAGATAATTATTGCTGGACTGTTGACCCTATAGATGGAACTAGTAATTTTGCAAAATCAAAAGAGAGATTTGCAGTAATGGTATCATTAACTAAGAACAGGCAAATAATCCAATCATTTATTTATAAACCTATTGGTGAAGAATTTATGTTTGCTGATAAAACAGGAACTTTTTTTAATAATAAAAAAATTGAATTAAGTGTAAATACTACTATTGAAAATTCTATTGGCTCAATAAGTACAAAGTATTGGGATGGAAATAAAAAAGAAAAGTTAGTTGCAATAAAAGATAATTTTAAAAATATTAATTCTTATGGATCAATTGGTTGTGAGTATTTTGATATTGTGCTTGGAATAAGAAATTTTGCTTTATTATCTCGATTATATCCTTGGGATCATATACCAGGTGTTTTTATTGTAAGACAAGCAGGAGGTCATGATTGTCATTTTGATAAATTAGAATATAAATTTTATGAAAATTCTAAAAATCTTGTTGTGAGCAGCTCAAAAAATTTAAGCTATGAAATATTAAATCTAATTGGAGAATAATTATATGGAAATTAAAAATGTTACTTTTATTGGTCTTGGGGTCATGGGCTACAACATGGCTGGTCATCTTAAAAAAAACAACTTTAACACAACAGTTTATAACAGAACTAGTTCAGTAGCAGATAAATGGGTTGATGAATTTTCAGGAATGTCAAAATCAACTCCTGGTGAAGCATCATCTGATGCTCAAATAGTATTTATTTGTGTAGGTAGAGATGAAGATTTAGTATCTGTTATGGAGGGTGATAATGGTATTATAAACAATATAAAAGAAAATACTATAATAGTAGATCATACAACTGCTTCAGCAGATATTGCAAGAAAATATTATCAAAAAGCTAAAGATAAAAATTTTCATTTTCTTGACGCACCAGTCTCTGGTGGTCAAGCAGGAGCAGAGAATGGTATTTTATCAATAATGGTTGGTGGGGATGAGAAAAATTTTCAAATTGCAAAACCAGTGATGACGTCATATGGCAAAACTATTGAACTAATTGGTCCAACTGGATCAGGTCAATTAGCTAAAATGATTAACCAAATTTGTATTGCGGGTTTGGTGCAAGGTTTATCAGAGGCTTTGTCATTTGGTAAAAAAGCAAACTTAGATATGGAAAAAGTATTACAAGTAATTTCTAAAGGTGCAGCACAATCTTGGCAAATGGAAAATAGATACAGAACTATGCTCAAGGGAGAATATGAATTTGGCTTTGCGGTTGATTGGATGCGAAAAGATTTATCAATTTGTTTTAATGAAGCTGAAAAAAATGGTGCCTCTCTCCCAGTAACTAAAATTGTTGATAGATTTTATGAAGAAGTTCAAAAAAATGGTGGGTCTAGATATGATACGTCATCATTAATGACTTTAGTTGATGATTAATTCAAAAAGTATTTATTTTGCTTTTATATTATTAGTTGCTTCTTCACTTTTTTGGTCAGGCAATTTTTTTACTGGGAAAGTGGCTTCTCTCTATAATTTAACACCTTTTAAATTAAGTTTTTTAAGGTGGTCTCTTGCTTTTCTTTTATTGCTCCCTTTTACTTATCGTAAAATTTATGAGGACTTTGAGAAATATAAAAAAAATTTGTTTTTTTTAATAATAACATCGATACTCGGTGTTACTATATTTAATTCTTTTACCTATTTATCTTTAGAAACATCAATGGTGATTAATTCATCTATTATGGCATCTATAACGCCTTTGTTAATAATTTTTTTTTCATGGGTCATATATAAAACTCCAACTTATTTCATGCAATTTTTTGGTATTATTTTATCAATCATTGGAGTACTTCTGATTATTTCAAAAGCAAATGTTAATAATCTCTTAAGTTTAAATTTCACGAAAGGAGATTTATGGATGTTAGGTGCAGTTTTTGCATGGGGCTTATATTCTGTTTTGTTAAAAAAAATTGATAGCACTCTCTCACAACTTGCCACTTTAGAAGTAATGATTTTTATTGGATTGATATTTATTTTTCCGTTTTATCTTTTGGAATCTCAACAAAACTCCTATTTTCCAAAAGACTCTAATGAAATTTTGATGATTAGCTATGTTGCCATCTTTGCAAGTATTACATCTTTTTTTGCTTGGAATAAGGGTGTTTCTATTTTAGGAGCTAATAAAGCCAGCCTATTTTTACATCTTATTCCTGTTTTTAGTTCGATATGGGCAATTATGTTTCTAGGAGAAAAGTTTTCTTTCTTTCATTTAATTGGAACCGTCTTTATTATTATAGGAATAGTGCTATCTAATATTAAGAGGTAAAATATATGACTAAAGTTGTTAAGTCTGATCAAGAGTGGAGAGAAATACTCTCAGAAGAAGAATACTACATCACTAGACAAAAAGGTACTGAACCGGCTTTTTCTGGCAAAGCATTTGATATTACAAAGGATGGAGTATTTAAATGCAGATGTTGTGGAGCAGAATTATTTGAGAGAACCTCAAAATACGAATCAGGATGCGGGTGGCCTAGTTTTTTTAAAGGCATATCAAATGATGCAATTAAAACTGAACAAGATACTTCTCACGGAATGTTTAGAACTGAAATAATGTGTGCGACTTGTGATGCTCATTTAGGACATGTCTTTGATGACGGTCCTGAGCCAACAGGGCAAAGGTATTGCGTTAATTCATTATCTATTCAATATAAAGAATTTGATTAATTTTAATTAGGATTTTGTTTTAAAAATTCTAAATACTTAATCACTTCGTCAAATTTTTCATCTGGTATATCTTTGTAAGTCATTTTAAAATGATTCTTTACTTCTAAAGCTACGTGAGCATATGGATTACGACCTTTTGGATGATTTGGATGATCAGGTAGTTTACCTAACAATTCATCTCCTGTTAGTTGTATTAACTTCCATAGTTTACTAGCATTTTCTTTGTTCAAAATTACTTTGCTAAAGCTCCCATGGGATCCCACGGCTCTAAACTCACAGGTTCCATATTAAGAAATTTTAATAATTTTTTACTGAGATATTTTTTATCTACAACTACCTCATAGGTATACTCATCAAACCATTCATCGGTCATCATCATATAACCTTTATTACCACTTTTTTCCCCCCAGCTATTTTCAATTTTCCATTTAGTTGATTTTCTACTTTTAACATCAACACCAGTTAACAACATTGCATGGGTCATTTCACTGTCACCGTATTCGAGTCGAGTTTGTTTGTTCATTTTAAATGATGTTTGAAAAACATTTTCATAGTCAAAAATACCCATGTCAAGCACCCCCATTTCTCTACTAAATCTTTTTCCTACATCGCATCCAAACCAAACTGCTTCATTATTTTTAATTGATTGCATCGCAGATTTTTTTAGTTCAGCTATCTCAACATTAAGATATTTTATTTCTTGTCCTTCAATAACATTTCCTAAGTATTCAACAGTATATGTAGTATTGAACTTTTTATTGCTCATTGGAGCATGTATCAGACAAACTTTATCCTTAATGTTTATATCAGCATATTTTTTTACAAATTCTTTAGGTGAGATATTAGCTATGGAAATGTATTTATTATCTTTATCTCTAGTAGACCAGTTCACAACTTCTGGGGGTTGACCAAGAAACATTGACAATAAGTTATAAATGGTTTCCATCATATCTTTCTTCAAAGATGCTGATTGTTTAGCAGGTTTTTTTCTTAATACAGAAGCAAATTCTCTCAATTTATGTGTTAAGATGTAATTCATTGCCATGGATTTACTGCTGTGATTTGTTTCTGGCATTACATCTTTTGGAACTACTCCATATTTTTCTATAAGATTTACGAACATATCCCACTGACCACCATCTTGAACTGGAGCTTTAACAAGATGCATGATTAATCTACTGTCATACGCATGATCTCTTGTTTTAATTATATTTTCTAAAAAATAATTTGCCTTTTCTAATTTATCCCAAAACATAAAATAGTTTTGAGAGAACTCGAAGTTATTAAGATTAAGCTTTTTTACAACTTCTAATCGCATTAAGTTTAATCCTGCAAATCCCCAGCATCGACCTGACGCCATTTGATTTGTTGCGGGTAATTCTTTTTCAATAAGATTTGAAAAATGATGATTAATTTGACTAAAATTTTCCCAGTTAAGAGCAACTGTGTTTAAATCATTTTTTATTAATGCATTTCTGGATCCAGTATTCTTATTATTTCTTAGAAATTTTTTTCTATATTTTTTGACGTCATTAAGAGATATATTTTTAGGCATATCTTATATTTAAGGCTATTTCGGTTTAAATCAAATCTATTTTATTTTTTCTTTTTCTTTAAACCTATTTTTTGCTTTCTATCATCAATAAGTTTTATAGCATCTTCAAGAGTTAAACTATCAATTGTTTGATCTCCAAGAAGTGAAGCATTGATTTTACCACATTTTACATACGGTCCAAACTTTCCATCATGAGCTGTAATATTCTTTTTTTCTAGAGCTTTATATTTTTTATCATGAAGAATGTATGGTCCGTACATACCAATTCCTGCACTGACTGTTTTATTTGTTTCAGGATGAAATCCTAATTTTCTTGGCAAGCCTAACAACTGTATTGCAGTATTAAGACCAATTTCTTCAGGTTCAAAATTTTTGGGTATCGAAACTCTTTTTGGTTTCTTTTCTGGAGTACCTTCACCTACTTGCATATAGAAACCATAAGGACCTTTTCGAAGTGTAATCATCTCATTTGTTTCTGGATAAATACCAATTTCTTTTGGACCACTTAAAGTAGTGCCATCTTTGTCATTCAATTGATTAAATTGAACTGTATATTTACAATCTGGGTAATTTGAACAGCCAATAAATCCTCCAAATTTTCCTACTTTTATTCCAAGTCTACCATTATCGCATGTAGGACATTTTCTACTTTCATCCTTTCCCTCTGGTGGAAAGAAATGCGTTCCTAAAGCATCATCAAGTACATCAATTACTTCTCTATTTGATTTTCCAACAGTATCATCACATAATTGTTTAAAAGTTTCCCAAAATTTTCGTAAAACTTCTTTCCAATCTAATTTACCATCAGAAATTTCATCTAATTGATTTTCAAGATCAGCAGTAAAATCATATTCAACATATTGATTAAAATATTTTTCAAGGAATATAGATACAATACGACCTCTATCATGAGGATTAAAACGTTTCTTATCTAAAATTACATAATCTCTATCTTGTAAGACTTTTATAATGGAGGCATAAGTGGATGGTCTGCCAATTCCAAGCTCTTCTAGTTTTTTAACTAAACTTGCTTCTGTGTAGCGAGGAGGGGGCATTGTAAAATGTTGATTTTTGATTACCTCCTTTAAATCTAATGTTTCACCTTCATTCATCATTGGTAGTATCGTTTCTTTTTCTTCATCCTTGTCATCATCTTTTGCTTCTTGATAAACTTTATACATTCCAGGAAATTTTATAGTTGAGCCATTTGCCCTAAGTGTTATTTTTTGATCTTCATCAACAATGTTAACTGCCACTTGATCTAGTACGGCACTAGCCATTTGTGAAGATACTGCCCTTTGCCAAATAATTTCATATAATTTAAATTCTTCACCAGTAATGTATTGCTTAATATCTTTTGGAGTTAATTTAATATCAGTTGGTCTTATGCATTCATGAGCTTCTTGAGCGTTTTTAGCTTTAGATTTGTAAACTCTTGGACTTTCAGGAAGATATTCATTCCCATAATTCAGACTTACAAAATTGCGTACTTGATTAATCGCTTCATTAGACATCACTACACTGTCTGTTCTCATATAAGTAATTAAACCTGTTGTTTCACCGTTTATTTCAGTACCTTCATAAAGTTTTTGTGCTGTGCGCATAGTTTGACTTGCGCTTAACCCTAATTTACGGCTAGACTCGATTTGCATGGTGGAAGTGGTAAAAGCAGGGTAGGGATTTCTTTTAGCTTCTTTTTTTGTGATATTGCCAACTTTAAATTTTGAATTTTGTATCTGATCATAAATATCAGTAGCTTGTTTTTCATTTTTTATATCTAGTTTATCAACTTTTTTTCCTTCATATATAGTAAGACGTGAATTTATAAGTTTATCCTCATTGTTTTTAAAATTACTTTGTATGGACCAGTATTCCTCAGGATTAAATTTTTCTATTTCTAACTCTCGCTCACTAATAATTCGAAGAGCAACTGATTGAACTCTTCCAGCAGATTTTGATCCAGGTAACTTTCGCCACAGAACAGGAGATAGTGTAAATCCTACTAAAAAATCTAAAGCACGTCTAGCCAAATAAGCATTAACTAAATTTTCATCGATTTCTCTCGGTGATTTTAAACTATCGAGAACAGCATTTTTTGTAATTTCATTGAATGTTACTCGGTGAATATTTAGTTTTGATAGAGAGGCATTATCTCTCAAAAGTTTTTCAACATGCCATGCTATAGCTTCTCCCTCTCGGTCAGGGTCAGTAGCTAAGTAGAGATTTTCAGATTTTTTAGCAGCGTCAGTTATTTCTTTTATAACTTTTTTTCCTCTATCACTTGTCTCCCATTTCATTTTAAAGTCATTTTCTGTGTCTATGGCATCATTTTTAGCTGATAGATCTCTTACATGACCAACGCTAGCTAGGACTTTAAAGTCAGAACCTAAATATTTGTTAATAGATTTTGCCTTAGAGGGTGATTCAACAATTAGTACATTCATAAAATTTTAGTCCAAATTTCAGTTAAAACTTACTTCGTCAAGAATTTTTTAAAAAATACAGATTTCTACTTAGATAATTTTATTTTATTTTCAGTTCTATTTAATAGTCTTTTGATATTTTCACGATGTTTACTAACAATAACACCAAACAAATATATTAAGAAAATAGCAATATAATTATTGGTATTTATAATAAAATAAATAGGCGCAATAGTAGATGCAATTAAAGAACTAAGAGAGGAATATTTAAAAACTAAAGCAATAGCCAGCCAAGTAATAAGAAAAAATAATCCTAAAATTAAATTAATACCAAATAAAAAACCAATATAAGTAGCTACACCTTTGCCACCTTTAAATTTTAACCAAATAGGAAATATATGTCCCAAGATAGAAAAGTGACATAGAAAAATAGTTTGAAAAAGTCCGATATTTTCTGAATAAAAACTTAATAAAATAAATGGAATTAAACCCTTTAAAACATCTAAACATAGAACTAAAAAAGCTAAAAATTTATTTCCAGTACGAAGGACGTTTGTTGCTCCAACATTGCCAGAGCCGATGTTTCTTATGTCACCATGACCAAAAACTTTTGGAATCAATAATGCAAAAGGAATAGATCCCACTAAGTAAAATATAATTATAAAAAAAAGATTAAGACTTAACGACATTATCTCTATTTTTAATTAAAATATCTAAACACGCCATACGAATGGCAACTCCCATTGCAACTTGTTCTTGTATCAAACTTCTTGTTACATCATCAGCAAGTTTTGAGTCAATTTCAAAACCTCTATTCATTGGACCAGGGTGCATTACAAAAGCCTTTTTTTTAGCATATTTAAGCTTATTGTAATCTAATCCGTATTTATTAAAATAAGTCTTTTGATTTGGCATAATTTTCCCAACAATTCTCTCTTTTTGAATTCTAAGCATCATAACAATATCACAATTTTTTAGACCTTTTTCCATATTGGTGAAAACAGTTACTGGAAGTTTTCTTATATTTTTAGGCAACCACTCCTTTGGTCCAATAACATTTATCTTTGCTCCTAATTTTGATAAAATTATAATATTTGATCTTGCTACACGACTATGAAGAATATCGCCACATATGGCAATTTGTAATTTATTAAAATTTTTGAATCTATTTTTTATTGTTAAAGCATCCAATAAAGCCTGAGTGGGATGTTCATGACTTCCATCCCCAGCATTTATGACACATGCATCAACACTCATTGAAATTTTTTTACTTATACCCTCATCTGGGTGCCTTATTATTAAAACATCGGGATTCATAGAATTAATAGTGGTCATCGTATCAAGTAAAGTCTCCCCTTTATTAATTGAGCTATCTTTGACAGCAACGTTTATTAGATCAGCCCCTAATCTTTTAGCAGCAACCTCAAAACTTGTTCTTGTTCTTGTAGAGTCTTCAAAAAACAAATTAAAAATCGTCCTACCTTCGAGCAAATTATTTTTTTTAATTTTCATTTTATTAAAAGAAATAAATTTTTGGCCTTCATTTAATATGAATTCAATTTCCTTTTTATTTAAATCAGCTGTTTCAACTAAGTGCATTTTTTTAAATATATTTTTTAAAGTTTTTTTAATCTTTATTTTATTTTCCTTATTTAGCAGTGAATAGTTATTCAATGCAATTTTTTCTGCCTCTTTAAAAATAGTTGTACCTGAAGATGATCTTATTGCTTTTTGTTTAGGCAATTTAATTTTCATTTGCCAGAATTTTGAATTTTCTCTTTTGTATAATTTTATATGTCCAGATTTTAAAATTTTCGAATTCATATGTGTTAAAAATGTGTTAGTTTGTGTAAACTATTTTAGATATTATTTCTATATCTATCCAAATATCCTTGCAAAATATAGGCTGCTGATTGTTGATCTAGTTTCTTTTTGATTTTTGTTGTACTAAAATCTGAATTTCTCATTTCTTTAAATATAACATCGGATGAGTATCTCTCATCCCAAAATTCAACAGGTAGTGAAAAATATGATCGCAATTCACCACTAAAACTACGTATTTTGTTTGTTTGTTCGTTTTCTGAGCCATCCAAACTAATAGGCAGTCCTGCAATAAATCCTCCAATTTCATATTCTATTAAATATTCCTTTAGTTTTATTAAATCTTTTTTTGTACCCTTTCTTATTACGGTATTTAAAGGTGTAGCAATTGTGTAAGATCTATCAGATACAGCAATTCCAATAGTTTTAAAACCTACGTCTAGACCTACGAGAATTTGTGATGTATGAAGACGCTCAATTAAATTATTGGTTTTTTCAATCACTGGAGACATATAAATTGAAGTTAGATACAAATACAATAAATAAAATCGCTAAACTAGCAAGAATAAGTCTTTCTAAGGAAGAAGCTAATGATTTGCTAAAAGATATGAATTCTATTCTTGATTGGGTAGAGCAACTTAATGAGGTTAATACTGACTCTGTTGAGCCTTTAGCTAATATTTCATCATCAACTCTACCGCAAAGAAAAGATGAGTCTAAAGATATCAATTCTTCAGAAGAAATTTTAAAAAATAGTCCAGATAAATTAGAAGGCTATTTTGCAGTTCCAAAAGTTGTAGAGTAATGGAATTTAAATCAATCAATCAACTTAAATCATTATTAGATGAAAATAAAATTTCAGTAAAAGAAATAGCTCAAACATATATAAAAAAAATTAAAGAAAAAAAAGATTTAAACATTTTCATTTATTTTGATGAAAATATAATTGATGATCAAGTAAAAGAAATAGAAAAATTACCCAATAATAAAAAATTAAAAGGTATCCCTATTGCAGTAAAAGATCTTTTTTGTACTAAAAATATGCCTACGACTGCTGCATCAAAAATTTTAGAAAATTTTAATCCTACATACGAGTCTTTTGTTACTCAAAAATTAATTAATGAAGGCTCTCTTTTTGTTGGCAAAACGAATTTGGATGAGTTCGCAATGGGATCTGCCACTAATACTAGTTATTTTGGAAATACCATCAATCCATTATCTAATCATGATATCCCTTTAGCTCCAGGTGGTTCATCAGGTGGTTCTGCTGCAGCTGTGGCTGCAGATTTATGTCTAGGTTCAACTGGAACTGACACAGGTGGCTCAATAAGACAGCCAGCTAGTTTTTGCGGAGTAGTTGGTATAAAGCCAACTTATGGTTTATGCTCTAGGTGGGGTATTGCTGCTTTTGCATCAAGTTTAGATCAAGCTGGAATTTTTTCAAAAAATGTAACAGACGCATCAATATTGCTTGAAGAAATTGCAGGACATGATGAGAGAGATAGTACAAGTTCTAATGTTGCAATACCGAATTATTCAAAGCAATTAAACTCCGATTTAAATGGAAAAACAATTGGTATTCCAAAAGAGTACACTGTTGATGGAATCTCTGATGAAATTAATGCTGTTTGGGATGATGCTATCAAATCTCTAGAAAAAAAAGGCGCTAAAATTAAGCATATTTCCTTGCCACATACAAAATACGCTTTGCCTACTTATTATATTATTGCACCAGCTGAAGCCTCTTCTAACTTAGCAAGATATGATGGTGTCAAATATGGCTTTAGAGCAGAAGAAGCAAAAAGTTTAGATGAGATGTACGAAATGACTAGAAGTGAAGGTTTTGGAAAAGAAGTAAAGAGAAGAATATTAATCGGAACTTATGTTCTTTCTGCAGGTTATTATGATGCCTATTATCTAAAAGCACAAAAAGTAAGAAAACTTATTGCAAACGATTTTATTGAAACTTTCAAAGATTGTGAATTGATCTTAACTCCAACTGCTCCAAGTGCTGCATTTCCTTTAAACGAAAAGCAAGATGATCCTATAAAAATGTATCTCAATGATGTTTTTACTGTTCCTGCCTCATTAGCTGGGATCCCCGGTATATCAATTCCGTATGGTAAGAATAAGAGTGGATTACCTTTAGGTATTCAACTTTTAGGCAAGCACTTCAATGAACAAGAAATATTTAATGCAGCATTTGCATTAGAAAAAGATTATGAGTAATTTTGTAAAAGGAAATAAATATGAGTGGGAGATTGTAATCGGTCTTGAAATTCATGCACAAGTTAAATCAAATTCAAAATTATTTAGCAATTCATCCACAGCATTTGGCTCTAATCCAAACAGCCAAGTTTCTTTAGTAGATGCGGCTATGCCAGGTATGCTTCCTGTTATTAATAGTTATTGTATAGAACAAGCTATTAAAACAGGGATAGGTCTAAAAGCTAAAATTAATAATTATTCAGTATTTGATAGAAAAAACTATTTTTATGCAGATTTGCCTCAAGGTTATCAAATTAGTCAATATAAATATCCTATTGTAGGTGAGGGGAAAGTTAGTATCGATTTTAAGGATGGTTCTTCAAAAGATATAAGAATTGTAAGACTTCATTTAGAGCAAGATGCGGGTAAAAGTCTACATGATCAAAATCCAACAAAGACTTATGTTGATTTAAATAGATCTGGTGTTGCCTTAATGGAAATTGTTAGTGAGCCAGATATTAGAAGTGCTGATGAGGCAGGCTTATATATTAACAAAATAAGATCAATACTGATGTACCTTGATACATGTGATGGAAATATGCAGGAAGGATCACTTCGTGCTGATGTAAATATCTCTGTTAGAAAACCAGGAGAAGATTTTGGAACAAGGTGTGAAATTAAAAATTTAAATTCAATAAAATTTATAAAGCAAGCAATAAACTATGAAGCAAAAAGACAAATAGAAATTTTGGAAGAGGGTGGTACCATTCAACAAAATACACTTTTGTTTAATACCAACTCAGGCAAAACAAAACCAATGCGAAGCAAAGAAGAAGCTCACGATTATCGCTATTTTCCAGATCCAGATTTATTGCCTTTAGAAATTGATCAAAAAATTATTGATAAATTAGTCAAATCAATTCCTGAATTGCCTGATGAAAGAAAAAGAAAATATGCAGAAGAATTTAATTTATCTAACTACGATGCATCAGTTTTAACTGCAGATAAATCTGTATCAGATTATTTTGATAGTGTAATTAAATCTGACAAAGCCCTGATTGACTCTGCAAAAATTGTTGCAAATTGGATTACGACAGAATTATTTTCTCTTTTAAAAGAAAAAAATATTGAGATTTCCAATTCTCCTATTAGCTCCGAATATTTAGGTAAACTCATCAAATTGATTAAAGAAAATATTATTTCAGGTAAAATTGCTAAAGATGTTTTAATTGAAATGTTTGAGTCTAAAGAAGAGCCTCAAATAATAATTGAAAAAAAAGGTTTAAGGCAAGTGTCAGATACAAGTGAGATAGAAAATATAGTTGATGAAGTACTGCATGAAAATCAAAAAATGGTAGAGCAATATTTATCTGGAAAAGATAAGCTCTTAGGTTTTTTTGTTGGTCAATGTATGAAAAAAAGTAAAGGTAAGGCTAATCCTAAAATTCTTAATGATATTTTAAAACTAAAACTATCCAAAAAAAATTAATCTAAGCGTAAAAATTCTATAAGATAAAAATAAAAAAGTGGCCACTATCCAAATTATATTGCCTTTGTAGTTTTCAGCCGATCTCCAAATTCCAACTGTTAAAACAGACGTCCAAACTATAATTAGAATTTTTGATATAACACTGAAGTTGCTAAAATCTAAAAATGGTAAGGAGCTTGTAAATTTATTATTACCAAAAACATATATCTCAACATTAAAAATAAGTAAGATAAATAAAGCATTTAAGAGCTCACCTATTAACCAATAAGATCTCCATAATGAAATTTCACCAAACCAAAATCTTCTTATTAAATTTTCCATTTTGATATTCTTTTAAATTATTTTTTTAATCAATTCCTTAACATATTTTAAATATTAATGAATATAGTTGAGTTTCCCTCTAAATTTAAGTAATGAGGATTAATGAAAATTAAAAAGGAGAGATGGGTGAGTGGCTTAAACCAGCAGTTTGCTAAACTGCCGAAGGAATTATTTTCTTCCGAGGGTTCGAATCCCTCTCTCTCCGCCATAAATTGAAATGTTTTTTGGAAGTATACCAGCAGTAATAACACCCTTTAAAAATGGTGAAGTAGAATATAGTTCTTTTGAAAAAATATTGAATCACCTTATTCAAAATGGTTCTGATGGGTTGGTTCCTTGTGGAACAACAGGTGAGTCTCCAACTTTATCTCACGAAGAGCATAAAAAAATTATAGAAGAAACAATAAAAATCAATGATCGAAGAGTTCCTATAATAGCAGGCACTGGATCAAATAATACTGAAGAAGCTGTGGATTACACAAAACATGCAGAAAGCGTTGGTGCTGATGCTGCTTTAGTTGTTACACCATATTACAATAAACCAACTCAACAAGGTTTATACCATCATTTCAAAGTAATAGCTAACTCAGTTAAAATTCCAATAATAATATATAATATTCCAGGAAGATCTGTTGTAGATATGTCGATTCAAACAATGATAGAATTATCCAAAATTCAAAACATAATTGGCGTTAAAGATGCTACAAATGATTTATTTAGACCCTTACTTACAGCCGCTAATATGAAAAATGATTTTTGCTATTTATCAGGTGAAGATGGAACTGCACTAGCATTTCTTGCGCAGGGAGGTCATGGATGTATATCTGTTACAGCAAATGTTGCTCCTAAACAATGTTCAGAAATGCAGTTAGCTTGGAGGGAAAAAGATATAGAAAAAGCACAAAGATTAAATTTAAAATTAGCCAACCTGCATAATTCACTATTCTTAGAATCTAGCCCAGGTCCAGTTAAGTATGCTGCTTCATTATTAGGATTATGTAGTAGTGAAACAAGATTACCTCTTGTTGAAATTAGTGAGAAAACAAAAAAAAGTGTTTCCGAAAGTTTGCAGAGTTTATCATTAATTTAAAATGAAAATCATAGCCAATAATAAAAGGGCAACATATGATTTTGATATATCATTAAAAATAGATGCTGGCTTAGTTTTAACTGGCTCCGAAGTAAAATCACTTAGAAATAACTCATCATCAATTAAAGAAGCATATGTTGAAGAAAAAAATGGAGAATTATGGTTGTGTAATTGTTTTATAAAAAAATATAATTCATCTAGCGATCAAGATATAAATCCTAATAGAAAAAGAAAATTGCTTATTTCAAAAAAAGAACTTAACAAACTAATTGGATCTGTAAAAAAAGATGGTTTTACAATTGTGCCAATCCAAATGTATTTTAATGAAAAGGGCTTTGTTAAAATTAATATTGGATTAGCAAAGGGAAAGAAAAAATTTGATAAAAGGCAGAGTCAAAAACTTAAGGATTGGAACAAAAGCAAACAGAGATTACTTAAAAATAACTAATTTCTATTGCTTTTTATTAATTAGATATCTATAAGCTCCCATGGCTAGAATTACTGTTGAAGATTGTATTGATAAATTTGAGAGCAGATTTGAATTGGTATTAGTAGCATCAAATAGGGCAAGAAAGCTTCACTCCGGCGAAGTTCCAACAGTTGAAAAAGATAATGATAAAAATACCGTAATTTCCTTAAGAGAAATTGCAGAAGAGACTATATCTGCCGATGAATTTAAACAAAGTTTGATTGAGGAATATCAGACAGCTTCTCCTATAGATGAAGAGGAATTAGCTCTTGAATTTAATGAAGAAAATATAGATGATGAAGCTGCTCCAGCTGAAACATCTGAAGTTTCTGATGAAACTTTTGTAAATGAAGCTTCAGAAGAATTAACAGAGGGTATTTCTGAAATAAATCATGATCAAATATCTGAAGATAATACAGAAGTTGAAACTGTTCAAAATAAATAAAATAAATTCTTACTATACTTTTCTTTTAACTAAATTAATTTTTTTATAATGATTATTGAAAAAATAACAGAGCTAGAGGGGCAAATTAATTATCTGAATGACACAGATAAAAAGGTAGTAACAAAAGCAATTAATTTTAGTAATAAAGCTCATAAAAATCAAATTAGGCATTCTGGAGATCCTTTTATAACTCATCCAATAGAGGTTGCAAAAATTTTAACATCAATAAAGCTTGATGCCTCATCTATTGCAGCAGGCCTTTTACATGATACTGTGGAAGATACTAAAATTACCAATCAGTCTATTGAGGATACTTTTGGTTTTCAAATTTCACAGTTAGTTCAGGGATTAACTAAAATTAATAAATTATCTCTAAAAGTAAATAAGTTAAAATTAGGTGAAAATTATCGAAAATTACTTTTAGCCGCCACTGAAGATTTAAGAGTTATTTTAGTTAAATTGGCTGATAGATTGCATAATATGAGAACTATAGAATTCATAAAAGATAATAATAAAAGATTGAATACATCAATGGAGACATTGGAAGTTTTTTCACCATTGGCTCAGAGGCTTGGCATGAAAGAGTGGCAAGATGAACTTGAGGATTTAGCCTTCAAGTCAATTAATCCAGATGCAAGAAATTCAATTATAGATCGATTGAATTATCTTAAATCAAAAGATGAAAATATAATTGATGAAATCAGATATGAATTAACTAATATTTTTTTAGCTGAAGATATTGATTGTAAAATTGATGGCAGAATTAAAACTCCTTACTCAATTTGGAACAAAATTAAAAAGAAAAATATTTCATTTGAGCAACTTTCAGATATTATGGCTTTTAGAGTTATTACCAACTCTACCAGAGAATGCTATAAATGTCTCGGAGTAATACACAGAAAGTTTTCTTATATCCAGGGAAGATTTAAAGACTTTATTTCAGCTCCAAAATCAAATGGATATAGGGCTATCCACACCTCAGTTATGGGGCCTAAAAATAAAAAGATTGAAATTCAATTTAGATCAAATGTTATGAATCAAATTGCTGATTTTGGTGTAGCGGCTCATTGGAAATATAAAGATCCAAAAAAAATTAAAGACAAAGATAGTAAGGAATACAAATGGATGCATGAATTGGTTGATTTAATGAATTCTTCAGTCAATCAAGATGAATTAATTGAGAATTCTAAAATCAATGTATTTCAGGACGATATTTATGTATTTACTCCAAAAGGTGATGTTATAGAACTTCCAAAGAATGCAACTCCAGTTGATTTTGCGTATTATATTCATTCTCAAATTGGAGACAAATGTGTAGGTGTAAAAATAAATGGAAAACTTCAACCTCTAAAGACAATTTTAAAAAATGGTGATCAAATTGAAATAATTACTTCAGAAGAATCTCAACCTTCGCCTTTATGGCAAAGGTTTGCTGTTACATCTAAAGTTAAATCTCAGGTAAGACGTTTTTTTCGAACTAAAAAAAGAGATGAATATATTAGTTTTGGTAAACAAATATTATTTTCTTTTTTTGAGAAGGAAAACTATGAACTTAATAAATCGACAATTAATAAAATAAAAAAAGATTATAAATTTTCAGATATTGATGATCTGTATGAATTAGTGGGCTCTGGCAATATGACTGCTTTATCTGTTTTAAAAAAAATATATCCAGAATTTAATTATAATCCACCAAATAAATTTTTAAATGAAACTAAAAAATCAATTAAGTTAAAAGGACTTACTGCAGGAATGTCTTATCATTTATCAGGATGTTGTTCACCAATTATGGGTGACACAATAGTTGGTATTGTTACTGCAGGAATAGGAGTTGCAGTCCATACCGTTGATTGTGAAACACTCTCATCTTATAGTGATAATCCTGAGAGATGGATCAATATTTCATGGGAAAATTCTGAGAGTAAAACACCTATATCAAACGCTCGTTTAAATCTTGTTCTTAAAAATCAACCTGGCAGTCTTGGCAAGGTCACAACTATTATTGCAAAAAATAATGGTAATATTTCTAATATAAATTTTTCTATTAGAAAAGTTGATTTCTATGAAATAATAATAGATATTGAAGTAAGAGATGCTAACCATCTTAAAAATATTTTAGCCGCTTTAAGACTAGTGTCTGAGGTTTCTTCGTTAGAAAGAATAAAAGGATAAGTAAAGTGATTATAACCAATGGTATAGATATAATAGATATTAGGAGAATAAAAAAAACCATTGATAGATTTGGAGATAGATTTAAAAAAAAATGCTTTACTTCAAATGAAATAAAAAGATCTGAAATTAAAATAAAATCTGTGGAATCTTATGCAAAAAGATATGCAGCAAAAGAAGCTTGTGCTAAAGCATTAGGTACTGGACTTGCTAGAGGAGTTTTTTGGAAAGACATAGAGATATATAATAATAAATATGGTAAGCCAAAATTAAGACTACATAATAATGCCAATAAATTTTTTAGTAAAATAAATAAAAATTTTAATTGTGCTATTGAGGTTTCTTTATCTGATGAAGTAAATTATGCTATTGCAAATGTGATTATATATGAAAATACAAAATAAAAATTCTTTTTATAGTAATGTAAAATCAGTTTCTATAGCAGTATTTATAGCTTTGCTAATCAGATCTTTTATAGCAGAACCATATAATATACCTTCAGGATCTATGAAGCCAAACTTACTTGTGGGGGATTTTATTTTTGTTTCAAAATGGTCTTATGGCTATTCAAGACATTCATTGCCTTTTTCATTCGGTTGGTCTAACAAAAAATTTTTTTCTAAAATACCAAATAGAGGTGACGTTGTTGTATTTAAAACACCTGAAGATAATAGAACTGATTACATAAAAAGAGTCATAGGTCTTCCAGGCGATAAGTTAAGAATAAGTAATGGGCAAATAATT
>CACJRY010000002.1 GCA_902595855.1 uncultured Alphaproteobacteria bacterium
AAAGCGCTTTTAGCGAACAAAGTAGAAGATATGCTAAATACAGTTATTAGGCAGATCGCCTTTTTTCAATTTGAAAAAGAAGTTCATACTCTAAGAAAAAATTCTGAACTAAGCACCAATGAAATATGTGAAATATGGATGAATGTCCAAAAGGACAGTTTAGGACCATCAATAAAATATGAAGAGGAATATAAATATTTTTGGAGCTATATTCCGCATTTTATTCATTCACCATTTTATGTATATGCATATGCCTTCGGAGATTGCCTAGTAAACTCATTGTTCAATACTTATGAGCAAGGTTTAGAAAATTTTGAAAATAAATATATAGATTTACTTAAAAGTGGAGGTTCAAAAAAATATGATGAACTTTTTCAACCTTTCAATTTAGATTTATCTAAAAAATCATTCTGGAAAAAGGGATTAAGTATGATTGAAAAGTTAATTGATGAATTAGAGACAATTTAAATGTCAGATGCAGAGTCACTATCAATAGCTAAACAAATAAAACGTTATGCTCAAGTAGGTGGAGTTGTAGGAAAGCTTGCAACAAAATTAGCTAGTCAAAAGTATCTTGGTGTAAAATTAGATAAGGAAAAACACGCTCTAGAAATTAGGGAAGCGCTTGGTGGTATTAAAGGTCCTTTAATGAAAGTAGCTCAGTTATCAGCTACAATTCCTGATCTCTTGCCTGATGAGTATACAAAAGAGTTAATGCATCTTCAATCAAATGCGCCACCTATGGGTTGGTTATTCGTGAAAAGAAGAATGGCTTCTGAATTATCTTCTGATTGGTTAAAAAATTTTAAAGAATTTGATAAAGAAGCAACTAGAGCTGCCTCTCTAGGACAAGTACATAAAGCAGTATTAAATAATTCTGAGACAGTTGCTTGCAAATTGCAATACCCTGATATGCAATCAGCTGTGAGTGCAGATTTATCACAATTAAAAATGATTTTTTCCATCTACCAAACCTATAATAAGGCTATTAAAACTTCAGAGGTATACAAAGAAATAACCGAAAGATTAAATGAGGAGCTTGATTATGAAAGAGAAAAAAAGTTAATGAGTGTATTTAATAAAATCTTTTCAAAAAATAAATTTATACATGTACCTAAAACTTATGAAAAATTAAGTACAAAAAGATTATTAACAATGTCTTGGTTGGAAGGTAAATCAATTTTAACATTCAAAGATGCAAAAAAAGACGTAAGAAATTCTCTTGCTAGAAATATGTATTATGCCTGGTACAAACCTTTTTTTGAATACGGTGTTATTCATGGGGATCCTCATTTAGGTAATTATTCTGTTCAAGATGATTTAAGTATTAACCTTTATGATTTTGGTTGTATGAGAATTTTTAAGTCTAATTTTATAAAAGGAGTAATAGATTTGTATTTTGCTTTACAAAAAAATGACGAAGCTCTTGCTGTTCATGCTTATGAACAATGGGGATTCAAAGATATCACAAAAGAAAAGTTAAAAATACTTAGTAAATGGGCTAATTTTTTGTATGCTCCTTTGATGGAAGATAAAGTTCAAAAAATTCAGGAGAGTGATAGCGGAGTATATGGTGCTCAAATTGCATCTGAAGTTCATCGGGAATTAAAAAAAATAGGTGGAGTTAAGCCCCCAAAAGAGTTTGTTTTCATGGATAGAGCAGCTGTAGGTTTGGGATCAGTATTTATGCATTTAAAAGCTGAAGTTAACTGGTATAGAGTCTTCCATGAGCTAATAGATAATTTTGATCAAAAAAAATTAACTGAAAAACAACAAAATACTTTAAAATTAGTTAACCTATAACTATAAGCCCTTATGCAAATTTCAGTATTAAAAGAAAATTTTAATAATGAAAACAGAGTAGCGTTAACTCCAGACACTATTAAACTTTTTCAAAGGTTGGGTTTAGAAGTTTTAATTGAAGATGGAGCAGGCAATAATTCAGGATATCCAAATGATCTTTATAAAGCAGGTGGAGCTAAGATAGTTTCACGAGATGAATGTCTAAAGGCAAATATCTGTTTATGTGTAAAGATTCCAAATGATAATGATCTGCAACAATTAAATGAAAATACTGTTTTAATTGGTATTCTGAATCCATATGAAAATAAAAAATATTTTAATACTTTGAATGAAAAGAAAATTATTTCTTGTTGCATGGAGCTTATTCCTAGAATTAGTAGAGCGCAAAGTATGGATGTATTATCATCTCAAGCAAATTTAGCTGGCTATAGAAGTGTAATTGATGCGGCAGAGCAATTTGGAAAAGCTTTTCCAATGATGATGACTGCAGCAGGAAGAGTTAATCCAGCAAAAGTTATGGTTTTAGGTGTCGGTGTTGCTGGATTGCAAGCAATTGCAACTGCAAAAAGGTTGGGAGCTGTAGTATCAGCAACTGACGTTCGATCTGCCACTAAGGAACAAGTAGAGAGTTTAGGTGGAAAATTTATCATGGTTGAAGATGAAGCGTCAACTAATGCTGAGACTGAAGGTGGTTATGCCAAGGAAATGAGCGAAGAATATAAAAAGAAGCAGGCTAAACTTATTGCTGAAACAATTGCAAAACAAGATATAGTAATTTGTACTGCTCTTATACCTGGAAAAAAAGCTCCAGTTTTAATTTCACAAGAGATGGTTGAGTCTATGGCATCTGGATCAGTTGTAGTTGATCTTGCTGTTGAGGCAGGAGGCAATTGTCCTCTCAGCAAAGAGGGTGAAATTGTAGATCATGGAGGAGTTAAAATTGTTGGATATGCAAATGTGCCAGGCAGAGTGGCAAAAGATGCTTCTGCTTTATATGCAAAAAATATTTTTAATTTTTTGAGTTTAATTATAAACAAAGATGATAAAAAAATTAATTTCAACTGGGAAGATGAAATAGTTAATGCCGTCACATTGACATACGAAGGAAAATTAAGATTGGAGCAGTTTAATTAATATGGAAGCACATAGCTCAGAAGTTTTTGTTATAGGGTTAACAGTTTTTTTTCTAGCTTGTATTATTGGATATTATGTAGTTTGGTCTGTTACCCCAGCATTACACAGTCCTTTAATGGGTGTTACTAATGCAATTTCAAGCGTGATCATTGTCGGAGCTATTTTAGCCGCAGGCCCTCTAGGACATGATACATCCAAAATATTTGGAATTATAGGAGTAGTTCTTGCCTCTGTAAATATTTTTGGTGGTTTTATTGTAACCTATAGAATGTTATCGATGTTTAAAAAGAAACCTAAAAAAGAACAAAAGGATAAATAAATGTCAGCAAACATGGTTGCAGTTTTATACCTTATTTCAGCATTAATGTTCATTTTTGCTCTAAGAGGTTTATCACATCCTGAGTCTTCAAGGTTGGGTAATATTTTTGGAATAGTTGGAATGATAATAGCAATTATCACAACACTCATGTTTAAATCTGTTCTTAGTTATGTTGAAATTGGAGCTGCGATTATAGTTGGTGGAGCAATTGGAACTTTTATTGCACTAAGAATAGAAATGACAGCCTTGCCACAGTTAGTTGCTGCTTTTCACAGTTTAGTGGGTATTGCTGCAGTTTTTGTTGCTGCTGCTGCTTTTTATGACCCGGCGTCTTTTGGAATTGGTAAAATAGGAGCTATAGGAAAAAGTAGCTTGATTGAAATGAGTATTGGAACCTTTATTGGTGCAATAACTTTTTCAGGATCAATTCTTGCATTTGGTAAACTTCAAGGGACTGTATCAGGTAAGCCTATAGTATTTAAATTTCAGCACCATATTAATGCTTTAATACTATTATTTATAACATTCTTAATTGTGATTTTTTGTATTAACCAATCACCATCAATCTTTTGGACTATTGTATTTGTCTCTATCTTGTTAGGTTTCTTGGTTGTAATTCCAATAGGTGGAGCAGATATGCCAGTAGTAGTATCCATGTTGAATTCTTATTCTGGATGGGCTGCGTGTGGTATTGGTTTCACTCTTAGTAACAATCTATTAATTATTACTGGAGCTCTCGTTGGTGCCTCTGGAGCAATTCTTAGTTATATAATGAGCAAAGGTATGAATAGATCCATTATAAGTGTTGTGCTAGGTGGATTTGGAGGTGAACAAGCTGCAAGTAATTCTGATGGTAACTCTGATAAAATAGTTAAACAAGGAAATGCAGAAGACGCTGCATATATTATGAAGAATGCTGACTCAGTAATTATAGTTCCTGGTTACGGCATGGCTGTTGCGCAAGCTCAGCATGCACTTAGGGAAATGGGAGATATACTTAAAAAAGAGGGTATCAATGTCAGATATGCAATCCATCCAGTTGCTGGAAGAATGCCCGGCCACATGAATGTATTGCTTGCAGAAGCAAATGTGCCTTACGAAGAGGTATTAGAGCTTGATGAAATTAATCATGATTTTCCTATGACCGAAGTATCTTTTGTTATTGGTGCAAATGATGTTACAAATCCTGCAGCAAAAACTGATGAAACTTCTCCTATCTACGGTATGCCTATTTTAGATGTTGAGAGATCACAAACTGTATTATTTGTAAAACGATCAATGGCTACCGGCTATTCAGGCGTTGATAATGAATTATTTTACAGAGATAATACTACTATGCTGTTTGGTGATGCAAAAAAAATGTGTGAGGATATTGTTAAAAGCTTAGCTTAAGAGTTATTTCTTCGAGCAGTTTTTCTTGATCTTCTAATATTCTCTTCTTTTTCTCTAGCTCTTTTAAGGCAAGGTTTTTCAAAATGTTTTCTGAGCTTCATTTCTTTATAAAGTCCTTCTCTTTGCATCTTCTTTTTAAGACTTCTTATAGCTTGCTCTACGTTATTATCTTTTACATTTACGAATAGTGTCATAATCTGGAGGGCATTTAACACAAACTTATATTTAATGCAAATACTGAAATCTGTTTAAAAATATTGGTATAATGTTCATTTATGACTATATAATTAGAGTGGCAATTTTAAAAATAGCAAAATTAGGTCATCCAGTTTTAATAAAAAAAACTAATGAAATTAATAACTTAAATAAAGTTGATTTAAAAAAAATTGTATTTGATATGTCTCAAACAATGCTGGATGCGAATGGTATAGGTCTTGCCGCTCCACAGGTTCATCTTTCACATAGAATGTTTATTTATAGAAATCCAGATATTGAAGAAGAAGATAAAATAAATATTTCAGTTTTTATTAATCCATCTGTTGAGAATATCTCAGATGAAACAGAGGATGATTGGGAAGGTTGTTTGTCGATTCCTGGTATGTCTGGTTTAGTAAGAAGACATAAACGAATTAAGTACTCAGCTATCGACTTGAATGGAGAAAATATAACAGGAGAGGTTGAAGGATTACACGCAAGAATAATTCAACATGAGTTCGATCATCTCAACGGTATTTTATATATATCTAGATTGGCACATAAAAATGCATTTGGATATTCTGAAGAAATAGAAAAATTTTGGAAAAACAATCATGATGAAAACTCAAAATAAATATCTCTATAATAAAAGATTAAAAATATTAAAATTAGCAAAAAACATCATTTCAGAGGAAGGCTTAAATTCAAACACTTTTCAAATAATTGCTTCAAAGCACAAATTGAATATCAGTGAAATATACTTATTATTCCCCGATCATAATAAAGATTTGTTAAAATTTTCGTTAGATCAATTAAATATTGAGCTTAAAGAATATTGTAAATCAATAGATTTAATACGATTACCTGTACATAAAAGGATAAGAAAGATATTGCTTTCTAAATTTGAGATTATGAATAAAGAAAAAAATTTTTATAAAAAAATATTCTTAAACTCTTTAATACCTAATAAAAATATTTCTTTACCAACTCAGTTATACAAAAGTATTGATCAGATATGGTATTTAGCAGGAGATACATCAGTTGACTTCAATTTCTATACTAAAAGATTAATTTTAGCTGGTATTTATTCCAGAGTTATTCTCTTTTTTATTAATAATGATAATCAACAAGAACTTGAGAATGTCTTAGATTTAAACTTAAAAAAAGTAGCTAGAATACCTGAAATAAAATCAAAGATAAAAATCCTCAAGGATTATTTTCCAAATGTAATGAAGTTTGTCAAAAATTCAATTTAAGCTATACTATCTGGTTCTAGTTCACTTCTAAGATAGGCAATTTTATCTTTTAAAACTAACTTTCTTTTTTTTAATCTTTGTATTTGCAAAAAATCAACAGTGTGTTTTTCTTGTAATTGAATTAAGATTTGATCAAGATCTGAGTGCTCTTGTTCATATTCTTTTAACTTTTCAATTAATTTACTATTATTAGTCATAAAATTAAAAATTTATCTTATAGAATAATAGTATATAAGCTCGTCGTGGTAAAAAAAATAGGTATTTTAACTAGTGGTGGAGATTGTGCTGGCTTAAATGCAGTAATAAGGGCAGTTACACTACGAGCATCAAATGAATACGGATGGAAAGTCTATGGACTAAGAGATGGCACTTTAGGACTAATGAAGAACCCTATTGATGTTGTAGAATTAAAACCAGAGTTTTTTGATGGAAATTTAATGAGAATGGGTGGAACATTTTTGGGTTCTAATAATAAAGGAAATCCATTTGGCACTATTGAAAAAAATGGAAAAAAATTTGAGATATCTGAGCTAATTATAAATAGCTTTAAGAAATTAGAATTAGACGCATTAATTGGTATAGGAGGGGATGGTAGTTTAAAAATACTTCAATCTTTGACAAAAAAAGGAAATATTAAATTTATAGGAATTCCAAAAACTATTGATAATGATGTTAAATATAATGAACTTTCAATAGGATATGATACAGCAGTTGATGTAGCTACCAATGCATTAGATATGCTTCAACCTACTGCTGCCAGTCATAGAAGGGCAATGATTCTTGAGGTCATGGGAAGAGATGCAGGCCATATAGCTTTGAATGCAGGTATTGCAGGTGGAGCAGATGTAATTTTAATCCCAGAAATACCATACTCAATAAAAGGAATTGCAGAGCATATTGATAAAATAAGAAGTAAAGGAAGAAATCATGCTCTTATAGTTGTTGCAGAAGCAGTAAAAAAAGAAGATGGAAAAAAAGCAACTATAAAATTTGTAGATGGACAAGTTAGATTAGGTGGTATTGGAGCTTATTTAGGGGACGAGATATATAAACTCACTGATGCAGAAACTCGTGTAACTGTTCTTGGTCATGTTCAAAGAGGGGCTCAACCAACACATAGAGATAGAATGATTGCTAGTGCTTTTGGGGTTAAAGCAGTAGATTTAATTGCGAATGAAAAATATAATAGAGTTGTAGTTTGGCAAGATAGAAGTGTGAAAGACGTTTCTTTAGATGATATTGCTGGAAAATCACAAACGTTGAGTAAAACTGATCCGTTGATTGGAGTAGCTAGAGGTTTAGGTATTTACATAGGTGAATTTAATTAAAAATTACCGATTTTTTTCCAAAGATAAAAATATATTCGATATGGTAAAATTCTTAATAATTTTACGATGAATACAATTATAAAAGGAAAATAAATTTCAAATCTTTTTTTAAAAACTAAACCTTTATATATTTTTTCAGCAGCAAATTCAGCAGATTTTAAAAAGGGCATTTTAAAAGAGTTTAATCTTGTGGCCTCTGTATCAATAAACCCAGGGTTAATTACTTTTATTGCAATTCCAATCTTTTTGAAATCAAAAAAAAGACTTTCAGCAAGATTTAATTGTGCTGCTTTTGTCATTCCATAAGCGCCGGAAGTTGGCCAACCCCTATAACCAATAGGAGATGAAACTATTGCAATAGTACTTCCTCTATTTTTCATTAAATCTTTAAGAATATTGATACAGTACAGTGTACCCTTTAAATTAACATCAATTAGTAATTCATAGTTTTCAATATCAAATTCTTGACTTTTATTAGGAGAATATGCTGCAGCATTTAATAGAGCAGTATTAATTGCACCTATTTCATTTTCGATAAATAAAATAGTTTTTTTAACTTCATCTTGATTGGTAATGTCACATTTAGCTATATATAGATTTTTAAAATTGGGTTGGTCTTGCAACTTTTCTTTAGCTGTTTTTAATTTTTTAATGTTACTTGAACTGATAACTACAATCCAATTATTTTTTAAATAATGTTTTGCTGTAGCAAATCCAATTCCAGATGAGCCTCCTGTTATCCAAATTATATTAGGAGTCATTACTTTGTCAAATCAGTTCTTATTATAGTTATTGTTTTTTTATCTTTAGGATTCTGAAACTCCATTTTTAAAAGTTCATCTTTATAATACCAAAGAGTATATTCAGGAAAAGGCCCCAAATCTTTAGGGTTAAGAGAAGCATTAAAAATAAATTTTTCGGTCTTAAACTTAGAGTTATTAATTTTTATATTTTCATTTTTTAGTTTTTCAACATTAATCTCTCTTACAATTCCTTTTTGTGTATCAAATACCTCATTTTCTTTAAGCATTTTCTTATTCCAGTAATTGAGAGGAACAATATTTTCATTCATTTTAATTAATCCATCCATACCGGTAGCTATAAACATTCCATTCTCATCCTTACCATCAATTTTATATTCTCTATCATCCTCAAAATCAGTAAAACCATTAATGGCTATGAAATTCCCATTTCTCCAAGTTTCTTTTGTTTCCTGAAAAAATTTGTAAGCTGGGATAAATAAAACTTTTACTTCAATATCTAAAACAGAATGTAAGATTAAATTTTCATTTTCCTTTATAAACTTTGTAGTTAAATTACCTATAACTTTGTTTTTTCTTATTACATCAAAATTAACTTCATTATCATCTGGAACAGGAAATGCATGGGCTTTTATTAATAATGTAGAAAAAATAAATAATAAAAATAAAACTCTCATCCTTTTAATCTTAAAGTTGATCTACCCCCATCAATATGAAATATTTGACCAGTAATCCAGTTATTTTTTTGACCTAAAAGAAAAGATGCTAAAGCTCCAAAATCTTCACCCTGTCCTATTTTTGGTATTGGATGCATACTTTCTATAGCCTTTCTTATATTTTCATTACTAACCATTTTTTGTGACATTTTTGAGTCAGTTAGGCTAGGTGCTATACAATTAACCCTGATTTTGGGCGCAAATTCTGCGGCTAAACTTAGGGTCAACCCTTCAATAGCACCTTTGGACGAAGAAATGATGGAATGATTTGTAAAACCCTGCTGAACTGCAATTGTTGAAAAAAGAAGAATTGATCCATTATTTTTAGCTAAACTTTCAATATTTGATTTAATTGCATTTATGGCTCCAAGGGTATTGATCTTAAAACTTTCAATGAAATCATCATCTTTAGTTATTTTAATTGGTTTTAAATTAATAGAGCCAACACAGTAAGCCAGTCCATTAACTGTATCTGCATGTTTTTTTGATATTTGATCAATATGATCTTTTTCCAGAACATCACAAACTTCATATTCACAATTAATTTCTTTTGATTTTTTAATTAATTCTTCTTCATTTCTTGAAATAAGAATTGGAGAATAACCCTCCTCAGTTATTTGTTTTGCAATAGAAAAACCAATAGTTCCTGTTCCTCCAAAAATAAGCATTTTTTTACTCATATTAAACTCCTCTGATTGTTGATTTGAAATAAGCTAAGAATAAAACTGATAATAAAAGTATTGAGTTTGCTTGATGTAAGCTGGCATATTGTATGGAAACATTTGATAGTAAGGCCATCACTCCAAGAAAAAATTGCAAGCTTAGTATTAACAATACAAGAACAGTAATTTTTTTTTGTAACTCTATAAACTTACTTATAAATAAATATAAAAATAGTGAAAATGTATATATGAAAGTTATAGTGGCTATCCATCTGTGATTAAAATTTATTGTGACAGTATTTTCAAATAAATTAAAGATACCCATTTCCTCTAAGTAAATATCATCTGGTATAATTTTTCCATTCATTAATGGATAAGTATTAAACGATTGACCTGCATGTGAACCTGCCATAAAACCACCACTTAAAATAGTTATAAAAACAAGTAATATAGATACAAGTATTAAGGATTTTTTAGATTTAATATCTATGAAATTTTTGCTTGTTAAATGAAAATATTCAATCGTTGTCCAAAGCAAAAGTGCATAAATAATAATTGCATTAGATAGATGAAATGTTAATCGATAGGGACTCACGTAAGGGTCGTTTTGAAGCCCACTTTTAACCATCCACCAGCCGACTAATGCCTGTATTAAACCCAGACTAAAAATAATAGTAAATCTTTTATAGAAAAAGATATTAAGATATTTTTTGAAATAGAAAAAAAGAAATGGCAATACAAAAACAACACCAATTAATCTTGCAAAGAACCTATGAAACCATTCCCACCAAAAAATATATTTAAATCCTTCTAATGTAATATTTTTATTAACGTACAAATATTCGGGAGTTTGTTGGTAGTCGTTGAAAACTTTTAGCCACTGACTTTGATTTATGGGAGGTAAAGTTCCAAGCAAGGGACGCCAGTCTACCATAGAAAGTCCTGAGTCGGTAAGTCTGGTCAAGCCTCCTATTATAATTATCAAGAAAACCATTATGGTTAATAATATTAGCCATAACATCACTGGTTTATGATAATTTAAGTTTAAGTCAGTAGATTGCATAAAAGTTAATATATTGTATACAAATAGTAATAAAAGTTGTTATTTAAATCCCATGATTGAAAAAACTGATGTCATAGTTATTGGAGCAGGACCAGTAGGTTTATTTGCTATTTTTGAGCTAGGTTTGCTGAATATTTCTTGCCATGTAATTGATAATTTGGATAAGCCTGGCGGTCAATGCGCTGAACTTTATCCAGAAAAACCAATTTATGACATCCCATCAAGGGTTAAGATAACTGGGCAAGAGCTAACTGATGATTTATTGGCACAGGCTAAACCTTTTAATCCAGTATATCACTTAAATCAGCAAGTTGAAAAAATAACAAAATTAGAAACAAATGAATGGATCGTTGAAACAAGTCAAAATAAAAAAATACAAGCAAAATGTATAGTAATTGCAGCTGGAGCAGGCAGCTTTGTACCTCGAAAAATACCAATTGATAATTTTGATCATTTGGAGGGTAAAAATATTGTCTATGCAGTTAGAAATAAATCTTTATTTGAAAAGAAGAAGATCA
The DNA here is from genome assembly GCA_902595855.1 of uncultured Alphaproteobacteria bacterium. Classification (GTDB taxonomy): domain Bacteria; phylum Pseudomonadota; class Alphaproteobacteria; order HIMB59; genus CACPNW01. Next base: position 11,148 of record CACJRY010000002.1, read on the forward strand.
TGATAGTTGGTGGTGGAGATTCTGCTTTAGATTGGACAAATGAGTTGTCAAAAATAGCTGATGTGACTTTGATGCATCGTAGAAAAGAATTTAGGGCCGCACCTGACTCTGTTTCTAAAATGCTTGAATTAGAAAAAGATAAAAAAATAAATTTTTTATTAGGTCAAATCGATAATTTAGAAGATCTGAAAAATGGACAAATAAATGTCATAGTAAAAAACAAAGATGAAAAGAAAAATTTTGAGGTTGATTATTTACTTCCATTTTTTGGCCTAAAAATGGAACTTGGACCAATTGCAAATTGGGGCCTTAATTTAGATGAAAATTTAATTAAAGTAGATACAGAAAAGTTTGAAACTTCAGTTTCTTCAATCTTTGCAATAGGAGATATAAACTCCTATCCTGGAAAATTGAAATTAATTTTATCTGGTTTTCATGAAGCTGCTTTAATGGCGCAACAATGTTTTAAATATTGTTTTCCAGATAAAAAAAATGTATTTCGTTACACTACATCATCAAAAGAATTGCAAAAAAAATTAAACTCTTAATGAAAATTAAAGTAACTGATCGAGAAGGAAATAAACATGAATTAGAAGGAGATGCAAACTCCACTCTTATGGAAATTTTAAGAGATGCAGGTCTTGATATTGAAGCTGCATGTGGAGGATGTTGTGCCTGTGCTACATGCCATGTCTATATTGCTGATAAATGGATTGAAAAAATCAATGAAAAAGATGATGATGAGGAATCAATGCTTGATCAAGCATTTGATGTTAAAGATACTTCAAGATTAAGCTGCCAAATTAACCTTTCTGATGATTTAGATGGTATTGAATTAGAATTGGCTCCAGATTAGAAAAAGACAAAAAGTACTTTACAAATAGTTATAGTTTGTATACAAATAGTTTGTATACAAATGGCAGACACTTCTCTTAACGAGAACAGAATAGGATTATTAGTTTGGCAGACATCAAATCTCTGGCAATCAATTATCCGTAAACAGATAATCAAATTTAATCTTTCATTTAATGAGTATCTTATTTTAGAAACATTATATAAATTATCGAAATCTTTATCTGATATTAGTCAAGTAGACATAGTTAAACACTCTTTTGTCGATAAATCAGTCGTAAGTGCTAAATTGACACAACTATACAAAAAGAAATTAATAAATAAAATGAAGCCAAGTGATAACAGGTCAAATAAATTAGTCCTTACGAGAGAGGGTATAACTATCGTTGAAAAAATCATAAATGATGTATTAGAAGTTGAAAATGTATTTTTTAGCAAATTGAATCAAGAAACTTTTAATTTCATTAATTCTCTAAAATTGCTATTGGGTAAAAAAATTAGAATTAAAGCAAATTATCATGAGTAAAATAGATCGAAAATTTTATAGTAATTTAAAATCTTGGCCCTTTAAGGAGGCTGAACAAATAATTAAAAGCAATGGTGGTTTAGCAAATTTTAAAAAACCGAGTAAAGGTCATATTCTTCTGGAGACTGGTTATGGCCCATCAGGATTGCCTCATATTGGAACATTTGGTGAAGTTGTTAGAACGACCATGGTCAGAAATGCTCTAATGTCTCTAGTCAATTGTCAAACAAAATTAATTGCATTTTCAGATGATATGGATGGATTAAGAAAAGTCCCAGAGAATGTTCCCAATAAAGATTTGCTTAGCAAATATATTGGAAAACCTCTAACCTCAATTCCAGACCCATTTGATAAGTATGAAAGTTTTGGTCATCATAATAATGCTAAACTTAGATCTTTTTTAGATGAATTTAATTTTGATTATAATTTTGTAAGTTCAACAGAACAGTATCAAAGTGGATTTTTTGATAATACTATCACAGAAATTCTTCAAAATTATGAAAAGATTCTTGAAATTATTTTACCAACTTTAAGAAAAGAGAGAAAAAGTACTTACAGTCCTTTTCTTCCAATAAGTATAGAGAATGGAGATGTATTACAGGTGCAAATAGATGAATACAGAAAAAAAAGTAACACTATTATTTACACAGATCCAAAAAGTAACAAAAAAGTTGAAGTGTTGGTTACAGGTGGGAATTGCAAATTACAATGGAAGGTTGATTGGGCAATGAGATGGATGGCGCTTGGTGTTGATTATGAAATGTGTGGTAAGGATTTAACTGAGAGTGTTGATTTAGCTTCAAAGATTTGTAAAGTGTTAGGCAAAAAATCACCTGTGAATTTAATTTACGAGATGTTTCTTGATGATAAAGGTGAAAAAATTTCTAAGTCTGTTGGCAATGGAATAAGTGTTGATGAGTGGTTGCGATATGGACCACCTGAGAGTTTATCATTATTTATGTATCAAAAACCTAAGTCAGCAAAAAAGCTATTTTTTGATGTAATTCCAAAGACTGTTGATGAATATATTTCGCACTGCAATAGTTATAGAAAATTAGATGATCAAAAGAAATTTGATAGCCCAGTATGGCATATTCACTCTGGAAATCCTGTAAATTTTAAATCAGACATTTCATTTAATGCTCTCACAAATCTTGTAAGTATATGTAACACTAGTGATAAAAAAATAATTTGGGGATTTGTTAATCAATATGACGAAAGCATTAATCCAAAAAATAATCCTGAGTTTGACAAATTAATTGATTATTCGATAAATTATTATAACGATTTTGTTTTACCCAATAAAAAATATTTAGATGTTAACGACAATACAAAAACTGTTTTTGAAGATATTAGATATGTTTTGAATAATAATATAAATGAAAATACCTCTGCTGAAGAAATTCAAACATTGCTTTATGATGTAGGCAAAAAACATCAATTTGAGAATTTGAAAGATTTTTTTAAGTTAGTGTATCAGGTTTTATTAGGACAAGAACAAGGACCACGACTAGGTTCTTTTATTAAATTATATGGAGTTGAAGAAACAATTAAAATAATCGATCAAAAACTCGAAAATGCAGATAATGTTAATTAATTTATTAAGGCTACTTCCTCCTGAAACTGCTCATACTATAACAATAAAACTTCTAAAATCTAAACTTAATTTAAGAAGAAAAAATTCAAAAATTTATAAAAGTCTTAATCAAACTATATTAGGTATTAACTTTAAAAATCCTATAGGATTGGCAGCAGGCTTTGATAAGAATGCTGAAGTTATAAATCAAATGTTTGCTTATGGATTTGGTTTCATCGAAGTAGGAACAGTTACTCCAAAAAAACAACTGGGTAATGAAAAACCAAGAGTATTTCGTTTAGTAGAAGATGATGCGATTATTAATCATTTAGGCTTTAATAATAAAGGCAGTGAAGAAATTGTATCAAATTTAAAATCTTTTTATGTGGATAAAGATATTAATGAGATTATTGGAGTTAATGTTGGAAAAAATAAATCTACTGAAAACGATATAGATGATTATTTATACGGTGTTGAAAAACTTGGAATTTTTAGTGATTATATAACTATTAATATATCATCACCAAATACACCAGGACTTAGAGACCTGCAATTACGTGGCAGAATTGAAGCATTGGTAAAAAAAATACAAAAAAAACAATCTGAAATAGAACAATTAGTCAATAAACCAATTTTCATCAAAATTTCCCCTGATCTTAATGATGAACAATTAAGAGATATCGCTTTAATGTCACTTGCTAACAATATTAATGGTTTGATTATTTCTAATTCAACAATCCAACGTCCAGATACTTTAATTTCAAATTATAAAAATGAGGTAGGTGGATTGAGTGGAAAACCAATATTTTTAAATTCAACAATTCTACTAAAAAAAATGCACTCTTTAACAAACGGTCAAATTACACTTATAGGAGTAGGTGGCGTATCAAGTGGACACGAGTGTTATGAAAAAATCAAAGCTGGTGCTAGTTTAGTTCAATTATATACTGCTTTGGTTTATCAGGGCCCTGAAATAATAGATCACATTTTAAAAGAACTTGATGAGTTAATCACTATTGATGGGTACAAACATATTTCCGAAGCTATTGGTAAATCTTCCTAATGACACAAATCATAAATAGTTTTTCAGAAATAATAGATAAATATGATATATTTATCTTAGATCAGTGGGGTGTAATGCATGATGGGCATCATGGTTATAAACATTCAATAGATGCTGTGAAACATCTAATAAATAATAATAAAAAATTAGTAATTATTTCTAATTCTTCGAAAAGAAAAATCAGCTCTATTGATTGTCTAAAAGATTTAGGATTTGATAAAAATAATTTTGTAGAAGTCATGACAAGCGGAGAAATGATCTGGCAAGAATTAAATTATTTTTCAGATAAATATATTTCTCAATTAAAAACCTGTTTTCACATTTATGACAATTCAAAAGAAGATGGAAAAGATTTTAGAATTGGATTAGAAAAATTTCATTTTATTGATGATATTAAAGATGCAGACTTCATACTTGCATGCACACCTTTTCAAAATACTAAACCAATAGATTATATCCCTATTCTAAATGATGCTTTAGATAAGAATCTAATTATGTTTTGTGCAAATCCTGATTTTGTAACAATCGAAAAGAATAATGGAAAAAACATGTATTGTATGGGAACTATTGCAGATTTGTATGATCACATGGGTGGAAAAGTTGTTATTATGGGAAAGCCGTCTAAAGAAATTTATTTAGAAACTTGCAAAAATTTTGATAAAATTGATATGTCTAGAATTGTAGCTGTAGGTGATTCATTAGATCATGATATTTTAGGTGCTTCAAATTTTGGTGTGAATAGTATTTTAATAACCAGTGGTATACATAAAGATCTATTTAAAAATAGTATAGAAACAGGGTTAAAAAACATAGAAAATGATAGAAAATGGAATTTTAAACCAACATATGTCTGTGAAAATTTTTCTTTTTAACTATGCTTGACAAATAATCATTTATATTTACTAACCCCATTCATTATGAGTATGAAATGTGAATTAACAGGAAAATCCTTCCAGACTGGAAATAATGTAAGTCATGCCAAAAATAGAACTAAAAGAAGATTTTTACCTAATTTACAAAAAATTACTTTCATAAGTGAAAAACTTGGTCAAAAAATTCAGCTTAAAGTTGCAGCTAGTACCATCAGAACTGTTGAAAAAAAAGGTGGATTAGATGATTTTTTAGTATCCACTCCTAATAGTAAATTACCAGAAAAAGCTAAAAAATTAAAAAAAACTATTCTTAGCAAGATCAACTAATCCCTAGATGGATTTTTTTATTAATTTTACGTCATATTTGGGTTCCTTAAATACCTTTGTATTATGGTTAATAATGTTGCTTTTTTGCTTTTCATCAATTTTAATTTTTCTAAAATTATTTGGATATGTTGGCCTTTATGTATATTCTGCACTGGCCGTTGTAATTGGCAATATTCAAGTTTTAAAAACCGTAGATTTTTTTTATTCTCCTGAGCCAGTAGCTTTAGGAACGGTATTATTTGCTTCTACATTTCTATGTACAGATATTTTATCAGAGCATTTTGGTAAAGATAAAGCAAAAAAAAATGTACTCATTAGTTTTGTGGGATTTTTATTTATGACAATTATAATGTTATTTACAATTGGTTTTCAACCATCTCAAATTGATTGGATTCAAGATAGCTTAGCAAATGTCTTTACTCCAATGACTAGATTTTTTATTGCAAGTATGATTGCTTATCTTCTAAGTCAATATTTTGATGTTTGGATTTACTCAAAAATTAAAAGTTTTACTACAAATAAATTTTTATGGCTTAGAAATAATCTTTCAACAATTTTATCTTCTTTGGTAGATAATACTGTATTTAGTATAATTGCTTGGATTATTTTGAATCCTAATCCAGAGTCTTTTTATAATGTTCTAATGATTTATATTTTTGGTACTTATGTACTAAGAATTTTTATAGCTTTAATCGATACACCCTTTATGTATTTGTCTAAAAAGTTTATTCCTAAATAATGAAAAATTTTTCATGGAATATCGAATATAAATCAAAAAAAAATAAAGCAAGAGCAGGAACATTAACTACTCCTCATGGTAAAATTAGTACCCCTGCATTTATTTTTTGTGCAACTAAGGGAGCTTTAAAAGCATCAACTACTAATTTAGCTAAAGAAAACAATGCTCAAATTATATTATCTAATACCTATCATTTAATGTTGCAACCTGGAGGTAATCTAATTTCAAATCATGGTGGATTACATAAATTTTTAAACTGGGATGGACCAATGCTAACAGATAGTGGGGGTTTTCAAATTTTTTCTTTAGGTCATGGCTCTGTTGCAGATGAAATTAAAGGCAGAACAAACACCAAAAGAAATAAGACACTTCTCAGCATAAGTGAAGAGGGGTGTTTATTCAAATCATATTTAGACGGATCCCTTAAACTATTATCACCTGAAAAATCTATAGAAATTCAAAGAGATATTGGTGCTGATTTAATTTTAGTTTTTGATGAATGCACGCCTTTTCATGTAGATAAAACTTATACAGAAAGCTCAATGAGAAGAAGTCACAGATGGGCAATTAGATCACTGAGTCGTTTCAATGCATCTATTAAATATAAACCTAACTGCGGCTCAGCAGGTGAACAAAAACTTTATGGTATTGTTCAAGGCGGTATTTATGAAGATCTTCGTGAAGAAAGTATAGATTTTAACTTGAATAAAATTGATACGTTTGGAATTGCAATTGGTGGGAGTCTTGGTTCATCAAAAGAAGAAATGTATAAAGTTGTTGAATTCACAGCTCCAAAGTTAGGAACAAAACATCCAATACATCTTTTGGGAATTGGAGACTCAAGTGATATCTGGAAATTAGTTAAAAGTGGCATTGATACATTTGATTGTGTTAGTCCAACCAGATTAGCAAGACATGGTTCAGCACTAGTGAAAGGGAAGGTAGGAAAAATAAATATTAAGAATAATGAGTGTTCTAATGATTTATCTCCTATTGATATAAATTGTGGTTGTTCAACTTGTAAAAACTATTCATTAGCTTATCTCCATCATTTATTTAAAGCAGGTGAATTGCTTGGTCTGCAACTTATTACTGCTCACAATATTTATTTTATGAATGAATTAATGGAACTAATTAGGGATTCTATTAAAAATGATAGGTTAGAAGAGGCAGAGAGGGATTGGTTTAATTAATTTGAAATATTTCAGACAGCTCATTAAGAAGAACTTCTCCTAATTGATCAACATCCATAATGGTAATCGCTTTTGAATAATATCTTGAAACATCATGGCCAATACCAATAGCAACTAGCTCAATTTGTTTTTGACTTTCTATCTGATTAATCACATCTCTTAAATTTCTTTCAAGATAGTTTCCAGGATTAACTGAAAGTGTTGAGTCGTCTACAGGCGCTCCATCACTAATCACAATAAGAATTTTTCTTTTTTCTTGCCTATTTCTTAATCTGTTATTAGCCCATAATAGAGCTTCTCCATCAATATTTTCTTTTAAAATACCTTCTCTTAAAAGTAGTCCTAAGTTTTGTTTTGATCTTCTTGAGGGAGAGTCTGCTGATTTATAAACAATATGTCTTAAATCATTTAATCTTCCTGGATTGCTAGGTTTGCCATTTTTTATCCATTTTTCTCTTGAGGCACCACCTTTCCATGCTTTAGTTGTGAAACCAAGAATTTCAGTTTTTATAAGACATCTCTCAAGAGTTTTCGCCAAAATATCACTACACAATGCTGCGACTGTAATTGGTCTACCTCTCATAGATCCTGAATTGTCAATTAGTAGCGATACGACAGTATCTTTGAATTCAACCTCTTTTTCTTGCTTGTAAGACAACTTATTTTGAGGGTTAGCAATTATTCTTGATAATCTGGAGGTGTCTAAGTAGCCCTCTTCCATATTAAAGTCCCAATTTCTATTTTGTTGGGCAAGAAGCTTTCGTTGAAGTCTATTTGCAATTTTTGTTATCAAGGGCAAGAAAGAAAACACCTGTTTATCTAAGTTATATCGCAATTTTTCTAATTCTTTTTGATCACAAAGTTCGTTTGCATTAATTACTTCGTCATAATCTTTTGTGAAAGATTTATATTCCTCAGTAAAGTTTTTATTTTCAATTTTAGGAAAGTATTCAATTTCACCTTCTGATGAGTCTTCGCTAATTTCATCACTTTCCTCCATGGAGACAGCTTCTTGTAAGTCTAAAGTACTGCTATCAGTTTCTGTTTTACTTTGATTATTATCATTTTTATTTTGTTCATTACTGTCTTTTTGATCTTTATCATTATCTATCTCATTGTCTTGATTTATATCATCTGAAGTTTTTTGATTTTCATTTTGATCAAAAAACCCATAATCTTCCAAATATTTTTTAATTTTGGACCCAAAGGTTATTTGATTATTAATACTTTTTGTCAAATCTTTAAAAACTTTTTCATAATCATTTCCAAATTTATCTTTAATAAATTTTCTATTTTTTTTGTTATGCTCCCCTAAATCTAGATTTAAGAATTTTTCATAGGCAACATACTTAAATGCTTCCGCTATATTAATCTGATCATTGTGAGAATTTTTTTTTAAATCTAAAATATGTTTCTTTGTTATATTTGATTTAATTCCCTTAAAAAAAAATGATCCTTTTGCTTCAATTCTTGATTGCTCCAAAGAATTAAAAATCTCATTTGAGAATTCGCTATTATTAATTAAATCATTATGAATTTCTTTAGAATGAAACCTAAATTCAAGTGCTAATGAGTCTGCTTCAGCTCTAATATAGGTTAAGTTTTTTTTAATACTTTCTAAGTTAGGTTCTGTTAAATTTATTAAATTACCTTCAATAGAAGAATTTTCTTTTGTGAAACTGATTTCTACTAAGTTATTCTTACTAATAGATTTTGTAGTAGCGGTGAGTGATTTTTTAAATTCTTCTAAAATATCTTCATTCTTTAACATTCGCTACCTTTGCATCTGAAATATCAATGCCAAATGAGCGCTGAAAATATTCCTCAATAATAGGTCTTTCAAGCTCATCACATCTATTTAGAAATGAAAGCTTAAATGCATATTCGATATCATCAAATATTAAATAATTCTCAGCCCAAGTTAAAACTGTTCTTGGGCTCATAACCGTTGAAATATCACCACTTATAAAACCTGATCTACTTAAATCAGCTGTTGCCACCATTGATTTAATGATTTCTTTTCCATTTTTGTTATTAAGTTTTTTGATTTTACTTAAAATAATCTGCTCTTCCTCATTATTTTCTAAATAATTTAAAATTGTAACTATATTCCAACGGTCCATTTGACCCTGATTAATTTGTTGAGTGCCGTGATATAATCCAGAAGTGTCTCCTAAACCAACAGTATTAGCTGTTCCAAATAATCGAAAATATTTATTTGGTTTAATGACCCTTGATTGATCAAGTAAAGTTAATCTTCCCTCAGTCTCTAAAATTCTTTGTATAACAAACATTACATCAGGTCTTCCAGCATCATATTCATCAAATACAAGTGCAACAGGATTTGAATATGCCCATGGTAAAATTCCATCTTGAAACTCTGTTATTTGTTTTCCATCCTTCAAAACAATAGCATCTTTACCAATTAAATCTATTCTACTTATGTGACTATCGAGATTTATCCGAATGCATGGCCAATTTAGTCTTGCAGCAACTTGTTCTATATGGGTTGATTTACCAGTACCATGATATCCCTGAATAAGCACCCTTCTATTATTCGCAAATCCAGCAAGTATTGAAGTTGTTGTTTCAGGATCGAATCGATAACTCAAATCAATCTTAGGAACATGTTCGGTGATTTTTTCAAAACCAAAGACTTCAAAATTGCACTTAAAACCGAACATATCCAGAGTGTTAATTAGTTTATTAGGTTGTGTTTCCATTTTTCTTTATAAATTTTTTTAATAGTAGTTTGTAAGACTCATTTATTTGCTTGAACTTTTCTTCAGCTTTTTTATTATTTCCATTTACATCAGGATGAAAGATTTTCACTAACTTTTTGTAATTTTTTTTAATTTTTTCAAGTGAAATTGGCATTTCCAGATCTAAATCTTTTAAAGCTCTAGTTTCTTCAATTGTAAAAGATTCATCAAATAGCTTATTTTTAAAATAATTATCATTAATTTTATCATCTTCAGAATTAATAAACTCATCTGCAAATCTTTTAAATTCATCAAAAGTATCTTTATAATTACCCTTAAGTGGCCAAGAAGGTCTATCCCACACTGTATCATTTCTCATAGAATGCTCAATTTGATCTACAGTCATACCTTTATAAAAATCCCATGATTTATTGTATTCTTTAACGTGATTTAAACAAAAATAGAAATATTCATTTAATCTAATTCTGGACTTAGGAGCTCTAAATTCACCCTTTTCATTACATTCATATGAGTCACATTTTTTAAATGAGTGTTTTTCCCATGATAAATTATTTTTTTGAATATCAAATTTAAATTTGTTCATAAAATGTATATAGTTTAAAATAATGAATCGCACAAAAAGAATACATAATATTTTAAAAAAACATTTTAATGAAACGACTAGCATAGTAAAAAATAATTCAATTTTGCATAAAGGTCATAATAATTTTGATGGAAAAGGAGAAACTCACATTTTTATTCAGATAAATAAAAATTCTAAATTGAAGTTAAACAGATTAGAAATTCATAGAAAAATAAATTTTTTATTAAGGAAAGAGTTTGAGAGTGGTTTACATTCATTAGAAATAAAAATTATTTGATAATTTTTACCTCAATTTTTGAGATTTGCTTTCTGGAATGTGATAACACTTTGTAATTAAAATAATCATCTTTTACTTCCTCTCCAAACAAAGGAATTCTTTTAGCAATTTCTAATATTTGACCAGAGATTGTTGAAGCTTCGCTTAAAGGTGCATCAAGATCAAAATGTTTATACAAATCTCTAAGATTACTCTCACCGTTTGTAATAATTGTACCATTATCTATTTTTGTAAATTGTTCATTACCCAAATCAACTTCGTCAACTATTTCTCCAACTATTTCTTCGATAATATCTTCAAGAGTAATAAGCCCTAGTAATTCACCATATTCATCCACAACAAAAGCTATATGTTCTTTTTTATTTTTAAAGGCAGCCAATTGCTCCAAAAGATTAGTTGTTTCAGGAATAAACCAAGGTTTTGATATTTTATCAAAAATTATTTCTTTAGAACTCTCTTTTTTTGATAGATCAATGTTTAACGTTCTTACATTTAGCAGTCCTATAATATTTTCAGGATTATTTTTCCAAAAAGGAATTCTTGTATATCGAGAACTATTTATTTTTTTAATGATTTCATCTATTTCTAATGAACTATCAATTGAATAAATATTTTTTCTATGAGTAAATACCTCTTCTACTGTAGTATCATTTAGTGTGAGTATGCTTTGCAGCATATCTTTTTCGTGTTCTGAGTCAGGATTTGAAGTTTTATACGTATCTATGACACTTTGAAGCTCTTCCTCTGACTGTTCATCACTAAATTTATTATCCTCTTTTTTATTTTTTAAAAAAATCTTTTTTACAATTAAGTTTATTAAAAATATTAATGGGTACAGAAGTCTGCTAAGATAAAAAATTATTGGTGCAATTTGTAAAGAAGTTCTATTTGGTTTACCTAAAGAATAAGTTTTAGGAAGTATTTCTGCAAATATAACAATCACAATAGTCATAATTATTGTTGCATAAAATATTCCACTTACACCAAATAAATCATATAAAACTGCTGTAGCAAGAGATGAAGCAAGTATATTGACTAAATTATTAGACAACAAAAGTGCTGAAATTACATTTTCAAGATTATCCAAAAGTTTAAGTAAATATTTTGCTCTTTTATTTCCTTTTTTAAACTTAAGAAGTATTCTTGGTTTAGAAGAAGCAGTTAATGCTGTTTCTGAACCAGACAAAAAACCTGATATTATAACAAGCAAACCTAAGCATATTAGAAGTATAATCGTTATAGTTGACATAAATATAATTATTTAATTATTTTCTGTATATTTTTTAAGCTTATATTTTGTTTTAAAAAAGCATTACCAATATTTTTTAATATTACAAAATTTATTTTATCCCCAACAACTTTTTTGTCTTTGCTTATAATTTTAAATATTTTTTTATCAAACATTCTAGGATCTGATATGGGTAAGTTATTAGATATAAAGTGATTTTTGATTTCATTTAAATCTTTGTAAGATAAATAATTAAGTTTCTGCGAAATAGTTGATGCAATAATCATTCCAATGGAAATTGCTTCTCCGTGAGTTAACTTTCTATTATAGTTATAATATGTTTCAAGCGCATGTCCAAATGTATGACCAAAATTAAGTATAGCTCTTGAATTTCGATTTTGTAGTTTTTCTTTTTCATCTTTAAGCACATATTCTTTTTTTATTAAAATACTTTTGTAAATAGCATAGGTAATAATCTTAAGATTAAAATTAAATAAATTTTTAGCATTTTTATTTAACCAAATAAAAAATCTCTTATCTTTAATAATGCTATGTTTTACTATTTCTGCATAACCAGATAAAAATTCTCTTTTTGGTAAGGTTGACAAAATGCTTGGATCAATTATTACTTGTTTTGGTTGATAAAAAGTTCCTACAAGGTTTTTACCATAATTTGTATTAATTCCATTTTTTCCACCTATTGAACTATCAACTTGAGAGAGTAAAGTTGTAGGCACCAATACAAGTTCTATTCCTCTTAAGACTGTGCTTGCAACAAAACCAGCTAAATCTCCTAGCGTTCCACCACCTATTGCAACTAAAATACTTTTTCTATCAACTCCTAAATTCAAAATGTTGTTACATAATTTAGAAAAATGTTGAAATGATTTAATTTTTTCTGAACAGCTAATTGTAATATATTTTTGACTTTGGTAATTCCTTACTGTTTTGAAAGTTTTAAAAACTTTTTTATCTATTATAAAAATCACATTATTATTTTTACTAATAATATTTTCTAATTTTTTTTTAATAGAATATGATTCTATTTCAATTGAATATTTTTTATCTTTTGTTGAGATATTAATTTTTTTTATCATAAATTTTGAAATTTTTTTTAAGTTCATTGATTGTATCATTAATTGACTCACAGTTTTTTATTGTTAAGTCAGCTTGCTTATAAAAATTCTCTCGTTTAATGTACAATTCTTTTAATTTTATTTTTATATTAGCATTTTTTATCAGCGGTCTTTTTTTAGAATTTTCTAATCTTTTGTTTAGAGTATTAATATCAACATTAAGATAAATATTAAATGAATTTTTTTTAATAATTTTTCTTAACTTTAAACTAGTCATTACTCCTCCACCAAGTGCAATAACGTAATTTTTTTTAAAAAGAATTTTACTTATGAATTTTTCTTCAAGGTCTCTAAAATAGGCTTCTCCAAAGTCATTAAATATTTGATTAATTGATTTTCCAGTTTCTTTTTCTATTAAAGAGTCTGTATCTAAAAAATCGTAATTTAATATTTTAGCAAATTTACTACCAATAATTGTTTTTCCTGAGCCCATCATGCCACAAAAAGTGATGTTAAGTTTATTAAAGTTGCTTAAAATCATTTTAGATTATGTATCTTATCTTATTATTGACAAAATTAGGTTACAAAAAGAAATAATTTTAAAAATGAACTAATTCCTGTAAAAGACATTGCTAATTTAAATGAAAATAACTTATATTACTTTATTCCTTTTTGCAATTTTATTGATATTTTTTTTTATTATGTATTTTATTGATATACCTTCACCAGGCAAAATTATTACAGAAACATTCATACTAGAGGTAAAATAATGTTTTTTAGGTTCCTTTTTATTAGTTTTATAGTCCTGTCAAATGTTTCAAAAGCATCAGAAGTGACTATAATAGAACTTCATAAAAACAAAAGTTTAGATCAATTAGTTTTAGAACAAGAAAATGAAACTCAAATTCAAAATAATGAAAATGGTTTAGTTAAAGAAGTCACAGAGGATACAAAAGATAATTCTAACAAAAATTTATCTGAAGTTAACCAAGATGATTCAGTTGAAGTAAATCAATTAGAGAATGAAAATAGCTCAGAAATTATAGATTCTGAAAAAGTAACTTTAGTTAGTTCAGAAAGTATATTTGATATAGATGAAGTATTGTTAAAATCTTATTTAACATCAATAAACCAGATTAATTCTCAAACTCTTAGTAAAGAGTTTTTAAAAATTTTATCAAGTGCAAAAACTGAAATAAATGACAATGATGCTAATAAAATATATTTTATAATAAAAAAACTTTATGAAACTGGTGAAATTCAAAAAGCCTACAACCTAATTAAAGAGAGTAATTTAGACTTTTTATCAAATAAGGAATATTTAAGTTATTTCAAAACTATTGAATTAAATTATTTGCTGTCAACATTTAAACTTTCAGATGTTTGTGAACTTAAAACTCAGTTATTAGATGACTCAGTAGTTTTGCCAAATTTCCTTTTAGAAAAAACTGATATATTTTGTTTAAGTATAGAAAACAAGTTAGCAGAAGCAAAACTTTTAAATTCATTACTTTTAGAAAAAGAACCAACAAATGATAAAAATTTTCAAAAATTATTTGATTATACAATTTTAGAAAATAAAGAAGGAGTATTTTTTGATGGTATAAATTCATTACAGTCTGGAGATTTAATTTTCCTATATAGTGCCATGTTAAGGATAAATGAACTTCCTCTAACAGAAGAATTTATAGAAATTGATCCTCTTAACTTAGCAATACCTGTTATATTAAGTGAAACAACTCCAATGAATATTAGAATAAAAGCAGCTAATAAATCATTTAATGACAATTTTACTTCTGAGGATATATTATCTGCTCTCTATCAATCAGTTGATTTTAATTCTGAACAATTTACTGAACCCAAACAAACTGTTCAAAATTTAAATGGAAATAATGAATTGATAATGGCTTTTTATTTTCAGCTGGTTAATAGACAAATATTTCCTGAAGATAGATTTAGGGTTTTAATGGAATTTTGGGAATTTTCAAAAAATAATGGCTATGAAAGTATAGCATATTCTCTATCTAAAAATATAATTGATACATTTACTCCATCATTAGAAAACTCAAAATATGGTTTGCAGATAGCCCAAGCACATATTTATAACAAAAACTATAATAAAGCCTCCAAATGGTTGATTGTTATTGAGCAATCAGAAGGAAATCGATCTCAACTGGAATATATAAAATTTTTAATAGCATTAAGTGCAAATAGTGATTTAAATACAATTGTTACTTTTTTAAATACAATAAATAATAATTTAGACTCAAACATTGATGTTAAAATTATTGAGACCCTAGATGTTCTTAATAGATTTTTTGAAATTCAAAATCCACAAATTTCTAATTTTGATTATGAATTTATACAAGATGAAAGATCAATGCCATCTTATTTCTTGATAAGAGATGTTAAAAAAAATATTAATGAGATTAATAACCTAAATCTTTTTTTACTTTCGCTTATTTCAATGGATAGAAAAAATTGGCATGAAATACACCCAGAACATTTGAAACTTATGCTTGAAACTTTTAATGTTTATGATCAAGGATCTTTAATTAAGCCTATAATTTTAGAAGTTTTAAATGATTTAAATGTCATTAGATGATTAGATATTTAGATTTCGAAAATGATTTAGAAAAAATTGAAGATTTAATTAACAAGTTAGATATTAACAAGCAAAACTATAAATCTGAAAAAGAAAAATTATTAGATAAAAAAAACAACCTTTTAAAAAAAATTTATTCCAATTTAACTGCTTGGGAAAAAGTTCAAGTAGCAAGACATTCTAATAGACCGCATACAAAAGACTACATCAATTTAATTTTTGAAAATATTGTTTATCTCCATGGTGATAAAAAGTTTGCTGATGACTCAGCTATATTAGGGTGTTTGGGTGATATTTCAGGTCAATCAGTAATGATTATAGGTACAGAAAAGGGTGACTCAATGGAGTCAAGAATTAAACATAATTTTGGTATGGCAAAACCTGAAGGATACAGGAAAGCTCAAAGATTGATGAATATTGCTGATAAATACAATTTACCAATTATCACTTTCGTTGATACTGCTGGCGCTTTTCCAGGTAAAGATGCTGAGGAGAGGGGTCAATCTGAGTCAATAGCATCTTCGATTCAAACATCACTTAAAATAAGTTCTCCTATAATATCAATAATAATTGGTGAGGGTGGATCTGGTGGGGCTATTGCTTTAGCAACTGCAGATAAAGTATTGATGTTTGAGCATTCTATTTATTCGGTTATCTCACCTGAAGGTTGCGCATCAATTCTTTGGAGAAGTAATGATTATGTACAAAAGGCTGCTGAAAACTTAAAGCTTACTGCTCAGGATTGTCTAAAAAATAATATAATAGATACAATAGTAAAAGAGGTTGATGGAGGTGCTCATAGATTTCCTGAAAAACAATCTATAATATTGAAAAAAGCAATTATTGATGCAATAGACAGTCTTTCTTCGTTAGAAGCAAATACAAGACTCAAGTTAAGGAATGAGAAATTTCTTAATATGACTTCAGAAATTTAAGATCCATGACATAATTTATATTTCTTTCCTGAACCACAGGGGCAGGGATCATTTCTACCAATTTTCTTTGCTATTATTCTTTTTGGTTGATTTTTTTTAGAATTTTCTTTTTTGTCTGCACTTATCAATTCTATACCAAAAAGAGTATTTAGTACTCGTTCATTTTGGTTAGAAAGCATTTCATCAAAATAATCAAAAGATTCTTTTTTATATTCATAAAAAGGATCTCTCCCACCCATTGCTCTTAGGTTAACACTTCCACGAAGCATATCCATTGCAGCTAAATGTTCTCTCCAATCTTTATCAATTTGAAAAAGCATAACTCTTTTTTCAGCAAAACTAAATAAATCTGACGAATATGTGTTTTTTTTATCTTTTAATTTTTGATTTACTTCATTTTTGATTCTTTTATTTATTTCCTCTTCATCGACTCCTTCTTCTTCAAACCATTCTTCAATAGGTAGTAAAATTTTAAAAGTACTTTCAATTTTTTCAGTAAGTATTTTATGGTTCCATTCATGAGAGTATTTTTTTGGAGGTATAGCTTCAATAATAATCTCATTTATAAAATCATCTATCATTTCTTCAATTATCTTTGATTGATCTTTGGTTGTTAATATTTCTTTTCTATTCTGGTAAATTATTTTTCTTTGATCATTTAAAATATCATCAAATCTTAATATTTGTTTTCTTATATCATAGTTGTGTGACTCAACTTTTTGTTGAGCTCTTTCAAGGGATTTTGTTATTAAAGAATGTGTGATTGCTTCTCCTTCCTTAAGACCCAGTTTGCCTAGAACATTTTCTAGGGTTTTGGATCCAAATATTCTCATTAAGTCATCCTCCAAGGAAAGATAAAAAATACTTTCACCTATATCACCTTGACGTCCCGATCTTCCTCTAAGTTGATTATCAATTCTTCTGCTCTCGTGTCTTTCGGTACCAATTACTAACAAACCTCCTGAGTCAATAGCTTGTTTTTTTTGCCCCTCATCATCATTCCCAAGTTTTATATCTGTTCCTCTACCTGCCATATTAGTTGATATTGTAACATTTCCGGGTATTCCTGCTTTTTCAATAATTTCTGCTTCTTGCTGATGATGTTTTGCATTTAAAATTGAATGCTTGATATTTTCATTTTTTAATAGTTTTGAGATAAGTTCTGAATTTTCAACAGAAGTTGTTCCAATTAAAATTGGTTGTTTTTTTATATATCTATCTTTAACCAATTTAAGAACAGCATCATATTTTTCTTTTTTTGTAATATAAATTTGATCATTATGATCAGTTCTATTAATTTTTAAATTTGGTGGTATTGACACAACACCTAAATTATAAATACCCTCAAACTCATTTGCTTCCGTAAGAGCTGTTCCTGTCATGCCACTTAATTTGCTATAGGTTCTAAAAAAATTTTGATAAGTTATAGAAGCTATTGTCTGATTTTCTTTTTGAATACTCAAGTTTTCTTTAGCCTCAATTGCTTGATGCAAACCATCACCATATCGTCTACCTTCCATTGGTCTACCGCTTAAATCATCAATAATTACTACTTGATTATCTTTAATTATATAATCCTTGTCTTTTATGAATAATTTATGAGCTCTTAAACCTTGAATAATATTGTGATTTAAAGCCATATTATCTAAATCTTGCAAAGTACCACTTTGAATTAAGTTATTTTCAAGTAAAAGTTTTTCAGCAAACTCCATCCCATCATTTGTTAGAAGTATAGACTTATTTTCTTCATTTAATTCATAATCATTTTCTTTAAATAATTTTATAATTTTATTAATTTTTGGAAACAAGTCTATTGAGGAAGATGACTCTGATGAAATTACTAATGGTGTTCTTGCTTCATCAATTAAAATACTGTCAACTTCATCTACAATTGCAAATGCATCTTTTTTAAAGCATAGACTCTCATAATCTCCTTTTAAATTGTCTCTTAAATAATCAAACCCTATCTCATTATTTGTGGCATAAACAATATCACTCTCATATTCTTTTGGTCTGTTAGCATGATCTGTTTGTGAGTTTACACAACCAACTGATAAATTCAGGAATTTATAAATCTCGCCCATCCACTCAGAGTCTCTTTTTGCTAAATAATCGTTAACTGTAATTATATGAACAGATTTACCTTCAATTGCATTCAAATATGCTGGTAAAGTGGCAGCAAGTGTTTTGCCTTCACCTGTTTTCATTTCTGCAATTTTACCCTCGTTCAAAACTAGGCCCCCGATGAGCTGAACATCAAAATGCCTCATATTAAGAGTTCTTTTTGCCACCTCTCTAACAACTGAAAATGCTTCTGGGAGAATTTTATCTATGCCTATATTTTCAACTTTAACTTTATTTTTAAAATAATCAGTTTTATTTTTTAACTCAGTATTAGTTAATTTAGAAATTTCTGATTCGAATTCATTTATTTCTTTTACAATATTTTCATATTTTTTTAGATTATTTGAACCTAAACCTCCAAAGAATTTATTAACAAAATTTAGCATATTATGATATGTGGCTGTTATCATATGAAAATCAAGAACGCTAGAAAGGATTTAGATCTTAATAGCAATGACAGATTATATATTAAATCTAGATCTCCATTTGCTCCTAAACATTATAAGGATTTAAAACCCATTGGATTTAAAATATATACATTTCACTCTGGGTTTAAAAAGAAAAAAGATGATCTTTTGATTATTATATTTGAAAAGGCTATTAAAGTTGCATGCAAATATTCTTTAACTTCTACGCCATCAGCACCAATTATTTGGGATAAAAAAAACAATACGGGTAAATGTAGGGCCTTAATTGTCAACTCAGGAAATGCAAATGCACATACTGGGATTAGAGGATTAAAAAATATTGATAAATACGCAAATGATCTTGCTAAATATTTAACGTGTTCCAAAAGTGAAATTTTAGTATCTTCAACAGGTGTTGTAGGAGAGCAGCTCAACTCAGAATTAATCAGTGAAAAGATAAGAAAATTGAAGTTTTCAGAAAATAAAAAGCTTATTGATGCAGCAAATACAATATGGACTACAGATACTTTTGTAAAGACTTCAGTACATATATTAAAAATTCAAAATCAGAAGATCAGAATTTATGGATTCGCAAAAGGCTCTGGCATGATTTTTCCAAATATGGCAACAATGTTAGCTTACATTTTTATAGATTGTGAAATAAATTCTAAAATATTAAACAAACTTCTTAAAGAAAACATTGAAGAAACTTTTAATTCAATTTCTGTTGATAGTGATACTTCAACAAGTGATACCGTGATGTTATTCTCAAATCCAATTAGTAAAATTAATTTAGACAAAACTAAATACAGCAAAATTTCAAAAATTCTTAAAAAAGTTATGCATGAGTTATCGTATAAAATTATTTCCGATGGAGAGGGTGTAAAAAAATTAACAAAAATCACTGTAAAAAATGCCAGGTCAAAGTCCCAAGCAAAAAATATAGCCTTTTCTATTTGTAATTCTCCACTTGTAAAAACTGCAGTAGCCGGAGAAGATGCCAATTGGGGTCGTATCGTGATGGCTATTGGAAAAACCAAAGAAAAAATTATACAAAATAAATTAACCATTAAATTTGGAGATATGCTTTTGGCAACAAATGGTGAGAGAAACAGAAAAGTAAATTTATTAAAAGTTGATAAATATATGAAAAAACAATTAATAGAAATAGAAGTTAATCTCAACCTAGGTGAGCATTCAAAAGCTGTATATGGAAATGACTTAAATAATAAATATGTAGAAATTAATGCAGATTATAGGTCATAATTATTTTAAATAATCTTTTAAACTATTTTTTGCTTCACCAGGCCTTAGGGGTTTTTGTTGAGATTTATCATCTTTCCATCCTGAAATAATGTAAAAAGTAGTCGAGACAAAATAATTATTATTAATATTTTTATTAAAATTATTTTTTAATATTTTTTTATAATTTTTATTTTCAAATTTTTGTTTTTTATCTTCATTGTAATATGATAAATTCATTGCGCGTATATCATTAAGTAATTTTTCAAATTTTTGATATTCTAGATTAATAGTTTCAAAATTAACTAATGGAATTTTAAAATTATTATTTTTTAATAATTTTATTATGTCTGTGACATCAATAAATTTATTAAATCTATTGTAAGCACCCCCATAAAGTTCTAAATCAGTTTTAATCATCGCCTGTCTCAATGAACTAAAATTTTCTGTTGTAGGAAAAGTTGCAATAAAAAAACCATTTGGAGTAAGAGAATTTATAATTTTTCTAAATAAATCATTTATATTATTACTGAGAAATAAAAAAAAATTACTTATTATTAAATCATATTCTTTTATTTCTTCTTCCCAATTATCTATGTCAAAATTATTTGATTTTGAGTCATAAATATTTAATGATAAATCTTTATATTTATTGTTTAGAAATTCTTTTAATTTTATCCCGTGATCCCCCAAAATCAAAATTTTTTTAAAGTTAATATTTATTATTTCCAAGGAATCAATAATTCTTTCATTGTATAAATCAAAGATAAAATGATTTTTTTTATTGACTTCTTTACTTCTTAAATTTTTAAGATATTTTTTATTTATCATTACTTTTTATAAATTTACAAATGAATACATTTTCAAATAATATACTTGATACAGTAATTTCTGAAGTAAATTCAATTAATGATAAGGTGAAAGGTTTAAATTTTTTAGAGATTTTAAAAAATAATCTTATTCAAAAAATTTTACCTACTATAAATGATCAAAAATCTTCCTTGGCACAACTTGATCAAATTCAAAAAGAAATCAATACAGATAAAAGAAATCTAAAGATATTAATTAAATTTTTGTCAAACCCAACTATAATATCCAAAAAACTCATTGAAGAAGATACCTTATTTTTATCATTTAATGACTCATTAAGTTTTGATATTAATGTAAACAATAAAAACTTTGTTAATATATTGTTGTATAAAAATACTGGAATATCTCTTTCAAAAAATACAATAATTAACCTAAAAAATAACAAAAATGTATTAATGTTTGAAATTCAAAATAAAGATGTAGAGCTAATATTGACAAATTAAAAAAAGTTATAATATTGATAATATGATTGTTTACAATTTGATTTGCTCCGAGTGTAATTATCCTTTTGAGGGATGGTTTGACAGTAGTGCAGCATTTGATAGCCAGAAAAAAAGAAAATTAATCAACTGTCCAAATTGTGACAGCAATAGCGTAAAAAAAACTCTTGTCGCCCCTAACGTAGGTAAAAAAAGTAACTCCAAAAACCGATCAAATAAAAAAGCTATTGCTAGTAATATAAATAAAATAAAAAAAATAGTTGAAGAAAATTTTGAATATGTGGGTGATAAATTTACGAATGAAGCAAAAAAAATTAAATATGGTGAGACGGAAGATAGGCCAATATATGGTGAAGCAACTGCTGAACAAACCAAAGAACTTATTGATGAGGATATCAGTGTCACACCACTTCCATTTCAGCCTAATAAAAAAAATAACTAATTTAATTTACAACTACAAAAATAATTTACTCTAGTCATTTGTGACAGGCGCCATTCTTTTTTCAAAGGCTGATATTCTAAACCCTTGAATTTGATATTTTTAAAATTATTTTCTCTTAAAATATATTCCAATTCATTTGGTTTTATAAATTTATAATATGTATGAGTATTGATTGGGATCCATTTAAGATAGTTTTCTGCTATATCTATAGTAAGAAGTTTAGATAGAAGATTTCTATTTATAGTAGATATAATAAGCTTTCCATTTGGATTTAAATTAAATTGAATTTTTTCTAAAAAATATTTCCAATTTGAAAGATGTTCTAAAACTTCAAAAATTATTATCATGTCAAATTTGGAATTTATCCTCTCTTTTTCAAAGTTAAGAGTTTTATAATTTATCTTTAAATTATTTTGTTTTGCATGAATTCTAGCAGCATGGATGTTTTCTTTTACAAAATCTATTCCAGTGACATTAGCTCCTAGTTTTGCAAGTTCCTCAGAAATGAGACCACCACCACATCCTAAATCTAAAATTTTAATTTTTTCTAAGTTTTTTTTATTAAATATTTCCTGTATAAATTTAATTCTTATGGGTTGAATATCATGCAAGGTTTTAAATTTGCCATTTTTTTGCCACCACTCGCTTGCAAGTCCCGAAAAATGATCAAATTCACTTCTTTTTAATTTAAAACTCATCTTAAATCTTGTTTTTTATACTAATAATAATAATACCCAAGAAGATTTAAAAGTTTAAATATCAATGAATACAATTGTAATGAAATTTGGAGGCACATCAGTTGCAGGAACTGAAAAGCTAAAAAACATAGCAAATATAGTTAAAAATCACTTATCAAATAATAAAATTATAGTTGTTTTGTCGGCAATGGCAGGAGAAACTAATAAACTCCAGAGTTATCTAGATGAATTTCGTTCGCAAAATTCAATAGAAAGTGATCTAGTTCTAACATCAGGTGAGCAGGTAACAATTGGATTACTTTCTGCCGCATTAAAAAATTTAGGAGTTAAATCAATCCCTCTTCTTGGATGGCAAGTGCCTTTAATTACTGATGAAAATTATGAAAACGCTAAAATTCTTAAAATAGATAAAAAAAGAATTGAAGACTATTTGATAGATAATGATGTTATTGTACTTGCAGGTTTTCAAGGAATAAATTTAAACGGAAAAATAACTTCCTTAGGTAGAGGGGGCTCTGATACAACAGCTGTTGCAATTGCTTCAGCAATAGAGGCTGAGAGATGTGACATTTATACTGATGTCGAAGGAGTATTTACAACCGATCCCAATATTGAGAAAAATGCAAAAAAAATATCTAAACTTTCATATGAGGAAATGCTTGAAATGGCATCAACTGGAGCTAAGGTTCTGCACACAAGATCAGTAGAACTTGCGATGAAAAATAATTTGACATTACAAGTTTTATCTTCATTAACAAAAAAAACAGGCACTTTTATAGTTAATGAAAAACAATTAATAGAAAAAGAAATTGTTAGCGGTGTTAGTTATAGTAGAAGTGAAGCTAAAGTAACTATTTCTGGAATATTAGATAAACCAGGTATTTCTGCAAAAATTTTTGGATTGATGTCTGAAAATAATATTAACGTAGATATGATCGTTCAAAATATTTCTCAGGATGGTGTATCTGCAAATATTACATTTACTATCAATCAAAAAGATCATGATTTGACCAAATTGGTGATTGAAAATAGTCAAAATATTTTGAGTTATAAATCTTTATTGCTAGATAAAAATGTAGCTAAAGTTTCTGTTATTGGAATGGGAATGATGTCTCAGGCTGGGGTCGCAGAAAAAATGTTTAAAACACTTGCTAAAAATTCAATCAATATACTTGCTATTTCAACTTCAGAAATTAAAATTAGCGTTTTAATTGATGAAAAACACGCAAATATTGCTGTAAAATCTCTTCATGAAGTTTATAATTTATAAAAAATTTTTATATGGATTCTGTAGGTCAAATACTAAAAAAAAATAGAGAATTAAAAAAATTAACGATTTCTAATATCTCAAAAGAATTAAGAATTTCTGAAGAAATTATAATTAATTTTGAAAATGACTATCTTCAAAATGATATTAATTCAGTTTTTTTAATTGGCCATCTTAGATCTTATTGCAGTTTTTTAGAACTTGATCAGAAAGAAATTGTTAAACAATATAGAAATACACAATTTCCAAATGAGAACTTAAATCTCGAAATAAAAAAACCAATAGATGAAAAAAATTTTTTATTTGCAAATAAATTAATCTCACTTGTTTTAATAATAGTAATCTTTTTATCTTTTTATTTTCTATTTATAGAGGTTGATAAATCTGAGAGGGAATATGCTTTAATTCCTGATCTACCTGAAAATTATATTTCTACAGTTGAGAAAGCAAATTTGATTTCATCAAATGAAAAAAATAAAATTAAAAAAAAGGTGGATGAAAATCCTGCTAAATTAGATAATTATCCAAATTCATCAAGTGCAGTTGCTTCAATAGCTAAAAATGAAAATCATAAGTCCACAATTACTCTAAAGATTTTAGATGATGCTTGGTTACAATTAAGAGATGAAAATGATAATATTATAATCAGTAAGCTGATGAATAGAAATGATGAGTATTCATATGATATCAATTTAAATTATTCAATTACTTCTGGAAATGCTGGTCATATAATGGTGATTATTGATAATAAAGTTAGAGGAAAGATAGGAAAAAAAGGACAAGTAGTTGACGCTTTGGTATTAAATAAAGATTTTAGTAATTAGCTTTATGTTAAGAACTTACCAAAAAATTCACAGAAGAAAAACGCGTGTAGTTAATGTTGGGAATGTATTAATTGGAGGTGATAATCCGATATCAGTTCAGACAATGACAAACACATTAACTACTGACTCTAAATCTACAATTAATCAAATTAAAAGAATAGTTAAAGCAGGGGCAGATTTAGTTAGAGTATCAATACCTGATAAAGATTCATCTGAAAGCTTAAAACAAATAGTAAAAAATAGCAAAATTCCAATTATTGCCGACATACATTTTCATTATAAAAGAGCTATAGAGTCTGCTGAAAATGGAGCTAGTTGTCTTAGAATTAATCCAGGTAACATTGGATCAAAAGAAAAAGTTAAAGATGTCATTAAAGCAGCGAAAAATAACAATTGTTCAATTAGGATAGGCGTAAATGGAGGCAGTCTTGAAAAAAAAATTTTGGAAAAGTACTCAGAGCCAAATCCTGAAGCACTAGTTGAGAGCGCAATAAATAATATAAAAATATTAGAGGATAATGATTTTTTTAATTTTAAAATAAGTGTCAAATCATCCGATATCTTTATGGCAATAAAAGCTTACGAAGGTCTTTCAGAACTTTGTGATTACCCACTTCATCTTGGAATTACTGAAGCAGGAGCTAAAAGAACAGGCACAATAAAATCATCTATTGGCATGGGTAATCTTTTATTAAATGGTATTGGTGACACAATAAGAGTTTCTCTATCTGATGAACCAGAAGAGGAGGTTAGAGTTGGTTTTGAAATATTAAAGAGTCTAGGAGTGAGAAACAGAGGTATAAAAATTATATCATGTCCTTCATGCGCAAGGCAACAATTTGAAGTAATTGATTTAGTAAAAAAATTAGAAAAATCTCTAGAGGATATTGAAAAAACAATTACAGTTTCTATTATTGGTTGTGTTGTAAATGGTCCAGGGGAAGCAAACATGACAAATATAGGAATAACTG
The DNA here is from genome assembly GCA_902595855.1 of uncultured Alphaproteobacteria bacterium. Taxonomy (GTDB): domain Bacteria; phylum Pseudomonadota; class Alphaproteobacteria; order HIMB59; genus CACPNW01. The sequence continues at coordinate 37,008 of CACJRY010000002.1, forward strand.
GTGGTGGTAATAACACTCATATGATTTATGTTGATGGAAAAAAAGATCATATTGTCAAAGACAGAGATTTAGCTCCCTATCTCGAAGATATAATTAGAAAAAAAGCAAAAAATAGTAGTATATAGAAAAGTATGAAAATTAACCCAGTTAGAGGAACACATGATCTGTTTGGTAAAGAAATTAGAAAGTTTAATTTTATTATTTCTCAAGTAAAAGATATTGCAAGAAAATTTGGTTTTAACGAAATTATAACTCCTATTTTTGAAAATACAGAATTGTTTAGAAAGCCCTTAGGTGAACAAAGTGACGTGGTCTTAAAAGAAATGTACACTTTTATTGACAGAAATGAAGATGAATTAACTTTGAGACCTGAATACACTACCCCAATGATAAGAGCTGCTTTATCAAATGGTCTTTTAAATAATTTGCCAGCTAAATTTTTTGGAACAGGACAGATGTTTAGAAGAGAAAGACCTCAAAAAGGCAGATATAGACAATTCAATCAAATAAATTTTGAAAATTTTGGAACCAATGATTTTTTTGCAGATGTAGAAATGATAAGTTTAGCAAATCATTTACTAAAAAAAATTATACCTGATAATAAAATTACTTTACATATAAACACTTTGGGGAGTAGAGAAAATTTAAAAAGTTATAAAAAAACTTTATCGAAGTATTTTAAAGATCATCAAAATTTGCTATCAATTGATAGTGTAAGCAAGATAGACTCTAATCCTCTAAGAATATTAGACTCAAAAAATATTAAAGATAAAGAGGTAATTTTACAATCTCCTAAACTTATTGATATGATCACTCAAACAGATTTACAGAAATATGAAGAAATTAAAAATTGCTTGAAAGATTTAGATATCGCAATTTTTGAAGATTTTAATCTTGTTCGAGGTTTGGATTATTATTGTCATACAGTATTTGAGTTTAAGACAAATGATATAGGTAGTCAGGATACTTTGATAGGTGGTGGTAGATATAATGGTTTAATAAAAAATCTTGGAGGCAAAGATATTCCTGGTATTGGATGGGCAGGAGGCATTGAGAGAATAATGTTATTGATGAAGGATACTAACCCTATCACTACAGATATTCATTTATCAATTAAAGACTCAACTGCAAAAAAACATGCAATAAAAATATACTATTTTTTAATAAAAAATAATTTTTCTGTTTATTGGAACTATAAATACAATCTTAAAAAATCTTTATCTCTAGCAAGTGAAAATAAAGTAAAATATATAATCATTGTTGGAGAAGAAGAAAAGATTAATAATAATTATGTTATCAAAAATTTATCTAATGGAGAACAAAAAACTGTTAGCTTAAATAATATATTAGATCATATTAAATGATTAATTTTGAAAAACAGTTTGATAACATTGAAAAAAAATTTAGAGAAATCGAAAATAATTTAAATAATCAATCTAATTTAGGTACTGAAAAATTAATAAAATTAAATAGAGAATATGCAGAGCTAACTCCTATAGTTGAAACAATATCAAAATATAAAAAAGAAAAAAAAGAAATAAGTGAGTTATCAAAATTATCTGAAGATAGTGATTTTTCAATAAAAGAAATGGCCGAAATAGAACTAAAAGAAAAAAAGAAATCTATAGCAATTTTGGAGAGTGATTTAATGAGACTTTTAATTCCAAAAGATGAAAATGACAAAAAAAACTCTATTCTAGAAATTAGAGCAGGAACAGGAGGTGATGAAGCCTCTTTATTCGCGGCAGATTTATTTTCAATGTATCAACGGTTTTCAGACTTAAATAATTGGACCTTTGAAATTTTATCAATCTCAGAGACGGGTTTAAAAGGAATAAAGGAAGTTATTTGTAATATTTCAGGAAACAATGTTTTTTCAAAATTAAAGTTTGAATCAGGTGTTCACAGAGTTCAGAGAGTTCCAGCTACAGAAAGTAGTGGACGTGTCCATACCTCAGCTGCAACCGTTGCTGTTTTACCAGAGGCTGAAGAAGTAGATATTATCATTGAAGAGAAAGATTTAAGAATAGATGTTTTTAGATCTAGTGGGCCTGGGGGTCAGTCTGTTAATACCACAGATAGTGCTGTAAGAATCACTCATATTCCAACAGGTATAGTTGTTTCACAGCAAGATGAAAAATCACAACATAAAAATAAAGCAAAAGCTCTTAAAATTTTAAGATCTAGAATACTAGATAATGAAATTCAAGAAAAAAATAAACAGAGGTCGCAAGATAGAAAAAATCAAGTTGGATCTGGCGATCGTTCAGAAAGAATAAGAACTTATAATTTTCCTCAAGGAAGAGTTTCAGATCATAGAATAAACTTAACTCTATATAATTTAACAGAGATACTTGAAGGTAACTTAGATGAATTAATTAATCCATTAATAGCTAACGAAGAAACCAACAAATTAGCTGAATTAGGCAATGAATGATTTTATTTCTTCTAATTTAAAAAAATTAAAAAATAATAATATTCCGAACCCAGAAATCGACCTTAGAATATTATTAAATTATTCAAGAAATTCTAAGAATGAAATTATCCTTAGTAATTTCAATATAAATCAAATCAATATTGATAAATTTTATTCTATATTAAATAGAAGAATTTTGCATGAGCCTATTTCAAAAATAATTAACACGAAAAGTTTTTGGAAAGATAATTTTTATGTAAACAAATTTGTATTAGATCCACGACCAGAAACAGAGTGTATTATTGAGGAAGCTTTAAAAATTTATAACAATAAAAAAAATCATTTTAAAATCTTAGATATAGGTACAGGATCAGGTGCGCTAGCAATTTCTTTGGCAAGAGAATTCGAAAATGCAGAGATATTAGCAGTAGATATATCTGAAGATGCCATTAAAGTTGCTAATAAAAATATTAGAGAAAAAAAATTAGATAAACAAATCAGGGTAAAAAAATCAACTTTTGAAAATATTGATGATGAATTTGATTTGATAGTATCTAATCCACCGTATTTAACAATAACAGAAATGAAAAATGTCTCTGATGAAATTAGAAAATTTGAACCTGAAATTGCATTATATGGTGGAGATGATGGTTTAGATTTTTATAGAGAATTTGCATTAAAAATTGACACAAAACTTACAAATACTGGATATTTTATATGCGAGATAGGTGCAAGCCAGTTTGATAAATGTATGGAAATTTTTAATGAATCTGGTCTAAAATTTATAAAAAAATCTCAAGATTTGCAAAAAAAAGATAGAATTATGAGCTTTTCAAAGCTATAGAGTTGATAAATAAAGAAAATCGTAGTTTAAAAATATTAAATTCTGAATTTTCACAAAACAATAATAAAAAATGTATACCAAGAAAAATGGTCGAATGACCTTTAAATCGAACAGAAGACCTAATTTTAAGAGGAATAATAATTTCGTTTCTAAAAATAGGAACAAGGGGAATATTACTCAACAGTATAACAAATATTTAAAACTTGCTAAAGACACCTTTAGTTCAGGTGATAGAATTCAAGCTGAATATTATTATCAATTTACAGATCATTATTACCGCTTGATGATAGAACTAGGAATTAACCTAGAGGATCAAGATAGTTCAGAAGAGCCTAAAGCTTCAAATAATGAAAATCTAAATATAAATGAAATAAAAGAAGCATCTTCTGAAGATAAACCAAAATTAGTCGAGGATGATACAAAGGCTGAAGAGATTGAGGAGGAGTCTATTGAGTCTGTTCCATTTATTTCAGAGCCTATTAAAAAGAAAAGAACCAGAACTATAAAATAGTTATTCATATAAATTATTCAAATGATTGGCTAAAATCATTTTATAATCTTTTTCAAATCTCATTAATTCATCTCCCTTTAAGATTTTACCGGATGGCAATTTTAATGTTAATGGGTTAATTTGTTTATTTTGATATATTATTTCATAATGAAGATGTGGGCCAGTTGATCTTCCAGTGTTTCCTACATATCCGATTACTTCACCTTGATTAACTCTTACTCCTTTACTAATTCCTTTTTTATAACCACTCAAATGGGCATATGCTGTTTTATACTCATTATTGTGACGTATTCTGATGTATTTTCCATATCCTCCATTTCTTCCCACATATTCAACTATACCATTACCTCCTGCATAAATTGGAGTTCCAATTGGAGCAGCAAAATCTATTCCTTTGTGCATTTTATTAAAACCTGAAATTGGATGTTTTCTCATACCAAAGCTAGAGGATAATTTCGCACCATCCAAGGGTGTTTTTAGTATAGATTTTTTTACATTTTTACCCTCTCTATTAAAATAATCTATAAAGCCCTCATTAGTAAAAAATTTAAAATATTCTAATATATTTTTACCAATTTCAATTTTAGCATACTCAATGTTTCCAATGGAAAAATCTACTGCATTTTCAACAAATGTTTTTTCATAAGCAATAGACACCTGTGTATTTTTTTTTATATCTCTTTGAAAATCTAAATCAAAACTAAACAACTGGATTAATTTAATTAAGACTTCGTTTGGAACATTATTTTCTATACCATCTGTGTAGAGTGAGTTAAGAATTATATACTCTTTTGACTCAATAGTAGAAAAAGTATTTAATTCTTTTTTTGTTACTTCCATCCTGTCTGATAAATTAATAATTAGTATAGTTTTATAATCTAACTCGATTATAATTTTTTTTGTTATATTTTTTTCATCACTAAAAAATGAAATTTTTTGATTAACTTTTAAGCCCTTAAGGTTAAATTCACTATTAACTAAATTGATTATTTCAAACTTATTATATTTAAAAAGAAAATTATCTAAAATTTCTGAGAAAGTTTGCCCCTTTTTAACAGTAATGACTTCTTCACTTAGGTTTATAACTGAATTATCGATTGAGTCTTGAACTATTGAGGTTGGAGTCTGTTTTTTTTGTTCATTTACAATTTCTTTTTTTTGAATTTTCTTAGGTGTCGTATCAGAAACAATAATAGTTTTTTTAAAATTTAAATTTGATACATTTGTTAAGAAAATATAAAAACCAAAAAAAATCAATACAAGTAAATTTATTTTTTTAAAACTTATTTGCATAGATTATGTATATTTAGAATTGAAATAAATAAGAGGTTTTAGTTTATCATTAAATTTAACTTTAAATACTTTACAAATAAATATGATATGATCCCCCTTTTTTATTTTATCTTGTATTTTACACTCTAAGTTGGATATACAATTTTTGATAATAGGAATTCCATTTCTTAAAAGCTGGTAGTCAATGTCTTTCCAATCTGGTTTTTTTTGTGCGAAGTTATCAGAAATAAATTTTTGTTTTTTGCTCAAAACATTTATTGAAATATATTTAGTATTTCTGAAAATTTTTAATTTTGAGGATTTTACATCAAGTGAAAACAATACCAAAGGTGGAGAAAGGGATAGCGATGAAAATGAATTAATTGTCTTTCCAAATAATTCAGAGTTTTTATTTGTCGCAATAACTGTAATACCAGTTGAAAATTTTGATAATGTTTTTTTAAAGTTCTGTGAATTTACTTTTTTCATAAATCTTTTTGCATGATTATGGTGTCAATCCATTTACCTTTTTTGTAGCCAATATTTTTTAATCTACCACAATTTTTAAAACCTAATTTCTTATGAACTTTAATTGATCCAACACTATCTATACTTCCTATTACTGCAACTATTTTTTTTATTTCTTTATTTTTTTTTGATGAAGTGATCAGTTTTTTTAATAATCTAAAACCTAGGCCTTTTTTTAAATAATTATGATGTATATATATTGTATTTTCAAAAACAAATCTGTAACCGCTTTTATCTCTAAATTTATTTAAATATGCAATACCAACTAATTTTTCATCAATCATTGCAGACAGATAAGGTAATTTCATTTTTGTAATATTTTTATAATTATGGGTAAAATCACCAAGACTAACTTTTTTTTCTTCAAAATTTGAGAAGGAATTATTTATGTAATAATTATATATTTTTAGTGCATCTCTTAAATTCTTTTTTAGAAGAGGGGTTATTACTAAACTCATTTATTTTCTTTTTATAGATTTATTTTTAATTTAGAATAATTAATTAATAGATATTGGGTGCGTAGCTCAGCGGTAGAGCACTGCCTCGACACGGCAGGGGTCACAGGTTCAATCCCTGTCGCACCCACCAGTATTTAATCTTTATCTAAATAAGAACAAATGTATCCTCGTAATTCAAATGATTTATTGGTTGTGGCATATTTCAGCTTAAACTAAAAACTTTTACAGAATCACAATAATCTGATGATACACAAAGATTACTGGAAATTATTATTGAGTCTAAAAAATATAAATAAAATATGCTATGTATTTATATAATTTGTTAATTTAAAATATGTAAGAAATATTAAAAGCTATTTATAAGGTATTAAATTATTTAAAAAAGGTGTTAAAATTTTATATTTCATAAAAAATATCAAAATTGGGTCTGGAAAACAGGATTCATTATTGAATAGTAATGAGGTTTTTAGAGAAACGAATTTGATGTTTCTCGGAACAAATTCTGATAACAATTTTATAATAACTGATATGGTTAATTTTGGTTTTTTATCAATATTTCCTTTTTTCTCTAAGCTCCTAGAAATTAACATAAATATAGTGATAAGTATTTTTTTTTTAGCTATTTTTTTAATTAGTTTAGCTCTGACAATTCTGTCTGTAATTATATTAACAAAAAATAAAGTAAAAAAAATATTTCTAATAACTCTTACTTTATTTATTTATTATATTCTTTATGAAATCATACTCATAAAACATGCAGAGTACTTTATTTATTTTTTTTGGGGTATTTTACCAATCTCAACTTTTTTAATTTTTAAATTAAGTAGAAAATATATATTTATTTTATTATTACTTTATTCTTTTTTAATTCCATTATTAGGATCATTAGTTTATTTTTCATTCTTAGGATTTTTTATTTTTTTGAATTTAATAATTTTAAGCTTGGATACAAATATCAAAATTAAAATTAAATATTTAACATTTCCTTATTTTGCAGTATTAATTTTGTATTTTTTTACAGAGTTATCAAATAATTACTCACAAATTAATTTAAAAAAAATTGACCCAACTGCTGAGGTAAAGATATTAAGAAATGTTGGTAATAATTTAATACCAACATTATATGCAGGAATGGGCTTCATAAATAGTGATAATTTTAAACGTGAGTTTAGTGACAATGAAATTTTAAAATTAATTGGAAAAGTAGATGCTAACGAAAATAAAATTATTAAAAACTCAATAAGAAATCAAACTCAAATAACAAATACAGATATTCAAATTCTAAAGAAAAAAATATTAAACATAGTTTTAGAGAATCCTTTGTTTATTTTTAGACTTTATACGGCTAAAATAGGTGTTTTGATTGGTTATTTTATAGTGATTTGTAATATTTCTTTAATATTCTTTTTCTTAAATATTAAGAAAAATATATTTGGTGTCCCATTATTGTTTAACTTATTTTTTTCATCATTATTTCCAATAATTTCTATTCCATCTTTTATTTATTCTCTACCTTTTATTGCTTCAAGCATATCAATTTATTATTTTTCTATAATATTTAATAAGAAATTAATTTAAATAAATGAAAAATTTCTATTATCTAACTTACATAGTTAATTTAATTATTTTGTTTGTTATTTTTTTAAATTTAATTAACATTGAAAGCTTTAATTTTTTTAAAAATTATTTTGATTTAAAAAACAAATTTTATACAATATTTTTCTTATCTTTAATTTATATATTAATGGTTATACTTAATATTCCTTTGACACCATTTATTACTACCTTTAGTGGTGCCTATCTTGGAGTTTATGAAAGTTTTTTCTATATTTTTTTATGTTCATCATTTGGTTCTTATCTGTCTCTACTTTTAAATAGATATATTAATGATAAAGAATCAATTTTTAAAAAAAAATTAAATAAATATAATCTTTTATTTGAGCCATCTTTCTATCATATATTAATACTTAAAATTTTACCTATAATGCCTTTTTCATGGGTAATTATTTATACAAGTAATACAAGGTATAGCTCAAATAAATTTCTTTTAATAAATATGATTGGATGTACCCCGAATATACTTTTATTTTCAAATCTAGGAAAAGCAATTTTAGATAATAATTTAAAGTTTATAATTTTAATTTTTATAATATTTATTTTTTTAATTTTTATAAGCTATTTATTAAAAGATTATTTTCTAAAAAAAAGATAATAAAAGTATCTAATAATAAGATTAGAGGATAAGTATAAAAATAATTTAAAATTAAAAATGTGAAACTTTTTCTTAAAGTAGTATACGTATGTTTCTTTTAGAAGTTTTTCACGATATTTTAGAGCTTCTTTATCAAAATTTTTATTAATTATAGGTTCAGAAATATAATTCTTGCTTAAAGAGCTATTTATATACGTAGCAGTTTTATATATTTTCGAGCTATTTGAGCTTTTAGCAAATCTTAAAGCCAGCAATATTCTTGTTTTGTTTGTCTTGTTTGCATATGAACCATGAAGAATATTACCATGATGAATTGAAAATTCACCAGGTTCTAATTCTAGAAATTTTCTTTTTTTATTTTCAACATTTACACTTTGGAAATTTGCTAACAGATTATCAGATGATTTTTCTTTTATATGAACTTCTTGATTTAAGTGAGATTTTGGGACTACAACAAGGCAGCCATTATCTTTAGTGCTTTCAGTTAAAGCTAAAGAGACTGTAAGACAATCTGAATTTTTAAATTGCCAGTATTTTAAATCTTGATGAAATGATACAAATTTTGCATTTTTTTTATAAAAAAGAAGTGAATTCCAGCAAACTATATCTTTGCCTAAAATCTCTTCAACTTTTTCTTTGATTACTTTGTCAAAAAGTATTTCATTATATGATTTAAATAATAGATGGACCTTATATATCATTTCATTTTTTAATAAAATATGTGGTGAAAAATGATTATGATAATTATTATTAAACTCATTGACTAGAGCTGATGCCTTTTCTAAATTAAAAGCTCTAAATTTATATAAATAACCATTTTCGTTGTAATATTTTTTCAAACTCATATAATAAAAATTAATAAACCATAATCACGTATATGATAAGTACATTAAATAAAATTAATACGGCTTTTGAGATTTTTAGAGCTAATAAAGGTTTTGCCTCTAAATTCAATTTTGCAAAATGTATTCTTTATAATTTAACACCTTCTAAATATAGGCCCCAAAGTCTTAATTTTTTTCCTATATCTTCTACTATTTATGTGAATACGATTTGTAATTATAGATGCTCTTTTTGTTTTTTAATTAATGATGATCACAAGGGAAGTAAGAAATTTAATTTAACCTTGGATCGTTTTAATGAGTTGATAGAGCATGATTTTTTAAGATATTCAGGAAGAATTACTTTAGGTGGAGGAGAGCCATTTTTAAATAAATATATATTTGATTTTATTAAAATTTTAAAAAGCAACAATAAAGTTATTTCAATTTATACTAATGGTTCTCTATTAGATAGGCTATATGATTCATATATGGACAATCAGGTAAATTATTTAAATATTAGTCACTATGATGATAAGTTCGCATCTTTAAGACATATCTTTAAAAGAATAAATTTTGATAAAAAAAGAACATCAATAACGAGGTTGAGTAAAATTGTTACTAATGAAAATTTTTATGAATTAGAAGAAGTATTCGACGAGGCGACAGCTTCGGGTTTTGATAGAATAATTTTACAAAATTATTTTCCTTATAAAAAAGATGAAAAAGACTTAGTTATTTATAAAGATAATAAAGATTTTATTAACACTCTTAATTCCTTAAAGAAAAAACATAAGAAAATTAAAGTAATTGAACCCAATTTGTTAAGTCGGCGTAATAAAAAATTTTCTTGTAACAATTTATCTTTAAATAGTACTATTGACTCTGAGGGCAACCTATCACCTTGTTGTTTTTTAACTCCACCTTCACCGTTAAATGGTAATATATTTGATGAAAATTCAAACCCTTGGAATAGTTTTCAATTTTTAAAATTTAGAGAAAAATTAGGGGAAAATTCAAGTCCAAAAAGTTGTGAATTTTGTTATTTCAAGCACGGCATTGAAAATCGAGTATTTTAATTTTTATCATTAGTAAAAAGATAATGAAAAGATTCAAAAATAAATTGAATTATTAAACTAATTCTAACTTTAGAAAATTTATTATTATCTCTAATTTTTACTGGTATATCTTTGTATTGTAGGTTTCTTTTGTAGTTTAATAAGAAAAATTGAGTATCAAAAAAATAATTATAAGGTTTTAAGTTTTTAATAAAATTATTATCCACTCTAAACATTTTAATACATTGAGTATCTTTATGTAACTTACGAAAAAAAATAGTTCTTAGAAAAACTTTTGAAAAAAAACTTATTATCTTTCTAGATATTGGTCTAATTTGCTTTGATTCTCTATGATCTTTTGGTCCATAAACACAAAAAACAAGTTTGTTTTTATCAAGAATATTATAAGCTGATTTATAAAATTGTCGATCCCATGCGTTATCCAGACTAGCTATGCAAGCTAGTGGCTTTGAAGTAAAGTTTAATGCATCAATAATTGCATAACCTCTTCCTCTTTTCTTATTTTCAATAATAATTAAATTATTATATTTGAATTCTTTTGCTAAGGTAAGTGTGTTGTCTTTACATCCATTCAGTGATAAAATTAATTCACTATTTTCTGTATTTGATTTATGCCAATTAATCCAATTAGCTAAATTAGATATCCTTTTTGATTCATTATAGACTGGTAATATAAATGCACAATTATTTATTTTTTCTGTCATTTTAAGACAAGTAACACATAAAGTTAATTCAATACATAATAAAAAATTGTAATTTTTTTTTCTTTTAAAATTAACTCAATTTATCTTAATATAATTTTACTATAATTATTTGATGTTTTTATTTTATAAGGCATTATCTGCTATTGAAATTTTAAAATTTAAACTGAATATTTTGCCTTTAAATCAGTATACATAAAAAACATTCAATTTTTTTTGAACCAAAATCACCTCACACTTTATTTTCCCAAAATTAAAATAATAAAAAAATCTTATGAAATCAGGAAAAAAAATAAATTTCTTTCTTTCTAGCATTCCCTCGATAGTAGGGTCACAGGTTTAATCCTTGTCGCACCGACCAAATATTAATATTTTCAGCTATTGAAATTTTAAAATTTGATATATTTAGTGTATATGATCAAATGTTTTATAGTTGCTGCTCTATTAGCTTCAATTATTTTTTTAATTATAGATGTAATTTGGCTATCTTATGCAACTAAATCTTTCTACAGACCATTATTAGGTGATCTAATTTCTGATAAACCAGTATTATGGGCCGCTGGCTTATTTTATCTTTTATATATGTTTGGTATGGCTGTAATAGTTATACAACCTTGCATAGAGCCTAGTGGATTAACTAAATCTCTATATACAGGTTTTGTATTTGGCTTAGTTGCTTATGGAACTTACAATTTAACTAATATGGCAGTCATTAAAGATTGGTCACCCACAGTAGTATTTGTAGACATGTTTTGGGGGGGATTCTTAACAGCCGTATCTGCTACAACAGGAATTTATTTAGCAAAAAAAATAGTTCATTTTTAGCTAATTTATTTCGACCTATCTATATTAAAATATAATAACTCTTTAAGTACTGGATATTTTTGAAATTCATTTTTATTTTTTTTAATAAAATTATAAATATTTTCTTCACAAAAATTAATTGTATTTTTTTTACCAATTATACTTAACAATGTTCTTTTGCCTTGTTTTTTATCCTTTCCAGGTGTTTTTCCAATCGCTTTAAATGAATTTACTTCATCTAATAAATCATCCATAATTTGGAATATTATCCCAAACAACGCACCATAGTTTTTGCTAAATTTAATTCTCTTATTAGTTTCACCCTTAATTATAAAAGGTGCAGCAAAAGAAAATTCAAATAGTTTTCCAGTTTTTTTACTGTACATTTCTATAATTTTTTTTCTACTAAATGTTTTATTTTCATATAATAAGTCCAAAGATTGACCACCAGCTAAACCATTATAACCAGTACATAAAGTTAAATAATTAATTAGTTGCAAATTTTTTTCTTTGCTAATTTTTGTTAAACTTTCAGATAACAATTGAAATGCAAAATCATGTAAAGCATCACCTGCTAATATAGCAGTCGCTTCACCATATTTTTTATGAGTGCTTAGTTTTCCTCTTCTAAAATCATCATTATCCATACTTGGAAGATCATCATGAATTAGGGAGTATGAATGTATAGATTCTATTGAAGAAGAAATTATCATAGCATTTTTTGTTGACAAATTTACAATTTTAGAAGACTCAGACACTAAAAAAGTTCTTATTCTTTTACCTCCATTAATAGAGCTATATTTCATTGCTTTTGCTAACAAACTATTATCAAGTTTTTTTTGCAATATTTTATTGTAAAATTTATCAAATTTTAACTTGTTTAGATCTATTAACCTATTTATGTTCATAACTGTTTTTTATATTTGTTTTAATCTCTAAATTATTTATTACAATAAACTAATTAAAATATGAGAATCGAAGAAGAAATCAAACTTGACTATTCAGATGTCCTTTTTAGGCCTAAAAGAAGCACATTAAAAAGTAGAAGGGAAGTCAATCTTAATAGAAAATATAAATTTAAGTACTCCAAACTTAGCTGGGAAGGAGTTCCAATCATTGCTTCTAATATGGATGGTGTTGGTGAAGTTGGTATTGCAAAAAAACTGGTATCATTCAAAATGATGACAGCGCTTACTAAGCAGCATGATAATAAAGAAATAAATAATTTACAAAAAACCAAATATATTCACAATTTTGTAGCTTTAAGTTGTGGGACTAGCAAAGAGAGCTATTCAAGATTAAACAAGCTACTTAAAAAATATCCTAAATTTAAATTTATTTGCATAGATGTAGCAAATGGATATTCAGAAAATTTCAGTCATTTTGTAAGTGAGGTTAGAAAGAAATATCCAACAAAAACGATAATAGCTGGAAATGTTGTTACTGCTGATATGACCCAAGAACTTGTATTGAGTGGGGCAGATATTGTTAAAGTAGGGATTGGTCCAGGTAGTGTTTGTACAACAAGAATACAAACTGGTGTTGGTTACCCGCAATTAAGTGCAGTTCTAGAATGTGCTGATGCAGCACATGGACTTGGAGCACATATTATTGCTGATGGAGGTTGCACAAGTCCAGGTGATGTAGCTAAAGGATTTGGTGCAGGTGCCGATTTTGTTATGTTAGGAGGAATGCTTGCTGGACACAAAGAGGGTGGTGGTAATATAATTAAGCATAACGGTAATAGTTATATCGAATTTTATGGTTCAAGTTCAGAAGAAGCTAATGAAAAACATTATGGAGGCCTAGCAAGCTACAGATCATCAGAGGGAAAAAAAGTAAGAATTCTTTTTAGATCATCTTTAGAAAAAACTGTTAAAGATATTTTAGGGGGTATTAGAAGTAGCTGTACATATGTAGGTGCACCAACTTTAAAACAGCTTAGTAAATGTACCACTTTTGTAAGAGTAAATAATCAATATAATGATGTTTTTGGCAAAGTTTAATTAATAGCCTATAGCTAAACCATCTTTTCTAGGGTCAGAACCTCCAATTAAAATACCTTCCTGTCTGTCAATTATAATTCCTTGCCCCCCTCCAATTCCATCTTCTTCAATTTTAATATCATGCCCTAAATCTGATAGACCTTTAATCAAGTTTTCAGAAAATGATTTTTCAATTTTTAGTTTTCCGTTTAATGCAAATGCCCTCTGAGTATTTATTGCCTCTTGCATGCTCATTTCAAATTCAAAAATATTCTGCAGAACATGTGATTGACCAATCGGTTGATATTGACCTCCCATTACTCCATACGAAAGTATAGTTTTATTTTTTTTATTTGTCATTAGTCCTGGTATAATTGTATGTAAGGGTCTTTTATTAGACTCAATGCAATTTGGATGTCCTTCTTCTAATCTAAAGTTAACACCACGATTTTGAAATAATACACCAGAATTTTCTGAACAAATACCGCTTCCAAAAGCATGACAAATAGAATTAATAAATGAAACAGTATTTAAATCATTATCTACAACTGTTAGATATACTGTTTCAGGATGAGAAGTAACATAAGATTTTTTTGAATTATATACTTTATCTAAACTGATTTTATTTACTATTTTATTAATATTTTTTTCACTCAACAATTGTTCAAAATCAAAATTTGAAAAATTAGGATCTCCGAGAATAGTTTCCTTTAATTCAAAACATACTTTTGTAACTTCTGCTTGAATATGAAATCTTTGAATATCCAAAGAACAAATATTTTTCCAATCAAATTTTTCTAATAATTTCATCATTAACTGTACTATTACACCTGGTCCATTTGGTGGACATTGATGTATATAATTTTCTTTGTAATTTGAAATTAATGTATCAGAAATGATTGTATTTTGATTATAAAAATCTTCTTCAGTATGTGTTCCTCCAAGCCTATTTAAGCTTTTTACCATGTCATTAGCTATACTACCCTCATAAAATCCTTTAGCACCTTTTTGACCAATTGTTTTAAGGGTGTTTGCTAATTTTACATTTTTATATTTAGAGGCAAACTTTGGAGCGTTATCATTAATTAAAAATTCATTTCTAGTAATTTGATTTCTTCTCAATTTTTCTTCATTTTTTTTCCAATGATATGCTTCAATTTCATGAATTGGAAATCCATCTCTTGCATATTTTTCAGCTGTTTGGAATAATTGTTCAAAATTTAATTTTCCAAATTTTTTATGCATTTCATACCATGCATCTACTGCCCCTGGTATTGTAACTGAATGAGCACTTAAAAGCCCAATTTTATCAATTTTATTTTTTTTAAAAAAATTCAGGTTAGCATTTTTAGGGTTTATCCCAGAACCATTAAATGAAACAGGCTCATTATTTTCCATTTTAACTATTGCAAAACAGTCCCCGCCTATTCCAGTTGAGCCTGGCTCAACCACAGATAATACAGCTGATGCAGCAATTGCAGCATCAACTGCATTACCCCCTATTCTTAGAATATTAATTGCTTCCTGAGAGCTTAATGGCTGTGAAGTAGCAACCATTGCATTATTTGCAAGTATATTTGATCTTCCTTTTTCATAAATTTTTCTCATATTTAGGTATTTTTAATATATGTTTGACAAACTAAAGCATAGAATTTAATAGCCCATTTATTATGAAAGTTAGATGCTCATTAAAATCGGCCAAAACTAGAGATAAAGACTGCAAGCTTGTAAGAAGAAAAGGCAGAATTTATGTTATTAATAAAAAAAATCCTAGAATGAAGGCTCGTCAAGGCTAATAATTCTCTGCAATATATTTTTCGGCTTCAAGCGCAGCCATACAACCCATCCCTGCAGCAGTTACTGCTTGTCTAAATACCTTGTCCTTTACATCTCCAGCAGCGTAAACACCTTTAATATTTGTTTCTGTGCTATCAGGTTTTGTAATAATATAGTTTTCATCATCCATTTTAATTTTATTTTTAAATAAAGAAGTTGCAGGGTCATGCCCTATAGCAATAAATGCTCCTGTTGCATTAATAACTTTTTCAGTATTATCATTAACATTTCTTAATTTCACTTCTTTGAGAGACAAAGGTTCATCTGAGCCAATAAATTCATTAACAACATGGTTCCAGATCACATCTATTTTTGGATGATTAAAAAGTCTTTCTTGAAGAATTTTTTCTGCACGCAATTTATCTCGTCTATGAACTAAGGTCACAGTAGACGCAAAATTTGTTAAGTAAAGAGCTTCTTCAACAGCACTATTTCCGCCACCCACTACAATTATATTTTGATCTTTAAAAAAAAACCCATCACAGGTTGCACATGCAGAAATTCCAAAGCCCTTAAATTTATTTTCAGATTCTATATTCAGCCATCTTGCTTGAGCTCCTGTTGCAATAATTATAGCTTTAGTGATGAACTCTATCCCTGAATCAGTCTCAGCATAAAAAGGATTTTTATCAAATTCAACTTTACTTACTATATCATTATGAAATTCAGTTCCAACTTTTAAAGCTTGTTCTTTCATTTGTTCCATTAGCCAAGGACCTTGTATAACTTCGCCAAACCCAGGATAATTTTCAACGTCGGTTGTAATTGTTAGTTGTCCTCCAGGCTCTAATCCTGATACGAGGTGAGGTTTTAAATTTGCTCTAGCTGCATATATTGCCGCTGTGTATCCAGCTGGACCTGAACCAATAATCAATACGTCGGTTTCTATTGTTTTTCTCATTGATTACATATTGTATAAAATAGTCAATTTTCAACTGGCCAGTCTGTTTTAAATGAGACATAGTTAATTTGTATACATCGTCTTTCTTTTTTAATTTCTTTTAATTCAAGCCCGTGCCAAGTATCTTCACCAGATGAAAAGAAATACCCATTATTATGTAAGTACTTAATTGTTTTTACTAGTTTAAAATCTTTATCATATAAGTCAGTTCCTAAACTTTCTGATTCTTTGTACGGATTAGCCCAAATCATCATAGTCATAAGTTTTTCAGGTATGTCCTTGTGAGGTTTTAACCAGAAACCTTTTTTATCTCCTATAATTTCAAGTCTTACAAAAGATTTACTCAAATCTTTTTTCAACAAATTACCAATTTTTGTATAATTATCTTTTTTTTGAAGTTCGTTAATAACTTTTGTTAAATTAGGATAATATTTACAATTTTCTAAATCTAAAAAAAGTCTTAATTTTCCATCAAGTCCTTGTCCTGTGTGATCAGCTGCCCTTGTTCCATCATAAGCTCGATCACCATCTGGAATATCTGAATAAGATATCTCATTTAATGTTTTATCATCTAAACAACTTGATATTTCCCAATGCTTGAAAGGGGTTTCAGCTGAACTTAAATTATCTAAATTCATAAATTTTCCACTATTATATTTTTTTTTATGATCGTACCAATTCTTTCTGATTCATTCAATAGATTGTATTCCCAATTTTCTAAATGATAAACCTTTTCTATGTTCTTTGTTATCCCTAATTTTTTAAATTCGTTATGAAAGCTAGAAATTCGAGTACTTTTTCTTTT
This sequence comes from uncultured Alphaproteobacteria bacterium, assembly GCA_902595855.1. Lineage (GTDB taxonomy): Bacteria > Pseudomonadota > Alphaproteobacteria > HIMB59 > CACPNW01. The sequence continues at coordinate 54,181 of CACJRY010000002.1, forward strand.
AAAAGGTAAATGAAATATATAAATAGGTTTTCCTGATATAGCAGCTTCACTAATCATTGATGTTGAGTCAGAAGTAACAATAAAAAAAGATGATATTTGAATAGCTTTTTCATATGGATTTTCTCCTGTTCCGCTCCAAATGTTAGCAATATTATCTAACCTTTGAGTGATTATTTTTTTTACTAGATTGGAGGTTCTTCTAGAGGTAATGATTTGTAATTCAATACCTTGATTATTTTTTTTTAATTCTAAAAGTTTATTACATAGTTTATTTACTTCTTTAATTCCAAAATAATAATGTTGATTATCTCCACCAATTATACAAGTTAATAATTTTGAATTAATATTTTGATTGGTTCTTGATAAATGATGTAATGCACCGATAGAATTTAAAACATTATTTCCATAAAAATTATCATGATTTGGGCTAACTATATAACTAAAATTTTTTGGAGAAACTTTGGGATTTTGTATGTGTATGTTTATGATACTCTTAAATTTTTTTTTATAGTAAAGAGAAAAATATACGCTTTTTCTTCCACACGAAATTACAATATCCGGTTTCAAATTAATAGGAATTTTATTTTTAAAGATCCATTTATATATAGGTAAAAAACCAGGCTGCAGTTTACTCCATGGGAAGATAAGCTCAGTCTTTATGTGTGTAATATTATTACTAATTTGTTTTGATAAGCCAGTAACTTGACTTATCATTCCTTGGGAGCCATCAGTAACAGCCCATATTTTAAGTTTATTAGAATTCAAACGTACTTTACTGATTTTATTGTATAAGATTTTTGTCCTTTAGGACTATTAATTTCTACTACTTCGTCAATTACTTTATTAATTAAACCTCTTGCAAGAGGACTATTTACTGAAAGTTTATTGTTTTTAATATCAGATTCGTATTCTCCAACAATTTGATATGTTACTGACTCCCCTGTATCATCATCTTCAATTTCGACTGTTGCTCCAAACTTTATATCATCTCCTTCTAAACTTTTGACGTCAATAACTTCTGCACGACTAACTGCACTTTCTAGATCAACAATTTTACCCTCTATCAAGCTTTGTTGTTCTTTTGCGTATTGATATTCAGCATTTTCTGATAAATCACCATGACTTCTAGCTTCAGCAATTGCTTCTATTATATTAGGTCTATCTTCATTAAGTAGCTTTTTTAATTCTTTTTGAAGATTATCATATCCATCTGCTGTCATTGGTATTTTATTCATACATCTATGATGATATATTTTTAACTTAAGTCAATATATTTAGATCAAATCTTGTAAACTTGTAACTTCTAAGGAACTGTTTTTCAAGTGCTCTATAGTATCTACTGCAATTTTTGCACCTCTAATAGTAGTATAGTAGGGAATATTATAAGTTAGTGCAGTTCTCCTAATACTATAACTATCTCTAATTGATCCTTGAGTTTTTGTTGTATTGATAACTAAATCAATTTGATTTCCTTTAATTGCATCAACAATATGTGGCCCCCCTTCTTTAACTTTATTAATTGTTTCAACATTTAAGTTATTATCATATAAAAACTTTGAAGTACCTTTGGTTGCAACAATTTTAAAATTTAAATCTAATAATTTTTTAGCAATTTCTAAAATATATTTTTTATTCTGGTCATCTATCGAAATAAATACCATTCCTTTGGATGGCAAAATAGTGCCACAAGCAATTTGACTTTTTGCAAAAGCAGATAAAAATGTGCTATCAATGCCCATTACTTCACCAGTTGATTTCATTTCAGGCCCTAATACTAAATCCACTCCATCAAATTTATTAAATGGAAATACTGACTCTTTAACATTAAAAGTATTCAAATTTTTAACTTTAAATCTTTTAAGAATTTCTTTCAGTAAATCACCTGTCATTACTTTGGCAGCAATTTTGGCAATGGGTATATTTCTTGCTTTTGCAACAAAAGGAACAGTTCTACTTGCTCTAGGATTTACCTCTAAAACATATATCTCGTTATTTTTTAATGCTAATTGGGTGTTCATCAAACCAATCACTTTAATTTCTGAAGCTATATTAGATACCCATTCTATAATATTTTTTTGAATTTCGGTTGAAATTGAAAAGGGGGGTAAAGAACAAGCGCTATCACCGGAATGAATTCCAGCCTCTTCGATGTGTTCCATTATCCCAGCAACAAAAATTTCTCCCGCGCTATCTCTAATAATATCCACATCAACTTCAGTTGCATTTTCAAGATATTGATCCACAAGAATTATATTATTTGAAGATACTTCCAATGCGCTTTTAGTAAATTCTTCAAGATGTTTTTCATTATAAGCTATTTCCATCGCCCTTCCTCCTAATACATACGAAGGTCTAACTAATACGGGATATCCTATTTCATTAGCGATAGAAATTGCTTCTTTTAAGTTTTTTGCAAAACCATTCTTGGGTTGTTGAATACTTAATTTATTAAGTGTTTCACTAAATCTATCTCTGTCTTCAGCCAAATCTATTGCCTCTGTTGTGGTTCCAAGAATTTTTACACCCTCATTTTCAAGTTCATTTGCAATCTTAAGAGGTGTCTGTCCTCCAAACTGGACAAATACTCCAAGGACTTCACCAACTTCATCTTCTTTTTTGTAAATTTCTAAAACACTCTCAGTTGTTAGTGGTTCAAAATATAATCTATCAGCTGTATCATAGTCAGTTGATACTGTTTCTGGATTACAGTTAATCATTATTGTTTCAATGCCTTTTTCTCTAAGCGCATAAACGGCATGTACACAACAATAATCAAACTCAATGCCCTGACCAATTCTATTTGGACCCCCTCCTAAAATGATAACTTTTTTATTTTCAGTAGGATTGGACTCACAAAATGGCTTATTATGAAAACTCCAATCATAACTTGAATAAAGGTAAGGCGTTTTGGAGCCAAATTCACCGGCACAGGTATCTACAAGTCTAAATATCGGTCTAATATTATTTTGATGTCTAAATTTTCTAATTTCATTTTCTGAAATATTTTTAATTTTTGCAATTTTTTTGTCAGTGAAGCCATTATGTTTGGCTAAAAGAATAATTTCATTTGATAATTCACTTTCTTGAATTAACTTTTCAATTTCAATAATCTTTTTGATTTGATAAATAAACCAGTTATCATATTTTGTTATGTTATTTATTTCATCTTGATCAATTCCAAGACGAAGAGCATGTCCAATTGTTAATAATCTTTGTGAAGATTGAATTTTTAAATCGTTAAGAATTGTTTGTTTGCTTGTAGAATGATTTTGTGGGACATCTAGACCATCCAAGCCATATTCAAGAGAGCTAAATCCTTTTTGTAAACTTTCATTGAATGACCTTCCTATACTCATTGTCTCACCAACTGATTTCATAGAAGTTGTTAAATTGGAATCAGCTCCATTAAATTTTTCAAAAGTAAATCTTGGAATTTTTGTAACAATGTAATCAATGGTTGGCTCAAAACTTGCAGGGGTTGTTTTTGTAATATCATTCTTTAATTCATCTAGTGAATAACCAACTGCTAATTTTGCTGCAATTTTTGCAATTGGAAAACCGGTTGCTTTTGAAGCTAAAGCAGAGGATCTACTCACTCTAGGATTCATTTCAATAACATTTATTTCTCCATCTTCAGGATTGATGGCAAACTGAACATTTGATCCACCTGTATCTACTCCAATCTTTTGTAATACTTTAATGCTAGCATTTCTTAAGATTTGATATTCTTTATCTGTCAAAGTTAGTGAAGGTGCTACCGTTATACTATCGCCAGTATGGACACCCATTGGGTCAATATTTTCAATTGAACAAATTATTATACAATTATCTTTATGGTCTCTAACAACTTCCATCTCAAATTCTTTCCAGCCTGATACTGATTTTTCAATTAAAATTTGATTTGTTGGACTTGCATTCAGTCCTCTTTGACATAATTCAGAGAATTCCTCATCTGTATAGGCAACTCCACCCCCTGTTCCTCCTAAAGTAAAACTCGGTCTTATAACTAAAGGTAATTTTAATTTTTCTTTTACCTCTATTGCTTTTGTTAATTCCTCTACAATAACGCTCTCAGGACATTTTAATCCAATTGCTCTCATTGCATCTTTAAATTTTTGCCTATCTTCCGCAAGTTCTATTGCGTCAGGATTGGCCCCAATCATCTTGACATTGTTCTTCTTAAGTATTCCTGATTTTGCAAGTTCCATGGAGACATTTAAAGCAGTTTGACCACCCATCGTAGGTAATAAAGCATCAGGTTTCTCTAACTCTATAATTTGCTCTACAAACTCTTTTGTAATTGGCTCAATATAAGTTTTGTCAGATAAATCTGGATCAGTCATTATGGTTGCAGGATTGGAGTTTACAAGAACTACTTTGTATCCTTCTTCTTTAAGAGATTTGCAAGCCTGCGCACCAGAATAGTCAAACTCACACGCCTGTCCAATGACAATTGGTCCAGCTCCAATTATTAATATTTTGTTTATATCTTGTCTTTTAGGCATACTTTGTAATTAATTTGTAAAATTCTCTAAAAAGATAATTACTATCATGGGGTCCAGGACTTGCCTCTGGATGATATTGCACACTAAATACAGGTAGGGTTTTGTGCCTTATACCTTCATTTGATCCATCAAATAAAGATACATGAGTTTCTTCAACTTCATTTGGTAAACTTGCTCTATCAACTTCAAAACCATGATTTTGCGAAGTTATTTCTACAGTATTATTAATTAAATTTTTTACTGGTTGATTTGCACCTCTATGACCCTGATACATTTTTTTTGTTTTTGCACCAAGGGCAAGATTTATTAATTGATGGCCAAGACAAATACCAAAAATGGGAATTTCAAGGTTGATAAGCTCTTTAATTGTGGGAAGTATCAATTTTATAGTAGCATCAGGATCTCCAGGGCCGTTTGATAAAAAGATACCTTTTGGTTTATTACTTAGAATTTCTTTTATATTAGTTACAGCAGGCAAGATTGTAGGATTAAAATTTAAATTTTTTAAATTTCTTAAAATATTTTGTTTAATGCCAAAATCTAAACACACGATTGGAAAATTTTCAAAACTTTGTTTTTCAATATCTTTTTTCCATAAGCCATCATCCCACTCATAAACTTTTTTTGTAGAGACTAAAGTTGCAAGATCCAAATTTTCAAGACCACCCCATTGCTTTAATTGTTTTTTTAAATCTTCTAAGCTTTTATTTTTTTCACCAAAATGAATTAATGCTGCTTTTTTTGCACCCTCTATAGATAATTTTCTAGTTAAGTATCGAGTATCAATACTTGTAATTGCTGGAATATTATTATTTTTTAAAAAAGAATTTAAACTATCTTGAGCTCTCCAATTTGAATAGTGTTCTAGAGTTTGATTGATAACACAGCCTTCAGCATAAATTTTAGATGATTCTAAATCTTCATCATTTGTTCCTACAATACCTATATGAGGAAAAGTAAAAGTAATAATCTGTTTTGCATATGATGGGTCTGTCAAAGTTTCTTGATAGCCTGATTGAGATGTATTGAAACACAATTCAGCTACAACTGATTTAATGGCTCCTAAACCATCACCCCACAATATTTCACCGTCATCGAAAATTAAAGCAGCTGAAGGAGGGCGTAGGTGTTGTTTTTTATAAATATCCCGCAGCATTATTTGATAAGAAATGATGGTTTACTAGGCATTTTGAAAACTTTAGTCAAGGATTAGTTGAAATTGTAAATAACAGTTATATTAGTGATAAAAATAAATTTAACCGATTCTAACAGGTAGATAATTATGAGTTTAAGAAACAATATTGATGAGGATTATAAAAAAGCAATAAAAAACAAAGAGCAAGATAGGACCAATACTCTTAGATTAATAAAAAGTGCTATAAAAGATAAAGATATTTCATCTAGATCTAATGAAAGCAGAGAAGGCATTAGCGATCAAGAAATACTATCACTTTTGATCAGCTTGATTAAACAGAGAAAAGATTCGATAGAGCAATTTCAAAAAGCTGGAAGAGATGATTTAATTAAAACTGAGCAAAGTGAAATTGACATAATAAATCAATATTTACCTAAGCAAAAATCTGAGGATGAAACCATAGAAATTATTGATGAATTAATTAAAACTCATAATTTAGAAAATTTAAAAGATATGGGCAAGCTTATGGGTTTTGTTAAAAAAAATTATCCTGGAGAGGTAGATATAGGATTGGTGGGTAAAATTGCAAAATCTAAACTTGGAAATTAATGGCTTTCAATAAGATTGATTTAGAAAATATAAAATCAAAAATTCTTATTTCAGAAGAGTTAGATAAAAAAACTAAAGTAATTAAAAAAGGAAAAGATTTTTGGTGTTGCTGTCCATTTCATAATGAAAAAACCCCATCATGTAAAATTAATGATGAACAGGGATCTTATTATTGTTTTGGCTGTGGAGCAAAAGGAGATATTTTTACAATCTACCAAGAATTATTTAATTATACTTTCCTAGATGCAGTAAAGGAGTTAGCAAATAGAGCAGGTATTAAAATAAACTTTGAGCAAACTTCAAATTATAAAGATTATGATAAACATTTAAAAATTTTAGAAATTTCAGCTAAGTGGTTTGAGGAAAATTTAAAAGCAGAAAATAATTTATGTATAAAATATTTACAAAATCGCAAATTATCAGATGATACAATTAAAACTTTTAGACTTGGGTATTCTTTTAATAAAGATCTTTCACTCCATGAGCATTTAAAAAATTTATCATTTGCTGATGAAGAGATTTTAAAAAGCAATGTTGCTAAACTTGATAAAAATAAAAATATAAAAGATTTTTTTTACAAGAGATTAATTTTCCCTATAACTAATATAAACGGAAAAGTAGTTGGATTTGGAGGGCGTGTTTTGGATGAGTCCAATCCTAAGTATATAAATTCTCCAGAAAGTCATCATTTTAAAAAGAGAAGCATGCTGTATAATCTTAATTTAGCAAAAAACTCTGCAAGAGAGAAAAAAAACTTATTAATTTGTGAAGGATACATGGATGTGATTTCATTATACCAAAACAATATCAAAAGTGTTGTAGCTCCACTTGGTACATCTTTTACACAAGAACAATTAGAACTAACCTGGAAATATACTAATAAACCTACTATAATGTTTGACGGCGATGATGCTGGTGTTAGAGCATCCTATAAAGCAGCACTAATGTCCCTTCCTTTTTTAGTTCCTAATAAATCTCTTCAATTTATAAGATTGCCCAAAAATAATGACCCAGACAGTTTTTTAGAAAAAAATAAATTAGCTAATCTTGTTAAGATACTGAAAGCACCAACATCTTTATTAACCTACATTTTTGAACTATCTAGTGATGGAGTATCTCTTAGTGATGCCGACCAAAAAATTTCATATGACCAATATCTTGATGATATAGTAAGCACGATTAAAGATAAAAAAATTCAATATTTTTATAAAAGCGAATTTAAATCTTTATTTTTTAAAAAATTAAAAAATTCTAATAAAAATGACATAATAAATGTCATTCCAACAAAAGTTAGTTCCTTACAAAAAAAACAGATATATTCTTTTATTGCTAGTGCTATTAACCACTCAAAATTAAGAATTAAAATCATTGAGTGTATTTTTGAAAATATTGAATTAGAAGAAATGGAGAGCAAAATTTTAGAGATTCTAAAAAATGACACCTTATTTAGTAATGATAATTCAAATGTTTTAAGTTTGTTTAATGAAGAAATCAGACAATTTTTGAAATCTAAGATATTGCATCCAAGTATTTATAAACTTTTCCCGTATTCTAGCCATAAATATGATACAGAAGGAGCTTTAGGAGAAATACAAGAATCTTTGAAAAACTTGAATACAAGGCTTTCAAATTTGAAAAAAATAAATAAAAGCCTAAATACCTTTGAAAAAAATAGTACTTCTTTGAATTGGGATGAACTTCAGAAGATATCTATAGAGTTAGAGGAAACCTATAAAGATAGTTAATATGGCAAAAAAAACAGTTAAAAAAAAGAAGACTACTCCAAAAAAAACCTTAATTAAAAAAAAGGCTGTAAAGAAAGTTGCAGCAAAAAAAACAGCAAAAAAAACAAAAAAAGCTATTTCAAAAAAAACATCCAAAACTAAAAAAACTATAAAAACAAAAAAGGTATCACAAAAAAAATCAACAAATTTAAAAAAGAAAACAGCAAAAATTAAAAAAAGTAAACTAAACAAAAACAAAATTAATAAGAAGGTTAAAGATAAAAAATTAAAAAAAGAAAAAAAAGTTATTTCATTTGATGATCATATAAAATCTATCATAGCTAAATTATTAGATAAACATAAAGTTGATGGAATATATACACAAAAAATAATTGAAAAATCTGTCCCAAAAAAGTTTAGAACAGAAGAAAATGTTTCTAAAGTTGAAGCATTTTTGAAAGAAAATAATATAACAATTGTTTCTGAAGAAGAAGCAGCCGCTTTGATAAAATCAGCTAAAGAAGATCAATCTAAAAATGATGAAGAAAGTGGTGAGGACCAAAAAAAACAAACAGGTAAAACTGATGATCCTGTAAGATTATATTTAAGAGATATGGGAGCTGTTGAACTACTTAGCAGAGAGGGTGAAATAGCAATAGCCAAAAGAATTGAAGCTGGAAGAGAAAAAATGATTGGAGCAATATGTGAAAGTCCCATGACAATTCGATCAATAATAAATTGGAAAGACTCCATAAAAGATGGAACAATGTTGTTAAGAGATATTGTTGATTTAGAGGCAACTTATGACATGTCTGATATTAATGACAATAAACTGGATGATACTCTAAAATTAATTGAAGAAGCTGGCGCTAGTGAAAAAAAAGATAAAGAAGAAAAGAATTCATCAAATGAAACAGAGGGAGAAACTGACTCAGATAATCAAAGTGAAGAAGACGAACTAAATGTTTCATTAGCTGCAATGGAAGAAAAGCTTAAACCAAAAGTTTTAAGTGATTTTGATTTTATTACAAAGCTTTTCAAAAGATTACAAAAATATAGTTCAGAGCTAATAAGCTCAGACAGAAAAAATGAGACAAGTTTCATTGCTACTGAAAAAAAATACAAAAAAATCCAGAAAGAAATGGTAGTTGCCATGAAAGCTGTTCATTTTAATTCATCTACAATTGAAGCTTTAATGGAGTCTCTTTACGAACTTAACAAAAAATTACTTGTAAGAGAAGGTCGCATGTTAAGACTCGCTGTTAATGAGGGTGTTAAAAGAGAAAACTTTATTGAAGAATACTTAAATTTTAATTTTGAAAAAAACTGGATTCAAACTTTACTTAACCTGAAAGATAAACACTGGGAAAAATTTATAAATAAAAATCATTTAGAAATTAATAAATTAATTGATGAAATAAAAGAAATTCAAGATGCATCTGAATTGCCTTTAACTGAATTTAGAAGAATAGTATCTACTGTACAACAGGGGGAAAGATCTGCAGGCAGAGCAAAGAAAGAGATGATTGAATCAAATTTACGTTTAGTTATTTCAATTGCAAAAAAATATACCAATCGTGGCTTACAGTTTTTAGATCTAATTCAGGAAGGTAACATTGGTTTAATGAAAGCGGTTGATAAATTTGAATACAGAAGAGGTTACAAATTTTCTACTTACGCTACTTGGTGGATAAGACAAGCAATTACAAGATCAATAGCAGATCAAGCTAGAACAATAAGAATACCAGTACACATGATAGAGACAATAAATAAAATAGTAAGAACTACTCGACAAATCATGGCAGAAATTGGCAGAGAACCTACACCAAATGAGCTAGCAGAGAGGCTTCACATGCCTTTAGATAAAGTTAAAAAAGTTTTAAAAATTGCCAAGGAACCAATAAGTTTAGAGACACCTGTTGGGGATGAGGAAGATAGTTCTTTAGGTGATTTTATAGAAGATAAAAATGCGCTTATCCCAATTGATGCTGCAGTAAAAAGCTCTCTGAGAGATACAACAACAAGGATTTTATCATCATTAACTCCAAGAGAGGAAAGAGTGTTGAGGATGCGTTTTGGTATTGGTATGAATAGTGATCACACGCTTGAAGAAGTTGGTCAACAATTTAGCGTTACAAGAGAGAGGATACGTCAAATAGAAGCAAAAGCACTGCGTAAACTAAAACATCCTACCAGAGCAAGAAAACTAAAAACATTTTTAGACGAATAATGAAATTGACACTTCTTGGGACAGGTTGTCCAAGTGTTGATCACAAACGATTTGGACCATCAAACCTAATAACAACAAACAAAGCTAAAATTTTAGTTGATTGTGGCTCAGGCATAACTCAAAGACTTCATGAATTAAAAGTATCATCAGCAAACATTGATGCGTTATTATTTACTCATCTGCATTCTGACCATGCAGTTGACTTGTATCAATTGATCATTTCTTCATGGCATTCTTATAGAATAAAACCATGGAAAATTTATGGACCAAAAGGAACAAAAAAGTTTGTAAATAAAATTATGGATGCTTGGGCTGATGAAAGAAAGTTAAGAATTTCTTATGAAGCAAGAGCAACTGCAAAGGCATTTAAGATTGAGGTAATTGAATTTAAATCTTTGGGTAATATCAAGATTAAAGATTTAAAGATTAAATACTTTGAAGTTGATCATAAGCCTGTGAAATATGCTTATGGCTTCGCTTTTACAAATAAAAATAAAAAACTAACAATAAGTGGTGACACAAAACCGTGTGAAAATTTAATGAAGTATGCACAAAAATCAGATATTCTTCTTCATGAGGTTTTTATTGAAGGAGAGATTTTAAAGACCAATAAGATGCGTACTAAAAAAACTTTGCATAATGTAAAAAGTTATCACACAACTTCATCGCAGGTAGGTAAAGTAGCCTTTATTACTCGAAGTAAAAAATTAGTTTTAACTCACTTTGTTCCAACTCAATTCAATAAAAATAGATTAAAAAAGATCATTAAAAAAGATTTTGGAAAAGATCCAATTATCGGTGAAGATTTAATGAGTATAACTATCTAATTTAAATAACTTTATTTATATTCTGGTAAAAAATCACTATGCGCTTCAATCATTTTATCTGTCATTGAATAGATTTCATCAATAGTAAGATTTGCTGCAGTAAGTGGATCAAGTAATGCTGCATGGTAAATAGTCTCTTTTTTTCTTGTTAATGCTGCTTCAGCTGTAAGTATTTGAACATTAATATTAGTTCTCATCAAAGCAGCTAGGTGTTCTGGAAGTTTACCAAATTTTTGTGGAGAATATCCATTCGAATTTATAATACATGGTACCTCAACACAACAATTTGAAGGAAGGTTATCTATATAACCATTATTCATTACATTGGCATTAATTGTAATCTCATTATTATTTACTACTCCATCAATAATATAAGATGCATATTCATGACTTCTTTCTAAAGGTTGCTCATAAATTGGAGTCATATCTTCTTCTAGTTTGTTCCATAATTTTACATTTATTTCACAACGATCAATATATTCTTCTATAGGAATTTTGTATTTTTCTAACTCATCTTTTCTATTTTGTTTTATGAACCATGGCACATATTCAGCAAAGTGTTCACTGGACTCTGTAACAAAATATCCAAATCTTCTAAGTATTTCATATCTGACTTTTTCATGAAGTACCTTATTAGAATATTCTGATTTTTTTCGACTTCTAGAAGACAGGATTTCATCATTAACTATCTTATTTGCTATATTTTTCAGTTTTGGATATAAATCTTCACTTTGATTATCTGTAATTTTTTTTTCAAATTTTTGATAAAAAGCCATGTGATTAATTCCGACACATAGGTAATCAATATCCTCGATATTTTCTCCTAAATCTTCTGCAAGCATTTCAGCAGTACCTTGAACTGAATGGCATAATCCCAATGTTTTAATTTCAGGAAACGTTTTATTAATAGCAATCATATTGGCACACATTGGATTCACATATTGTAACCATATTGCTTTGGGGCAAATTTCAATAATGTCTTTTGCAATATCTAGTAAAACAGGTATTGTTCTTAAACCTCTCATAATACCTCCAATACCTAAAGTATCTCCAATAGTTTGCTGCAAGCCAAATTTTTTTGGAATTTCGAAATCTATTACAGTTGAAGGTTTGTAGCCACCAACTTGTATAGTTGTTTGAACAAAATCTGCACCAACTAATGACTCTCTTCTATTTGTATACGATGTAATTTTAGGATTTGCATTAAGTTTTTGTGAGATAACAGTGAGCAAATCAAGTGATGCTTTTAATCTTTTTGCATCAATATCTTGAAGAGCAATTTCTATGTTTTTGAAAGAGTCTAATGAAAGAAGATCTGCCACTATATTTTTAGTAAATACAGCACTGCCAGCACCAATAATGGTAAGTTTAGTCATAAATTTAACTATATGCCAAAAAAATAATATTACTAAATCAATTTTTCTATATAAGGATTTTTTTAAAGGGCTCTTAGCTCAGTTGGTTAGAGCGCCCCGCTCATAACGGGGTGGTCCGGGGTTCAAGTCCCTGAGGGCCCACCATTTATTATAAATTTTTGTAACTTAATATTTTGGATTTCTCTAAGAATAATTATTTTTTTTGAGTTTTAGAGATTTTTAATATTTTTCTTAACAAACTAAGAAAATTAAAGCTTTATATTATTATTTTTTAATATTATCACATCCTCAGATATTATATTCTAAATAATAGGAGGAAGAATGAAAAAACTAATAACTTTAATAGTTTTATTCGCCTCAACTGTTGTATCTGCAGGTACATTGGTTGTTAATTCAAACCAATCTGGAGAGTCTTCAAAAGCTGCTTTTGATGCATATGTAGATGCATTTAGAGCTGCTCATCCTGAAGTAACAGTTGTTGTAAATGAATTTGAGCACGAAGCTTACAAAACTGCAATCAGAAATTTCTTAACTGCTGAGGCACCTGATGTTGCAATTTGGTTTGCTGGTAACAGAATGAAATTTTTTGTTGATCAAAATTTATTCCAAGATGTAAGTGATGTATGGGCAGATGCTGGTCTTAATGACTCAATGGCATCTACTAAAGGATCTCTTACTGTTGATGGTAAACAGTATGGTGTTCCATGGGGTTACTATCAGTGGGGTGTTTACTATCGAAAAGATCTTTTTGATAATTTAGGTTTAAATGTGCCTAAAGATTGGGAAGAATTTAAATGGGTATGTGCTATGCTGAAAAAGAATGGTATTACTCCAATTACTATTGGAACAAAATATCTTTGGACTGCTGGCGGATGGTTTGATTACTTAAACTTAAGAATCAATGGTTATCAATTCCACATGGATTTAACTGCTGGTAAAGTAAGTTATGAAGATCCAAGATTAGATGCTACTTTTGCAGCTTGGAGAGAATTAATTGATCCAGGATATTTCCTTGAAGATCACGCTTCTTTCTCATGGCAAGATGCTCAAGCTCCACAAATTAACGGTGAAGCAGCGATGTATTTAATTGGAAACTTCTATGTTCCGACTCTTGAAAGTGCTGGCGTTGTAGATAAAATGGATTTTTTCCAATTCCCTACAATTGTTGAAGGTATAGGTGTTGCAGAGGATGCTCCAACTGATACTATGCATATTCCTAGTGGTGCTAAAAATGTTGAAGATGCTAAAAAGTTTTTAGCATTTATGTCTAACAAAGAGGCTGCTACTAACTGGGCAACAATGGGTGGTATGTTAAGTCCAAATAAATATGCTGATAAACCAACAAATAGATTCTCAGTAATGGGAGCAGAAATGCTTGCAGCTGCAGATGACATTGCGCAATTCTGGGATAGAGATGCTAATCCAGATATGGCAGGTGCAGCTATGGAAGGTTTCCAAGAATTTATGGTTAAACCTGACCGTGAAGCAAAAATTAGAGCTCGTCTTGAAAAAGAGAGAGAGCGAATTCACGGACCACTATAAGAAATTATTAACTTTTGAGGCGGAATTAATTCCGCCTCATTTAAAAAAATAGATAATTATTCATGACTTTTTGGGAACGTAATCAACTAAGGCTTGCTCCATTTCTTTTCTTAGCGCCAGCAATCCTAATATTCTTTATTTATGTGATCTATCCAATTTTTGATTCAATTTGGGTTAGTTTCCATGAATGGAATGGAATGGACAAAGAAGGAACAAGAGGTAATGGAAATCCAAATTGGAGGTGGGTTGGTTTAAATAACTATATTACTTTATTCACTGATGACGAGGAGTTTTATGTTTCTTTATTTAACAATGTTCGATGGTTAATTTTTAGTCTTTTAGCAATTCCAATCGGATTGATGTTAGCACTTTTTGTTAATCAAAAAATTTTAGGTATGAGATACATTAAATCACTTTTTTATTTTCCATTTGTAATTAATGCTGTCGTTATAGGTGTAATTTTTACATGGTTTTATAATCCCAAATATGGAGCGCTAGCATATGTTTTAGGTTTTTTTGGATTAGATCCAGTACCTTTTTTGGCTGATGAAAATCTTGCAACTTATGGAATAATAATTGCATCTTTCTTTCCTGGTATTGCCTATACAATGATTCTTTATATTACTGGTTTAACAGGTGTTAGCAGAGAAATGATTGAAGCTGGAAGAATTGATGGAGCTTCAGGTTTTACGATGTTATGGAATGTTGTCCTTCCACAACTAAAACCTGCAACATTAATAGCTATAGTTGTCACTATTGTTGGAGCTTTAAGAAGTTTTGATTTAATTGCGGTTATGACAGCTGGTGGGCCTTGGGGCAGTTCAGAAGTTTTAGCTTATAAAATGTATCAAGAGTCTCTTTTCAATTACAGAATGGGATATGGGGCTGCGATTGCAACCATATTGTTTTTAATTATGGATATTTATATTGCGTGGTTTTTATATAGACTTTTTAAAAATGAAAGGTCAGAAAAATAATGTTTCCAACTCCTATTCAGAATTATTCTCTAAAAGTAAATATTGGTTACAGACTTTTGCTTTTATTTACCCTTATAATTTGGCTTCTGCCATTGGTAGCTGTTATGCTAACTTCTATGAGAACTTTTGATGATGTTCTAGCTGGAAATTACTGGACCTTCCCAGAAGAAACTGCAACTATTGCAAATTATACCGCTGTTTTTGAAGGTGGTAAAATGGGAAGGTTTTTTCTAAACAGTCTTATTATTACTCTACCTACTGTTATTGGTACCTTGTTTTTAAGTTCCTTGGCTGGATATTCACTAGCAATGCATCGATTTAAATTAAATCTTTTAGTTTTTGCAATGTTTATCGCTGGAAATTTTGTTCCCTATCAAATTTTAATGATACCTGTTAGAAATATATCCATTGATATGGGGGTTTATAATACTCATATAGGTTTAATTATTTTCCATATTGCTTTTCAGACTGGTTTTTGTACTTTCTTTTTAAGAAATTTTATTAAAGAGCTACCTTTTGAATTAATTGAGGCAGCAAGAGCAGATGGTGCAACTGAATGGACGATATATAGAAAAATTATTTTACCATTAATTGTTCCTGCTCTGGCAGCTTTGGGAGTGTTAGAATTCACATTTATTTGGAATGATTATTTTTGGGCTTTAGTTCTTACTCAAGGAGATACAGTTAAACCAATTACAGTTGGATTGGATGTTCTAAGAGGACAGTGGACTACTAGTTGGAATTTAGTATCTGCTGGTTCAGTTGTTGCTGCTTTACCTCCAGTTATTATGTTTTTTATTCTTCAAAAGCAATTTATACAAGGCCTTACTTTTGGTGCTGTAAAAGGTTAGGGTGCTTGCAATAATTTAATTTATCTTTAAAGAGAAACAACATGGCTATAATCTCTCTTCGACAACTTTTAGATCACGCAGCTGAAAATAATTATGGCGTCCCAGCTTTTAACGTAAATAATTTAGAGCAAATTAGAGCAATTATGGAAGGCGCAAAAGAAGTTAATAGTCCTGTAATTGTTCAAGCGTCCGCTGGAGCAAGAAAATATGCAGGCCCAAGATTTATTAAAAGTATGATGGAGGCTGCAGTTGAGGAGTTTCCTGAAATCCCTATTGTAATGCATCAAGATCATGGAGGATCACCTAAAGATTGTAAAGTATGTATAGATCTTGGTTTTAGTTCAGTCATGATGGATGGATCATTATTAGAAGACCAAAAGACGCCTTCTGACTTTGAATATAACGTTAAAGTTACAAAAGAAACTGTTGATATGGCTCATGGTTTAGGTGTTTCTGTCGAGGGTGAGTTAGGTTGTTTAGGTTCTCTTGAAACTGGTATGGGTGAAAAAGAAGATGGTGTTGGAGCTGAAGGTGTTTTATCGCATGAGCAATTATTAACAGATCCGGATGAAGCAGCTGAATTTGTAAAATCTACAAACGTAGATGCTCTTGCAATTGCAATTGGAACAAGTCATGGTGCGTATAAATTTTCAAGACCTCCATCAGGCGATATATTAGCAATTGAGAGAATAAGAGAAATAAATAGTAAGTTGCCTAACACACATTTAGTTATGCATGGCTCCTCATCAGTACCTCAGGATTTAATTAAAGTGATCAACGAAAACGGTGGCAAAATTAAAGAAACGTATGGTGTTCCAGTATCAGAAATACAAGAAGGCATTATGCATGGTGTTAGAAAAATAAATATTGATACAGATTTAAGGCTCGCTTCTACTGCTGCTATAAGAAAACATTTTAGCAATGACCCCTCTCAATTTGATCCAAGAAAATATCTCATTGATTCAAAAGAGTGGATGAAAAAAATTGTAACTACACGTTTAACTGAGTTTGGGTGTGCTGAAAATGCTTCTAAGATTAAACCAATACCACTAGCAAATATTGCTTCTAAATATAGTTCTGGTGAACTGTCACCATCAATAAAATAATGAATAAAATACGTTGGGGTATTATTGGTCCTGGTGCAATTGCCCACAACTTTGCTGACGCATTAAAGCAGTCCTATTCTGGCGAATTGCTAGCAATTGCCAGTAGAACCAGTGCCAGATTGGCAGAATTTGGAAATAAATACAATATAAATAAAGAATTTAGATTTAACGATTATGATCAGTTACTTGAAAATGAAAATATAGATGCAGTATACATTTCAACACCGCATGTTTTTCATGCTGATTTAACTATTAAAGCTGCTGGTAAAGGAAAGCATATACTTTGTGAAAAACCTGGAGCTGTGAATTTTAAACAAACTTATGAAGTTATTGAAAAAGTAAAAGAGGCTGGCGTATTTTATAAAGAAGGTTTTATGTACCGATGTCATCCACAAATACCCGCTTTAATAAATTTGATTAAAAATAAAACCATAGGGAATGTTAATTTAATTACATCTTCGTTTGGGTTTGATATGCAAAAGATTATTCCAGATCATAGGCTCTTCGATAAGAGTTTGGCAGGAGGGTCTATCCTTGATGTTGGATTATATCCTGTATCTTTATCAAGAATGATAGCGGGGGTTGCTCTAGGAAAAAAATTTGTTAACCCCATTTCAATTTCTGCAGATGCAAAAATAGGGGAGACTGGTGTTGATGAAGTAGCTTCAGCTAAACTTTTTTTTGAAAATAATATAACCGCAGTCATATCAACATCAATAATGCAAAATATGGATAATAATGCAGTCATTGAAGGTGAAAATGGTAAAATCATAGTTGATGATCCATGGATGCCAGGAAGAGATGGCGGTCCTTATGATACAAAAATTAGAGTTATCACTAATAATGATGAGAGTATCGAGGCGTTTAAAGGGCCAGAGCATCTTTTTTTCTTTGAGGCTGAGCTTGCTTCTCAAACTATTTTAAAACAACGTACAGAAGTTCCATATCCAGGCATGACATGGGATGACAGCCTTGGTAATATTAAAGTTCTTGATATGTGGAGAGAAGAAATCGGTTATTATATAGAGGAGGATAATTAATATGCAGTACGACTCAATTGATGGTCTTGATAAAAAAATATCAAAATTAATAATGGGCAATGACAATCAAATATACTTTGATGAAGCTGCTAAATTGTGGGATCATTGGATTGAGGTGGGAGGAAATGCTTTTGATAATGCACATATTTATGGCCAAGGATCTATGGAAAAACTTTTGGGAGACTGGCATAGAAAAAGAAAAAATTTAAAAGATCTTGTTATTATTGCAAAAGGCGCTCATACACCTAATTGTGATCCAAAAAGTATTACATCTCAACTAACAGAGTCTTTGGATAGATTGCAAACTGAAACTGCTGATATTTACATTATGCATCGAGATAATACTGAAATTCCAGTTGATGAATTTATTGATGTTTTAAATGAAGAAAAAAATAAAGGTAGAATAAAAATTTTTGGTGGTTCAAATTGGACATTAAGTCGTTTTAAAGAAGCTAATAAATGGGCAGAAGAAAATAATAAAGTTAAATTAAGTATACTAAATAACAATTTGGCCTTATGTAAAATGATCAAACCTTTGTGGGATGGGTGCATATCATCTAACAAAGAAGAAATTCTTGAGTATTTAGAAAGTACAAAAACGGCACATTTATCATGGTCAAGTCAAGGCAGGGGATACTTTCTGCCAGATGAAATTACACAACAGATAGAAGAAAAAATAACAAAAGATGAGTCATCTTGGCGTCAACTAGGAGAGCATTCAAGTGGCCCAATTAGCTGTTTTGATAGTGAAGATAATAGAGAGAGAAAATCAAGAGTAATTGATCTTGCTAAAAAACAAAACACTGACTCCCAGAATATTGCTGGTGCTTGGCCACTTAACCTTGATTTTCCATCTTTTGCACTAATAGGTCCAAGAATTATTTCTGAGATTGACTCAAGTTTGAAAAATCTTGATGTTAGTTTAACTAAAGAGCAAGTGGATTGGTTAAATTTAAAATCTTAAGATACTTTTCCATCACTTTTTCCTTTATTTAATATTGGTTTAATTAATTTATACAGATTTTCAGGTTTTACTCCCTGATCTAATTGTTCTAACATTTTTATTGCCATTTTACCCATTTCAGCCAATGGATGACTGATGTATGTTACATTTTGTGAACTTAGATAATTATCATGATCATTATATCCTACGACTGATATGTCCTTGGCTATGACAAGCCCTCTTCTTTGACACTCTTGAAGACATCCAATAAAATATTTATCCAATGAACAAATGATTGCTGTTGGTGAATCTTTTAAATCAAGCAATTTTTTTGATAAACTTATTCCAGTAACGGTGGCGTGATCAAGAGACTCTAGATAATATTTTGTATTAAGTTTAATATTTTTATTTTTGTGAAATTCTTCGTAGGCTTTTTTTCTTTGATAGCCATAATTAAAGCTTTGGTGAACATTAATAAAACCAATTTTTCGATGACCAAAATCGTATAATCTTTGCATTAAAATTTCTATACTTTTTTCATTATCTAGATCAATCCAGGAGTAATTGTCTTTTGTAGAAGATCTACCCCAAGTAACGAAATTGATTTTATTTTTTTTAAGAAAATCTATTCTTTTGTCATTTTTTTTAATACGATAAAATACAAATTTATCGACAAGATCTGCATCTATCAATTTTTGATAGTAATTAAATTCATCTTTTTCATTTGTAAAAAACTTAAAAATTAATTCTGTTGGTTTGTCTTTTACACCAATTGTTAATCCAGCAAGAAATTCCATCAAAACATAATCTTGTGCTTTTCGATCTATTGTAGTTATAAAAGCAATTGTATCTGGTTTCTGTGATGCTAATCTTCGTGCATTTAAATTTGGATAATAATTATATTTCTGAGCCGCTTTAAAAATTTTTTCTTTGGTTTTGACTGAAATATTTGAATGACCATTTAATGCTCTAGAGATAGAAGTTACGGATACACCAATTTTTTTGGACAAATCAGTAATTTTTATTCTTTTTACAGTCTTCATTTTAATATTTTTATAGACATAATTTTAAATAATCAACAAATTCAATTGACAAGTAAAACGTTTCACTAAAAAGTACAATTTCTAATTTTCAAATTAGAAAAAATTTTTTATATAGGAGGGGTATGGATAAGAAGAATATTTCAATTCAATTATATACTGCAAGGCATTTTAAGCCTTTTGAGCCAGTATTAGATTTTTTTTTTGAGACAGGAATTAGAAATATTGAATTATTTGGACTCGAATCAATTGATATAGATCATTTCCAAAAAATGATGAGTTCGTCAAATATTTCTGCAAAATCAACTCATGTGAGTTTTGAGGCACTAAAGGAGTCACAAAATATAATTGAGAAGGCAAAAAAATTAAATATTAAACATGTAATAGTACCTGCCCCACCAGCTATAAAAAATGTAGAGTTTAAAAATACTTTTGATATGAATGAACAGGAATGGACGACATTTGGAAAAGATTTATCAAAACATGTAAAGGAATTTGAAGACGCAGGATTAACTCTTGGTTACCATAATCATTCCTATGAGTTTGTTGCACTCCCAAGTGGAAAATTACCAATTGAATGTATGATGGAACATGATGAAAATTTAAAATTTGAAATTGATCTTGGTTGGGCAGTTGCAGGTGGTGCAGATCCAAAAATATGGATTGAGAAATATTCGGATAAAATAGTTGCTTGTCATTTAAAAGATTTTTTTGATAAAGAAAAAGATATGTTAGATCATGGTAATCAATCTGCAGTCGGAGATGGTTTTATTGATTGGGTAGAGCTATTAGATAATATTAGTAAAACAAAATGTGAGTTATTTATTCTAGAGCATGATGATCCAAAAGATTATAAAGATTATACCAAAAGATCTTTAGATAATTTAGGAAAATTATAAAATGAAAGTTGGAATAATTGGATGTGGAAACATTTCAGAGACATATTTTAATTGTCAAAAAATATTTAATAACTTTGAAATAACTGCTTGTGCGGACATAAATACAGAATATGCAAGTAAAAGCGCTGAACATTTTAATGTGAAGGCTCAAAGTGTTAATGATATTTTATCAAACAAAGATATTGATTTAATTATTAATCTTACAATTCCATCTGCTCATAAGGAAATAATTATTAAATCTTTAAATGCTGGAAAACATTGTTTTAGTGAAAAACCTCTAGCAATGAATATGGAAGAGGGGCTAGAAATTCAAAAACTAACTAGTGAAAAAAATCTTTATGTTGGGTGTGCTCCTGATACTTTTCTAGGTGCGGCTGGGCAAAATGCAAGAAAATTGATTGAAAACAATAAAATAGGAAAAGTAGTATTAGGTACTTTTAATCTAATGTCACATGGAATGGAACATTGGCACCCAAATCCAGATTTCTTTTTTAAACCTGGCGCTGGACCTGTATTTGATCTTGGTGTTTATTATATAACTCAATTAATTAATTTAATTGGGCCTGTGAAATCTATTAGTTCATTAAGTGGTACAGCAACGAAAGAAAGAATAATTACGAGCAAACCAAGAAATGGAGAAAAAATAATAGTTGAAACACCCACTACTTTATTAGGATCTCTTGAGTTTCACAATAATGCAAAAATTCAATTCTTTTGTTCTTGGGATGTTTGGAAACATAATCATTCAACAATTGAACTTTATGGACTAGAAGGATCAATGATTGTACCAGATCCAAATTTCTTTAGTGGCGATATTTTAATATCAAAAAAAGATGAAGATTGGGAAACAATTAATAATGATAGTATGCTCTTAGGTATTCCAAATAAAAAGGACAATGATGGTTCCAAGATTGCTAATTATAGAGGGATAGGTTTATCAGATATGATTGATGCTATTAATAATCAAAGAAAAGCCAGATGTTCTCTTGATTTAGCATTGCATGTGTTAGAAGTAATGGAAGGAATAATTAAATCATCAGAACTAAAAGAAGTGTATTATTTGAATTCAAAACCTGAGCAGCCAAAATTTTTGGATGAAACTAAAATAGAAAAATTAAAGGTTGAGCTTTAATTTATTATTTTAGAATAACTTAAATCATTTTGAGCAATTAATTTTGCATTAAATTTTTCTAAATTATAATCTACTGTTTTTAACATCGAATTAAATTCAGATCTTTTGGTCACAACTAGAGAAATATCGGCTACTAAAAGATCAATCACAAAGTACCGATTTTTTGATTTTTTCACTCTCCATGTAACTAGTATTGATCCAGTATCTGAGTAAATTTCCATATCAATCATTGATACATTATTTTTTTCATCATAATCAGAATTTTTTAATTCATAATTTTGATTTGAATATCCTTGCATCATAGAGGCAATATTTAGTGCTAAATGCCTTTTAAATAATTTAATATATTCCAATTTTGTATCTTTTGATGCTCCATTCCAACTTTTTCCAGCTACAAACTTTGCTATTCCTGATCCTGCAAAATTATTATTTATGGTTTGTTCTATCATTAAAAATCTGTTTTCATTGGGAAGATCATTGTTTTGATATGCATAAATTATTTTATCTATCTCTGTTTTAAGCCAATTTTTTGCTTCATCAGAATAAGCATTAAAGGGTAGCAACAATATTATAGCAAATGATATAGTTCTCAAAATTTGCATTATTCAAATTCAATACTTATGAGCGGCAAAGGAGTTAATATATCATCATCTGTATTCATTATCGCAGCTTTTCTATTTTGATAGTAAGAACTTCTTACCGCAGCATAATAATCTACAGAATTATCTCTAAGAGCGTTAACTTGATCTATAATTTTAGACCTTTGATCAACTGCATTTGCTGCAGTTCTAAGAGGTATAGCCCAACCCTCTCCTTGTCTTGACGCATAGGAATTTACGGGATCTGTCATCATGGTCAACATCATTCCTGTTGTATCTCTTACATTTGAAGGGCCAAATAGAGGTAAGACAATATAAAAACCATCACCCACTCCCCAGGTTGCAAGAGTTTGGCCAAAATCTTCCTCTTTTTGTTCTAGACCAAAATCATCAGCAACGTCAATTAATCCAAATATTCCAACAGTAGAGTTTACAAAAAATCTCCCAGTCGATTCTGCTGCATTTTTTCCTTGTCCTTGAAGTAATTGATTTAATGCAACTAGAGGTAATTTAAGATTATTGATAAAGTTACCAATTCCACTCTGTATTGGAGATGGTAATTTTTTATAACCTTTTGCTGCAGGCTCTAAAATTACTTTATCAGCCACATTATTAAATCCAAATACTGCTCTATTAATTCCTTCTAGAGGATCATAAATTTCATCCTCAAATGTTGAAGTTTCAAAATCATCTGAACTTGTATTTACATCATCAGAAGCACCCGCATAAAGATTAAAACTAATAAAAATAATAACTAAAGTAGCTAAAAACTGTTTAAATTTATTCATTATTAATTAAGTATTTTGTATTCTAATTATATAGTTTAATTTTTTAATATTATATAACTTTTATAGCATAAATATGTCAGAAAACTTGAATAATTATCTACAAGCACTGAACGAATCGCAGATAGAGGCAGTAGAAAATAATTCTGGCGCAACTTTGGTCTTGGCTGGAGCTGGTAGTGGAAAAACCAGAGTTTTGACTTATAAACTACTTCATCTTTTAGTAAAAAAAAAATTAACTCCAAATCAAATTTTGGCAGTTACTTTCACTAACAAAGCTGCATCTGAAATGAAATCAAGAGTTTCAGCTATGTTAAATTTTCCTATTGATAAAATGTGGCTCGGCACGTTTCACTCTTTATCACTCAGAATATTAAGAAAAAATTATGAAAAAGTTGGTTTAAAACAAAATTTTGTAATTATTGATGTGGATGATCAATTAAAACTTATTAAAAAAATTTGTGAAAATGAAAATATTGACACAAAAGATATCTCTCCTAAATTTTTTAGCAATGCAATAGATAGCTTAAAAAATAAAGGTATTTTCTATAATGAATTAAAACCAAATAAATACAGAATAAATGATGAAGAGCTCAGAAAAATATACAAAATATATCAGGAAGAATTAATAAGAATT
The DNA here is from genome assembly GCA_902595855.1 of uncultured Alphaproteobacteria bacterium. Taxonomy (GTDB): domain Bacteria; phylum Pseudomonadota; class Alphaproteobacteria; order HIMB59; genus CACPNW01. The sequence continues at coordinate 78,138 of CACJRY010000002.1, forward strand.
AATTGTGTAGATTTTGGGGATCTTATTCTTTTATGTATAAAATTATTTAAATCACATGATGATGTAAAGAAATATTATCAAAACCAATTTCATTTTATCTTAGTAGATGAATATCAAGATATTAACTCTATTCAGCAAAAATGGTTAGAATATTTATATAAGGGTCATAGAAATATTTGTTGTGTTGGAGATGATGATCAATCAATATATTCTTGGAGAGGAGCTGACGTTACAAATTTATTAGAATTTAAAAAAAACTTTAAAGAGCCAAAAATTATTAGATTGGAGCAAAATTACAGATCGACTAAAAACATTCTTGAGTGTGCATCGAGTCTTATTGATAAAAATAAAAATAGATATGGTAAAAAACTTTGGAGTGAAAATGAAGTAGGAGATAAAATTCAAATTAATGGTTTTTGGGAAACTAAAGAAGAGGCTATTTTTACATCAGATCAAATAGAAAGATTAATAACTAAAAAGGTGCCCTTATCTGAAATTGCCATTTTGTTTCGAGTTGCTGCACATACTAGATCTTTTGAGGATAGGTTGATTTCAATTGGTTTACCTTACAAGATTATTGGAGGCTTAAGATTTTATGAGCGAAAAGAAATCAAAGACATCATTGCGTATTTGAGATTAATAAATAATTTATCAGATGATTTAGCTTTTGAAAGAGTAATTAACACTCCCAAAAGAGGAATAGGCAAAACAACACTTGCTAAAATAAATAATATTTCAAGACTAAACAAATCAAGTCTTTTTGAAGGTGCTAAAATATTCATTAATGAAAACAATAGTAAAGTTAATATTGAAATTGAAAATTTTATAAAAAATATTCTAAACTGGAGAAAAATAAAAAAAAATTTTGATCATATTGAGCTTACTAAAGTTATTTTAGAGGACTCTAAGTACATGGAGTCGTTAGAAATTGAATTAAAAAATTCAAAAAATCCAGAGAGTCTATCTAGAATTGATAACATAAATGAATTTATTGAAAGTTTGAGAGATTTTGAAAATTTAGAAGGTTTTTTAGAGCATGTCGGTTTAGTAATGGAAAATATTTCAAATACAAATGTGCCAACAATCAGTTTAATGACTATGCATGGGGCAAAAGGTTTAGAATTCGATCATGTTTTTTTAGCTGGATGGGAAGAGGGTGTTTTTCCGAGCCAAAGATCGCTTGATGAGTCTGGCACAAAGGGGTTGGAAGAGGAAAGAAGACTGGCCTATGTTGCGCTTACAAGAGCAAGAAAGCAAATTCAAATATCTTATGTTAATCAAAACCGATACTCTTATGTTTCACATGATTTTAATACACCTTCAAGGTTTATTTCCGAATTGCCAAAAAATTTAATTGAAATAAATGATTCTAAATTTGTTGATGATAATGATTTTTTAAATAGTTTTATTACGACCGAAGATATCTCTAGTGAGTATTTAACACCTGGAAGAAAAAGAATGTTAGAAAGTAAAGGAAGTGATATTGATTGGGAATTTAACCAAGATCTAACTTTTGAAGAAAATTTAAAAGTTGATGATACAGTTCTTCATAAAAAATATGGAATTGGTAAAATAATTAAAAAAGACTCTGATAAAGCTGAAGTAAAATTTAACAATTTTGGTCTTAAAAAAATATATTTAAAATTTCTGCAGGTTAAGAATTAATTTTTTTTAAAAATTCATCTTCAGTAATAGTATTTATATCCAGTTCTTTTGCTTTTTTTGCCTTAGATCCAGCTTTTTGACCGACTATTAAATAATTAGTAGACTTTGTTATACTAGATTGAATTTTAGCACCTACTTTTTTTGCTATGTATTTTGCCTCATCTCTAGAAATGCTAGTCAAGGACCCTGTAAATACTATATTTTTTCCATTAAAAAAATTATCAATATTTGCAATTTTTTCTTCTTCAATAGTTAAATAACTAGAGAGTCTCTCTAATAATAAAATGTTTTGCTTAAATGAAAAAAAATCTTTAATTGAATTTATAGCTTTAGGTCCTAAACCATCAATATTAGACAAGACAACAGTTGATTTTGATGCTGAAATAAAATTTTTAATATTTTTAAATTCTTTTGCTAAAATCTCAGAATTAACTTCACCAATAAATCTTATACCAATAGAATAGATGAATTTATCTAAATCAATAGTTTTGGATTTTTCAATCGAATTAATTAAATTATTAAATGATAATTCTCCCCAACCTTCTAACTTTTCAATTTCTTGTCTATAACTTTTAAGTTTAAATATATCTGAAACATCTTTAATTAATTTTAAATCATAAAATTGTTTTACTTGTTTTTCACCAAATCCATCTATGTTTAATGCTTTTTTACTTACAAAATGGATTATTTGGGAAATTTTCTGAGCATAACATTCGTAAGTATTTTGACATCTCAGTACTGCTTCATTTTTTTCTTTAAAAGTTTTACCTCCACAGATCGGACAATTTTTTGGAGGAGTAATTAATTTATCATATTTATCTGCTTTTTCGACAACTCTTACTACCTGGGGTATTACATCTCCTGCTCTTTGTATTTCTACAGTATCACCAATTTGTATGTTCTTTTTTTTAATTTCATCAAAATTATGAAGAGTAGCGTTTGAAACCATTACTCCACCTAAATTTATACTTTTTAATCTTGCTACAGGAGTTATTGATCCAGTTCTGCCAACCTGTAAATCTATTTCTTGGATAACAGTTTTTGCTTTTTCTGCTGAAAATTTAAGAGCAATTGCCCATCTTGGGTTTTTGCCAACATTACCAAGTCTTTTTTGATTAGCTATATTATCTAACTTTACTACCAATCCATCAATATCATAATCTAGACTACTTCTGGCATCATTAACTTTTTTATAAAACTCAAAAATAGAATGAATATCAGATGATTTAAGATAAATATTATTTTTGTTAATTCCCCATTTTTGCAAATCTAAATAAAATTCATCAAAATAATCAAACTCTTTAGAAGAGTAACCTATTCCATGAGCTAAAAATTGTAATGGTCTTGCTCTACTAATATTAAAATCTAATTGACGCAGACTTCCCGCCGCCGCATTACGAGGATTTGCAAATTTATTTTTATCATCTAATTTTGAATTTATTTTCTCAAAATCATTTCTTTTTAAAAAAACTTCACCTCTTATTTCAATAAAATCTGGAAATTTATCTGATAATTTTTTTGGTATATTTCTAATATTTGATATATTACGTGTAACGTCTTCACCTGTAATCCCATCACCTCTTGTTGCGGCTGAAATTAAAAAACCTTTTTTATAAGTTAAATTTAATGATAGACCATCAATTTTAGCTTCACAAACATATTCAAGTTTTTTTTCAATCTCAATATTTAAATATTTTTTTATTCTCTCATCAAATTCTTTCAATTCATTAAAATTAAAAGCATTACCTAATGAGAGCATAGGAGACTTATGTATGGTTTTCTTAAATTTATTTTTTAATGAACTTCCTACTTTCTTATTGGGTCCATATTTTAAAATTAAATCAGGAAATCTTTTTTCTAAATTGGCATTTTCATTTACAAGCTTATCAAATTCTCCATCTGATATTACAGGTTTGTCATTTTGGTGATAATGAATATTATGTTCATTAATTAATTTAGATAATTGTTTTAATCTTTTTTTTATTTTTTTAATATCATCTTTCTTATTCATTATTTAAAAAATTTATTTTTTTAAAAAAATTTCCAGTTTTATTTTCATTTTTAATTAAATTGTAACTTAAAATATACCATTCAGATTTAGGATAATTATATCCTAAAACAGAAGCAGTATTAGAGGCTTCTTCTTTAAGGCCTATAGTAATATAAATTTCTACTGTTCTGTATAATGCTTCTGGTGTAAATTTTGTATATGAAAAGCTTTCTATAACTTTTTTATATCTATTTAAAGCTGCAGTATATTTTCCTTTTTTTTGATAAAATCTTGCAATATTCATATGCTTAGCAGCGATGTTTGAGTTAACCAATACTACTTTTTGTCTAGCATCTTTTGAATATTTGCTATTTGGAAATCTTTTAATTAATTGATCAAGGTTTTCTAATGCTAAATAATTATTTTCACCATCTAAGCCTTCGTGAGATATTTGTTCATAAAAGCATAGAGCTTTCATATAATAAACATAATCAATATTTTTTAACGAAGGATATCTTTGTATAATTGTAGAAAATTTATAAATAGCACTCTCGTAATTTAGGTTACCATAATCGATAAAGCCAGACATGATTTGTGCTTGTATAGCTTCATTAGATAAGGGATAGAGCCTTTCAATTTCATCAAAAGCAATAATAGCTTCATCTAATTGTTTGGCATTAAACATCTTCATTGCATCAATATACATAATATCTGCTGTATCTTGATTAATATTGTCATTTTTATTAACTTGATCATTTTTTGACGAACAATTAAAAACAAATAATAAAAATATGAATAAGAATAAACTTTTTAATATCATAAATACTGATATATATTGAATAGTAGTAAATTTGAATGAAATTAATTCATAAATTTAAATCCTTAAATTATGATAAAAGAGAAAATAAACAAATTACTCATTTAATATTACATTATACTGCATTACCTTCAATTGAAGACTCAATAAAGTATTTATGTGAAAGCAAGAATAAGGTTAGTTGTCATTATATTATAAGTCAAAATGGTAAAATTTATAATTTAGTTAATGATAAATATAGAGCTTGGCATGCTGGTCATTCAGAGTGGTTATTTGAAAAGGATATTAATAGTGCGTCAATTGGAATAGAATTAGATTTTAGTCCAAATCATAACAATAATCAATTCTCAAAATTATTAATTTTTTCACTAATTTCATTAATAAAGTATCTTAAAAAAAAATATAATATTGATAAAAAAAATATTTTAGGTCATTCAGATATTGCACCTTATAGAAAAATTGACCCTGGTAAAAAATTTCCTTGGAAAAAATTATATAATTTAAATTTATCTTATAGTCCTGTAAAAATAAAAAATTCAGAAATAAAAAAATTAAAAATTTGGTTTAAAAAAAATTTAATTTATACAGATAAGAAAAAAATACTTATAATGTTAAGCATCATTGGTTATGATATTTCTAAATCAATTAACGATAAAAAATTTTATAGAATTCTGCTAAAAAATTACAGAAATCATTTTATTCAGAAAAGTCATTATAAAAATTCAACGATAAAATTAATCAATTTTGCTGAACAGCATTTATGCAGTTTATTATTGACCAAAAACAAAAAATTAAATAATTAGTAATTGATGATGCGATGATCGCTTGATTATTCAAGAGGAAAGTCCGGGCTCCACTGGAAAAAAAACCAGGTAACACCTGGCAGGCGTAAGCTTAGGGAAAGTGCAACAGAAAATATACCGCCTTAATGGCAAGGTTGAAATGGTGGGGTAAGAGCCTACCGCTTTTTTGGTAACAAAAAAGGCATGGCAAACCCTTTTTGGAGCAAGGTCAAATAGGAATGGCAATCAGTTCCAGCTGAGCTGTTCGGGTAGACTGCTTGAGGTAAATGGCAACATTTATCCTAGATTAATGATCATCATTTTACATAGTAATTTACAGAACCCGGCTTATGCATCATCATTAAAAATAATAGAACAAAACAGAAACATACTTATATTTTACAAGTTATCCCATTGACGCCCATAATCTCCCATGATAACCCAATAAAATATGAATTTGTTTGTTTCTACATTTGTTAACAAAATTGATAAAAAGGGGAGAGTTTCATTACCTTCTATTTTTAGAGCTGCCTTGCCTAAAGATCACAAAAATGAAATCATATTATCAAAATCCATAAGAAACAACTTTATAGATGGTCTAAGCGTTAATAGAGTAAACGAAATTGCAAAAAGAATAAATAATTTAGATTTTTTCTCAGAGGAGCACGAAGATTTTACAACCTCTATATTTTCTGAGATGATACCAACTAACTTAGATAAAGAAGGTAGATTTCTGATACCTGAAAAGTTTAAAAAATTTGCAAACATAAAAGATGAAGTTTCATTTATCGGTCAAGGTTACTATTTTCAAATTGTTAACCCTGCTGCTGCTAAAGATCTTCAAAAAAAATCAAGAACGCGCCTAAATTTAAATAAAAAATCTCTTGGAAAAATTTTATCAGGAGATGTTAATGATTAATAGCCATATCCCTGTAATGATTGATGAAGTAAAATCTTTTATTCCTGTAAGTAAAGATTTAAATCTAATTGATGCTACCTTTGGTGGAGGAGGGTATTCTAAAGCAATACTAGAAGAATTTAATATAAAGAATTTGTTAGCCATAGACAGAGATCCAATTGCAAAATTTTTTTTTAATGATTTGAATAAAAAATTCAAAAATATTGAACTCTTTAATGAAAAATTTAGTAAAATTGATGAATTAATAAAAAATTCAAAATTTTCAAAAGAGAGTTTTGATGTAATTATTTTTGATTTAGGCGTAAGCTCAAATCAAATTGATAATCCTGAAAGAGGATTTTCATTTCAAAATGAAGGCCCACTAGACATGAAAATGGGATCATCTACTTTGAATGCATATGAGATTATAAATTCATTTGAAGAAAAAAAATTAGCAGACATTTTTTTTCAATTTGGTGAAGAGAGATATTCAAAAAAAATTGCAAAAAATATTGTTAAAAATAGAAACATAAAACCAATAAAAAATACTAAAGTATTATCAGATATAATTAAAAATTCTGTACCTCCCAGTAATTCAAAAAATAAAATTCATCCAGCTACTAAAACTTTTCAAGCGCTTAGAATTTATATTAATGATGAGTTAAATGAACTAAAGCTAGCTCTTCATAAATCAGAAGATTTGCTTGCTCCTAATGGTGTATTAATAATAGTTTCTTTCCAAAGTCTAGAGGATAGAATTGTGAAAGATTTTTTTAACCACAAAAGTGGTAAACGATGGCGTTCCTCCCGCCACCACCCGGACTTAGGTGATCTTGGTCCTATAACCTTAAAGATAATCACCAAAAAACCTTTAAGACCAAATGATTTTGAGATTAATAGTAATCCAAGATCTAGATCAGCTAAGCTTCGGGTGGCTCAAAAAATTTAAATATGAAATATGCTAAACATATTGTTTTTTTTCTTTTAATAAATTTGATTATAGTATTTTTAACCATATTTTTGGGGAATTTGACTAGAAAACTAGAACTAAGTAATAATTCAAAGAATGAGAAGATCGAACAACTTGAAGAGCAGTTGAAAATTAATAAAATAGAATATTCATATTATAATAATGCTCATTATTTAAAAAAACTCCATGACATTTATTTTTCATATGAAGAAACAGCATTAGAAAATAAAATAGTAGATATTAAAAACATATCAAATTTCAAAAATAATGAAATTGTTTTGATAAATTTGATTTCTAAATAAATGAAAAAAAATAGAAAATTTTTATTTGATTCTGACTCTTTAACTAATTTTCATAAAAGAATTTTTTTTTCCATTTTGGTTTTTTTATTTTTCTTTTTTTCTGTTTTTTATCGTATTAGCTTCATCACTATATCAAGCTATTTAGAAATTCCCTCACCAGTGAAATTAGAAAAAAAAGAGAACAGAGGTATTATTTATGATAGAAATGGAGTAGTCCTAGCAGCATCAGTAGAATCAAAATCTTTGTCAGCTAGGCCAAAATTTTTAAATAATATTGATAATTTAGCAATAGAGTTAGCGGAGATTATAGATATTGATCAACAAATAATTAAAAATAAACTATCAAGCAAAAAAAAATTTGTTTGGCTTAAAAGAAATATTACACCAGCTGAACATCAAAAAATAATTGATCTAGGAGAAATTAATTTAGAATTTCATAATGAAAGTAAAAGAATTTATCCTTTTAAAAATAGCGCTTCTCATCTTGTAGGATTTGTAAATATTGATCAAGTTGGTCAAAAAGGCATTGAAAGAAGTTTTAATCAAAGTTTATCAAATGCTAGAGATATCACTCTTTCTATAGATATTAACCTGCAACAATCGATTAGATATAATTTAGTAGAAACTATAAGTCATTACAAAGCAGAATCAGGTTTAGCAATAGTAATGGATATTTCAAATGGAGAAATTTTATCATCGGTAAGTTATCCAGACTTCAATCCAAATGATAATGATAGCTTAAATAAAGATAATTTAATGAATAGAGTTATACAAGCGAATTATGAAATGGGATCAACTTTTAAGCCTTTAACGGTTGTTAATGGTTTTGATTATGGAATTATTGATCCAAAAATGGTTTTTGATGTTAAAAAAAGTATAAAAGGAGTAACAGATCATGACTCTTATAAAGACGATGGTTTGTATAATGTAGAAAAAATTGTTGTTGAGTCATCAAATATAGGAACCGCACAAATTGCACTAAAAATTGGAAAAAAAAATCAAAAAGAATTTCTTAAGAAATTAGGTTTTTTCGAAAAAATAAATACTGAACTTTTAGAGGTTGAAAAACCACTTGGAAATCCAAACAATTGGAGAGAACATGAGACAACAAGAATTGGTTTTGGTCATGGCTTTTCAATAACACCACTTCATTTAGTCAAAGCTTATGCCTCACTATCTAATAATGGTTACATCGTAAATCCTACTTTTGTGTTAAATTCCAAAAAAAAATTATCTCACAATATACTTTTAAAAGAAGACTCCTCTGAATATTTTTTAAATTTGTTGAATGCAGTTATTACTAAAACTAAATTCACAGGCCCAAGGGTTAAAATTGATGGGTACAACATAGGAGGGAAAACTGGTACATCTGAACTAATAGACTCAAGTGGGCGTTATTATAAAGACAGAAACATGACTTCTTTTATTGGTGTATTTCCAATAAACAAACCTAAATATGTAGTTTATACAGCAATAAGTTATCCCAAAAAACCAATTGATTCTAAACAAAGGATGACAGGAGCTGTGGTAAATGCGCCTCTTGTGAAAAAAATAATTTATGAAATGATTAAAATTTTGAATTTGCCATCAGTTAGACATGATAACTTCATAAAAGCAGATGTACAACAAATTTATAAATCTGGTTATGCTTTTCTCTGATCTCAATAAAATATTAATTAATGGAGAGATTATAGGAAAATTACCTAAAAAAAAAATAAAATTTATAAGTGATCATTCTAAGAACATAAATGCAAATACCCTGTTTGTTATAAATCAGAATAAAAATCTTAAATTATCATATTTTAAAGAAGCTATCTCAAAAAATTTAAATACTGTTTTAACCAATCGTTACATTGAAAATTCTCCAGTTAGTCAAATTATTGTAAAAGACCTTGATAAAGAAATTTTAAAGTTATTAAAGCTTACAAAGCCATTCCCACCTAAATTTTCAGTAGCTATTACTGGCACGAATGGAAAAACAAGCACAAGTTGGTATCTTTCTCAAATTTGTAAAATAAACAAGATACCTTTTAAATTAACTGGAACTATTGGTTATTTTATTAATTTAAAAAAAATAAAAGAATCAACTCTTACGACTCCAAGTAATTTAGATCTGTATCAATTTGCTTATTCAAGCAACAAAAACAACTATAATTATATATCAGAAGCTTCAAGTCATGGACTTCATCAGGGGCGCTATAAAAATATAAAAATAGATATAGCTGCAATTACTAATATCTCTCATGATCATCTTGATTATCATAAAAATTTTAATTCTTACGTTAATACTAAGCTTTCATTATTTACTAAAAATTTAGACTCAAAAGGAGTAGCTGTAATTAATTCAAATCTTAAAAATTATAAAATTATAAAAAAAAAATTAAGAAATAGAAAAATTAAAATGATTACCTATGGGTCTGCTGACGTATTCTTTTTTAGAGATAATAATTTATATTTAAATATTTTCAGTAAAAAATTTAAGTTAGAAAAATTTAAATTAGAAAATAATATTCAAAAAGAAAATTTAGAATGTGCAATAGCTTGTGCAATTGCTATGAAGATAAGTGCAAAAAAAATTATTAATTGTTTAAATATGCTAAAATCAGCTCCAGGTAGATTTGAAGCTATCAATTATAAGAAAAAAAAATCAAAAATAATTATAGATTATGCGCACACACCAGATGCTTTAGAAAATATTTTGAAAAATTTTTCAAATGATAATTTTAAACCTTCGTTAGTTTTTGGTTGTGGCGGGGATAGAGATAAACTTAAAAGAAGAAAAATGGGACTGGTAGCAGCAAAATATGCTAATAAAATTTATATTACTGACGATAATCCTAGATATGAAAATCCTAAAAATATTAGAAAGATTATTAAAAATTACTGTCCAAATGGAATTGAAGTTCCCAACAGAAAAAAAGCAATACTTTTAGCTATTTCAAAGTTAGATTTTAATGATATTCTAATAATTGCAGGAAAAGGACATGAGAATTATCAATTAATAAAGAATAAAAAAATTGATCTTAATGACTTTCAAATAGTAAAAAATTTTGTTTCAAAAATATGATACTTTTAGAGAGAATTCAAAATTACATAATTAATTCATCAAACAAATTAAAAATAAGCAGTAAGGAGATAAAAAAAAATGATGTTTTTATAGCTTTAGAGGGATCACATAATCATGGTAATGAATATATGCATGACGCCATTAAAGCTGGCGCCAAATATTGTATAACTGATAAAAAATTAGAAAATTTCAATTCCGATACAAAAGTACTTTTGGTTGAAAATGTTCAAAAATTTCTTTTAGATTTATCTGAAATTAAAAGATCGTTGTTTAAAGGTCAGGTTATTGGAATCACAGGAAGTGCAGGAAAAACTTCTCTTAAAGAGTATTTGAAATATTTTTTATCAAAAAAATTTAAAGTTTCAGCATCTATTAAAAGTTATAATAATAATTTAGGAGTGATGCTTTCAATCTTAAATATAAATTTAAAATCTAATTATGCAATATTTGAAATTGGAACAAATAATTTTTTTGAAATAAGAGAGTTAACAAAATTAGCTAAACCATCTCAAATATTTATTACCAATATTTTATCAACACACCTTGAAAACTTTATTAGTAAAAAAAATATTGCAAAAGAAAAAGCTGATATATTTAAAAAAAAATTTAACCCATTATCTGAAATTCTGTATTTACAAACAAAATCTAAAGAAGAAGAATTAATATATCTAATTGCAAAAAAAGAAAAATTAAAAAAAATAATCAGAATAGGCAATAAAGGTTGTGAGAGTTATATAAAAAAAATAAAAAAAATAAATTCTAATTATGAAATAATTATAAAAACTTTAGGCAAAAGTTATAAAATACTCTTATCAAATTGTGAGCAAAAGATAATTTCAAATTTAATATTCATCTTAAATTTTTATGAGTTTAATAAGCTTGATACAAAAATAATATTGAAAAATAATTTTAAAATTCCAAAGATAGAAGGAAGAGGAAGTATACACAATCTTCTTTTTAATAATTTTAAAATAAAACTAATCGATCAGTCATATAATGCAAATCCTGAAACAATGATTGAAAGTATAGAAAATTTTTCAGATATTAAAAATAACAACAGAGATAAATTTCTAATTCTAGGCAATATGAATGAATTGGGTTTAAGTTCACTTGATCATCACATTAAAGTCATAAAATTTATTGAAAAAAATTATTTTGACCAAGTTATTTTATCTGGCGACTCTTTTAAAAAAGCACTAAGTATATTCCCAAAATTAAAAAATAAATATGTTTATAAAAATCAAAGCAATAATATTATGAGTTATTTAGAAAAAAATATTCATAAAAATGCCATTATAATGGCTAAGTGTTCTAATAAGACCGAAGTTAATAATTTTGTAAAAAAACTAAAATTATTTAAGAAAGGATAGTTTTGTTTAAAATTATAGCCCAGTATTTTGTTGAACAATATAGTTTTTTAAACTTATTTAATTTTATTACTTTTAGAGTTGGTGCTTCAATATTAACCGCACTTTTTTTTTCTTTGATATTTGGACAGTACATAATTAATAAAATTTCCAAAATTCAACCAATCGGCCAACCTATAAGAAATGATGGTCCAGAAAATCATATAATTCAAAAAGCAGGAACGCCCACAATGGGTGGCCTTCTGATTATTTTAAGCGTTATTATTTCTTTAGTTTTGTGGGCAGATTTAAAAAATACTTTTATATGGATTGGATTTTTAACTTTATTAGTTTTTGGTTTTATTGGTTTTATTGATGATTATAATAAAATTAAATCAAATTCAAGTAATGGATTAAAAGCAAGAACAAGAATAATATTACAAATTTTTTTTGCTTTAATAATATCTATAATAGTTATTAATAACCTAAATGATCAAATTGATACCACAATATCTTTTCCTTTTTTTAAAAATGTAATTATCAACTTTGGATATTTTTATTTAATTATTTCATTATTTATTATTGTTGGGTCAGCTAATGCTGTCAATTTAACAGATGGACTTGATGGTCTAGCTATAGTTCCAGTAATGATAGTTGCAATGACTTTTGCTTTTATAGCTTACGTTTCAGGAAATATTGTTTTTTCTGACTATCTTCTTATTAATTATATTCCAGGAACTGGTGAATTATCAGTGCTATGTGGAGCATTAATTGGTGCGGCTTTAGGCTTTCTGTGGTTCAATGCCCCACCGGCAAAGGTTTTTATGGGCGATACAGGGTCTTTAGCTTTAGGAGCCACAATAGGCTCGATTGCAATAATGGTTAAACATGAAATAGTTTTGGCAATTGCAGGTGGTTTATTCGTTTTAGAAACCTTTTCAGTTATTATCCAAGTAATTAGTTTTAAACTTACTGGTAAAAGAGTTTTTATGATGGCTCCTTTACACCACCACTTTGAAAAAAAGGGATGGGCAGAGTCAACAATTGTAATTAGATTTTGGATTATAACAATCGTTCTTGCTTTGTTAAGTTTAGCCACATTAAAAATTCGATAAATGAAAGATTATGTATACGGTATAAATAAAAGTGGACTGTCAGTAATTAAATTATTAAAAATACAAAATAAAGACTTTGATTGCTGGGATGATAATAAAGAAACTAGATATTTATTAAAAAAAAAATTTTCAAAATTAAAATTAATTTCAATAAAAGAAACAAACCTGGAAAAATATAACAATATTTATTTAACTCCAGGCATCTCTATTAATGACAAAAAATTTTCCAAAGTTTTGAAATCAAAAATAAAAAGAGATTTAAATTTGTATTATGAAAATATAAAAAATGAAAAAATAATTGCAATTACCGGCACAAATGGAAAATCAACTACTACAAAACTTATAGGGGATATCTTACTAAATAGCTCTAAACAGACATTTATAGGTGGCAATATTGGTGACCCACTTTGTAATTCGATAGTACAAAAAAAAATATTTTCTTATCATGTTGTTGAATTAAGTTCGTACCAATTAGAAACTATTAAAAATTTTGAGCCAAAAATTTCTATTATACTCAATCTTTCAAAGGATCACTTAGATAGATATAAAAATTTTGGACAATATGTTAAAGCAAAAAAAAATATACTAAATTTTAATTCTAAAAATATCAATTTGATTTCTATTGATGATATTTTTTCAAAAAAAATTTTTAATAATGTTAACATTAAGAATAAAATATCATTTTCTATAAATAATAGTAGTGCAGATATCTATTTTGAAAATGGTTTTATAATTGATAAATATTTTAGTAAATATAGTAAAATTAAATTATTTGATATTGCTTTAGACCTTTCACACAAATACAATATTCAAAATATATTAGCTGCTTATGCAGTATGTAAATATTTAAAAATTCCTATAAAATTTTTTAACAAAAGTATCAAAAATTTTCAGGGCTTGCCTTTTAGATCTACAATTACTTTAAATACAAAATCTAAAATAATAATTAATAACAGTAAAGCTACTAATGTAACTTCAGCATTATTGACTTTAGAAGACAAAAAAAATATTTTTTTAATATTGGGTGGAATTGCAAAAAAGGGAGATAACTTTAGAGATTTTCATAGCTTTAAAGGTGATATCCAGAAAATATATATATATGGCAAATCAAGATTTTTTATAAAAAAACAAATAAGATTGCCACAAATTTCAGAAGTATATTTAAATCTAGAAAAAGCATTTGATAAAGTTTGGAAACATGTTGCCAAGTTTGATGGAAAAGCCACAATTATATTTGCACCAGCCTGTGCATCCTTTGATCAGTTTGAAAACTTTGAAAAAAGAGGAAACTATTTTAATAAATTAGTTTTAAAAAAGGTTAAGAGATGAATTTGAGAGATTTTTGGACCTCAATTGACAAAGTTAACTTTATTCTTATTTTAATATTAGGTTTATTAGGAGTATTATTATCTTATTCAGTAAATCAAAATTTTTTGGTTATAAATAAGCATAGTGTTTTTTATATTTTTAGTTTGTTAATCATTATTTTTTTGTCACAACAATCAGATAAAAATATTAGAAGATTTTCTTTATTTGGTTTTATTATATTAATAATTTTACTATTATTATTGTTGTTTTTTGATTATGAGGTCAAAGGTGCGAAAAGATGGTTAAAAGTTGATAATTTTTCTTTTCAACCCTCAGAAGTGATTAAGCCATTCTTTATTATATTATCTTCTTGGGGGATTGCTAAATCTATTCAAGGAAGAAAATATTATTTAGTTACGACATTTATATTTTTTATAATATTAATTTCTTTAGTGCTAATGCAACCTGATTTAGGTATGACAATTTTAATCTCAGCAACTTTTTTTTGTCAACTCTTTATAGCAGGCTTACCAATTCTCTTAGTGATATATGGTGTGATATTTATTTTTTTAGTATCTATTTTTGCATATTATTTTCTTGATCACGTAAAAAATAGAATTGACTCCTTTTTAGGAAATGCAGACTCATATCAAATAGATTTGAGTTTATTGGCATTTAAATCTGGAGGTATTTTGGGCAAAGGCCCCGGTCAAGGAGATCTAAAAGAAAAAATACCTGATGCCAATACTGATTTTATATTTGCTGTAGCTGGAGAAGAGTTAGGTTTAATTTTTTGTTTGATTATTTTAATTATTATCCTTTCGATAGTCATCAAAACACTATTAAAAGTTCTTAAGGTTAGTAATCCATATAAAATAATAGCTACATCAGGTTTAATTTGTTCATTTGGCCTTCAAAGTTTAATTAATATTTTAAGTGCATTAGGAATGATACCAACCAAAGGCATGACACTTCCTTTTGTCAGTTATGGTGGTTCTTCAATGTTAGCAACAAGTGTATTATTTGGTTTTTTATTATCACTTACAAATCTAAAAAATAATGAGTGATAATATTTTAATAATTACAGGAGGTACTGGCGGTCATGTGTTACCTGCAATTAATTTTTTTAAATACTTAAAAAAACAAAACAAAAAAGTATTTATATTAACTGACATAAGAGGAAGTAAATATATTAATCATATAAATCAAAATAAAATATTTAAAATTTATTCTTCACATTATTCTGGTAATTTATTCTTTAAACTAATAGCTACAATCAAGTTGCTATTTGGTTTTATTCAATCAATAATAATATTTGTTAAACTCAAACCAAAAAATATTATCTCATTTGGAAGTTATGCATCTTTTACTCCACTATTATGTTTTTTAATGTTTAAATATTTTTTTAGAACTTCTCTATATCTTCATGAACAAAATTCTGTTGTAGGTAAAGTAAATAAAATATTCCTAATATTTTCAACAAAAATTTTTATGCATTTTGATAAAGAGTATTTAAATATTAAAAAGTATCAAAATAAAATAGCAGTTGTAGGTTTACCAAAAAATATAGAAGTTAACAATTTTATAAATATAAAAAACAAAAACTCTTCTATAATTAATTTTTTGGTATTTGCTGGTAGCCAGGGCTCATTAGATTTGTTAAATATTTTTGAAAAAATAATTAAAAATTTAGACAAACTATCAATTTCAAAACAAATTTTTTTTACAATACAGGCACCATTATCAAAACATCTAGAAATTGAAAATTTATTAGAAGAACATAACTACAAATTTAAGATAAAAAATTTTTATAATAATTTTGAAGATATATTGGTGCAAACTGACATTGCTTTATGTAGATCAGGTGCAGGTACTATCAATGATTTAATTACGTATAAAATTCCTGCAGTAATCTGTCCACTACCTAGTGCAAAAGATAATCATCAATATGTAAACGCTGAAATACTTACCAATATTAAATGTGCTATTATAGTAGATAAAAATAAAATTAATGATGATGAAATCATGTTATTCATTGACAAATCATTAAATGATAAAAATTTTAATAAAAAATTGAAACTAAGTTTTGATACAATTGAAATTAAAAATACAAATAAGTTAATGTGGAATTATATTAAAAATGAAAAATAAAAATAAAAAAATAAGAGTTCATTTTGTTGGAATAGGAGGCATTGGTATGTCAGGTATTGCAGAACTAATGAAAAAAATTGGCTATACAGTATCTGGTAGTGATATAAATGAAAATGAAAATGTAAAAAGATTAAGAGAGATTGGCGTTACTGTAAATATAGGACATCATAAAAAAAATATATCAAAAGTGAATGCGGTTGTTTATTCTTCTGCTGTAAAACAAAATAACCCTGAATTAAAAGAAGCGAAAAAAAATAAAATCCCAATTGTTAGCAGAGCAGACATGCTTGCTGAACTAATGAAAAATAAAAAATGTATTGCTGTTGCTGGTTCTCATGGAAAAACAACAACAACAAGTTTAGTTGGAAATATTTTAGAAACAGGAAAACTTGATCCAACAATTGTTAATGGCGGCATAATAAATTCTATATCTAAAAACAATAAATTTGGTAAGGGTGATTGGATGGTTGTAGAAGCTGATGAAAGTGATGGCTCTTTTTTAAAATTGCCATATCAAATATCTATAATAACAAATTTAGATATTGAGCATCTTGATTATTATAATTCTTCCAAAAATTTAATTTCAGCATTTGAAAAATTTTTAATTAATCTTCCATTTTATGGTGTTGCTATTGTAAATGCAGATGATAAGAATCTTAAAAAAATAATTGCAAGAAATAATACAAGGAAAATAATTTCTTATTCAAGTAAAAATAAAACTGCAGATGTTTTTATAAAAAAAGTTATCTTTAAAAAACAATATAGTAAATTTGAATTAAAATTTAACATCTCTATAAATAATTTTTCTGGTTTGCAGCCTTACACAGTAAAAGCAATAGGATTGCATAATATATATAATTCAACAGCTAGTATTGTTGCAAGTTTGTTAGCAGGTGTAAAAAATAATTATATAAGGTCTGCATTAACTAATTATATTGGGGTAAAAAGAAGATTTACGCATTTAGGAAAAGTAAACTTATCAAATATTTATGATGATTATGCTCATCATCCAACTGAAATTTTAGCAACCTTAAAAGGCGCAAAACAGATTAATAAAAATATTGTAGTAGTTTTTCAACCTCATAGATATTCAAGAACCAAAATTTTGTTTGATGAATTTATAAAAGTTTTATCAAAAATCAAGAAATTATATTTACTTGAAACCTATTCTGCAGGTGAAAAAAAAATTAGAGGTTTTGAAACTATAGATATTTATAATAAATTAATAGAAACAAAAAAAAATATATTTTATATAAACGAAAAAGATTTGAATAAAATTATCTATAAAGAAACAAATAAAAAAAATATTATTATATTTATGGGTGCGGGTTCTATAAGTAAAATTGCATATAATTTTTTGAAAATAAATGAATGATATTTTGTACGAAATTCAATCAAAAATCAAAGATAAAATTCTCTATGATTATAATATGGCAAATTCTACTTGGTTTAGAACTGGGGGTAAAGCAAAAGGTTTTATAATTATAAATAAATTGGAGGATCTGAAAACTATAGCTGGTTATGCAAATAAAATAAAATACTCAATTATTGGAGTAGGCTCTAATCTTTTAGTTAGAGACTCAGGTTACGATGGCTTAATAATTAAATTAGGAAAAAATTTTAATAAAATTAAAATTAAAAATAATTTTCTAAGTGTTGGCGCAGGTGTTTTAGATTTAAACCTAGCAAAATTTGCTCTAAAAAATTCAATAAAGGATTTTGAATTTTTTACTGGTATACCCGGCACAATTGGTGGGGCAGTTAAGATGAATGCTGGTTGTTATGGTGGTCAGACATCAGACAATTTAAAAAGAATTTTACTCATGAATTCTAAAGGAGAGCTAAAATATGTATATTTGGAAGACTTAAAATTAAATTATAGATCTTCAAATATAGAAAAGAACTCAATAATCTTGCAAGCAGATTTTAATTTTGAATATTCTTCTTACGAGGAAATTTTAAAAAAAAATATTTATATCAAATCCAAAAGAAAACAAACACAGCCAATAAAGGAAAAAACTTCAGGAAGTTCATTTAAAAATCCTCCGGATAAATATGCGGCAGAGCTTATTGAAAAAGCTGGATGCAAGGGAATGAAAGTTGGAGGTGCATCTGTAAGTGATATGCATTCAAACTTCATAATAAATAATGGAAATGCTACTGCAAGTGATATTGAAAGTTTAGGTAAAAAAATCATAAATAGAGTAAAAGATGTACATGGGATTGTGCTTGAGTGGGAAATAAAAATAATAGGTGAGTGAATTGATGAGAGTGTTAATATTACAGGGTGGTTATAATGAGGAGCATAAAGTTTCAATTAACACTTCCAAACAAATTGCTAGAGCTTTAAAAAAACTTAAGATAGATTTTAAAAAATTTACTGTAAATCCCAATACATTTGAAAAAGATATTTTAAAATATTCTAAAAACTACATTTGCTTTAACGCTTTACATGGACCATTTGGTGAAGATGGAACTATTCAAAAAATATTAAAAAAAAATAAATTTCGTTTCACTCACTCAAATCAAATTTCTTCAGCAAATTGTTTTGATAAGGTAAAATCAAAAAAAATTGTTAAAAAATTTAAAGTTAAGACCCCAATTTTCGAAATTATTAATTGTAAAGAAATAACGTCTAAATTTTTGTTAAAAATAAAAAAAAAATACTCAAAATTTGTTATAAAACCAGCTTCAAGTGGCTCCAGTTATGGTTTAAAAATAATAAAATCTAAAAAAGATTTAAGTATTTTTTTGAATGAACTCACAAATTATAAAAAAAGATTTTCTTCTAATGAAAAAATTTTAATTGAAAAATTTATTAATGGAATTGAATTAACAGTATCAGTGCTACAACAGAACTCTACATTAAAACCTTTGGCTGTAACTGAGATAGTTTCTTTGAATTCAACTTATGACTATCAGGCAAAATATTCAAAAGGTTTCTCAAAACATTTTATACCAGCCATGATAAATCAAAAAAATTATAAGAAATGTTTGAATCTAGCTTTAAAAATTCATAAAATATTTAAATGTAATACTCTTTCAAGAATTGATTTTATTTATAATAATAAGCAAGATAAAATTTATTTTTTGGAAATTAATTCTCAACCTGGGATGACAAAACTCTCATTATTGCCAGAGCAAGCAGAGTATAAAAAAATAAAATTTGAAAGTATTATTCTAAGTTTAATAAATAATGCAAAATGAGATCTAATTTTAATAAAAAAAAAATTAATTTTTCTATATTTAGACTAATTAAGTATTCAATTATAATTTTTACTTTATCAATAATATCATTTTTTGTTTATTATAATTTTTTAGAAAAAAAAATATATAAAGAAATTATTCAAGAGTTTTCTGAAAAAAATAATTATTTGCTTACTTCTTATGAAATTAATGATTTAATGAGAGTAGATCAATCAAAAGTAGTTCAAATCATTAGTAGATATTTTGGTCAATCAATTTTCTTAATTTCTCTTAAAAATATTTCTAATGAAATAAATAATCTCAATTGGGTAAAAAGTGTGAACTTATCTAATAACTTTAAAAGTAAAATTACAGTTGAAATTTTAGAATATGAGCCTTTAGGGCTATATTTCTTCAATAATAAAATTTATTATTTCTCTAAAGAGGGAAACATTATTGATGAAACCAAAAAAGATTATGAAAAGTTAATAACTTTTTCAGGAAAAAATGTATTAAATCATGCTGTTAAGTTACTGGACATTATTGAGGGCATAGAAAATTCTAAATTAAACAACATTGAAGATGCTTACTACATAAATGATAGAAGGTGGAATTTAAAATTTAGTAATAAATTATTAGTATTATTATCTGAAAAAAATATTAAAACCTCCCTTGAAAATTATATAAAATTAATAGACCAATTAGATGAAAGTGATATTTTGTTAATTAAAAGTATCGATTTAAGAGACAATGATAAAGCAATAATAGATTTTAAGAAAAATGATTAAAGTTGGTGTAAATATTGGTAATTCTAAAATATCATGTGCAGTATTCGAAATTAAAGAAAACAAAAAATTTAAAATGTTATCATGTGAAAGTTATCCATCTAAAATTTTAAAAAAAAATTTAATTACTAATTTTGATGAATTATTAATTGAAATTAAATCTTTAATTTTCGAATCTGAAAAAAAATCTCAAACAAAAATTAATTCTATTAATTTAAATATCCCAACTTTTGATAGTATCTCAAAATACTATGACTCAGAAATTGAAATTTTAAAAAATGAAATATCAGAATTAGATATTAAAAAAGCTATAAATAAATCTGATTATCTTCTAGTTAACGAAGATTACTACGAATTATATAATAATATCTATGCGTATATCTTAGACAATAATTTACTATCTAGCTCTCCAATAGGTAATTATGGTCAGTTTTTAAAAATATTATTTTATAAAATAATAATACCTAATCAAATTTTTAATGGCTATAAAAATATTATAGATAAATTAAACATTAAAGTTGATAATTTTGTACCTTCGCCTTTATCTTCTGCTCTAGCTGTTTTAAGTGAAGATGAAAAAACAATTGGATCAATTTGTATAGATCTAGGACATTCAAATACTTCTATATCTATTTTTGAAAATAATAATTTTATATATGGAGATAGCATATTAGTAGGTAGTAATAATATCACTAATGATATCGCAAGAGGAGTTTCTACGACAATAGATAGCGCTGAAAGATTGAAGACATTGTATAGCTCATTAATAAGTGCACCAAGTGATGAATATGAAATTATAGAAGTACCAATAATTTCTGGTGAAAATGACAAATTTGTCCAAATCAATAGATTAAAAATTAATTCTATTGTCAAGCCACGTGTTGAGGAAACTCTTGAAATGATATGGCAAAAAATTAAGCAAAATAATCTCCATAAAAAACAAATTAAAAATGTTGTGTTAACAGGAGGAGGATCTCAACTAGAAGGTATAATTCAATATGCAGAATTGATATTTTCAAGTAATGTAAGAATTGGTTACCCAAAGAAAGATTTAATTTTTCAAGAAAGTATGAAAAACGCAGCTTTTGCTGATGTAATTGGATGCAGTTTATTTGATCCTGAAATTTATTTGGATAAAATTATTGAAAAACAAGGAAAAAAACAAAAAAAACAGGGTTTTATTGGTTTTTTTAATTGGCTAGATCAGTATATTTGATATACTATATGTAGATATTTATAATTGACGATTTCGACAACGATTCGTTAAAAAACAAATAAACGGCGGAGATTTATAAATGACAATTAATATTTCATTACAAGATGTAGGCGAAAATCTGCATCCAAAAATAACAGTTTTAGGTGTTGGCGGATCAGGTGGAAATGCCGTTAATAATATGATGAATTCAAATCTTGAAGGTGTTGATTTTTTAATAGCTAATACTGATGCACAAGCATTACAAATATCTTCATGTAAAAATAAAATACAATTAGGACTAAACAGCACTAGAGGTTTAGGTGCTGGCATGAGGCCAGATATTGGCAAGCAAGCTGCAGAAGAGGCTATTCATGAAATTTCAGAAAAATTAGAAGGAAGCCACATGTTATTTGTTGCGGCAGGTATGGGAGGTGGTACTGGTACTGGAGCTGCACCCGTTATAGCAAAGCTTGCAAGAGAAAGAGGAATTCTAACTGTTGGTGTGGTCACAAAACCATTTCATTTTGAGGGTTCTCAAAGAATGAAATTGGCAGAAAAAGGAATTGATGAACTTCAACAATTTGTTGATACTTTATTAACAATTCCAAACCAAAATTTATTTAGAATAGCAAATGAAAAAACTACTTTTGCAGATGCATTCAAAATGGCAGATGATGTTTTATATGCAGGTGTTAGAGGTGTTACTGATTTAATGGTCCAGCCTGGAATGATAAATCTAGATTTTTCAGATATTAAAACTGTAATGTCTGAAATGGGCAAAGCTATGATGGGCACTGGAGAAGCATCAGGAGAAGGCAGGGCAGTAGCTGCAGCTGAAGCAGCAATAGCAAATCCTCTTATTGATGACGTATCTCTAAAAGGTGCCAAAGGTTTAATAATAAATATTACTGGTGGCAAAGATATTACTTTATACGAAGTAGATGAAGCTGCTAATAGAATAAAACAAGAAGTAGATGAGGAGGCTAACATTATATATGGAACTACTTGCGATGATAGATTAGATGGTATTGTGAGAGTTAGTATAGTGGCTACTGGCATTGACTCAAATGTTGGCATAAGCGCAAAGCCATTAGATAGTTTTGCGGCTATAAATATAAATAATGATGTTTATAAATCACAATCAAGTCTTGATCAAAATATTGAAACTTCAACTCTAAGTAATACTTTAGATAATAATCAGGAAAATACTCATTTTGAAATTAAAAATAGTCAAGATAATGAATTTTCAAAAGAACATCATAAATTAGAGAGCATTGAAGAAGATTATAATTTAGAAAATTTGCAAGAGAACAAAGATAATACAGATCAAGATGGTGTTTTGAGTCACTCAAATATTGAGGAGACTTATGATATTGAAGAAAATCTTAAGAATGAAAGTGTTAACCAATACGAAAATGATGAAATTGAAACCACTAATGTAAGTCTATTATCAGATAAAATTGACAATATTGATGAAGATCAAATAGAGGAAGAAAATTTAAATGAGACTTCAGTAAGAAGATTAAGCTTATTTGATAACATCTCTACTGAAACTCCATCTGGCACAGTTGATCAAGCTGAAAAATCAGAACCCGTGATTTCAGAAAATATAATTGTAAAGCAAGATGATGAGAATGCACATGAATCAACAGAAATTGAAGAGAGATTAGAGCCTGAATTTAGTGTAACAAGTGATGACTCTGATGAAGATTTTAATCAGGAAACTGAAGAAGAATTATTAGATATTCCAACGTTCTTAAGAAGACAGGCTAATTAAAATCTTGTAATATTTTGTAATATTCAGTTAGTTGAGGAATCTTAAAAAAAATATAGAAAAGTGCTGTAAACAGCACTTTTTTGCATGATAGCTACAAATCATAAAAATAACAATCAACAAACTATAGCAAGTTCTATCTTTGTCAAAGGCATTGGACTTCACACTGGAAGCCAAGTTGAATTAAATTTAGAACCTGCATCAGTTGATAATGGTATAAAGTTTATTCGGCTAGATAAAAAAAATGATAACGTGATTGAGGCACTTTGGTCTAACGTTTCAGAGACTCTACTAAGTACAACAATATCAAATTCATATGGTTTAAAAATATCAACTATTGAACATTTAATGAGTGCTTTATCAGGCTTGCATATAGATAATTTAAACATTTATATAAATGCTAATGAGGTTCCTATTATGGATGGGAGTTCAAGACCTTTTGTAGAGATGATTGAAAAAGTTGGGATTAAAAAACAAAATAAAAAAAGAAAAATGTTAAATATTAAAAAAACAATTGAAGTTTCTGAAAATAGTAGTTCAGTAAAAATTGTTCCTAATAATCAATTCTCAATAGATTTTGAAATTGATTTCCCAAGCCAATTAGTCTCAAAACAATCATGTCAACTTCAATTAATTAATGGCAATTACAAAACTGACATAGCGGCAGCAAGAACTTTTGGTTTTGAAAAAGATGTTGAGCGTCTAAGATCTAATGGTCTGGCTCTTGGAGGATCTCTTGATAACGCTGTAGTTGTTGGAGAAAATAAAATTTTAAATAAAGGTGGTTTAAGGTATGATGATGAGTTTGTCAGGCATAAAATCTTAGACTCAATTGGGGATCTTTACTTGGCCGGTTCACCAATAATAGGGTATTTTTATGGAAACAAATCTGGACATTATCTTAATAATCAACTTCTAAGAAAACTGTTTTCCGACGAAACAAATTACGAATATATTAATTAGATCATTTTTTTTGGATCAACAATCCTATCGAATTCTTTCTCAGTTACTAGTTTCAGTTTTATTGCAGCTTGTTTTAATGTTATGTTTTCTTTGAAAGCCTTTTTGGCAATTATTGCTGCATTGTCATATCCAATATGTTTATTAAGAGCAGTGACTAACATTAGAGAATTATTTAAATGTTTTTTTATATTTTCTTTATTGATTGAAATATCTTTTAAGCAATTTTTATTAAAACTATTAATGCCGTCAGAGAGTAGATTGATTGAATTTATTACGTTAAAAATAATTAGAGGTTTAAAGGCATTTAATTCAAAGTGTCCTTGTGCGCCTCCTTGATTAACTGCTAAATTATTTCCCATTATCTGACAACATACCATACTAAGAGCTTCAATTTGCGTTGGGTTGACCTTTCCTGGCATAATAGATGAACCAGGTTCATTTGCAGGTATATTTATTTCTCCAAGACCAGATCTAGGACCTGATGAGAGGAATCTTAAGTCGTTCAAAATTTTAAATAATGAAATAGCTAGAGTATTTATAGATTGAGAAAAATTTACTAAAGAGTCATGATTGGCTATTGCTTCAAATTTATTAATAGCTGGTTTGTATGTATTTTTTGTCATTTTATTTAGATGTTTACAGAAAATTTTATCAAAATTTTTGGGAGCATTAATACCAGATCCAACCGCAGTACCTCCTTGCGCTAAATAACTTAGCTCTTTTTTAGCTATAACTATTCTTTCATAATTATTTTGAATTTGATAAAGGTAGCCAGAAAACTCATCTCCCATTGTTAATGGTGTGGCATCTTGAGTATGTGTACGTCCAATTTTAATTATTTTTGAATATGATTTTGTTTTAATGCTTAACTCTTTGATTAAATCTTTTATAGCTGGGATGAGTTTTTTATCAGTTAATTCATTAGCCGCTATGTGCATTACTGTTGGAAAAGTATCATTAGAAGATTGAGATAAATTTACATGATCATTTGGGTGAATAGGTGATTTTGATCCAATTTTTCCTTTTAAAAGTTTGATTGCATAATTGCTTATAACTTCATTAGCATTCATGTTTGTTTGTGTACCAGAACCTGTTTGCCATACAGACAAAGGAAACTCATCGATTAGATTTAAATTAATTACTTGATCACAA
The DNA here is from genome assembly GCA_902595855.1 of uncultured Alphaproteobacteria bacterium. GTDB lineage: Bacteria > Pseudomonadota > Alphaproteobacteria > HIMB59 > CACPNW01. The sequence continues at coordinate 103,604 of CACJRY010000002.1, forward strand.
CCTTTAACAATCGCATTTGATAGACTTTTACTTATCAAACCAAGGCTTTGATTAGCTAAGGCAGATGCCTTTTTTTGCATACCTAAAGCTATGATTATTTCTTTAGGCATTTTATCATTGGAAATTTTAAAATTCTCTAATGAACGCTGAGTTTGAGCACCCCACAACTTTTTTGCGTCTATTTTTTTATTTCCTAAGCTATCAGATTCTGTTCTTTTTTTATTTGTCATAGTTTGTTAATAGACAATTTATATAACATAAACATACTATTAGAATAAATATAATATGAACAAACTTATTTTGCTCAGACACGGACAAAGTCAATGGAACTTAGAAAATAAATTTACAGGCTGGAAAAACGTTCCTTTAACTGAAAAAGGGGAAATGGAAGCCAAAAAAGCAGGGGAATTAATTAAAAAAAACAAAATTCACATCGATTTTATCTTTAGTAGCGTTTTAGAGAGAGCTAATAAAACAGCTGAAATAGCTATAAAAGAAGCTAATCTTCAAAACCTAATAAATAATAATAAATTAATTATGAACAAACATGAGGATCTAAATGAGAGAGATTATGGTGATTTAGTGGGTTTGAATAAAGAAGAGACTGCAAATAAATTTGGTAAAGAACAAGTACACATTTGGAGGCGATCTTATGATACTCCTCCACCAAATGGTGAAAGCTTAAAGGATGTGGTTGAAAGAGTATCTCCGTATTTTAAAAAAAACATAAAACCACTGCTTGATCAAAATAACAACATTTTGATAGCAGCCCATGGAAATTCTTTAAGAGCAATGATGATCGAGCTAGGAATGTATAAACCTGAAGAAATTTCTTCTATTGAACTTCCTACAGGCTCACCTCTATGTATTAATTTAGAAGACTCACAATTAGTTAATTTTTTTTATTTGAGCTAATTTTTTTTAAAACTAGAAAATTTTATTACATTTGAATTATTATCCTGATTTGTATTTTTTTTCGCAACTTTCTTTTTCTTTTTTTCTATCTTTTTATTTGTGCTATTAAATTGATAATTTAATCCGAAATCAGATGAAGGATCAGCAAAAGAAATAACAGAGTTGAAAGAAACTTTTAAATCAGCTTTCTTATTGTTAAAAGAAAGTCCAATATTAAAAAAACTTTTGTGAACCGATAAATGATAATATTCATGCTGAACAACAATGGTCATTTCATCAGGGTATTTTACTAAAAGCCAGTCTGGGACTATAGTATTAAAGCTATCTGTTTTAAAAGTTACGTATAAATGATTACTTCCATTCAATCCATTTTTTTCAATGTTTTTTAAAACTTCTATAAAAACATTTAATAAATTTTTGTTTAAAATTTTTTGATAGTCAATCATTTTAACAACTTATTATTCTAAAATATATCAATTATCATTAAATATTTATTCAATATATATATTTATAGTTTAAAGATATTAACTTTAATAAACAAAATTATTTCTAATGACAAATAACTTACCAAGTTCTTGTAAAGTTGTAGTGATAGGTGGAGGTGTTGCAGGTTGTTCAACTGCATACCATTTGGCAAAATTTGGATGGAAAGATACGGTTTTACTTGAAAGAGATGTTCTTACCTCAGGAACAACTTGGCATGCAGCTGGATTGATAGGTCAACTAGGTTCAAGTGCAACAATTACAAAACTTAGAAACTATTCATTAAACTTATACAAACAATTAGAAAAAGAGACGGAATTATCAACCGGTTTAAAACAAAATGGATCATTAACAGTTGCAACAACATCAGATAGACTTGAAGAACTAAAAAGACAGGTAACATTTGCTCAAAGATTTGAAATTGAAGCAAAAGAAGTCAGCAAAGATGAAATTAAAGAAATTTATCCTTTAATTAATATTGATGATCTTGTTGGAGGGGTCTTTATACCAAAAGATGGTCAAGCTGACCCTATAGGAGTAGCAAATGTTCTAGCAAAGGCTGCTAAACAAAATGGAGCAAAAATAATTGAAAAGTGCCCTGTTAAAAAGATTTTAGTAAAAAATAATAAAATTTATGGTGTTGAAACTTCTTTTGGAAAAATTGAATGTGAGTACGTTGTTCTAGCAACAGGCATGTGGTCAAGACAAATTGCAGAAGAAATCAATGTTAGCATCCCATTGTACCCAGATGAACATTTTTATGTTTTAAGTGAGCCTATAGAAGAAATAGACAGATCTCTCCCAGTACTTAGAGATTATAATAATTGTTTGTATTTAAAAGAGGATGCTGGAAAATTGTTAGTAGGAGTTTTTGAACCAAATGCAAAACCTGCATTTACAAATAATCATAGAGTGCCTGAAGATTTTTCATTTGGTGAGTTACCTGAAGACTTTGATCACTTTGAGCCTTATTTAATCAATGCAATGAAACGTATACCTAGCCTTGAAAAATCAGGTATAAGAAAGTTTTTTAATGGCCCAGAATCATTTACACCGGATACTAATTATTTATTAGGGGAAACTCCTGAAGTTAAGAATTTGTATATGTGTGGAGGTTTTAATAGTATTGGAATTGTAAGTTCAGGAGGTGCAGGTAAAGTCACCGCTGAATGGATGATGAATGGTGAAATTTATGAAGATATTTTTTCATTAGATATTTCTAGATTTGAAAAGTTTCACTCAGAAATAAATTTTATTACTGAGAGAGTAACTGAGTCTCTTGGAAATTTGTATGCAATGCACTGGCCATTCAAACAACATACAACTTCAAGAAACCAAAAACTAATGCCATATCATAATAATTTGTTAGAAAGAGGGGCTTGCTTTGGTCAGGCTGCAGCATATGAAAGACCAATGTGGTATGCAACAAATGGTAATGAAGCTAAATATGAATACAGTTACGGGCATCAAAATTGGTATAAATCTGCTGAATATGAAACTCATAATGCTAGAAAAAATGTAGCTCTTTTTGAACTTTCACCATTCGCAAAGTTCGAAATTTTAGGTGAAAATGCTCATAACTCTCTTCAAATTCTTTGTGCTAACAATATTAAAAACAAACCTGGTTCAATTACTTACACCCAAATGCTGAATTCAAAGGGAGGTATCGTTTCTGATTTGACTATTACTTGTGTTGAAAAAAATAAGTTTAGAATTGTTACAGGCTCAAGTTCTCGTACGCACGATAAAAAACATATCTTAAAATATTTAGATTCATCAGTAAATTTAAAAGATATAACAGATGATTATGCATGTTTTGGTATTTTTGGTCCAAAAAGCAGAGAATTTTTAACTGAAATTTTTGGTGAGTATTTTTCTAAGGATGATTTTAAATTTAGCACAGGTAAAATTATTAAACTAGATAACATCATTCTTTGGTTTCAGAGAATTTCATATGTTGGTGAACTTGGTTGGGAAATTTATATTCCAATTGAAAAATCAAAACAGATCTACGAAGCAATAATTAATAAAGAAAAAAAATTTAATCTAGTTCATGCTGGTGCTCATGCCATGGATATTATGAGAATGGAAAAAGGTTATTTACATTGGGGACATGATATCTCACCAGCAGAAAATCCTTTCGAAGCAGGTTTAGATTTTGCTATTAAATTAAATAAACAAGAAAATTTTATTGGAAAGAATTTTTTAGTTAAAAATAATAATATAAAAAAAAAGAAATTTATAATGCTTGTCTTAGATAATTCTTCTCCAGGCAATCCATTACTATTACATGATGAACCAATTTATTATGAGGGAAATATAGTTGGTGAAACAACATCTGGTAATTATTCATTTGTATATAATAAAAATATATCATTCGGGTACATTGATAATGATATTGATTTTAATTATAACAGTTCAGTTTTTCAAATAGAAGTTGCCAAAAAGAAGTATGATGCATATGCTATACAAAATTCGCTACACGATCCTTTAAATAATTTTATGAATATTTAATTAAATAAAAGAACTTCATTTATTTTAAATCATTAACGTAATCAGTGCATACACCATAACAAAAGGGCATTTCGTCTTTAGAAATTCTATTTTCAATTACTAAAATAGATTTATCAAAAACTTGCTTATTAGGATATGTCCAAATAAAACCTCTTGATGTAAGAGTTACATCATCATTTTGGTGAAAAAAACAATGAATATCATTTTGTTTAATTAAAAAGTTCAAAGTTTCAATATTTTTAGCATGACACCAGATTCTCTTATTTTTTAACCATTCGATATCATTGATTTTATATTGAGGCAAATCATGACCAAGCCATAAATATTCATCATATAAAAAAAGATCAATTTCAATATCAAAGTTTTCATTTAAAGCTTCATTTAGGTAATCAGGATGGTTTTCATATTTTTTTTTGCGACCATTTAAATTACCTCTATGTGAAATAAGTATCATATTCTATTTAATTAAATTTATGTAAATATCTTTATATTTATATTTGGAAAAAATTTTGTTTTCTTTAAATATAGTTTTTTTAAAAAAAATATATTTATAGATAATTTTAAATAGTTCTAATGTTTGATTAAAAAGTCTAACATTTGAAATTTGATCAAATTCATACCAATTTATTGCAAAAAATTTTATTTTTATTTTTTTGTAACCAGCATATAATATCATATAATAATCAAATGTTAATCTGTCTGGGAAGTTATAATAATTAATTTTTTTAATAAAATTTACTGAATATAAATCAAGTCCTGACCCAATATCTGTTATCTTTTTTTTTGTTAAAACTGAAAAAATAATATTGAAAAAAATATTTCCAAAAGTTTTTATTTTTGAATAGCCATGAAGTTTAGATGACTTTTCAAATCTTGAACCTCTCACCCATTCAAATTTTTTATATTCTGAATATTTCAAAATATTATTTAAATCATTAATATCAGCTTGATCATCCCCATGAATAATAATTATGTAATCAAAGTTATTTTGTATAGCATAATCAAATATTACTTTGTGTGTTCCTCCAAGATTAACATTTTCAATGTTTTGCATAATTTTAGAATTAATTTTAATTTCCTTTAAGTATGTTTTACTGACCTTTAAGGTATTATCTTTACTTATGTTATCTATGATTATAGCTTCATTAATCATTTCAATATATTTAAATTTCTTTATTTTTTCTAAAACTCTTTTAATTTGTTTTTCACAATTATATACTGGGATGGCTAATAAAAGTTTATTTTGATTCATTTTTAATTATAAGTAAAAATTGTATAAAGGTATATTTGTAAATCATGTTTAAAGAAAGAGCTAATTTTTTAAAAGGTTACTTCTATCATATTAACTATTTTTTTTTCTTTATTTTTATATCTTTTTTTATAATTGAAATACTAGTAATAAAAAATTCATTAAATTCAGAAATTGTATATCATGAGAATTTTGCAAAAAATTTATTAATTTTACACGACCATGAATTTAGCGAAGACTCTAAAAAAACTAATAGAGATAAAAAATATATGACATCAGCATTAGGTAAAGGCATTGAAAAAGGCAGCCTTGAAGTAAGAAAATTGAACCGATGGGTAGGTCTTTATATAGATTATAATTTATTTAAATTTGTTTATGATAAATTTAACTCTAAGTTATTATTAATTTTTTATTCTCTATACTTTTCTATATTTGTTACGATGACTCTATATTTTGTTAATCAAACGCATATTTTAATTAATAAGAAAAATATCACTCAATCTAACCTTGAGTATACTAATTTTTATTTAATAATGATAATTTTTGCATTAATATTTTTTTTGAGCATCTATCAATTTTATTCACCTGAAATAAGTTTTTCTATCAAAGAAACCTTTTTTATTTCAGCAGGTTTGTTTTTCACTTTAAAAAAAAATAAGTTATTTTTTATTTTAATTATATTGGTTGCGCCTTTAATAAGGGAAAGTGGTCTGATTATTTCATTATTTTGGTTTATATTTTATAGAAAAGATAAGATTTCATATTTCTTTCCAATTTTATCGCTGATACCTTTTATTGCTTTTAACTATGATATAATCAATTATTTCTTCAAGTACGGATATTTAATTTCTTTTGAACCTCAGGCCGGTCAAATAACATGGTGGGATAATAAAACAATTAACTTAAATTTAATAAGAATTATATTCATAAATTATGGTATTTACTTATTTGCTTTAATTATATTAATAAATTTAATAAAAGAGACAAAAAGATTAAAATTAATTTTATTAAGTTTCTTTTATTTGATAATATTGTTGATGTTTACAACTACTAGCCACTATTCTTCCAAATTTTTAATAGCTCCTTTTATGACTTTACTCATAGTGGATGTTTTAAGATCAAAAAATTACTTAAAAAATGATTAAAGCAATAATATTTGATTTAGATGGGGTATTAATTGACTCAAAAGAAGTTCATTATATAGCGTTAAATCAAGCATTAAAGTTAGTAGATAATAAATATAAAATTTCTATGGAAGATCATTTAAATATCTTTGATGGCTTGCCAACCCTTGCAAAAATAAACTACTTAATTGATAAAAGAAATTTCCCAAAATCAAAAAAAAATTTTGTTTATAATGAAAAACAAAAAATTACTAACAAACTATTAGTTAAAGATGTAAGTGTAGAGGCTGAATTAAAAAAAATTTTAAATAAACTTTCTAAAAAATTTAAATTAGCTTTAGCTACGAATTGTATAAGAAAAACTATGATTCAAGTTTTAAAAAAAAATGACATCAAGAAATATTTTCAATTTACAATTTGCAATGAAGATGTAAATAATCCAAAACCTCACTCTGAAATTTATTTAAAATGTATACTAAATTTAGGTTATAATCCTGATGAAGTTTTAATTCTTGAAGACTCAAATATTGGAAGGACTTCGGCAATTAAATCTGGTGCCAATGTTTTACCAATAGAAGATTTTAGAAAAGATGTAAATTACAAAAATATAATTAACAAAATATCCTCAATTAACGAAGTTACAAAAAAAATTAAGTGGAAATCTGAAAAGTTAAATATTCTAATACCTATGTCTGGAAAAGGATCAAGATTTATGGATAAAGGTTATATATTTCCAAAACCGTTAATTGAAGTAAATAAAAAACCAATGATTGAAGTTGTAATTGAAAATCTACAAATTGAAGCTAATTTTATTTTTATAGTTCTTAAAGAGCATATTGCGAAATACAAAATTGATTATTTTCTTAAAAGACTTAATCCAAATTGTAAAATTGTTGTTTGTGATAACATAACTGAGGGTGCAGCATGCACGTCATTATTAGCTGAAAAATTGATTAATAATAGTAATCCTCTTATAATAGCGAATTCAGATCAATATATTGAATGGGACTCTTCTAAAACTATGTATTCAATAGTTTCATCAAAAGTAGATGGGGCAATTTTAACATTTAAGTCTAATCATCCAAAATGGTCTTATGCATTAACTGATAAAGAAAATAATGTCGTTGAGGTTGCAGAAAAAAAACCTATTTCAGATAATGCAACAGTTGGAATATACTATTGGTCTAAAGGTTCTGATTACGTCAAATATGCAAAAAAAATGATAAAAAAAAATATTAGGGTAAATGGTGAATTTTATATATGTCCAGTTTATAACCAAGCAATCATAGATAAGAAAAAAATAATTACTAAGGAAGTAAAAGAAATGTGGGGTATTGGAACTCCTGAAGATTTGGAATATTTTTTAATGAAAAAAGAACCAAAAATAAATAAAACATCTTAAGTGGAATTCATTCATCTTTGTATAGATTAATATGTATGAGTTATAATCAATTTAAAATGACTTTAAAATATTTTTAATTAACACATAATTTTCTCACTGTATTTTTTCACAACATTTTTTGTAAAACTTAAATTTTGATCAGTAATTTTGTAAAATACTAAATTTTAATTATGAAACGGCATATAAACAGCACTTCTAAAGGGCAATTTTTAAATATTCTTTTTAAAGCTTAAAAAAAACAAGAAGGTACTAGGGCGTTCTCTTGTCTGGTGTGCCAACTTTGCTACTTGAGATATGAGGTTACAATCTTGAATAGCGTATCGAGAACTGAGATAAATTAAGTTAAATTTAATCTTAGAAACAAATTACTTGATATTTAATAAAATTTTTATTTTATTTAGAATTATTTTCTAAATATAACCATGGTGTTTTTGAAATTCTTAGAGATCCACTTAAATATAACTTATCTATGTGATTAAAAGTTTCTTTATTTTTAATTTCATTTGGTAATTTGTAATTAATTGTTGCTGAATTAAAAATTGTTTCTATTGTATGGCTTGAATTAAAGTCTCTTTTTATTTTTTGCATTATTTCATCATTATGGACTTCGACCAATAAGTCATTATTGGATAACCATGGATTTTTTTTAATATCTATTATATTTTTTTCATCGCCTTCTATATCACAAACCAAAAGACTGTTTTTAATATTTTCAGTATATATCTCTAATTTACTAAAATTATCAAAAAAAATTACTTCTGAATTTATATTATTGCTAATGATCAATTCTTTTATTTTTCTAAAATGTTTTGTATCAATATCTATTGCATAACCCTTAGAAAAATTACCAAATTTTAATAGCCCTAGAAGATAATAACCATTAGCCACACCAAGATTTATTAAATTTTCATATTTTTTTTTTAAAAGTTTATTTTTTAATAAGAAGTGTAGTTCATTTTCAAACATACCTAGTATTTGGCTAGGAACAAAATTTTCACTTTCTACTTTTAGTCCTTTAAAAGGTCCTGATAGAACACAATCTTTAAAATTTTGATTTGTGTTAATCAATAATTTTTTTTTTATTATTTTTAATAGAACAAGATTTGATAAATCATAAAACCAACTATAATCATATTTTTTTAAACCGATAAAACTAAGTATTTTTTGTTTTATTAGATAATAAAACATTACCAAGAAAGTATATTTCATTATAATTCTAGATTTACTACCGAACATTTTTAAATTAAATCAATCATTTAAATTTGACTAATTCTTATAGATTATTTAGTAAATAAAAAGTTTATTTAAAAAATTTATTGTATGGTTTAATTATGTTTTTAAAAATTATAATAAAAATCTCAGTCTTTTTATTTTTTATTAATCCTGCTGTAGCTTTTCATGATGTAGAAGTCTCTAATGAGGATATAGCGACTCTAGGAGGATTATGGGTTCAAATATTTGTTTATGAAGAAAACTGTATAGATAATCAATATTACACTTTAATAAAAGAAAGATTACAAGAAAGTCCTAGATTTGAAAGATACTCATCAGAGTTAGATCATTTAACTGAAAGCCAAGAGTTGGCTTTGGAAAATGGTGCAGAAGGCGCGGCTTTAGTAATTGAATCAGGTGGAACTAGCTGTGATATTATTGCTGATGTCATTTGGGAATGGTTTGGTGAAAATTAGAAAATCTTAATTTAATTAAGCATATTACGCACAAATTTAGAGCAAATTAAAAAAAACAAAAGAAATGAATCAAAATTTAACAGTTTAGTGGGGCGTTGTGTTGCCTTGTGCTTTGACATTTATTTTAGACTATCTATGTAAGATAAAAAATTATTAATTTTTACAAACTCACAATTTCCTATTGGAAACATTTCTCTAGTTGTAAATCCTCCCCCAGTCATCGTCCAGACATCAACTCTTAAAGAATTAAGTTCAATAGAATAAACTCTATCTCTAATGTTATTTTCACTTGAGAATATATTAATATAGGAGAGTTCTAAATCTACATCATAATAATATTCATTAATTGAAGTTATTTTGTTAAGATCTGTATTAATCACTTTTACTTTATTAGATGAAATAAATTCAAATCCCGATAGTAAAGCAGGGCACAATAATTGATTATTTGAAAAGTCTTTTTTGGTAAAAGCTATAGACGGAAGTAAGCAAAAAAATAAAAATACTAAAATAAATAATTTTTTCATATTAAAAGGGGCGTTCTGTTGCCCGGTGCCCCGAACCGCGCTAACCTAGAACCTAGGCAGCGATAGCTAATCTATTATCGTTAGCGTTTATAAAAATAGCCCGATAACGGCGGTACAATGCCGAGTAAAGTCTTTATCTTTTAGTCAACGTCTAACCTATTTCGCCCCCATAATATTATGGTGGAGGCGCCGGGTACCGCCCCCGGGTCCGCACAACCTATTACATAAAGCATTTATCACCATAGTTGATAAATCAACACTTTCTTTATAAACCAAAGTGGCTAATCAAGATAGTTTTGAATTTAAAGACAGCATTTTCGCCAAAAATTAGTTGTTATCATTTGTTTTTAGTGAAATAAGATTTTTCAAATGATTAAAGCAATAATGGCAGTTGATGATAAAGGAGGTATTAGTAAGGGGAGTAGCATGCCTTGGCCTAAAAATTCCAATGACCTAAGATGGTTTAAAAAAAATACTGTAAATCAAGTTGTAGTAATGGGAAGCAAGACTTGGGAGGACCCATTTATGCCTACACCACTTAAAAATAGAATAAATATCCTAATCACAAGTAAGGATAATTCTCTATATCCTGGAGCTGATAGATATATAAAAGGAAATGTATCTGATGAAATTCTGAGTCTGCAAAAAAAATATTTTGAAAAGGATATATTTATAATCGGTGGTCCTGAAATTATTAGACAAACATTTGTTTTATTTAAAGAGTTTTATTTAACGAGAATCTACGGTAATTTTAATTGTGATAAATTTATAGATATAAAAAAAATTATGACATCTATGGAATTAATAAAAAAAATCAGTTGCGATGATAGTTGTCACTTTGAAATTTGGAGAAAATGAAAAATTATTTAGATGCTCTTAAATATTGTTACGAAAATGGAGATTTTGTAAAAAGTAGAGCTGGTAATGTAAAAAAAGCTTTTGGTTATCAAATGCGTTTCAGTCTTGAGGATGGTTTTCCAGCCATCACATCTAAAAAACTTGCTTGGAAAGCAGTAGTTTCAGAACTATTATGGTTTCTAGAGGGTTCAAACGATGAAAGAAGATTAGCTGAAATTCTTTACGATGACAAAAGAGAAAATCTAAAGGATAAAAAAACTATTTGGACTCAAAATGCAGAGGCAGATTACTGGAGGGATAAATCAAAATTTATTGGTGATGTAGGTAAAATTTATGGAGTTCAATGGAGAAATTTTAATGGAGTTGATCAAATAGATGAATTAATTAAAGGATTAAAAAAAAATCCAAATAGTAGAAGGCATATTCTTACTGCATGGAATCCATCGGATATAAATCAAATGTCACTGCCTCCTTGTCATGCATTTTCACAATTTTTTGTTTCTAACAAAAAATTAAGCTGTCAATTGTATCAGCGCTCTTGTGATATGTTTTTAGGTGTCCCCTTCAACATAGCAAGTTATAGTCTTTTAATACATATTATAGCTGAAGAATGTAAATTAGGAGTAGGAGATTTTGTTCACTCTCTTGGAGATTTTCATATTTATGAAGAGCATTTTGAGCAAGTTAAGATACAATTAACAAGAGAACCAAAGCAGTTACCAACATTAAAGTTTTTAACAAAAAAGATGAGTGAGTATAAAACTGCTGATTTTGAATTGCATAATTATGATCCACATCCTAAAATAGTAGCCCCAATGAATGTTTAAATTTATAATGATTTAGCAATTTCTAAATATTTTTTAGCTATTTCTCCATTTGGATCATCTATGCAGGAAGGTCTTCCTTCGTCAGATTGAATTCTTAAATCTTTACTGATTGGAAGAGAACCAAGAAATGGTATCTGAAATTTTTCTGCTTCTTTTTTTGCTCCGTCATTAGAAAAAATAAAATGCTTTTCACTGCATTTATCACAAATAAAATAACTCATATTTTCAACTAATCCTAATATTGGAACGTTAACTCTTTTGAACATATTGATTCCTTTTCGAGCATCAGCAAGAGCTACATCTTGAGGAGTGGAAACAATGATAGAGCCAGATAATTTAGAGCTTTGAGCAAGAGTAAGTTGAGCATCACCAGTTCCCGGAGGTAAATCTATAATTAAATAATCTAACCTTCCCCACTCAACACCATTAAACATTTGTTCTAATGCTTTCATTACCATTGGCCCTCTCCAAATTGTAGGTGTATCTACACTTACCAAAAAACCGATTGACATACATTTAATTCCATAACTTTCTAGAGGGATTAATTTTTTATTTTTGCTCGCTTCAGGTCTACCAGAAATTCCCATCATTCTTGGAACACTTGGACCATAAATATCTGCGTCTAAAATACCTACTTTTTTTCCTAATTGGTTAAGTGCAACAGCTAAGTTAACGGCAAAAGTTGATTTTCCAACACCTCCTTTACCGCTAGCTATTGCAATTATATTTGATGCATTAATTTTAAATCTACTCTCGTTATTTTCGGAATTATTTAATTTACTATCCGCAGTAAGAGCAACGTTAACTGATAGTATTCCCTCAAGGTTATTCAAACCTTCCTTAAATAAATCTGCAATTTTATTGTATTGTTCTAAATATTTATCATTAATTGTTAGGCTAATATTAACGTTTCCATTTTTTTCTACTATTTGTATTTTAGAATTATTTTGATCGAAAGGTGAATTATTCTCAGGATCCTTATAATTTTTAGTGAAATTTATAATAGATTGTAAAATTTTGTTAGACATACTTGATTTTTTTAAATTTACTCAAATATAAGTTAGTAATTAATATAATTAATGATAGTAGCTTAACTCAATTTTACCAAAAAAAACATGAATTGGAACAAAAATAATAATGATAATAATCCCTGGGGCTCCGGTGGGAACAGTAATAATCCTTGGGGAAGTGGCGGATCCAATAATAATATGGACTTTGAAGATTCAATTAAAAAGGCTAGAGATAAATTTGGTAAGTTCAAAATTGGTGGTCCAAGAAATTTATCAATATTAGTTTTAATAGGTTTTTTATTATGGCTTGCTACAGGCTTTTATAGAGTTGAGCCTGACGAGCAAGGTGTTGAGTTACTTTTTGGAAAATGGAATAACAAAACTACAGAACCAGGTCTTCATTATTTTTTCCCAACTCCTATAGGTCAAACCATTACTCCAAAAGTTGAGGTAATAAGAAAAATAAACGTTGGTTTTAGAAGTGCATCTGATTTAGGCTTTTCATCTAATACGAATGCTGAAAGAAAGGTTATTGAAGAAAGTTTAATGTTAACAGGTGATCAAAATATTGCCGATGTTGCGTTTACCGTTCTTTATAGAATTAAAGATGCAGGAAATTTTTTATTTAAACTAAGAAATCCTGAACTTACTGTAAAAGATATGGCTGAAAGTGTGGTGAGAGAAGTTGTAGGTCAAAGAGATTTGCAGTTTTTATTAACTGAAGGAAGGCAAGAAGTTGAGCAAGTAGTAAGAAATGGACTTCAAGAGGTTCTTGATGGTTATGAAAGTGGTGTATTAATACAATCTGTTCAATTGCAGAGTGTTGATCCACCATCTCAAGTCATTGATGCTTTTGATGAAGTTCAAAGGGCTCGTCAAGATAAAGAAAGATTAGTCAATGAAGCTAACACTTACTTGAACAGAATTGTTCCAAATGCACGAGGTGAAGCTGCAAAGTTAATTGAAAGCGCAAGAGCTTATAAGGAACAAGTAGTTAAACAAGCAGAGGGTGTGGCTCAAAACTTTATAGACGTATACAACAGTTATAAAGATGCAAAAGAAGTAACCAGAAGAAGAATTTATCTAGAAACTCTTAGAGAGGTGCTAGAAGGAAAAAATAAAATTATTTTAGATGATGCAGGTGGTCAAGGAGTAGTGCCTTACTTGCCTCTTAATGAAATAAAGAAAGGTAGTAATAATTAATGAAATTTACACCTAAAAATATCATTATTGTCCTTCTTTTATTTATAGGGTTTCTAACATTTACTGGTGCATTTTTTATTGTAAATGAAACAAAGCAAGCAATTGTGTTGCAATTTGGTGATCCAAGAAAAGTTATTACTAAACCTGGTTTGCAGTTTAAAATACCTTTTATTCAAGATGCTGTTTTCTTAGACTCAAGATTATTAAACTTAGATCCTCAACCTGAAGAAATGATTCTATCTGATCAAAAAAGAATAATAGTTGACTCATTTGCTAGATATAGAATTGTTAATCCTCTGAAATTTTTTCAAACAGTTAGGAATGAAGCAACCTTTTCTGATAGGTTTGGAAGAATTATTAATGCATCAGTTAGAGGTGTAATTGCGCAATATTCTCTTACTTCATTACTCAGTGATGAAAGAGTTGGCATAATGCAGGAAATTCAGAAACAAATTTTAACAAATCAAGAGTCATTTGGAGTAGAAATAATTGATATACGAATTGGTAGAACAGATCTTACTGAACAAGTCTCCAATAACGTTTATCAACGTATGCGCTCTGAAAGAGAAAAAGAAGCAAATCTTTTAAGAGCGGAAGGTGAAGAATTATCTAAAGAAATTGTTGCTTCAGCGGATAGACAACAAACCGTGATAATCGCCGAAGCTGAAAGAACTTCATCAATCCTAAGGGGTGAAGGTGATGCACAAAAAAATAAAATTCTTGCAGATGCATATAGTTTAGATGAAGAATTTTTTGATTTTTTAAGAACTATGCAAGCTTGTAGAGATACTTTTGGAGACACTGAAATGTCTATGGTGATTGCACCTGGCCAAGTTTGTGAAAAGTTTTTTGGGGAGATTGAGATAGAAAATTAATGTTTGAGCTATTCCTATTAGGTATCGGCTTATTACTTTTCTTCGAAGGCTTATTATATTTTTTATTAGCTAGAAATTTAAAAATATTACTAGATCAACTAGCTACTGTTGATCCACAAAAAATAAAGACTATATCACTAATAATGATAGCAATTGGAGCATGCCTTATTTATTTCACTTTCAATAGTTATGGAGAATTATAATGATTAGAGCCCTATCAGGTTTTTTTATTTTATTTTCACTTACTTATTCTAACACATTAAAAGCGTATACTGATAGTTTTGCTGATTTAGTTGAAAATTTATCACCAGCAGTAGTAAGCATTGCTTCCACAACAATTGTTACAAATAATAATTCACAAAATCAAATGCCTCAATTTCCTGAAGGATCGCCTTTTGATGAGTTCTTTAAAGATTATTTTGATAATGAGAGAAGAAATTCTCCTTCTCAAAGACCTATGACAGGTCTTGGGTCTGGTTTCATTATTAATAAAGAGGGTATTATTGTAACTAATAATCATGTTATTGAAGGTGCTGATGAGATTACAGTTATAATGTCTGATCAAACAGAATTTACTGCTGAATTATTAGGAAGAGATCCTAAAGCAGATTTGGCAGTTTTAAAAATAGAACCAGATCAAACTGAGCTTACAGCAGTTGAGTGGGGTGACTCAGACTTAATGAGAGTAGGGGATTGGTCAATAGCAATAGGTAATCCTCTTGGACTTGGAGGTACGGTTACTGCTGGTATCATCTCTGCAATTTCAAGAGACTTAAGAGGTAGTAGCCCTTATGTAAAATTTTTACAGACCGATGCTTCAATTAATAGAGGTAATTCCGGTGGACCACTCTTTAATATCGAGGGTAAAGTAATTGGAATTAATACTGCAATAATCTCACAGACTGGTGGAAGCATTGGTCTTGGTTTTGCAATTCCATCAAATAGTGCTAAAAAAATAGTTCAACAACTTAAAGATTTTGGACGAACTAAAAGAGGCTGGTTGGGAGTTCAAATTCAACCAGTTTCAAAAGATTTCGCAGAGAGCTTAGGTCTTGAAAATGAAATGGGTGCTTTCGTATCTAATGTAAATCCTAAAGGCCCATCTAAAAAAGCAGGCATTGAAGATGGTGATGTTATATTAAAGTTTAATGATATTGAAATTGTTAAAATGACTGATTTACCAAGAGTAGTAGCAGAAGCTGATGTGGGCTCTATTGCTAAGGTAGAGATTTGGCGAAAAAATAAAAAAATTGTCATTGAGGTTGAGCTAGGTGAATTACCTGAACAAACATATGTAAATAAAAAACCTCAAATTAATGAAAATAAAACAAAAGAAACAATGGTTAAATCACTAGGTATAGTGATTGAGGATAATAAAGACACAGTTGGTGTTGTTGTAACCAAGATAAATGTTGATGAAATAAGTTTGTTAAAAGGTGACATAATAATGGAAATAAATAGAGAGTCAGTTGATTCATCAGCTTCTTTTATATCACTTGTTGAAAAATATGAAAAAACTGGCAGATCATCCTTGTTACTCAAAATTAAAAGAGATGAAGAAACAAGTTGGGTGACAATCAAGTTCATTTCTAATTGAAAAAAACTATCTATGTAATTGCAGGTCCTACTGCGATAGGAAAATCAAATTTTTCGATAACATTAGCAAAAAAATTAAACGGCGTCATTATCAATTCTGATAGTATGCAAGTTTATAAAAATTTAAAAGTTCTAACAGCTCGTCCTTCATCTTCAGAAACAAAAAACATCCCTCATTATCTTTATGGATACATTGATGGCAAAGAACGTTACAATGTTGAAAAGTGGTGTAATGATGCCGTAGACATTATTCATCAGACCTATAGAAATAATTTAACACCAATACTAGTTGGTGGAACTGGTTTATATATTGATACATTGATTAATGGTCTCATAGATATTCCAAACGTTTCAGAAAATATAAAAAATGAATCTGAAAAAATAATAAAAGAATTTGGAAAAGATTTTTTAATTAGTCAAATTAAAAATTTTGACCCTGTCTCACTTAACGAAATAAATATTAATGATACTGTAAGAATTAGAAGAATCTGGGAAATATATGAGTCAACTGGCAAAAAACTAAGTGACTGGAGATTAAGTGATAATAAAAAATTTTTAGAAAATTTTAATTACAAAATTTTTCTATTTTTACCAAATAGAAAAAAGAATTATGAAATTGTAAATTCTAGATTTGTTAAAATGATTAACAAAGGAGCTTTGGAAGAAGTAAAAAAATTATTAACTTTACATTTAAATAATTCACTTCCAATAATGAGAGCGCACGGCGTTCCTGAAATAGCAAAATATTTAGCTAATGAAATTAGTTTAGAAGAATGTATTAATAAAGGACAGCAAGTCACAAGAAATTATGTAAAAAGACAACATACTTGGTGGAAATCATCAAAATTAGAGATTTTTCAAAAATTTGATAAATTTCCATCGGAAATTGATATAAATTCTATTAAAATTAACTGATTTTGAAGTAATTTATTGATTTTATTTTATCCACAGCCTAAGAGAACTTGGCAATGAAACAAGAAATGACAGGAGCAGAAATTGTATTGCAATCTCTTGTAGATCAAGGGGTTGAGGTTGTTTTTGGGTATCCAGGTGGTGCAGTATTGCCAATCTATGATACCTTATTTAAACAGAACTCAATCAAGCATGTGTTGGTTCGACAAGAAGGTGGGGCAATTCATGCTGCAGAGGGTTATGCACGTTCAACAGGTAAAGTTGGAGTAGTGTTAGTAACTTCAGGTCCTGGAGCAACAAATGTTGTTACAGGTCTAACAGATGCAATGATGGATAGCATTCCAATTGTTTGTATCACGGGGCAAGTTCCTCAACATTTAATAGGAAGTGATGCATTTCAAGAATGTGACACCACCGGCATTACAAGACCTTGTACGAAGCACAACTATCTTGTTAAAGATCCAAATAAATTATCACCAGTCTTTCATGAAGCTTTTACAATAGCTCAAGATGGAAGACCTGGTCCTGTTTTAATTGATATTCCAAAAGATGTTCAATTTGCAAAAGGTAATTACGTAGAAAAAGAAAAAATAATAATTCCATCACATAGATTATTTGAGCCTGAAATATTTAAACATGATGATAAAATCAATGAGGTTGTTGATTTAATTTCTAAAGCAAAAAAACCAATATTTTATATTGGTGGAGGATGTATTAACTCTGGGCCAAAGGCATCTGAGTTAGTAGCTAAGTTTGTTGAGATAACAGGTGCTCCAGCAACTATGACGTTAATGGGTCTTGGAGTTATTGGTTCATCACACCCAAATTCTCTTGGCATGCTTGGGATGCACGGTATGTACGAGGCAAATATGGCTATGCATGAATGTGATGTAATGATCAATATTGGTGCTCGTTTTGATGACAGAGTAACAGGAAGGCTAGATGCTTTTTCGCCAAATTCTAAAAAAATTCATATTGATATTGATGAAAGTAATATTAACAAGACAATCAAAGTTGATGTTCCGGTAGTTGGAGATGTGACTAACGTATTAAATAAAATTATCAAAACGTGGAAAGATAAAAAGTTAAAAACTAACTCATCTGATTTGAAATTATGGTGGGATAAAATAAATAAATGGAAAAAAATTGATTGTTTAAATTTTTCAAATGATGAAAAAGAAATTAAACCCCAATATGCAATACAAAGATTGTATGAGCTAACAAAAGATAAGAAAACTTTTATTACTACAGAAGTTGGTCAGCATCAAATGTGGGCTGCTCAATTTTACAAATTTGAAAAACCAAATAGATGGTTAACATCTGGTGGGTTAGGCACTATGGGGTATGGTTTTCCAGCAGCAATTGGAGCACAGGTAGCAAATCCTGATGCATTAGTAATAGATATTGCTGGTGACGCTTCGATATTGATGAATATTCAAGAAATGAGCACAGCTGTTCAATATAGATTGCCCGTAAAAATATTTATTCTGAATAATGAATATATGGGAATGGTAAGACAATGGCAGGAACTTTTACATGGAGGTCGCTATTCTGAAAGTTATACTGATAGTTTACCGGATTTTGTTAAGTTAGCTGAAAGTTACAAAGCAGTTGGTCTAAGGGCAAAAAAACCAGAAGAATTAGACGATGTGATTAATGAAATGATTAGTACTGATAAAACTGTCATTGCAGATATCTGGGTTAGTAAGGAAGAAAATTGCTTTCCTATGATTCAAAGTGGGTCTGCTCATAATGAAATGGTTTTAAGCAAAGATCAAAAACAAGATAAGAGTTCGGCAGAGAAAGGTAAAATTTTAGTTTAATGAATAAATCAGTCTATGATAGTCCAGATACTACAGCTGTATCAAAAAGACATATTTTAACAGTTTTAGTAGACAACGAGCCAGGTGTTTTAGCAAGAGTAATCGGTATGTTTTCTGGTCGAGGATATAATATTGATAGTTTAAATGTTGCAGAAGTTAGCAATGATGAACATTTATCAAGAATTACAATTGTTACTGAAGGAACATCAGAAGTTGTAAATCAAATTGAAAAACAGCTATTACGTATTGTCCCAGTGCATAGTGTTTCTAATTTGGATGAAGAAGGAAGTGCTGTAGAGGCTGAAGTAGCGCTAGTGAATATAGATCTTAATGATTCTAATAAAAAGAAAATTTATGAAGTCTGTGATTTTTATCGAGCACGAAAAATCGAAAATGAAAACAATTCTATAATTTTTGAAATCGCTGGTGCATCAGAAAGAATTAATCGGTTTATAAAAGAGGTAAATCAAATAACTAAAATAGAAATCGTCAGGAGTGGTCCTGTTGCAATTTCTACTTATAAGAATGCTAAGGAGGATTAATGAGAGTATATTACGATAGAGATGCAGATCTTAATTTAATTAAAGATAAAAAAATAGTTATTGTTGGATATGGTAGTCAAGGCCATGCGCATGCTATGAACCTAAGAGACTCTGGTATAGAAAATGTAGCAATTGCACTACGTGATGGCTCTCCTACAAGAGATAAAGCAAAAAATGCAAATTTTAATGTTATGACACCAGCCGAAGCAGCTAATTGGGCAGATATCATTATGATGTTAACACCTGATGAATTGCAATCAGATATTTATAATAATGAAATTGCTCCTAATATTAAAGAGGGAACAGCCCTTGCGTTTGCTCATGGTTTAAACATACATTTTGATTTAATAAAACCTGCTGAAGGCATTGATGTAATTATGATTGCCCCTAAAGGTCCCGGTCATACTGTGCGCGCGGAATATGAGCGTGGTGCAGGAGTGCCTTGTCTTGTTGCAGTAGATAAAAACCCCTCAGGTAACGCTCTTGATATAGCAATAGCTTACGCATCAGGAGTTGGTGGAGGCAGAGCAGGTATAATTGAAACTACTTTCAAAGAAGAATGTGAAACTGATTTATTTGGTGAACAGTCAGTTTTATGTGGAGGCTTAACTCATTTAATTCTAGCAGGATATGAAACACTAGTTGAAGCAGGATATGCTCCAGAGATGGCATATTTTGAATGTCTTCATGAAGTTAAATTAATTGTTGATTTATTATATGAGGGCGGAATGGCAAATATGCGATATTCAATTTCAAATACAGCAGAATATGGTGACTATTCAAGAGGTCCAAGATTGATAACTGATGAAACAAAAAAAGAAATGAAAAAAATTCTTGCTGAAATTCAATCTGGTCAGTTTACTAAGGAGTGGATGGACGAACATAAAAGTGGTCAGACAAAATTTAAGTTAATGCGAAAACAACAAGCTGAACATCCAATAGAGGCTGTGGGAGAAAAATTAAGAACCCTCATGCCTTGGATAGCTGAAAGCAAGATGGTTGATAAATCAAAGAACTAAAAATTACTTATAATCTTTGATTAACCAGTCATTAATTTAAAATTATGAAGTAATAGTGTATAGGCTATAAAATATGAGTGACAGAGTATATATTTTTGACACAACTTTAAGAGATGGAGAGCAATCTCCTGGAGCTACGATGAATCTTGATGAAAAGATGCAAATTGCTCAACTCTTGGAAGAGATGCAAGTTGATATAATTGAAGCAGGCTTTCCAATTGCTTCAAATGGCGATTTTGAAGCTGTATCTGAAATCAGTAAAAACATTAAAAATTCAACTATTGCAGGATTAGCTAGAGCAAAACTTGCTGATATAGACCGTGCTTGGGAGGCTGTTAAATACGCCAAGTCTCCAAGGATACATACATTTATTGCCACTAGTCCAATTCATATGAAATATAAATTAATGAAAACTGAAGAAGAGGTTTTAGAGTCAATTAAACACACAGTAACGCACGCAAGAAACTTATGCGATAATATAGAGTGGAGTTGTGAAGATGGAGGAAGATCTAATTTAGAATTTTTATATAAATGTATTGAACTTGCTATCTCGTCAGGAGCATCAACTATCAATATTCCTGATACTGTTGGTTTTACTTTGCCATCAGAATTTGGATCTATTTTTAAATCTGTGAAAAACAATGTTCCAAATATTGATAAAGCTATTTTATCAACCCATACTCATAATGATTTGGGATTAGCAGTAGCAAACAGTATTGCAGCAATACAAGAAGGTGCACGTCAAGTTGAGTGCACTATAAATGGATTAGGTGAAAGAGCTGGTAATGCTGCTCTTGAAGAAGTGGTAATGACATTAAAAGTAAAAAAAGATTTAATACCATTTCATACAAATGTTAAATCTGAATATATAACAAAAGCTTCCAGACTTGTTTCCTCAATTACTGGATTTAGTGTTCAGCCTAATAAAGCTATTGTAGGCGCTAATGCTTTTGCTCATGAGGCAGGTATTCATCAAGATGGAATGTTAAAAAATGCTGAAACATATGAAATAATGACCCCTGAGTCTGTAGGACTGAATAAATCTTCTTTGGTTTTAGGCAAGCACTCAGGAAAACATGCGTTTTCAGAAAAACTAAAAGAGTTAGGTTATGACTTTGGTGATAATACTTTAATGGAACTTTTTGGAAGATTTAAAGATTTAGCAGATAAAAAAAAGGAAATATTTGAAGAAGATTTAATTGCTTTAGCGGGGGAAAGATCTTTGACATACGATGAACACATTAAATTTGTATCACTAGAAGTAAATGCAGGATCATTATCGAAACATCAAGCTAAATTAACCTTAATTATGAATAATGATAAATTCTCAAATAGGAGTGAAGGCAATGGGCCAGTTGACGCTACTTTTAATGCTATAAAACAAATTACCAAAACAGATTTTCGTTTAAAGCTGTATCAAGTGCATGCAATTACTGCTGGCACAGATGCGCAAGGTGAAGTCACTGTACGTCTTGAAGATGATGATTTATCATCACAGGCAAAAGGAAGTGATCCTGATATAATCGTGGCTTCAGCTAAGGCCTACATTAGTGCTTTAAACAGATTGTTATTCAAAAAAACTAAGTCTATTGTAAAAAAATCTGCCGAAATCAAAATAGAAGGGGTATAAAAGATTATGATTGATAAATTTTTCAGTATTTTTTCAAAAGATATGGCTATTGATTTAGGGACAGCCAATACCCTAGTTTATGTAAAAGGCGAGGGTGTTGTCCTTAATGAACCATCAGTCGTAGCAACTGTTGAAAATCAAAATGTCACGCAAGTATTAGCTGTAGGAAATGAAGCGAAACAAATGCTGGGGAGAACACCTGGTAAAATCCAAGCAATTAGACCAATGAAAGACGGAGTTATTGCAGATTTTGAAGTTGCAGAGCAGATGATAAAAAGTTTTATACAAAAAGTCCATAAAGGAAGGACTTTATCAAACCCACAAATAGTTATATGTGTACCAACTGGTGCTACTAATGTTGAGAGAAGGGCAATAAGAGAATCTGCTGATGCAGCTGGTGCAAGAAGAGTTTTTCTTATTGACGAACCTGTTGCAGCAGCAATAGGTGCAGGATTGCCAGTTGCTGAACCAACAGGTTCAATGATTGTTGATATTGGAGGTGGCACTACAGAGGTTGCAGTATTATCTCTTGGAGGTGTTGTTCATGCGACTTCTGTAAAAGCTGCAGGTGATAAATTTGATGATGCTATTATAGAATATATGCGATCAACTCATAAGCTTGCTATCGGTGAAACAACTGCAGAAAGGATGAAAAAAGATATTGGTTCCGCATCTCCACCTGATGATGGAGAAGGTAGATCTATGAATGTTAAAGGGAGAGATTTGATAACTGGACTACCAAAAGAAATATCAATTTCTCAAAGACAAATATCAGAGGCTCTAGCAGAACCTGTAGCACAAATTATAGATACAATCAAAAGAGCTCTAGAACAAACCCCAGCGGAATTAGCAGCTGATATTGTTGAAAGAGGAATAATGATGACAGGAGGAGGATCTTTGCTTGGTAACCTCGATAAAGTTTTAAGAAGATCAACTAGCTTACCTGTTTCTATTGCAGAAGATCCTTTATTATGCGTTGTTATGGGTACAGGAAAAGCACTAGAAGAAAAATCAAAATTAAGCGATGTCTTTGCCTCTGATTAATATTTATGGCTCTATCTTTTAAAGTTAAAGCATTATCAAGATCAAGGATAATTAAAAATATATTCTTATCTTCTATTTTACTATTATCTTTTTTATTAATTTTATTTTCAAAATCTGATTATTTTGTTGTTAATAAATTTAAATACATTTCTAATGCTTATCTTCATCCCATCACGTCATTTATTGTTGCTCCGGTAAAAATCGCTAATGGTTTAAAAAAAGAAATTTATGAGTTTAGAAATTTAAAAGTAGAAAATAATATTCTCAAAGAAGAAATTATGCGATTAAAAAAATGGCAAGCTTTAGCTGTTCATAATAGTACTGAAAATAGAGTTCTAAAAAGACTGCTTAATGCAACTGATAATAGCTTATCTCTAGTTAAAACAGCATCTGTAATTAGCAGAAATGATTTTATGTTTAGTAAAATGATTAACATAAATGCTGGTATTAAAGATCAAGTCATAAATAATATGGCTGTAGTAAACCATAGAGGCCTTGTTGGAAGAACTGTGGATACTTCGATAAGTAATTCAAGGGTATTGTTGCTAACTGACCCAAATTCATCAATTGCAATAAAAACAATTTCCAATGAAAGTTATTCACTACTTCAAGGCGCTGAAGATGGAGTGCATTTAGTAAGTTCATTTAATAAAAATGAGATAATGCCCAAAATTGGAGATTTAGTTGTAACAAGTGGAAGCGCACAGGTCTTCCCTTCAGATATCCTAGTAGGTAAGATTACAAAGATAACAAAAAATAATTTTTATGTATTACCTTTTGTTGATTTTAAAAATATTGACTATGTGCAAATTGTTGAAACTAAATAATGGTTTCAAAGCTACTTAGTAGTCAAATCTTAATTTACAATTGTATCTTATTTTTCTCATTCTCATTAAGTGTTAATTATTTCGTTGATTTTGAGGTAGTAAATTACATAGCATATGTTTTATTCCATTTAACTTTAGTCTATTTAGTATTTTATTTTTTTAATTTTTATCTCATTTTTTTATCTTTTTTATACGGTATATTTTTTGATATTTTTTTAATTGATAATATTTCACCTCATTTAATTTGTTTTTTAATCTTTGTAGCTTTATTTTATTTTACAAAAAAATTTTTATTAAATTTATCATCAAACAAAGTTTCGTTTCTTATAATTTTCACAACATTAAGCATGTTATTCTTTGAGTCAATTATCGCAAATTTACAATTTAACTATCCTTTTAATTTTGAAAACTTATTAAGGTTATTTACTACTACTATTATTCTGTTCTTTCCGTCTTTGTTAATTTTTTCTAAAATAGATAAACTATAATGTTTTATTCTGAACAAAAAAAACAGGTAAGCACATATAACAGGAGAACATTTTTTTTATTTCTTCTTAAACTATCATTATTCACTGCTGTTGGTTGGAGATTATATAATATTCAAATATTAGATTCTTCTAAATACAAAACTTTATCAAAAAAAAATCAAATAGATCTTGAGATACTTTTTCCTATAAGAGGTAAGATATTTGATCGAAATAAAATACTAATTGCAAATAATGAAAAAGTTTATGATATTTACTTAATTCCTGAAAATACAAAATCTATAAATAATGCACTTAACGATTTATCAAAATTTATAGATATTGATTTTGCTAAAAGAAGAAAAATTATTGATTTAAGTACTAAGGTAAAAAAATTTGAAAAAATAAAAATATTTGAAAATATTTCATGGTCTACATTGGAAAAAATTGAAACAAATAAGTATAAGCTTGAGGGTATTTTTATTGCTGAAGATTATTTAAGAATTTATCCATATAAAGAAGTTTTTTCTCATTTACTAGGCTACATCAATAAACCTAATGAAAAGGAACTAGCTTTGCCTTTTATTGCAAAAATGCCTAATTTGGATATTGGAAAACAGGGATTAGAAAAGTCTTTTAATCCAGTGTTGGTAGGTAAGGCTGGACAAAGAGAAATAGAGGTAAATTCATATGGACGAATTATCAGAGAAATATCAAAAATAGACAGTGTAAGAGGACAGGAGGTATCTCTCTCAATTGACGCAAGAGTCCAAGAATATGCTGTAAATTTACTTAAATCTTACAGAGCGGGTTCTATAAATGTAATTAATATTAAAACTGGCGAAATTTTATGTATGGCTTCTACACCTACATATGACCCAAACAAAATAATTAAAAAACCAAATACAGAGTATTGGGAAACTATCTTATCAAATACTTTGTCTCCATTAACTAATAGAAGTATTCAAGGTCTATATGCTCCAGGGTCTACCTTCAAAATGATTGTTGCAATTGCTGCTCTCAAATATGGAATAATTAATGCTACTTCTACCCATTCTTGTTCTGGAAAAATAGAATTTGGAGATAGACTTTACCATTGTTGGAAAACAAACGGTCATGGTAAAATGGATGTTACAAATGCAATAAAAGAGTCATGTGATGTTTTTTTTTATGAAATTTCAAAAAAGCTAGGAATAGATAAAATTGCTGAAGTTGCAGAAGATTTTGGGTTAGGAAAAATATTTGATATTTCAATGTCTAATCAAAAAAAAGGTATCATACCTACAAAACAATGGAAAAAAACAACACTAGGGGAAAGTTGGTATGCTGGAGAAACATTAATCTCAGGTATTGGACAAGGCTTTGTTTTAACAAATCCCTTTCAACTTGCTGTTATGACATCTATCATAGCATCAAATGGAAAAATTATTGAACCATCAATACTAAAAAGAGACAAAATAAATTTTAAAACAAATGAAAAGTACTCAAAAGAAATAAATATAATTAAAAAAGCAATGTTCAAAGTTGTCAATGAAAATAAAGGAACTGCTTTTAAATCACGATTAGACGATATTAAGTTTGCTGGTAAGACTGGCACATCTCAAGTAAAAAGAATTTCTCTATCTGAAAGAGAAAGTGATGATTTTAGAAAGAAAGAACAAGAATGGAAAAATAGAGATCATGCATTATTTGTAGGTTACATACCCCACGAAGATCCTCAATATGCTATTTCTGTTATAATAGAGCATGGTGGATCAGGAGCCTCAACTGCAGCCCCAATTGCAAAACAGATTTTCAGTTATATAAATAAACTAGATATATGATTTTTAAAAAATTTAAAAATTTAAACTACTTATTAATTTTTTTACTTATACTTTTATCATTTATTGGTGCTGCTGGTTTGTACTCAGCAGCAGATGGTTCTTATCATCCTTGGGCATCTAGACATTTAATTAGGTTTTATGTTTTTCTTTTAATAGCAATAGCTATCAGTTTGATTGATATTAAACTAATTTATAAATATGCATATTTGTTGTTCATTTTTAGTGTATTATTATTAGTCTCAGTTGAGATTATAGGTGTTCTTGGAAAAGGGGCTACTAGATGGATTAGAATATTTGGTTTTAGTATTCAACCATCAGAGTTAGTAAAAATCACGATAATATTAGCTTTAGCTAAATATTATAATGATATAAAATTTGAAAATATTAAAAAAATTAGTTTTTTATTTTTTCCTTTTTTAATTTTAATAATTCCATTTGCATTTGTAGTTATTCAGCCTGATTTAGGAACTTCTCTAAGCATAATTATACTTGGTGCTTTTATTCTTTTTTTAGCAGGAGTCAGAATATGGAAATTTCTTCTAGGTATAATGGCTACAATAATTTCTATACCTATTTTTTTACAATACATTAAACCATATCAAAGAGATCGCATAGTTTCATTTCTTAACCCTGAATCAGATCCCTTGGGACAGGGGTACCAGTTAATTCAATCTAAAATTGCTTTAGGTTCAGGAGGTGCTACTGGTAAAGGCTTTTTACAAGGAACGCAGTCTTATCTTGAGTATCTTCCTGAAAAGCAAACTGATTTTATTTTTACTCTTATTGGAGAAGAGTTTGGGTTTCTAGGTACGATATTTATTATTTTTATTTTTATTTTGTTAATAGCTGTCTGTTACTTTATTAGCATTAAATGTTTTCATACTTTTGGTCGTATCTTAGCCTTAGGAGTTGCGTCAAATGTTTTTATATATGTTTTTATGAATATTGCGATGGTATCAGGTTTAATGCCTGTTGTCGGAATTCCTTTGCCACTTATTTCTTATGGAGGATCAGTAATGCTATCAATCATGATATCAATGGGATTAGTACTGAATGTTGAAATAAATTATAATTTAAAAAAATTAAATAATGCTTAAAATTAAAAATTTAAATAAAAGTTTTGGTGGTTTAAAAGCAGTTAATAATGTCAATCTGGAAGTTAAAAAAGGGTCTATTACAGGATTAATTGGACCAAATGGTGCTGGTAAAACTACTCTCTTTAATACTATTGCAGGATTATATACGCCTGAAAATGGTGAGATATATCATGAAGAGAAAAATATTGCTGGTTTAAAACCTCATGAATTATTTAAGATGGGAGTGTTGAGAACTTTTCAAATTGCTCATGAATTTTCATCTCTAACAGTTTTAGAAAACTTAATGATGGTTCCTGGCAATCAGCGAGGTGAAAAATTAATTTATGCTTTATTTGGCGATAGTGTTGTTAAAAAACAAGAAGAAGAAATTCGTGCTAAAGCTATTGAAGTTATAGAATTTCTAAATTTGAAACATTTAACGCAAGAAGTGGCTGGTAATTTGTCTGGTGGTCAAAAAAAACTCTTAGAGCTTGGACGAACTATGATGGTCGAAGCTAACTTAGTTTTATTAGATGAAGTTGGAGCAGGAGTAAACAGAACATTATTAAATGAAATTTCTGATGCGATATTAAGATTAAATAAAGAACGAAATTATACTTTTTTTGTTATAGAGCATGACATGGATTTAATTGAAAAAATTTGTGATCCTGTAATAGTTATGGCAGAAGGTAGTGTTTTATTTCAAGGTGATTTTGCTGAGGTTAAGTCAAACGAAGAAGTCATTGAAGCATATTTAGGTAGAGGATTAAAAAGTAAACAATAATGATTAGTTTAGAAGGTATAAATTTAACAGCAGGTTATGGCGGGGTTGATATTATTAAGGATATAAATTTACAAATCAAACAAGGAGAGATTGCTGTTATTGTTGGACCAAATGGAGCTGGTAAATCAACAGCAATGAAAGCTCTTTTAGGAATGTTGAAATTATCTAATGGATCTGTAAAATTTGCGCAAGATGATATAACATCAATGCTTCCACAAGACCGGGTTAATTTAGGAATTGCTTTTGTTCCGCAAACACAAAATGTTTTTACTGGTATGAGTGTTGAGGAAAATTTAGAGATGGGAGGATTTATTAGAGACGATAATATTAGTCTTACAATTGAAGATATTTATAATCTATTTCCAATTCTGAAAGAAAAGAGAAATCAAAATGCAGGTGAATTATCTGGTGGCCAGCGTCAACAAGTTGCTTTTGGAAGAGCATTAATGACAAAGCCAAAAATTTTAATGTTAGATGAGCCCACTGCTGGTGTTTCACCAATTGTTATGGATGAATTATTTTCACGAATTATTGAAGTAGGTAAAACTGGTGTAGGTATCCTGATGGTTGAACAAAATGCAAAACAAGCACTAAATATTGCTGATAGAGGTTACGTTCTAGTTAATGGAAAAAATAGTAGAGAGGGTAGTGGCCAAGATTTACTTAATAACCCTGAAGTGAGAAAGTCATTTTTAGGAGGTTAATGTGATTGATTTTATTAACTCTATAGTTGTTCTTCTTAATTTTGTCATTATTCCTGGATTATCTTATGGATCACAATTAGCTCTAGGCGCTTTAGGTGTTACATTTGTTTATGCAGTGCTTCGATTTGCAAACTTTGCACATGGTGAACTGATGTCTTTTGGAGCTATGATTACAATTTTATTTACTTGGTTTTTTCAATCTCAAAATATTGGATTAGGTTTATTGCCAACAGCTATAATTGCTTTGCCTTTTGGTATTTTAGCCACCATTATCCTTGGTTTGCTCTCAGATAAATTTGTATTTAAATATTATAGAAAGCAAAAGAGTGTTCCAGTTGTATTGGCCATGGTTTCTATAGGTGTTATGTTCGTAGTAAACGCGATTATTAGGATTGTTGTTGGTACTGAAACAATCAAGTTTTCTGATGGACAAAAATTTATCATGAAAGCAAAACAATTTAAAGCTATGACAGGTTTAAA
Source organism: uncultured Alphaproteobacteria bacterium (assembly GCA_902595855.1). GTDB lineage: Bacteria > Pseudomonadota > Alphaproteobacteria > HIMB59 > CACPNW01. The sequence goes on from CACJRY010000002.1 coordinate 133,000, forward strand.
TGAGGGTCTTGCTCTTAAATCCTCTCAGGTAATTACTATACTTATTACAATATTACTTTTAACTTTTACTTTTTGGTTTTTACAAAAAACAAAGACTGGAAAATCTATGAGAGCATTCTCTGATAATGAAGATTTGGCATTATTATCTGGTATCAATCCAGATCGTGTTGTTTTTATTACATGGTTAATTGTTGGCACTTTAGCCTGTGTAGCAGGAACATTATATGGCTTAGATAAAAGTTATAAGCCCATCATTTATTTAAATCTTGTACTACCAGTATTTGCTTCTGCAATTGTTGGAGGTATAGGTAGTCCTTTCGGCGCTGTTGTTGGAGGATATGTAATTGCTTTTTCAGAAATAATGGTGACCTATGCTTACAAAAAATTCTTTAAATATTTGTTACCTGAGAGTTTGGAGCCATCAAGTTTAGTTCAACTACTTTCTACTGATTACAAATTTGCTGTATCTTTCACTATTCTGGTAATTGTTCTGTTAATTAGACCATCAGGTATCTTTAAAGGAAAGGTTCTGTAATGAAATTTGATAAATATGAATGGACAGCCATATCCATCATGGTTTCATTATTTATTTTAGTTGGTTTTATTCAAGGCTGGTCGGTTAGTTTAGTAATCCTTAATATGTGTATTATCTCTGCTATTATGACAATGGGTGTAAATATTTCATGGGGATACGCAGGTGTTATTAATTTTGGTGTAATGGGTTTTTTAGCTATGGGAGGACTAGCTGCTGTACTTGTATCTTATCCTCCTATTAAAGAAGCTTGGCAAGTTGGTGGCTCAGGGTTAGGCATAAGTTTTATTTTACTGATAGTACTTGTAACTGCTGTATTTTTTATAACTAAATTAGTAGAAAAAAAATCTCATAAATATTGGTTAAACGGTCTAGTAATTTTATTTGGATTAATAATTATTAGATATTTTTTTCTCAATGCAACAGCAAAAATTGAAGAGGTTGATCCAGCGTTAGCTGGATTTTTAGGAGGTGCAAATTTACCAATAATCTTTTCATGGGTTGTAGGTGGTTTCTTTGCTGGAGGTGTTGCCTTTGTTATTGGAAAAGTAGCTCTTGGTTTACGTTCAGATTATTTAGCAATTGTAACGCTTGGTATTTCAGAGATTGTTGTTAGTGTCCTCAAACATGAAGAGTGGCTATCAAGAGGAGTTAAAAATGTTATAGGTCTAAAAAGACCAGTACCCTATGAGATTAATCTGCAAAATTCTGAATGGTTTATAAACATAGTGACATGGTTTAATTCATCTAAATTAAATAATATTATTGATCCTGAAAAAAAACAGGAGGTTTTAACTAACTTAATCATAGATGGGTCAGGAATATTCGTAAAACTTAATTACGCACTATTATTTTTTATTGTTATGATTGTAATTTATTATTTTGCTAACAAAGCGCAGATATCTCCCTGGGGGCGCATGATGCGAGCTATTCGTGATAATGAAGTATCTGCAAATGCCATGGGTAAAGATATAGTTAAACAACACTTAATTATTTTTGTAATTGGAGCTGCAATTGTAGGTGTAGCAGGTGCCATGCTTGTCACACTAGATGGTTTGTTTACTCCTTCAGGTTATAGACCACTTCGTTTTACCTTTATTATTTGGATTATGGTAATTGTTGGCGGGAGTGGAAACAACCTTGGAGCTATTTTTGGTGGCTTTGTTATTTGGTTTGCCTGGATTGAAGTGGCGCCGCTTACTACATTTTTAATTGAAGTATTTACTTCAGGTATGGATCCACAAAATGCAATTCGTTTACATTTATTAGATAGTGTTCCATATTTTAGATATTTATTAATGGGGATGGTCTTACTTCTAATATTACGATACCGTCCTAAAGGTATTATCCCTGAAAAAGTTAGACACTCATAACATATAATAATTAAAAGACAGAAAAAAACCCAGCTATTAAAGCTGGGTTTTTAAAATAAATAATTTAGTAAAAAATATTATAGCGCACCTACTGTTACAAAAGTACCACCAGAAACTTCAAGTTCCTTAAAGGCACCAGCTGCATCACCAAATGCGTTAAATTCAACATCAGTAGCACCCTGATAATCAATATCTTTTCCAGCTGCTAACATTTGCAGACCGTAAGCTAATTGACCTGGATTAATAACAATCCCAGGAGCATTTGATACTTTACTAATATTAGATAAGATTGATTTTCTATCAGCTGAACCACCTGCTTGAATTGCAAGCGCAATAATAGCAGCAGCGTCATATGACTCTCCTACGTATGGAGCACTTCCATCCATGCCGTTGGCAGCAGCAAGATCAGCAAATTTTGCAGAACCTTTTGAAATTGCACCAGGCATTGAACCAAATGAACCTTCAAGATCAGCACCAATATTATCAACAATTGATTGACCAATCATACCATCAGACAGAACAAAAGTATCAAAAGCACCAGAATCAAGAGATGCTTCAATCATTCCTTTTCCACCATCATCAATATAACCAATAACTAGTAAAGCGTCACCACCAGCAGATGCTAAAACACCAACTTCAGATGAATAATCAGCTTTTCCATCTTCATGTGAAGCAGAAGCAGTAATAGTTCCACCACCTGAAGCAAAAGCAGCTTCAAATACTTCAGCTAATCCTTTTCCGTAGTCATTGTTTGTGTAAGTTACAGCAATACTTTCAATACCTCTCTTAAGAGCTAAGTTAGCTAATACTTTACCACCCATTGCATCAGATGGAGCAGTTCTCCAGAACGTTCCATTATCAGCGATCTTACTTAGACCAGGTGAAGTTGCAGAAGGAGATACCATGAGGACCCCATTTGGCACTGCCACGTTTGCATTAATTGCTCCAGTAACACCAGAACAGTCAGCACCCATGATAGCAGATACACCATCAGCAACTAGTTGTTCAGCAGCAGCCGTCGCTGCAGCAGAGTCAACACAAGTTGAGTCAGCTTCAAGTATTGTGAAAGTTTCACCATCAAGAAGATTTCCAGAATTTGAAGCTTCTAGAAACGCCAATTTTGCTCCATCTCTCATAGCAGGAGTTAGAGATTCAATTGGACCGGTGAAACCTAAAATAATACCAACTTTAATTTCAGCTAAAGCAGCAGTCGAAAAAGACGACAAGCTTATGATAGCTGCAACAAGTAATTTTTTCATATTTCCTCCGAGAAATTATTTTTTTTATATAGATCAAATCAATTCTAAGGTACAGAATTCAATGATATGTAATTTATTAAAATAGCTAAAAAATACAAAAAAATGGAAAAATTTAATACAAATATAGCTATTATTGGTGCAGGGGTTGTAGGATTAGCTATTGCTAAAGAAATAAGTCAAAAAAATAGCGAAGTTATAATTCTTGAAAAAGAAGCTAAAATTGGTCAGATTACAAGCTCTAGAAATTCAGGTGTTATACATGCTGGCATATATTATCAGCCAAAATCTTTAAAATCAAAACTTTGTGTTGAGGGAAATAAATTATTGTATGAGTACGCAAAAAAATTCAATGTTCCCCATATTAATACAAAAAAAATTATCGTAGCAAACAATGATTTACAAATGCATCAAATTCAACAAATAAAAGTGCAAGCAGAAACCAACGGTGTTGAAAATTTAAAGTTAATAGATGAAAAACAAGTCAATCAACTAGAACCCATTATTAAATCTGCTGGTGGTTTATTAGTGCCGTCTACTGGTGTTATTGATCAACATACTTTGATGCAATCTTATCTTGGAGAGTTTGAAAATAATGGAGGTATGGTCTCTTGTAATTCAAATGTAAAAAAAATATCAATTGTTAAAAATAAATTTGAAATTGAAGTAGTAGATAATAAAAATACTATTACATTAATAATTTGCGATTATCTCATCAATGCAGCAGGAATATTTGCTTCGGATGTGGCAAACACAATTGAGGGTCTTGATAAAAAAAATGTACCCAATACATATTTAGCCAAAGGAAATTACTTTTCCTTAAATAAAAAATTACCAATCACCCATTTAATTTATCCTTTGCCCGAAAAGATAAGTCTTGGTATCCATTTAACTTTAGAGATTGATCATTCTATTAAATTTGGCCCCGATGCAGAATGGGTTGATGATCCGTATGATTATTCTGTTGATGAGAATTTAAAATCTAAGTTTGTTAATTCTATAAATAAATATTTACCTAATATTACCGAAGATATGCTATCTCCAGCATATGCAGGTCTTCGACCAATAACGAGCAAAGATGATAGAACAAAACGTGATTTTACGATTAGTACTACCGAAGATCATAAAATAGAAAAATTAATAAATTTATATGGTATAGAATCACCTGGATTAACGTCTTCATTAGCAATAGCAAAGTATGTTAATGATAAAATATAAAATTAGAAAATATTAATTAGATGAACCTTGATACCGATTTAGTAAGTAATATTCGCATTAATCTTAGTGCTATTGAGCGCAGAACCTCTACATTAACAAAAAGACGTTCTGTTAAAAAAGAGTATCAAGCGGCATGGTTATTAAAGGCTATCTCGTTAATTGATTTAACGACATTAAGTGGTGATGATACAGCAGGAAAAGTAGAGCGCTTATGTGAAAAAGCAAAAAGACCCATCTCTCATGATTTGCTTGACCGTTTGGGATTAAATCAAGGGGAAATTCAAGTTGGCGCTGTATGCGTTTATCATCATCTAATTAAAGAAGCGAAAAAAAATTTACCAAAGAACATTCCTATAGCAGCAGTCTCTACTGGTTTTCCAGCTGGGTTGTCATCATTTAAAACGAGAAAATTGGAAATTACAGAGTCAATTAAAAACGGCGCTGATGAAATTGATATCGTAATTAATAGAGGCTTTGTATTACAAAATAATTGGAAAAAATTATATGAAGAAGTTGCAGATTTCAAAAAGGCAGCTAAAAATAAACATATTAAAGCAATCCTAGGTGTTGGCGACTTAGAAACTCTAAGAAATGTTGCTAAAGCTTCCATGGTTTGCATGATGGCAGGAGCTGATTTCATTAAAACTTCTACAGGAAAAGAAACTATAAACGCTAATCTTAATAATAGCCTTGTGATGCTTCGTATGATCAGAGAATTCTATCAAATGACAGGTAAAAAAATTGGCTTTAAACCTGCAGGTGGTATTTCTACAGCCAAAACTGTCATTGAGTTTTTAATTTTAGTGATGGAAGAGTTAGGTAATGACTGGATAAATCCAAAATATCTTCGTATTGGCGCTTCAAGTCTTCTGATTGATATTGAGAGACAACTCTATCACTTTGCTTTAGGAAGATATGCAAATAAAGAAAAATTAGCGATTGGATGATGAGTAAAATTATAAAAAATTTTAAAAATATATCTTACGGTCCTGCGCCAGAAGATAGTAAAGATGTCATGTCATGGATCAATTCTCTCAATAATCCAAACTTCTTATTTATTAATGGGAAATGGCTAAAATCAAAATCATCTAAGAAAATAAAGGTAATAAATCCAGCAACTAATAAAAAACTAACAACATTAGCTGTTTCAAATAAAAGTGACGTTAATCAAGCTGTGAGTGCAGCTAAAAAAGCATTTGCCTCTTGGTCAAAAACTTCATCAGATTCGCGCGCTAAATATTTATACGCTCTAGCAAGATTAATTCAAAAACATTCACGTTTTTTATCCGTTCTAGAGACTATTGATAATGGAAAACCAATAAGAGAGACGAGGGATATTGATATTCCATTAGTAGCAAGACACTTTTATTATCATGCTGGTTGGGCTAAAAAAATTGATACTTATAAACAAAAACCAATTGGTGTAATTGGTCAGATTATCCCTTGGAATTTTCCCTTATTAATGCTGGCATGGAAAATTGCTCCAGCAATTGCTGCTGGTAACACTGTTGTCTTGAAACCTGCTGAATTCACTTCTTTAACAGCTCTGTATTTCGCTGAATTATGTCAAAAAGCTAGAATACCTAAAGGCGTTATCAATATTATTACAGGAGATGGTAGTACGGGAGAATTAATTACTTCACATGTAGATACAAAAAAAATTGCCTTTACTGGATCAACGGATGTTGGAAAAAAAATAATCCAATCTACAGCAACACAAGAAAAAAAATTAACAATGGAACTTGGTGGTAAATCTCCATTTATTGTTTTCGAAGATGCTGATCTTGATAGTGCTGTTGAAGGAGTAGTTGATGCAATTTGGTTTAATCAAGGTCAAGTATGTTGTGCAGGTTCACGCTTATTAGTTCAAGAAAGTGTAGAAAAATTATTTATTAAAAAATTAAAATCACGAATGGAAAAATTACGTGTTGGAAATCCTTTAGATAAATCAATTGATATTGGAGCTATTGTGGCACCTGTACAATTAAAAAAAATACAATCAATTGTTAAAAAGGGAGAAAGAGAAGGTTCTAAACTTTGGCAACCTAGCTGGGCTTGTCCAACTGATGGATTATTTTACCCACCTTCTATTTTTACAAATGTCTCCCCATCTTCTTTTATAGCTCAAGTTGAAATATTTGGGCCTGTTTTATCAATTCTTAGCTTTAGAACTCCTAGTGAAGCTGTGAGTATAGCAAATAATACCCCATATGGTTTAGCTGCAAGTATTTGGTCGGAAAATATTAATCTTGCACTTGATATTGCTCCAAAAATAAAAGCCGGTGTTATATGGATAAATTCAACAAATTTATTTGATGCTGCATGTGGATTTGGTGGATACAAAGAAAGTGGATTTGGAAGAGAGGGAGGTTCAGAGGGTATAAGAGCGTACCATGATAAAACGCTACCTGAATCTCCTAAAAGTTCAATAAAAATAAATCAGAATAAAGTTGCACTTCCTTCAATAGACACAACTCCAAAGTTATATGTTGGAGGCAAACAAAAAAGACCCGACAGTGGTTACTCTTTTAATCAAATGTCGGCACAAAAAGAATTTATTTGTGACATTGCTAGAGCAAATAGAAAAGATGTTAGAGATGCAGTTGAAGCAGCATCAAAATCTAAAATAGGAACATTGAATAACTTCAATCGGTCACAGATTTTATTTTATTTAGCTGAAAATTTATCACAGCGAAAAGAAACATTTGTAAATTTATTAATGAGTATTGCAGGTGTAAATAAAATTGATGCATTAAAGGAATTTGAGCAATCTTGCCAAAGAATTTTTTATTATGCATCAATGGCTGATAAGTTTGAGGGTAACATTCATAACCCTCCAATAAGAGGCTTAACATTGGCAGTAAAAGAACCAATTGGTATTATCGCTAGTTTGATGTGTGAATATAAGCCTTTACTAAGCTTAACAACAACCATTTCTTCCTTATTTGCAAATGGTAATGCAAGTCTGATTGTGCCATCAGAAAATGCATCATTAATAGCAACATCATTATATCAAGTTTTTGAAACCTCCGATATTCCAGCAGGATCAATCAATATACTAACAACAAAAAATAATGAACTTAACACAATCTTAGCACAACATGAAAACATTGATGGCATTTGGTCATTCTCAAATAATTCTAATATTAGGTCAGATATAATAAAGGATACGGTTTTTAATCTTAAAAGATATTGGTGCCCTAAAAATAATCGTATTGATTGGTCTAATGAGTCAGAAGATTTTTTAAATGAATTTCTTAATGAAAGTTCACAAGTAAAAAATATTTGGATCCCTTATGGAGAGTAAATTATTTTAAAATAAAATTATATAAAAATTTTTTATATAATTCTCGTTTTATAATGATATAATTTTCCTTTAAACAAACGAGGTTCAAAATGTTAATTAATGTTAATCCTTTAATCAGTCCTGAGATTCTGGCTTTTATAAGATCAATGGGTCATGGAGACAAATTTGTTTTAAGTGATGCTAATTTTCCTTCTTATTCTCAAGGCAATAAAGTTTTTCGTATGGATGGTTTAAGTGTTCCTCAGGCAGCAGAAGCTTTGCTTACACATTTTCCATTAGACAGTTTTGTACCACATCCTGTTCAAAGAATGGAAGTAGATGAAAAGCCAGATGAAATAAATGAAGTTCAAGCTGAATTAATTAGTACAGTAAAAAAGATATCAGGAGAAAACTGGGAAGTTGGATCAATTGAAAGACAGCAGTTTTATGTCGAAGCAAAAAAAACTATGGCAATAATTATTACTAGTGAAACAAGACCCTATGCAAATGTTATTTTTACAAAAGGTGTATTAAAATCAGATGGATCAGTTTGGATTGTTTAAATTAATCTATTTATATTATTGATAATAAAATAATTTAACGTAGTTACAAAAATTGAACGCAAAATTATACTTGGGAATTGATGTTGGCACTTATGAGTCAAAAGGTGTCTTAACTAACATTAATGGTGAAATTGTTGCTCAATCAGCTAAAAAACATCAATTAGCTGTTCCACAAGTTGGATATGCAGAACATAATCCAATTTCTGATTGGTGGAATGATTTTATTTTTATAACTAAAGAGCTAATCAAAAACTCAAAGTGTAATCCCTCTGAAATAAAAGCTGTGACAGCAAGTGCAATCGGCCCGTGTATGTTACCTGTAGACATGAATGGTAATCCACTAATGAATGCTGTTCTATATGGCGTTGATACAAGAGCGGCTGAAGAAATTTCAGAATTAAATAATCTGTATGGAGAAAAATCTATTTTAGAATTTAGTGGAAATCCTCTAACTTCTCAATCTGTTGTTCCAAAAATATTATGGTTAAAAAAAAATAAGCCCGAAATTTTTAATAAAACTCATAAGATTTTGAATTCAACTTCTTTTATTAATTATAAATTGACAGGCAAATATTTTCTTGACCATTTTTCTGCTGTAAATTTATCTCCTTTGTACGACATTAAGAAAAATTCGTGGAGTAGTGAAATTTCAAAAGATTTAATAAGTCTTGATTTACTCCCAGATTTAGTTTGGACAGATAAAGTAATTGGAGACGTTAGTATTGAAGCTTCTAAAGAAACTGGTCTAGCAATAGGAACACCAGTAACGGCAGGAACAATAGACGCTGCTTCTGAAGCTTTAAGCGTAGGTGTGATAGACTCAGAAGACATGATGATGATGTATGGATCAACAATGTTCTTTATTATAATTACTAAAAAACCAATTCATGACTCAAGAATGTGGTATGCACCTTGGTTATTCAAAGGTTTTCATACTTCTTTAGGTGGATTAGCCACAAGTGGAACACTTACACATTGGTTTAAAAATGAGTTTGCAAGAGAAATACAAGGTGACAACGCTTTTGAAATTCTAGTTAAAGAAGCGCAACAATCTCCAATTGGTTCTAATGGCATTATATTCCTTCCATACTTTTCTGGAGAAAGAACGCCACTTCATGATACACATGCTAAGGGAACATTTTTTGGTTTAAATCTTAGTCATAAGCGATCTGATTTGTATCGCTCTATTTTTGAAGGAATAGGCTACGGCACCAAGCATGTATTTGATACAATTAAAGATATAAATATTTATCCTAAAAATTTATATAGCGTTGGTGGTGGCACTAAAAATAAATTGTGGTCCCAAACTATCTCAGATATAATTAATCAAAATCAAATACTTCGTAAAATTACTTTTGGGGCCTCTTATGGAGATGCTTTTTTATCTGCGCTATCAATTGGTGACGTAAACTTAAAAGATATTAATAATTGGAATAAAATAGATACCACAATAAAACCTAACTCAAATGAAATTTATGAAAAAGGATACAAAAATTTTCGTAAGTTATATGAGCAAACTAAACTATTAATGCAAGAGATGGATAAATAAAAATAAAATAGAAATTGTTACAACTTAAAATATTATGGTTTACTTAAAAAAAATACATTAGTGTGTAATTAATGAAAGATTTATCAATATTAGGTATATTTGTTGCTGATCTGGCTTTCTTTGGTAAAATTCCTAAAGTTGGAGAAACTATATTAGGAAAAGAATTTGTTGTTGGCCCAGGTGGCAAAGGATCAAATCAATCTGTTGCAGCTGGAAAAGCTGGAGCTTCTGTTGAATTTATAACGAAAATTGGAAATGATGATTATGGAAAAATGGCTCTTAAAACCTACAAAGAGACTAATGTTGGTACAAAAAATGTTTTTGAGAGCAATGAGCATAGTACGGGAGTTGCTGCCATCTTGTTAGACAAGGAAACAGGACAAAATGCAATTTCAGTAGTTCCAGGAGCAGCAGGTGCTCTTACAATAAAAGATATAGATAATGCTAAAGCTACTATTGTTAATTCATCAATATTTCTTACACAGTTAGAGGCTCCAATTGATGTAGTTGCGCATGCGCTTAAAATTGCAAAGGAAAATAATGTCACTACCATACTAAATCCTGCTCCAGCAGCACAATTAAAAAAGGAGATATTCCCTTTAGTTGATTATTTCACCCCAAATGAAACAGAAGCTAGCTTTTATATTGATGGTGAAATTAATACGGTTGATGATGCAAAAAAATATGCACAAAGTATTTTAGATCTTGGTGTTAAAAATGTTTTAATAACATTAGGAGACAAGGGTGTTTATTTTTTCAATCATGATGAGAGCCATTTTGAGCCAGCATTAGACTTAACAAATCAAGTCGTTGATACATCTGGGGCTGGTGATGCATTTAATGGGGCGTTTGCTACTGCTTTATGTGAAGACAAGCCAATTGTTGAGTCAATCAAATTTGCTAACTGTTTTGCTGGAATTTCTACAACAAGAATTGGTACAGCAAATTCAATGCCAACTCGAGCAGAAATTGATAAATTGCTCTAAATAATATAGAATAGACTAATGCAACAATTTCTTGAGAGACTGCTTTACTTTTGGGCTGCTATCACAGCAATAGGATTATTATTAGTCATTGTTTTTTGGGCAATTTCAACGATAATTTCTGTTGCTTTTATTTCCTTGTTTGTTGCAATTATAGCAGCAGCTTTCTATCATTTCTATTGGTCAAAAAGAAATTAGCTAATATTTTCCAAATCTAAAAATTAGTATAGATAAATAATATGTCTCCAAAGTATATTTTTTACGATTTAGAAACAACTGGTAGAGGCAAAAAAGAGTATCCTAATGCTTTTGGTACTACTCCTAAATGGGAGCAGATTATGCAAATTGCAGCTATAGTCACTGATGAAAATTTTCAGGAAACTAATAAAAATATAAATGAATTTTGTCGACCACGTTTATCAATAATTTCTCAACCTGGAGCACTTTTGACAACACAAAATGGTATCAGGGAGGCGCTCCATGCAAAACAATCTTCCTATGAATTAATGAAAAAAATTAATTCAACTTTTGATGAATGGAAAAAAGATACTGATCAATCAATTTTCATTGGTCATAATATTATAGATTTTGATGAGTCAGTTTTGGAATATAATTTGTTTAATAATTTATTTTTTCCTTATATTACAAGGAAGAGTAGAGGGGATACCCTAAGTTTAGCAAGGGCCTTATATGTACTTAATCCAAGCAGTCTCAAGACACCGTTAACGGCAAGAGGTAATCCTAGTTTTAAATTAGAAAAATTAGCTGAATTAAATAATCTTCCAATTGAATTTGCTCATGATGCATTAAGTGATGTGAGAACTTGTATAGCTCTTACAAAATTCATACAACAAAGTGAAAGAGATAACTGGAGTCAATTACAAATGACTATGAATAAAGAGAAAGCAATTGACTACGTAAGTTCCAATAAAGGTTTTTGTTATATGACGAGTTTTGCAGGTAAAGTAAAACTTCAGGCTTTATCAATGGTTTGTGAGTCACAATATAGTGGTTGGTTTCACACAATTGATTTAGCTCATGATCCTGATCCACTTATTGAATGTAATGCAGAAGAATTCAAAAAATTAATTAAAAAAAAGAATCGTTATGTAATATGTAATCAGCATCCAATTTTATTATCTGGAAAAATTGCGACTAATTACGAACCTTACAATGAAATTGGCCCAGAAATATTAAATGAAAGAGCAAAAAAAGTTTTTAAAAATAAAGCGCTGGCAGATAAATTTAAATTGATGGAAATAGATCGTCAAATTGAAAAGGAAGAAGAAACCTCTCAAGACAATATTTTTCCAGAGAGTAAAGCAAATTTATTTACAAAGTTTGGTCAATCGACAGAACTTGCTCAATTTCATGAGCAAGATGATTGGAATGAAAAATATAAAATTGCCCTTGGGATCAAGGATCCAAGAGCTAATTTTATGCTAAAACGTCTAATTTTTGATGAGAGTCCAAAGACACTTTCAACTGAAGATTTTAAAACGGTTCATCGTGAATTACATGACCGCTTAGTAATCAATCAAGAACGTCCTTTTACAACGATACCAGAAGCCATGAATTATATTGATACAGAATTTACTAGATTAGAAGAAAATGAAGATGAGGATAAAGCAAAAAAAATTACTATTCTAAAAGATTATAATAAGTACTTGTTATTTTTAGAAAAATATTTCTCAAATAAAAATGCTGAGCCTCTTCCCACAGGATCTGAATTAGCTAAAATAATTTTTGATTAATGTTTGAGCTTCAATATTTTTTAATTGGGCTCATTCAAGGAGTTACAGAATTTTTACCCATAAGTTCATCGGGACACCTCGTATTATTTGCTGAATTAGCAAAATGGGAAGATCAAGGTCTGTTTACAGATATTGCTGTGCATTTTGGTACCCTCTTTGCTGTTCTGATTTACATGAGAAAAGAAATAAAGTTTTTAATATCAAATATTCTTGCAATGCAAATATTAGAAGACAAAATTGTATTTAAAATTATAGTTGCAACAATTCCAGCAATTATTGTTGGTTTTTTTATTTATGATTTAGTTAATTTATATTTTAGAAATATAGAGGTTATGGCTATTAGCAGTATTGTATTTGCTCTAATTTTATTTATTGCTGATAAATCAAAAATTAAGGAAAAGAATTGGAATAACATTTCATTCAAAGATTCATTTTTAATTGGATTATGGCAAGTTCTGGCGTTTATTCCAGGCGCAAGTAGAGCTGGGGTAACCATAACTGGAGCCCGTTTTCTAAGTTTTAACAGATCTGATGCAACAAAATTTTCTATGTTACTTTCCATACCAATTATTCTTGCTTCTTTGTCCATGTCTTTTTTAGATTATTATATTTCAGACGAACCTATCTTAAATTTTTACCCGTCCCTTTTTGCTGCTTTTATTGCATTTATAACAGCATTGTTATCAATAACTTTGATGATGAAACTCATAAAAGTTACTAATTTTAATATATTCATTATTTATCGAATTTTACTTGGAATTCTAATTTTATTGTTTGTCTAAATTCGTCAGCCTAGTGTAAGGGACAACATATAATTAAATAATAACTATGAATAAAATCAATGGTGTTTACTGTGCTGCGCTAACTCCTATAAATCAGGATTTATCAATTAATAAAGATTTATATCTCAAGCATTGTCAAATCTTGATGAAACAAGGTTTAGATGGGTTAACACTTTTTGGAACAAATGGAGAGGCAAGCAGTTTTTCAATTCATCAAAAAAAAGAGACTATTCAATTTTTATTAGAAAATCGCATTGATCCCAAGATTCTAATGCCTGGTTCAGGTTCGTCGTCTTTAGAGGATGCAATTGACATGACTAAATTCTGTGCTGATATAGGAACAAAAGCAGTATTAGTTTTACCTCCATATTATTTTAAAAATGTGAGTGATGAGGGTGTAATTACTTATTATAGAAATGTTATTGAAGCGTGTGGCAATAATAGCTTTCATTTTTTATTGTACAATATCCCACAGCATTCAGGTGTTACCATCAACTTCAACATAATTGAAAATTTAATAAAATTTTATCCTAATAATGTCATTGGCTTAAAAGACTCGACTGGCAATATGGATAGTATGCTTAAAACAATAAAGTACTTTGATGATTTTGCTGTTTTTTGTGGAAATGGTGCATTGGCTTTACATACATCAAGGCGAGGTGGCGCTGGAGCAATTACTGGTGATGCAAATATTAGTGCTAAACTTTTGAGTTTTATAATTCATAATTTTAAGAGAGAAAAGGAAGTTAAAAATTTTAATGAACTTCAAGCTTTAATGGAAAGTATCCGTAACGTGTTAAGTAGTCATGAACAAATAAGTTTGCTAAAAGCATATTTCTCAGTTGCAGATAAAATAGAAGATTGGAATAATGTCATGCCTCCTCTTAAAAGAATTGAAAGTCCTTCAAATAATAAACATGTAACAGCATTATTAGATTTGATACCTCAAATTGAAAAGTTAGTACCTTCTGGTTTTTGATACAAAATAATTTTTAGCTTTTAGTGAAATAAAATCCTGCACAGGTTTTAAAAACACAGCAAATCCAATACAATCAGTAAAAAAACCAGGTGTTATTAAAAGTAATCCCGAAATAAGTAAAAAAATACCTCCTTTTATTTCATTGGTTGGCATAACTCCATCATACATATTTTGACGTGCACTGAAGAGTAAACTTAAGCCTCTTCTGCGTACTAGAAAAATTCCTACCATAGCAGTTAAAAGAATTATGAATATAGTATTTAGTATCCCTATATTTGATCCAACTGTAATAAATATACTGATCTCAATAATTGGAATTATAATAAAAATTAAAAAAATCATTCAGAAGATGATTCCATTTTATCTTCTTCAATTTTGACTTCAATCATCTTTTCAAATTCTCTAAGTCTTTTATAAACACTTAAAAGCTCAATAATAGTTGGCCAAGCTCTTAGCAAATATTGCATTGAAGACTCAACTCTTCCAAAAGCTCGAATAATTTGCTGCATCACCCCTAAAGTTACTACTCCAGCAACAATAGCTGGTGCTAGAAATATATAAGCACTCAAAACATTTGCTTGTCCATATGCATTGCTAGCTATTCCAAAATATAAATATCTTAAATAGCTTAAAAAATGTATCTGCCTTACATCATTAAATAATTCTTCAAGTTTTTTCGGTCTAACTGTTCCATCATCTTCTGCAATAACTAATATTTTTCTATATGCAGCTTCTTGTTTTTGAAGATCATATTCTACACCTACAAGCTTAAGTATTAATCCTAAAATTACTAAAAATAATGTACCTCCAATCGACCAAATAAGAGCTCCCGTTATTAAACCATATTGCCAATCACCAAAAAAATAGATTGGAATGCCAACACTTAAACCAAAGAGTATTGGAGTAAATTCGAATATAATTAAAACTGATGCGATAAAACTTGTCCCAAGACTCTCCATAATTCTAGAAAATTTAATTGTATCCTCTTGGACCCTCTGTGAAGCACCCTCAATAGTCCTAGCTTTATCATAAACTGAATGGTACCATTCAACCATAGCAGTTCGCCATCTAAATAAAAAATGATTTGTAAAAAAACTTATTGCAACAGCTACAGCAACTGCAATACCTGCTAATGTTATAAAGGATAATAAACTTGCCCAATACTCAGATATAGTGATTGAATTTGGAGCAGAGAGAGCTTTTTGAATAAGGTCATAAAATTCTCCAAACCATTCATTAATTCTAACATCGATTTTTACTTGAAACCAAATTGAAGAGAGAATTAATATAGAGCCAGGCCATGCCCAAATTGCCCATTTAGTGTTAGTAAAAAATTTAAACATTATTTTTATATAAGTACATAATTTATTATTTAAAGTTAATTGATATTACTTAAGAAAATCATCAACTTCAACTTGATATGACTCTACCAAACGATTAGTTTCATTTGCCATTCCAACTACTGCAATTAACTCTTTAAGCATTTTATCAGACATTCCCTTTTTTCTAGCTGCTGCCGCATGGGAACGAATACAATACTCGCAACTATTAGTCATTGAAACAGCAATATAAATCATTTCTTTTGTAAGAGGATTTAATGCGCCCTTTTTCATTATTTCCCTAAGTGAATTCCAAGTTCGTTCTAAAGTTTCAGGATCATTTGCTAAAGTTTTCCAAAAATTAGGAATATTTTTAATTTTTCTTTCTTTTTTAATGTTATCAAAAACTTTTTTAACTTTTCCAGAAGCTTTTTTTTCGTCTATAATTTTAAATATTGTCATACAGTCTCCTAGTTTGGAAACTATCATAAATTAGAAAAGGACAAGATTAAAGGTAGTTATTTCTTCTTTTGTCGTCTTTTATTACGTCTGTATTTAGATCCTCTTTTGCGACGACCACGGTGTTTTTTTGGATATCCCATAATTAGGAAGGTTTATACAAATTCTTAATAGTAAGTCAAAGATTAATAATGCCAATCTTTAGCCTCATTAAACAAAAAATCTCTAAAAACCTCTAATCTACGATCATTTTTGAATGCTTCAGTATAAACAAAGTAAGTTTGATAGGATGGACCTTCAACATTAGGAAGTACTCGAACCAAATGTGGTTTATCGGCAACCATATAATCTGGAAGAGATGCTAAGCCTGCTCCTTTTTCAACTGCTAAAGACATTCCATAAATACTATTGACTCTAAATTTAGGTCGTCTTTTAATTCCATCTTTTCCTAACTTTAAAATCCAATCGATGTTAGAGATTGGAGAAGGCAAACCTGATCCAAAACATATTAAGCTGTGTTTATCTAAATCATTAATATTTCTTGGGATACCTGCAGATTGCAAATAGTCAGATGAGCCATAAATATGATTATGAAAGTTAACAAATTTTTTGAATATTAAATTTGCTTGGGTGGGTTTTTTTACACGAACAGCTACATCTGCTATTCTGCTTGATAAATCTACCTCTTCATCAGACATGATGATACTAACTTCCATATCAGGGAATTGATCAGTAAATTTTGTTATTCTTGGTGTAAGCCATGTTGATCCAAAACCAACAGTTGTGCTTATGGTGAATTTACCAACAGGTTTGGTTTTTTTATCAATCAATTTTTTTTCAAAACTAGATACCGAATTATTAATTTGACTGACCGTATTGAATAAATTTTCACCTTGCTCGGTTAACCTTACTCCTTTTTGATGACGTATGAACAGTGGTGTTTTTAAATCATACTCTAGATCTTGAATTTGTCTACTTAGGGCAGATTGACTAATATTTAATTTTGCACTTGCTTTTGAAATACTTTTTGAAATTGCTATTTCATAAAATGATTTTAATTTATCCCAATCCATTATCTAAGTGAGTCTATTTTTTTTTTATAATCTTCTTTGCCACCAGAAAATATATATGAACCAGCAACTAATACATCAGCATTTGCATCTTTGCATATTTGTGCTGTTTCACTATTTATACCTCCGTCCACTTCGATTTCATAATTAAGATTTCTTTCTTTTCTAATATTAGCTAATTCAGTTATTTTATTTATTTCTGAATGCATAAACTTTTGTCCACCAAATCCAGGAACAACTGTCATTACAATGACCATATCAATTAAATCTAAAAACTCTTTAATTTCATTAATTGAGACTGTTGGATGTACTGCGATGCCTGCTTTTAAGTTAGCTGACTTTATTTGCTTAATAATATCTTTGCTATTATTGTCAGCTTCTGGATGAAAACTTATAATGTCAGATCCAGCTTCAATGTATTCATCAATATATTTTTTTACGGGTGAAATCATCAAATGAACATCTAAAACTCTTTGTGTTATTGGGCGTATAGATTTAACCATATTTGCACCAAATGTTAAATTATCGACATAATGACCATCCATTACATCAATGTGAATATACTCAGATCCATTTTTATCAATTGATTGAATTTCATCATGCATGTGCATTAGATTTGCAGAAAGAATTGAAGGGGCTATTTTTACCATTTAGATTTTGTATATATAATATATATATCAGTTTCGTAATGAAAAGTGTCGTAAATAAACCTTGGGGTTCCTTTAAAATTATTGATGAAGGCACCAAATACACGGTTAAAAAAATTATTGTTCATCCAGAAGGTAAACTTTCGTTACAAAGCCATGAACATCGTTCAGAACATTGGTTAATTGCAAGTGGATCAGCTGAAGTTATAATTGATGATAAAACTTATAACCTCAGAGAAAATGATAATATTTTCATACCAAAAGGCTCAAAACACAGACTTAGCAATAAGGGCAATGTCAATTTAATAGTTATCGAGATGTGGTACGGTAATAAATTAGACGAAAATGATATCAAGCGCTACGAAGATATATATAAAAGAAACCAATGATTATTAATACGCCAGTCTCCCTCGGAGAATTAGTAGATAAGATTTCTATATTACATATTAAAAATACAAATATTAAAGATAATGAAAAACTTTTATTGGTTAAAGAGGAATTATCTTTATTGCAGCAAACATTAAATGATCATGTAAATAGTGATCAAATTAAACCATTCTTAGATTCTCTCATAGACATTAATTCTAAATTATGGGTTATAGAAGATGACATACGTGATTGTGAAAGAGATAAAAATTTTGATCAGAAATTTATTGATCTTGCAAGATCTGTCTATTTTACAAATGATAAGAGATCTGAAATTAAACTTGAAATTAATAAAAAATTTGGCTCTAAAATTGTAGAGGTTAAATCCTACGAAAAATATTAAATTTAATTTATTCTTTTAATGCTAGTTTGAATTAATTTAATCAGTGAGTTTTTATATGGATTATCTGAAAATACACTTAAAGCATCAATTGCAACTTCAGCAAAATGATTTGCTCTAGTTATCGTGTCTTCTAAACAATTGTATTTAATTATTAACTCTTTGGCAGAGTCAAAGTTTCCCTTATCTGTTGCTGGTTTTTCAAAACATCCTTTCCAAAACTCTTTTTCTTTATTATTTGATCTGCCATAGGCTAAAATTATAGGTAAAGTGATTTTGCCCTCTTTAAAATCATCACCTACATTTTTTCCCATTGCCTTGCGGTTAGAGGAATAGTCAATTGCGTCATCAATTAATTGAAAAGCCATACCAAAATTTGTGCCAAACGATTTTAATGCCTGGATTTGATTAGATTGAGCACCTGCACTCAAACCACCTACTTGGCAAGCAGCACTAAATAAAGAGGCTGTTTTTCCGTTAATTACTTGAAAATAAGTATCCTCATTCATCTCTAAATTTTTATCATTGCTAATTTCTAACACTTCACCTTCAGAAATTATTACACTAGTGTCAGATAAAATTTTTAACGTTTCTATTGTTCCATATTTTGTCATTAATTGAAATGAACGGCTAAAAAGAAAATCTCCAACTAATACACTTGTTTTATTTCCCCAAACTTCATTAGCTGTCAATTTACCTCTTCTGTCTTTGCTCAGGTCTACAACATCATCGTGAAGAAGAGTAGCAGCATGAATAAACTCAACTGCTGCAGCTAAGCCAATATGATTCAGGTTATCAGAAGACTTATTATTTAAAATATGATAACATGATGTTGTTAGAAGAGGTCTTAGTCTTTTTCCTCCAGATAATATTAGATATTTACCAATTTCATGAATTAATGGCACTGAACTCTCTAACTTGTCTAAAATTAATGTATTAATTGAATGCAAATCTTCTTTACATAATTCTGATATTTCTTTTATGCATTCATTAAAATTTTCTTCTTTAGTATGTAAAGGAATTATTTCTGCCATATGTCTAACATAGTTTATTTATATTCATTTAGTAGATAATTTGTTCGTCTGATAAACAATTTTGTATGAAATTCAAACAAATGAACACTTTTAACCTTTAAGTAAACACCAACTTTTGTTATTAAGCCCTGTGTTTAAGAGATTTTTTTCTAAAGATATCAATATTCCAACTTTAAGATTAACTGGGGTAATTGGGCAAGCTGGTATAGCTCGTTCGGGGCTGACTATTGCTGGTATAGAAAAACTAGTTGATAAACTATTTTCAGATAAAAAAGCACCCGCAGTAGCATTGATTATTAATTCTCCAGGCGGATCGCCAACACAATCTTCATTAATTGCTGAAAAAATAATTAACTTAGCTAAAGAAAAAAATAAAAAGGTATATGCTTTTGTAGAGGATGTTGCCGCTTCCGGCGGTTACTGGTTAGCATGTGCTGCAGATGAAATTTTTTTAGACTTAAATTCAATTGTTGGATCAATTGGGGTAATTTCTCCAGGATTTGGATTTGTAGATCTAATAAAAAAAATTGGCGTAGAAAGAAGAGTATATACATCTGGCAAAAGCAAAAGTTTTCTTGACCCTTTTAAAGAAGAAAAAAAAGAAGATATTGATAGACTTAAATCTATTCAAGAACAAATACACGAAAATTTTATTGAATATGTAAAATCAAGAAGAGGCTCAAAATTATTGAGCTCTGCAGAAGATGAAATATTTTCAGGACTATTTTGGGTTGGCAAAAAAGGAGTAGATTTGGGATTAGCTGATGGAATTGGCTCAATAAATCAAATAATCAAAGAAAAGCATGGCAATAAAGCCAAAATAAAAATCATTGATCAAAAAAAATCTTTTTTACAAAAACGACTTTCTTCTTCTATAAATAATAATGATATAATCAACAGACTGGAAGAAATGGTAATGTGGTCTAGATATGGTTTATAATGAAAATTGTTGTATTAATTCTAGTCATACTTTTAATTCTTTTATTTTTTAAAATACTTTCATCTAGAAATAGTAAAACAGATAATAATAAAAATACAATTGATTTAGAAAAAGATCCAAAAACACAAGAATATAAACCTAAGGAATAAATGACAGCAAGTTCAATGGAAGAATTAGTTTCTCTTTGTAAAAGAAGAGGCTTTATTTTCCAATCTAATGATATTTATGGAGGAATTAAAGGTCTGTACGATTATGGGCCTATGGGTGTTGAGTTGAAAAATAATCTAAAGCAGGCTTGGTGGAAATCAATGGTTTATGAAAGAGATGATATTGAGGGTTTAGATGCATCTATTTTAAGTGCCCCAGTAGTTTTGCAACAATCAGGACATGAGGATACTTTTACTGATCCTTTAGTTGATTGTAAAAATTGCAAATCAAGATGGAGAGCAGATCAACTTATTGATAAAAAATGTCCCGAATGTAAATCAGAAAATCTAACAGAGCCTAGACCATTTAATTTAATGTTCAAAACTGCAATAGGTCCTGTTGATGACGGGACATCTTTTGCTTACTTAAGACCGGAGACATGTCAGCAAATATTTACTAATTTCAAAAATATTATTGACTCAACAAGTAGAGTTGTGCCTTTTGGTATTGCACAAATCGGGAAAGCTTTTAGAAACGAAATTACTCCAAGAAACTTTATTTTTAGAGTAAGAGAATTTGAGCAAATGGAGTTAGAGTTTTTTGTTAAACCAGGTTCAGATGAAGAATGGCATAAATACTGGATAGAGAAAAGAACTAAATGGTGGGAGTCACAAGGGGTTAATAAAAAAAGCTTACATACTGTTAATGTAGATAAAAGTGAACTCTCTCATTACTCAAAAGCTACGGTGGATATTATGTATGATTTTCCTCATGGAAAAGAGGAGCTTGAGGGAATAGCTAATAGAACCGATTTTGATTTAGGCTCTCACACAAAAAATCAAAAAGATTTTAATATTGCTGCTAATGTAAAAAAAAATGAGCATTCAACTACAAAACTAGGAGTACAAAATTTAGAAGCAAAGACTTCATTTATTCCATACGTTATTGAGCCTTCGGCTGGAGTTGATAGGGGGGTATTGGCTATACTTAATGAAGCTTTTACTAATGAAGAAATTGCGAATGGTAATTCTAGAATTGTGTTAAAATTAAAACCTCATCTATCTCCTATTAAAGCTGCGGTAATTCCTCTTAAAAAAAATAATGATCAAATAGTTGAAAAAGCTAAAAATATTAAGACTCAATTACAAAACCTTGGTTTGGGAAGGGTAATGCTGGAGAATTCTGGAAATATTGGAAAAAATTATCGACGGCATGATGAGATTGGAACACCAATATGTGTTACTGTAGATTTTGAGACTCTAGAAGATGACTCTGTGACTATTCGAGATCGTGACTCCATGAACCAAGAGAGAGTTTTGATAAAAGATTTGAATCAATTTTATCAAAAATATTTTCACTAAATTAATTCAAATTAGATGAAATTTATAAATGATATTATTGCAACACGATTGTTGTTTTTTATCATGGCTTTTTATGTAGGTTTATGGACAATTAGAATACCTACCATCAAAGATCAAATTACCACAGACTATTTTGGTATTGGTCTTATCATGGCAACATTTGCAATCGGCTCAATAATTGCAATGGTTTTTTCAAACAAGATAATAAAACTTACTTCTTGCAAAACAGTGCTTTTGTATACAAGTATTTTGCAAGCTTTACTTTGGTTGCCAGCCCCCTTTGTTCCCTCTGCAAATATTTTTATGGTTTTATCTTTTATTTTTGGTCTCACTTATGGCAGTTTTGAAATTAGTTGTAATTTATACGCATCCAATCTTGAAAAAAGAGAAAAAAAATCAATGATGTCTGGTTTTCATGCTTTTTGGAGTTTAGGAGTTTTACTTGGATCTATTGCAACAAGTTTATTTTTAGAATGGAATATAAGCCTTTTAAACAATGTAATTATTTATGTAATAATATTATTGCCCTTAAATATTTTTATTGTTTTAAGATTAGATATTGATCAGGTAGAAAATAAAAATAACAAGACAAGTATTTTTTTTATATGGCCACTCATAATTTTTGTTTTAGCTCTAATAGCAATGGTCAATGCTCTTACAGAGGGTAGTGTAGATTCTTGGGGCGCACTTTATATGAGAGATTTTATTAAAGTTGATGGATTTTTAATTGGGCTTGCTACGGTGAGTTTCAATATTTTTATGGTTATTGGTAGGCTTAGTGGTGATTGGTTTCGAGATAAAATTGGAGTATACAACTTATTAACTATTCTTTTTTTGCTTTCAATTTCAAGTCTCTATTTACTTTATTCATACGATAATATTATAGTTGCAATATTTGGTTTTGCTTTACTTGGTATCGGTAGTTCTGCGATTGTACCAATAGCTTATAGTCTAGCGGGCAAAGTTGAAGGTATTGATAGCGGTGCTGCTATAGCAATTGTTTCAATAGCCGTTTATGGAACATTTATGGGTGCTCCCGCAACACTGGGAGTTGTTGCTAATAATTATGGGGTTAATTCAATATTTTTCCCAATATTAATAATTTTTTTAATTGTTTTGCCAATATTATTTGCTTCAAAAAACAATTTTAGATAACAAAATCAAGTAACAATCCATCATCAGATTCTATATTTTTATTTGATTTGAGCTTACTTTCAGCAAACTCAATTTTCATCATTGCTAGTAAAGATTTGTTTTTTACACTTATAATTTTACCAACCTGTTTACCTTTTTCTTTTATCTGATGATCCTTTTGAGGAAATCCAGACATAACATTAAAAGTGTAGATCTTCTTTTTAAGTAATGCTCTATATTTCATTCTAGCCGTTATTTCTTGCCCTACATAACATCCTTTATCCCAAGAAATTGAATTAAGATTTTCAAAATTATTTTCTAAAAGCAATGATTTGCCTTCTTCTAGGTCATAGTGAGAAAAGGGTACTAAATTTTTAATCAATATTTCATGGTATTGATCTTCATTGATCTGATTATAACTCTCTAAAACTTTTGGATTTAAAGACTCATGGATTAATTTGTGGCCAATATTATGCTTTCTTGGATCTTCGCAAAAAATTTTTAAATTTTTATCTTTTTCTATATCACCAAAAATTATAAATGAGTGAATATTCTCAATTTTACTTATAAGCACATTAGATCTAAGTTTATAAATCTTTAACTTTGTTATTAAATTATCATAAAATACCGCATGAGTTTCAAGAATAAATTTATTTCCTATTTTAAATATAAAAAAATCAGATAAAAACTTTCCCTGCGGTGTGAGTAAGCAAGAATAAATAACTTTATCTTTTGAGCATTTATGTATGTCGTTAGTAATCAAATTTTGGAGAAATTCAGAACTATCCTCACCTTCTATTGATATAAATTTTGAATTACTGTTTTTATAAAAGTATGGAACACTCATAATATTAGATATATATGCTAAATATAAAAAAATAATACAACTCCTGTGAAAATTTTAATTATTTGCTCAAACTTAATAGGTGACACAATCCTTTCAACTGGGGCTATTAAACGCTTTGTAGATCAGTATAAAGATGCAAAAATATCTTTAGTAATTGGCCCAACTGCGGCTCCTATATTTAGAAATTACACAAATATTGATGAAGTTATTATTTTTAAAAAAAGAAAATTTAATTTTCACTGGATTAATATACTTAAAAAAACTTATAAAATAAGGTGGGATATAGTAATAGATTTTAGATCATCTGCTCTTTCATATTTCTTAAAAAATAAAAAAAAGTATATTTTTAAAAAACAAAAAGGATTGCATCATATAGATCAATTAAATTCTAGCTTTGGATTTTCGTGTTCAAAACTATTTGTTCCAACTAGTTTAAACGAAGAAAATCAAGTTAGTCAAATACTTGAAAAAACATTCAAACACATCGTTGTTTTTCCTGGAGGTAATTGGATGCCAAAATTATGGTCAGACAAAAACTATAATATAGTCATGCAATCTTTATTAAAAAAATATAATAATATAAAATTTATATTAGTAGGTTCTGCAAAAGAAAAAGAAAAATTTTATAAAAATTTGATAAATGGTATTGATGAAAAATTTATAATTGATCTTTTTGGTAGTAATTTAACTTTAACATCAGCTTTTATGAAAAAAAGTCATTTGTTTTTAGGCAATGACTCTGGATTAATGCATTTAGCAGTTTCAAATCAATTGAGAGTAATATCTTTATTTGGACCAACAGATGATAAGATTTATGGCCCTTATGGTGATAACAATATTGTTATTAGAACAAAAGAAAATCTTGATTATTTTAAAACTATTAATATTGATACAAATAAATCTTATATGAATTCAATTAAAACAAATACAGTCATTGATGTCATAGAAAAATTGTTAAAATGATAGATTCTATTAAAATAATTCAACCAGATGATTGGCATGTTCATTTTAGAGAAGGTGAAATGCTAAGCGTCATTACTAAATATTCATCAAGAGTGAACAAAAGATGCATTGCAATGCCAAATACCTCGATACCAATCACAACTTCTATTGCAGCTGTAAATTATAAAAAGTTAATAGAAGACAATTCGGATAATGATAATTTTGAAGCTCTTATCCCTTGTTACTTGACAGATAGTTTGAATATTGCTGATTTTGAATACGCTCTACAAAATAATATTTTCATTGGTGGTAAATTATATCCTAACAATGCAACCACTAACTCACAGTTTGGCGTTAATAATATAAAAAAAATATATAATATTTTTGAAATTTTAGAAAAGTATAATAAAACTTTATTAATACATGGTGAATTAAATAGAAGTGATATAGATATTTTTGACAGGGAAAAATATTTTATTGATGAAGAATTACAGCAAATAAGAAAATCATTTAAAGATTTAAAAATAGTTTTAGAACATGTGTCCAGTGATTATGGTGTAGATTTTGTTAAAACAAATAATAATATAGCAGGCACCATAACCCCTCATCATATGCTGCTTACTAAAAAGGATGTCTTTAAAGATGAGGTAGTAAATCCACATCATTATTGTATGCCTGTAGTCAAAAATGAAAATGATTTACTGTCACTTAGAAAAGCAGCGTGTTTTAATAACTCAAAATTTTTTTTGGGTACTGACTCCGCTCCTCATCATGTTGATCATAAAAAACAAAATGACTCTCTAAAAGCTGGTATTTTCTCGTCTTCTAATTCTATTGAATTATATGCTTTAATTTTCGAGGAAGAAAATGCATTAGAAAACTTAGAAGTATTTTCATCAATAAATGGCCCAAAATTTTATGACATGGATGTTAACAAGAATTATCTCACCTTAAACAAAGAAGACAGAATTATTCCAGAATACGTAGAAGAGGGCAATATCAAAATTAAAAATTTCTATGCTAACAAAAATATTAATTGGAAAGCATCACAATTACAAGTATAGAAGCAGCATGAGTTTTGGTACAACATTATATACCTGGTTTTATGGGAAACTAGTTGGGTCTGATGAAATTGGAAATAAATATTATGCTAATAGTAATAATCATGCAGATTTAAATGCCAAAAGATGGGTGATATTTAATGGTGAAATAGAAGCATCAAAAATACCCCCGCATTGGCATGCATGGCTTCACAAATCAATTGATGTACCACCAATTAATTACAATCATAAATATTCATGGCAGAAAGATCACAAAGAAAATATGACAGGAACAAAAAATGCTCATTTTCCATCTTCAAACCCTCTATCTAAAAATTATAATCCTGATCAAATCAAGGCTGATTATGAATCTTGGTCTCCCTAAAATTTTTTTTTTAATATTATTTTTTTCTAATCAATTATTATCTCAGCCTTTACAGATGCAGTTCGCAAAGTTCAGGCTGTTAGATAAAGTGTCAAACAAACTTTTTGAAAAAACTATATCAATTGATAGCTCAGATGACATTGAAACACTAAAAATTCAAGTTTACGCTTGTTTTACTGAGCCACCCACTGAAATTTCTGAGGATTATGTTTTAGTTGATATTTATGATAATTTTCAAGATGAAGAAAAATCTGTTTATAGAGGGTGGATGATATCTTCCTCACCTGAGGTAACACCCCTAGAGCACCCAATTTATGATTTGTGGTTGTTAGGTTGTATCAATGATAAAACCTCTTGAAAATCCTCTACAAAAATAAAGTTTCTTTTTTTTTTAATACCTTCTTTCAGTAGTCTTAAGTAGTCTTTATTATTAATTTCAAAAGCTCCAAATTGAACAAGGTGATTATTATAAAATTGAGAGTCAAGAACAGAAAATAAATTTTTTTTAAGTATAGCGATCAAATAAAGTAAACAATATTTACTTGTGTTAGGAACTTTACTAAACATGCTTTCCCCAAAAAAACACCCTCCAATATGCACTCCGTACAGACCTCCTATTAGTTTATTATCATAATAGCATTCAATGCTATGACAAATTTTCTGATAAAATAAATTAATGTATGAATTTAATATTATATCATTTATCCATGTACCATCTTCTTTTCTTCTTGCTAATTGACATTGCGATATAACATCTTCAAAATTATTATTTATTTTAAAAGTGTAATTATTTTTTTTGAATAATTTATATAATTTTCTTGGAACATGAAAATTGGCTATTGGAATTAAGAATCTTTTTGTAGGTTGATATAATTTAATAGACTCATCTGATAATCTTTCTGCCATAGGGAAATAGCCTTTTTTATAAAAATTAATTAAATTTTTCTCTGAAATTATCTTATTCAACTGAAAGTAGACATAAAGTTAATGTCATATTTTCCTGATTGAAATGCTTCACTCATAATAATTTTTTGATGAAGTTGAATATTTGTATTAATGCCCATAATAACATATTCCTCTAGGGCTCTATTCATTCTTGCAATACATTCTTTACGATTATCAGCATAGGTAATAAGTTTTCCAATCATACTATCATAATGAGGAGGTACAGAGTATCCTTGATAAACAGCAGCGTCAACTCGAACACCAAGTCCACCAGGCTGATGATATTGAGTAATTTTACCTGGGGAAGGAATAAAACTTTCAGGGTGTTCTGCATTAATCCGACATTCAATAGAATGCCCTCTTATTTGAATAGCATCTTGAGTAATTTTAAGTTTTTCTCCAGAAGCTACCAATATTTGTTGTTTTACTAGATCAATCCCTGTTACCATTTCTGTCACTGGATGCTCTACTTGTAATCTAGTGTTCATTTCCATAAAATAAAAATTTTCATTTTCATATAAAAATTCTAGTGTTCCAACTCCTTCGTACCCTATTGAAGTTACAGCTTTTTTACACAGATTACTAATTTCTATTCTTTTTTCATTTGACAAAAGCTCACTTGGACTTTCTTCAATTAGTTTTTGATGCTTTCTTTGGATTGAACAATCACGCTCTCCTAGAGTAACTACGTTTCCATGTGAGTCTGCAAGAATTTGAATTTCAATATGTTTTGGTGTGGTTAAAAATTTTTCTAAGTAAACGCTATCATCATTAAATGATTTTTTTGCTTCAACTTTTGCAGAATTTATTGCGTCTTTTATTTCATCGATTTTATTAACAACCCTCATTCCTTTGCCACCACCACCACTAGCAGCCTTCACAATTATTGGAAGTTCAACATTTTTTATGAATTGTTCAATTTCATTGTTATCTGAAATATCATTAAGACCGGGTACTGTAGGAACTTTGTTGTCATCCATTATTTTTTTTGCATCAATTTTATTACCCATAATTTTGATATGATTAGAGTGGGGACCAATAAATTTAATATTATGCTCTTCAATAATTTCTGCAAATCTTTGATTTTCACTTAAAAAACCATAACCTGGATGAATGCCGTCGACGTTAGTTAGAGTAGCAGCAGTAATAATTGCAGGAATATTAAGATAGCTTGATTGAGCAGATGCTGGGCCCACGCAAATACTTTCATCTGCCATTCTAACATGCATAGCGCTTTCATCAGCCTCTGAGTGAATAGCAACAGTTTTAATCCCTAGTTCTCTACAAGCCCTTAATATTCTTAAGGCAATCTCACCTCTGTTGGCGATTAAAATTTTTTTGAACATTATTCAAAAATAATTAAGTGATCTCCGAATTCTACCGGCTGACTGTTTAATGCAACTATTTTTTTTATAACTCCCGATTTAGGTGCTTTTATTTCGTTAAAAGTTTTCATTGCTTCTATTAATAAAAGAATATCACCAGCTTTTACATGTTGACCAATTTTTACATAAGGTGGAGAATTTGGATCTGCTGACAAATAAGCAACTCCAACCATAGGTGATTTAACTATATTTTCTTCATTTATAGTATCAATTTCATTATTATTTTCAGAGCTTTTTTTAATCTGAGGCTTTATCTCTTGGTTTGGCAATGGTTTATTTATTTGTTCTGATGAAATTTCGATTTCATAATCTCCCTTTTTTAATCTAAATTTTGCAACATTATTAATTTTTGTTTCATTAATAATTAATTTAATATTTTGTATGTCATTTTTATCTATTTTGGTCATAATTTTTTATTATAAATTAATTTGTTCATTGCTTCAATTGCTAGTAAGTAACTATCCTCACCAAATCCACAAATTACTCCATTAACTGCTTCGGAAGTTAAGCTTTTTCTTCTGTAATCCTCGCGGGCATAAATGTTAGAAATATGTACTTCAATTTTTGGCTTAGCTGTTGCTCTTAATGCATCAAGTAAGGCTATTGATGTATGCGTATATGCAGCTGGATTAATGATAATACCATCAAAGTCACTTTGAACTGAATGAATTTTTTCTATTAACTCACCTTCGTGATTACTTTGGAAAAATTCCATTTCCATATTATTTTTTTTACATTTATCAGCACATATAGATTTAATATTTTGCAATGAGGTGTTTCCATAAAAATTTTTTTCTCTATCTCCAAGTAAATTTAGGTTAGGACCATTAATAATTAATATTTTTTTCATATTTCAAATAAAATGTTTACTTAACGCAAGCTTTTGATTCTGGTAGTTAGAATTTATTCTTTTGCCATATAACATAGATGATGATTTATTCAATTTTTCATATTGAATTCTTGCTATAGTTTGTCCATCTTCAATAATAAAGCTTACTTCATGAGTTTTCACCTCTAAAACAGCAAAAGAACCTTCAGGGTGACCAAATCCAGGATCAAAAAAACCAGCATAATGTACCCTGAAATCTCCGATACCTGTATCATATGGTATCATCTCACCAGCTAAATTTGGTGGAATGCAAATTTTTTCTTTAGATTTTAATATATAGAAACTATTTTTTTCAATAATCAAAGTATTATTTTTAGGCTTGATTGGCTCCCAGTAATTATGATGATTATGAATTTTAGATTTAGAAAAATTAATAATAGGCGAATTAGTTTTTGATTTATATGCACAGATTTTTTTATTATTAGATAAATCTATACTTAATTTCAAACCATTTTCAAAGGTAACTTCTTTTTTTGAAAAGCATAACTTTTTGGTGCTATTTATTTTTTTTAGTTGTTTATCATTTAAATATATATTTTTATTATACACTAATCTCATTTGATTAAGTGTGTCTCCTTCTGAAAATTTTATATTGAAAGATTTGCAAGTAATTTCAATAAACATTTCACCTTTATATTTTAGTGGTATTTTTTCATATTCATTTGAATTATCTAAAATTGTTCTGCAAAAAATATCTAATCTTCCTGTGCTACTCTTTGGATTACATTTTCCTTTAATTTGTGAATTTAAATTTAATTTTTCATTTAATCTAACAAGGTATGTTCGATTCTTTTTAAAAACTAATCCCTTAGCTAAATTGTATTTTTTTATGGATAACGATTTTAATTTATTTCTAATTTTTCCTCTGGGACTCAAAAAACTATATTTTAATTCATAGCATTCATTACTTAAAGTAAGATCAACGCTTGAAGGCTGGATGCTACTTTCATTGTAATTTTTAGAAATTATTTGTTTATTTTTAATAAGATTTTTATAATCTTCGTAAGTAAGAGAACCATTCATCAATTTAAGTAATTATATATTGTTTTTTTTAATTTTTTATCACTAGTTTTTTCAGAAATTTTAATTAATTTTTCTTTAATTTCTGTAGTTTTATATTTGTTTTTTTGATTTATAATATTAAAAAATTTAACCCAATCCATTTTATCAAGATTTATAGCAATCTCTATAAATTTATTAATGATATATTTATTTTTTGGAAATTGAATTAATAAATTAGTATGATCGTGAAAAAAATTATTTTGTTCTATTTTGCTTAAACTTTCAAAATTTGTATCTAAAAATATTTTATACTTTATATATTTGTTATTAGGGTAATTATCTAAAACAATTTCATAAAATTTTATAGACTCATTTAGAAATCCATGTGATCTTAAAATATCTCCTTTTGTCTCTAAAAGAAAAATGTATTTTGGGTATTTATTTATTAAAAAATTAATATTTTTTAGTGAATTTTTCAAATCGCCTGACGTAGAACTAACTATAGATTCATAAAGAATTCTATAATCTTCTTTTAATGAAATTATGTTTAAATTGTTGTTATATGCCATAAATTTAGCTTTTATAAAATTAAATTCATTTTCAAGGTCATCATCAAAATTAAATATTTTTGCTTTTGAATTATTTTCTATAATCTCATATCTCTCTTTAAAAATTGGATGGGTAGAAAATTTTTGATAATCTTCATTATAACCTTTATTTAAAGCATTTTTTTCTAAAATTTTTAAAAGTTCTTTTATTGAGTCAGATGATAAATTTAAATTTTGAATAGTCTTCATTGAATATATATCAGCCTCTCTTTCTTGCTCTCTACTAAAACTAAAATAAAAGTTATTGATATTAGCTTGACTTGCAATTGTTCCTCCCAACATTTGAGGTTCTTCACTTAATAAACTGCCCGTAATAAGTGCTAAATTACTTATCATGTTAATTTTTGAAAATTGTTCAATAGTATCCTGTCTTTTTTCTAAATGAAAATACTCCAGGTGCCCTACTTCATGGGCCAAAACTGCAAGCAATGCAACATAGTCAGGTGACTGCTCTATCAACCCTGAAGATACAATAAGGTTGTTCTTACTTATTACAAAAGCGTTTGGATTTGAGTCTTTAATTATATGAATCTTTATTTCTTTTTTAAACTCATTAACAGATTTAATACTTAGTAATAATTTTTTTAAAAATATTTCAGTTTCATAATCAAATATTTGACTAGAATGAGATATCTTTGATAAAAAAATGAAAGAAACACAGGTAAAAATTATTAATTTATATTTTAAGACCACCAACCAGTTTTTTCCTCAGATTGTGCAATATCGTCATTTTGGACAGCTTCATTTTTTTCAAGATCGTTATTGATCTTAATATTTAAATTTTTATCTTCTTTTTTTGTTTTCTTTTTACTTTTTTTAATTACCATTTTTTTTGTTTTGGAATTTTTTTTAACAGTTTTTTTCTCTGAATTTTTAGATCTATTTGTTTTGCCATTACTTTTTTCAGCAATATTTTTATGATTTGAAACTTCAATTATTGGTTCATGCAAAGAATACTCATTTTTGAACTCAAAATTTATTACTGAGTCATAATTATTTTCAAGCAGATTAAGTTCTAATTTTTTTTCATTAATTAGATTTTCAGCTAAAGCACTATTACATTTAACTAAAATATTTGAATTATTATTTTTAATTAATTTTTCTTTTATAACATTCAAAATTTGCTCACTAATTGATTTAGAATTTAGTATTAATCCAGATCCGTTACATAAATTACATTTATCAAATGATTTATCAATTAAGCTTGATCTTAATCTTTGCCTTGATAATTCTAATAGACCAAACATGCTTATTCGCCCAACTTGAATTCTTGCTCTATCCCTATACAACGCAGATTTAATAGTTTTTTCTACCTTAAAATTATTTCTGTAGTCGTCCATATCAATAAAATCTACTACAACTAAACCACCTAAATCTCTTAATCTTAACTGCCTAGCTATTTCTGATGCAGCTTCTAAATTAGTTTTCAATGCAGTGCTTTCAATATTTCTCTCAGATGTATTTTTCCCAGAATTGACATCAATTGCTACTAATGCTTCGGTTGTATTTATAACTATTGATCCTCCTGATTGTAATTTAACATTTAAACTATAAAGTTCATTAATTTGAAATTCTATGTTTTGTTCTGCAAACAATGAATTTTCTTTAGACTTGAATAATTTAATTTTTTTTGTTTGCGTTGGTAATATATTTTTAGATATTTTTTTTATTTTATCATATCCATCTTTTCCCTCTATCAGTACTTCATCAACTTCTTCAGTTAACATATCTCTAATAGCTCTTTTAAGAATACTGCCTTCTTCATAAATAATTTTAGGAGCTTCCGATTTAAGCGTTAAAGTTCTAATTTTATTCCATTGTGTTACTAAAAAAGTTAAATCTTTAGAGATTTCTTTTTTACTTTTGCCAATACCAGCAGTTCTTACTATTACAGACATTTTATCTGGAATATTTACTGAAGCTAAAATTTGTTTTAACTTTTTTCTCTCTTCAATATCTCCAATTTTTCTGGATATGCCATCATTGTTCATACTATTTGGCATTAAAACACAATAACGTCCTGCAAATGATAAAAAAGTAGTTAGCGCAGCCCCTTTTAGGCCTCTTTCTTCTTTATTAATTTGAACTAAAATTACCTGTCTTGGTTTTATTACATCTTGTATTTTATATTTTTTAAAAAAATTAAAATATTCTTTTTTTGGATTTGATGTTTTAATTTTTATTTTTTTGGTTTCCTCATCATCATTTTGTGATGGCTGAGTTTTATCCTCTTCAACTTCAAGTGGTTCATCAATTTCATCTAAGTGCTCATCTGCAGATTTCTTTTCTAATAAATCTTTTAATTTTGCCTCATCTGCTGATGGAATTTTGAAATAATCAGGGTGTATTTCGGTAAGTGGAAGAAAGCCATTCCTATTGGCACCAAAGTCTACAAAAGCTGCTTGAAGAGATGGTTCTACACGGGTAATTTTTGCTAAATAAACATCACCTTTGACTGCATTTTTTTTATTTGATTCAATTTCAAAGTCATCTAATTTCCCATTTTCAGTAACTGCGATTCTTGTTTCATTTGCATTTGATGCATCAATAAGTATTTTTTTCGACATAATTTGGAAACTCCATTATAATTTGTAAAAATTCTTTTCATTTTTGTTATTTTTTTTTGAATTTAATTTAATTTATCCCTAATGTCATATTTTGAACTATTTCACAATCTAGATTGTTATAAATGAAAAAATTATTATACTGGTTTTTTGGCCTATTCTTGGTTTCATTCATAGTATTTAGTAGCGCCATTCTTACAATACTATGGAAATATTCGCCGGAGTTACCAGGATATGATAAAATAGTTAATTACAAACCTAATTTATCTTCTAGGATTTACAGCTCTGATGGTCTTTTATTAAAAAGTTTTCACAAAGAAGAGAGGCTTTATGTTCCAATAAATAGAATTCCAAAAAACGTCATTAATGCATTTATATCAGCTGAAGATAAAAATTTTTTCAATCACCCAGGCATTGATTTGAATGCTATATTGAGAGCATCAATTTCAAATTTAATAAATAGTTTTAATAATAAAAAATTAATTGGAGCCTCGACAATCACTCAGCAGGTTGTAAAAAATTTATTACTTACAAATGAAGTGAGCTATGAAAGAAAAATAAAAGAAATTTTGTTAGCATTAAGAATTGAAAACATATTAAGTAAAGATAATATTTTAGAATTATATCTAAATGATATTTATCTAGGATATAGATCTTATGGTATTGCTTCCGCTAGCCTTAATTACTTTAATAAGTCGCTTTCTGATTTAAATATTGATGAAATTGCTTTCTTAGCATCTCTTCCTAAAGCGCCTAATAATTATAACCCAAATAAAAATTATGAAGCTGCTTTTGAAAGAAGAAATTGGGTTTTAGATAGAATGTACATAAATGGTTTTATTAAAGAAGATGATCTAAATTTTAAAAATCAACCTATAAAATTATATTCAAGAGATAAAATAATTTTCAATGAAGCAAGTTATTTTTATGAAGAGATTAGAAAAGAGCTATTTAGCAAATATGGTGAAAATAAATTTTATTCTGATGGTTTAATTATTAAAACATCACTTGACTCAAAATTACAAAAATTAGCAAATGAAGCTCTAGTGCATGGCTTAATTGAATATGATAAACGTCATGGATGGAGAGGTCCTATTGACAATGTAAATATTAATGAAAAAAATATAAAAAGTTTTATAAAAAAATTTAACAATCCATTTCCTAATAAATGGCAAATCGTAATGATAAATAAAATAAATAAATCATTACTTTCTGTTGCTGATAGTGAACAAAATAATTTAATTATTGATTTAAAATTTAAAGATAACGAATGGTTAAAAGAAGAATTTTTTTCATTAGGTGATTTAATTTTAGTAGAAAATAAAAAAAATAATTTAGTTATTAGGCAAATTCCAGAAGTTAATGGGGCTATTTTAGTTTTAAATCCACACTCAGGAGATGTGCTTGCAATGTCAGGAGGGTTAAGTTTTAATTTAAGTCAATTTAATAGATCAACACAAGCCAAGAGACAGCCTGGTTCAGCTTTTAAACCTTTTGTATATATCGCAGCGCTAAATGAAGGATTTAATCCTTCTACTTTAGTTCTAGATGCACCCTATGTCGTTGATCAAGGACCTGGTCTTCCTAAATGGAAGCCTGCTAACTATACAGATGAATTTTATGGTTTAACAACGATTAGAACTGGAATTGAAAAATCAAGAAATCTTATGACCATAAGACTTGCAAATGAAATTGGAATTCCAAAAATACTTAAAACAGCAAAAGATTTTGGAATAGATGAGTTTCTTGAAGATAATTTATCTATGTCATTAGGAAGTGGATTGGTTAATTTAATTGATATTACCAATGCTTATGGCATTATAGCAAATGGTGGAAAAAAAATTCAACCGAATTTTGTTCAAAGTATCTATAATAAAGAAGGAAAATTAATTTTTAAAAGTAATAAAAAAAAGTGTGATGATTGCTCCAAAATTAAAATTAATAAAAATTATAAAATACCAAATATCTCAAATGATAAAGAGACTATAATTGATGCTAGAATAGCCTATCAAATAACATCGATGATGGAAGGTGTAGTTCAGAGAGGTACTGCCTTGAAACTTAAAGATTTAGATTTGCCTCTCGCTGGAAAAACAGGCACAACAAATAAAAATAAAGATGCTTGGTTTATAGGATTTTCTCCTGATATAGTTGTTGGGATATTTGTAGGATATGATCAACCAAAATCTCTTGGTTATAAAGAAACCGGCTCATCAGTCGCTGTTCCAATATTTAAAAATTACGCATTAAATTCAGAAATTAATAAAAATAATAAACCCTTTAGAATACCAGATGGTTTAACATTTATAAATATTGACCCTAACACAGGTATGCCATCCAATAATAAGAATGCAATAATGGAACCTTTTATTAAAAATTCAGAAAAAGATTTAAAAAACGAAATTAATGTTATAGATTCATTAGGATTTAGTTCAGAAATTATTTCTGGTACTGCTGGCTTATTAAATAACTAATGAATTCTATAGAAAAAATTGAGGCTAATTTAGAGAATATTAAGAGTAACTATGATTTACTAAGGAGGGGGGTTTGACTTTTCTTCACTAAAATTAGAGCTCAAAACATTAAAAAAAGAAAGTGAAAACCCTGCAATATGGAAACAACCTAATGCTAAATCATTGTTTCAAAAAATCAAAAATATAGAAAAAAAAATTAAAGACTTCGAGATTATTGAAAATAATCTTCAATACATAGAAGAGTTATTCAATATAGCAATTTCGGAAAATAGTGAGGAATATTTTGATCAGCTTCTTATTGAGTCTAAGCAACTTCTAATTACTTCTAATAATTCAAGATTAGAAAATTTAATGAATGAGGCCGCTGACCCAAATAATGTATTTTTAGAAATACATGCTGGTGCTGGAGGAACTGAAAGTCAAGATTGGGCAGAAATGCTTATAAGAATGTATATTCGATGGGCAGAAAAGCAAAAAGCTAAAATTTTACTTCTTCAAGAAACAAGAGGAGAAGAGGCTGGAATAAAATCGACTACAATCAAAATTGAAAAAAATTATGCTTATGGGTGGTTAAAAAGAGAATCTGGCATACACCGCCTAGTAAGAATATCTCCTTTTGATAGCAACAAAAGAAGACATACAAGTTTTGCTAGCGTTTGGGTATATCCAGAAATAGATGATAAAATAGAAATAGAAATAAATGACTCAGATATTAGAATAGATACTTACAGAGCGTCAGGTGCTGGAGGACAGCACGTTAACACAACAGATAGCGCGGTTAGAATTAAACATTTGCCTACTGAAATAGTTGTTCAATGTCAGAATGATAGATCGCAGCATAAAAATAAAGCATACGCAATGGACATGCTTAAATCAAGAATTTATGAATATGAATTGCAAAAACGAAAAGAAAAAGAGAATTTGATAAATGATCAAAAACAACAAATAGGATGGGGAAATCAAATTAGATCGTATGTTTTGCATCCTTATAAACTTATCAAAGATCTGAGAACTAATTATGAGTCATCAAATGTAAATGATGTCTTAGGAGGTGATATTGATGAATTTTTAGAAAAATCACTTACTTTATAAAATTATTTTTTAATTTTTAATATGCCAATATTTTTTTTACCAATACTTATTTTAATTTCTAAATTTTTTGAGTATGTTTTAAGAGAAAAATCTTTTGAATTATAAATCTCATCATTTATTTTCACACCTTTAGATTTTATTAATCTTTTTGTATCACTTCTACTTTTGCTCATATTAAGTTTTTCTATTGCGTCTAAAATTGAAAAATCAGATTTTGTAATTTGATTTGAATTTATATGATATGTTGGAATTCTATGATCGAGGGTTTTTTTATTAAAAATGTTATTAGCTATGTCTTTAGCTTCATTTGCTGACTTTGTTCCTCTAGTTATTTTAGTGACTTCAAAAGCAAGAATTTTTTTAGCTTCGTTTATTTCTTTTCCTTTTAATGCGCTTAATTTTTTAATCTCTTTTAAATTTATTTTTGTAAATAACTTTAAAAATTTTTCAACATTGACATCTTCTGTATTTCTCCAAAATTGATAAAAATCAAAATTGCTAAGCTTTCTTTCATCTAGCCATATTGCACCACTAGCAGTTTTGCCCATTTTAGAGCCATCTGAGTTTGTTATTAAAGGAGAAGTTATAGCATAAGCTTTTTTGTTTAGTATTTTTCGAATTAACTCAATTCCATTTATAATATTTCCCCACTGGTCAGAACCTCCCAGCTGGAGAATGCAGTTAAAATTTTTTCTTAAATAATAAAAATCATATGCTTGAAGAAGCATGTAATTAAATTCTAAAAAAGTTAATGGCTGCTCTCTGTCTAATCTATTTTTTACTGACTCATATGTAAGCATTTTGTTAAGAGTTAATTTTGATCCTATATCTCTTAAAAAATCAATATAGTTCAAGTTTGACAGCCATTCATAATTATTTATAACTAATCCATTTTGATTATTATTAATAAACCTATCAAATATTTTTTGAATTTTTTTTATGTTTGAAGAAATTTCTTTTATTGTTAAAATCTGTCTTGTCGAGTCTTTTCCAGATGGATCGCCAACCAATGTTGTGCCACCACCAACCAATGCAATTGGATTATGTCCAAAAGTATCAAGCCAATTTAATAGCATTAACTGAACCAAGCTACCAACATGTAAACTGTCACTAGTGATATCAAAGCCAATATATGCAGTTATTTTTTTTTTAGATATTAAATTGTCTAAACTTTCAATATCTGTCGATTGGAAAATAAATCCACGATCATTAATTTCTTTTAAGAATTCAGAATTTATTTTCATTATATTGATTTAATTATCTAAGTTATATTTTCTTTAATATAATTTTCTACTAT
The DNA here is from genome assembly GCA_902595855.1 of uncultured Alphaproteobacteria bacterium. Lineage (GTDB taxonomy): Bacteria > Pseudomonadota > Alphaproteobacteria > HIMB59 > CACPNW01. The sequence goes on from CACJRY010000002.1 coordinate 171,622, forward strand.
TTCAGTAAATTCATTGTAATAATTTTCATAAAAATGGTCAGCTCCTTTGATAGGTTTAAATTTTATATCTACTTTTTTTTGTTTTTGAAGTTTTTCTGCTAATATTTTAGTAGAGTCAAATGAGGCTATATTATCTTTATCGCCATGAACTATTAATCCTGAAGAGGGGCAGGGAGCTAAAAAACTAAAGTCCCTAGAGTTTGCGGGAGGTGATACACTTACAAACCCATTAATTTCTGGTCTTCTCATTAATAGTTGCATTGCAACCCATGCTCCAAAAGAAAATCCAACAACCCAACAAATCTTAGAGTTAGTATTGTATTGTTGTAACCAGTCTAAAACACTTGCTGCATCACTAAGTTCACCTTCTCCATTATCATATACGCCTTCACTTTTCCCAACGCCTCTAAAATTAAATCTAATAGTGGAGAACCCATTTAAAGCGAAAATTTTATATAATTTGAATACTACTTTAGTATTCATAGTACCCCCACGCGATGGATCAGGATGTAGAATTACCGCAATTGGGGAGTCAGTATTTTTGTTATGGGAATATTTTGCTTCAATTTTACCTTCAGGACCAGGAATTAATAAATCTACCATTATTTTAAAGCTATTATTGAAGTAATGAGACTTTGTAAATATATAGATTAAAATATATGAACTCACTAGGATTTGATAAAAAAGAACAAGATACAAAGGTAATTGTAGCAATGTCTGGAGGTGTAGACAGCTCTGTTGCTGCAGTTAAGCTAAAAAAAGAAGGTTATAATGTTACTGGAGTGACACTCCGATTGTATAATCAGCCAAACTCTTCTAAGTCTAAATCTTGTTGTGCAGGTATTGATATTGAAGATGCAAAAAAAGTAGCCAAACAATATGATTTTCCTCACCTTGTTTTTGATTATCAGGACAAGTTTTACAGTGGAGTAATAAATAAATTTGTTGATTCTTACGCTAATGGTGAAACGCCTGTTCCATGTATTGATTGTAATCAAACTGTTAAATTTTCTGATCTTTTAAATGAGTCAATTAATCTTAAAGCAGATACTCTTGTTACTGGTCATTATGCCATTAGAAAAGGTGGTTTAAAAGACTCTAAACTTTTTAAAGCTAAAGATAAAACAAAGGATCAAAGTTATTTTTTATTTGCAACACTTCAGAGCCAATTAGATTATGTTCGTTTCCCTCTCGGCAATTATTTAAAATCTGAAATTCGAAAAATGGCTGAAGATTATAATTTGTTAGTTAGTGATAAACCGGACAGCCAAGATATATGTTTTGTAACTTCTGATTCCTATAGAGATTTAATTAATAAGCTACAGCCTGATATTAACAAAGAAGGAAATATTTTTGACATAAATGGTAATAAGATTGGGTTACATAAGGGTATAGCTAATTACACTGTTGGCCAGAGAAAAGGTATTGGAGTTGGAGGTCAAGAAAATCCATTATATGTGAAGGAAGTAAATAAAGAACAAAATTATATAATTTTAGCTCCCTTAGAAGATTTAAAAAAAAATAGAGTTTTTTTTAAAAAAATAAATTTATTAGATTCTGAGATAAAAAATCAGAAAGTTGAATGTTCTGCAAAAATAAGATCTACTCAAGATGAAATTTCAGGTGTTTTAAATTTAACCGAAGATAGAGGTAGTTTTTTATTTGATAGTTCAATTTCAGCAACATCACCAGGTCAGGCTTGTGTATTTTATAAAAATGAGCAAGTTTTAGGGGGTGGTTGGATAACTTAATATTTAGAATAGGTTCTAAATTAACCTATTTTTAGTTGAAAAGACTAGATTTTTTATAATAAAACCTTATTTGAATAATTGTGGATACTGAAACTAGTCAAACATTAGATAAATATGCTCAGGACAAGTATAAATATGGTTTTGTTACTGAAATTGAATCTGATAGGCCTAAGAAAGGTCTAGATGAGAAAATAATAAAATTTATTTCTCAAAAGAAAAACGAACCCAATTGGATGCTTAGTTGGAGACTTGATTGCTACAAAAAATGGTTAAAAATGTCTGATCCTAAATGGGCAAATTTAAAATTTCCTAGAATTGATTACCAAGATATATATTATTATTCCTCTCCAAAAGGTTTTGAAAACAAACCCAAAGATTTAAGTGAGGTAGATCCCAAATTAATTGAAACTTATAATAAACTTGGAATTCCATTAGAAGAACAGAAAGTTTTAGCAGGGGTTGCCGTTGATGCGGTTTTTGATAGTGTTTCAGTTGCAACAACTTATAAAGGGGAATTAGAAAAACTTGGTATAGTTTTTTGTTCAATCAGTGAAGCTGTCCAAACACATCCTGAGTTAGTAAAAAAATATCTTGGCTCTGTTATTCCTCCAGGTGATCATTCTTTTTCAGCACTAAATTCAGCAGTCTTTACTGATGGTTCTTTTGTTTATATACCTGAAAATGTAAAATGCCCAATGGAGCTTTCCACATATTTTAGAATTAATGCAGAAGAAACAGGTCAATTTGAAAGAACTTTAATTATAGCTGATAAGGGAAGTTATGTTAGCTATCTTGAAGGTTGTACAGCTCCACAAAGAGATAGAAATCAACTTCATGCTGCAAATGTTGAATTAATTGCTCTAGAAAATGCAGAAATAAAGTATTCTACCGTTCAAAATTGGTATCCTGGAGATGAGGAAGGAAAAGGCGGAATTTATAATTTTGTTACAAAAAGAGGTTTATGCAAAGGTAAAAATAGTAAAATATCTTGGACTCAGGTTGAAACAGGATCTGCTGTAACCTGGAAATATCCAAGCTGTATACTTAAGGGTGATAATTCAATTGGAGAATTTTACTCTGTGGCCATTACAAATAATTTTCAACAAGCTGATACTGGTACAAAAATGACTCATATCGGTAAAAATACCCGTAGCAAGATCATTTCAAAGGGTATCTCTCTAGGTAATTCTCAAAATACCTATAGGGGAAATGTATCTTTTCTCAGAAAAGCAGATAAGGCAAGAAATTACACTCAGTGCGACTCTCTTTTAGTTGGTAATAAATGTGGAGCTCATACAATTCCTTACATTGACTCGAAAAATAATTCTGCAGTTGTAGAGCATGAAGCATCCACTTCTAAAATTAATGAAGATCAATTATATTATTGTAGGCAAAGAGGTCTTAGTCATGAAGAGGCAGTTTCACTGATCGTCAATGGATTTTGCAAACAAGTTCTACAAGAATTACCAATGGAATTTGCAGTAGAAGCACAAAAGTTAGTATCAATTTCTTTAGAGGGAAGTGTTGGATGATTTTTTTAAATATTAATAATTTGAATGTTTCTATTGAGGGTAAAAAAATTCTAAATGATTTTAACATACAAATAAATGAGGGGGAAGTTCACGCTATAATGGGTCCTAATGGATGTGGTAAAAGTACTCTGGCAAATGTTCTCGCTGGTAATGAAGATTACGAAATAAATTCAGGTAAAGTTATTTTCAAGGACGAGGATCTTTTAGATTTGAATATTGAAGAAAGAGCTCAAAAAGGACTTTTTCTGGCTTTTCAATATCCTGTTGAAATACCAGGTGTAAATATTACTCCATTTCTGCAGGCTTCAATTAATTCAAAACTTAAAAATGAAAAAAAACCTGAAATAGACAATATTTCATTTGCAAAATTATTAAAAAAAAATGCTGAAGAGCTTGGAATAAGCATTGATATGCTTAAAAGATCAATAAATACTGGCTTTTCAGGTGGTGAAAAAAAAAGATACGAAATTCTTCAAATGAGTATTCTTAATCCTGCACTTTCTATTTTTGATGAAACTGACTCAGGCCTTGATGTTGATGCTTTAAGAGTAGTTACAGAAGGTATAAATAGATTTAAGGATTCAAAAAAATCTTTTTTGATTATAACTCATTATCAAAAACTTTTAGATTACATCCATCCTAATTATGTGCACGTTATGAGGGAGGGCAGAATAATAAAATCAGGTGATATATCTTTAGCAGCTGAAATAGAAAAGTCAGGTTATCAGAATTTTTAAATGACTTTTGAAAATAACTTTATTAATCACTCTAAAGATTATATTTTCTCAGCTAACGAAACTCTTGCAAATCAAAGAGAGCAATCATTTAGAAAAATTTTAAAAAATAATTACGATAAAAAAAATAATGAAAGTCTTAAAAATATCACTATTTCAGATTTAAGCAAATTTGATTACTTCTATAAATATGAAAACAAAGCCCCAAAAGTTTCAGTATTAGATAGCATTAATTATGAAATTAGAGTGGTTAACGGAATGTGCCAAAACTTTGAAGATGATAATATTGAAATTAGAAATCTTCAAAATTATGATTTTAATAGCTTCTTAGATCAAGATAATAATAATTCAGATGATATTATCATTGACCTTAATAAAATTTTTTTAAACTCTGGTATTTTTTTCAATATTAAAAATGACACTAAACTTAACATACGTCTAATCCATGATACTTCAGATAATTTTACAGTATTCCAAAACAATTTTATAAATTTTAAAAAAAATTGTGAAATTAATTTTGAAGATCATTTTAATTTATCACATAATACAATAAATAATATAAATTATAATACTAAGGTCGAGGAATGTGCTGTTGTTAAGCATAATATTTTCCAAGACTTCTCAAGTTCAAATAAACTCTATTTAACTTCAAATACTGTTTGTAAAAAAAACTCCTCCTATAATCAAAATACTTATAATTTCTCCAAAGGTTTTGTAAGAAATTTTCATAATATCAGTTTAAATGGAGAATTTGCCAAAGCCTCTTTAAAGGGGTGTTTTTTTCTAAAAGATGAAAATATATGCACAAATAAAACTAACATTGTACATAATGCTGAACATTGTATTAGCGATCAAACTTATAAAGGTATTTTAAATCATAATTCTAAAGCAAATTACTATAGCAATACTTTTGTATCTGAAAATGCCCAAAAAACTGAAGGATATCAATTAAGTAAAGGAATATTATTAACTGATCATTGTTCTTTTTTTTCAAAACCTGAACTTAGAATTTTTGCAGATGATGTAAAATGTTCCCATGGATCTACTATAGGCCCGGTTGATGAAACAGCTTTATATTATTTGCGTTCAAGAGGTATTAATAAAAATGAGGCCATGAAAATGATTATTTCTTCTTTTATTGAGGAAGATTTGCAAAATCTTGATCATCAGGCCAGGATTATAATAAGTAATAATTTAACAAATTTTTTAAACAGTTTATCAGATGATTAAGAACTTAAAAAAAAGATTCCCTGTTTTTAAAAAAAACAAAAATCTAGTTTTTTTTGATACTGCCGCATCTGCATTAAAAGTTGATACTATGATAAACGCCGTAAATGAGTGTTATTCATATGAATATGCAAATATTCATAGAGGAATTTACGAATTAAGCTCCAAATTAACCAAAAGATATGAGGACTCAAGATTGGCAGTTAGTAAATTTGTTAACTCACCATCTTTTGAAAATATAATTTTTACTAAGAGTGCAACAGAAGGAATTAATTTAGTATCTTCTTGTCTTTCAGACAATTATTTTAATGATGGTGATGAAGTATTACTAACTTCTTTAGAGCATCATGCTAATCTAGTCCCTTGGCATTTAGTTTCAAAAAAAATTAAAATAATCTCAGCAAAAATAAAATCTACTGGTGAGTTAGATTATAATGATTTGTTAGATAAAATTAATTCTAAAACAAAGCTTATAGCTATTACTCACATGTCAAATGTTACTGGTTCAATAACTAACTTTGATGAAATTAAAATTAAAGCAAATAAATTTAATGTACCAATATTAATTGATGGATGTCAGTATGTTCCTCACAAAAAACTTAATATACAAGAACTGGACCCTGATTTTTATGTTTTTTCAGCTCATAAATTATATGGTCCATCAGGTCTAGGAATACTATTCATGAAAAGTAAATGGATCGATAGACTAGAGCCATATCAAGGTGGTGGCTCAATGATAAAAAATGTTGATACAGACTCAAGCACATATCTAAATGGTTTTCAAAAATTTGAAGCAGGTACTCCACCCATAGCCGAAGTAATAGGTTTATCTGCATCTTTGGATTTTATAAATGAAGTTGGTATTGATAAAATTTATGAATATGAAAATGAGTTAACGCAATATGCTTATAATCTAATGATAAAAAGTAATGATATAAAAATCTATGGAGATTTTAGTAATCAAACTTCAATAATTTCCTTTAATATTGATGGAATTCACTTTAATGATCTAGCAATGCTCCTGGATAAAAAAAATATTGCTATCAGAACGGGGCATCACTGTGCCCAACCTTTTATGAAACATTTTAAAATATCTGGAAATGCTAGAATGTCTGTTGGGGTTTATAATACAAAAGATGACATAGACTATTTTATAAAATCAATTCATGAGGTGAAAGAAATTTTAAAGTCATGAGTGAAGAAAAAAAACTAGAAGATTTTTTGCCAAATAAGAATGCTAGTTATTTTATGGAATTTCATAATCTAAATAATAGTAGTATTATTAATAAAGAAGAAGTTATTAAATGTATAAAAACTGTTCAAGATCCAGAAATACCAGTGAATTTATTTGACTTAGGATTAATATATGAAATTAAAATAAATAATAAAAATGATGTTAAGATCAAAATGACATTAACCAATCCAAATTGTCCAGTAGCCGGTAGCATGCCTGAAAGTGTTGGAAAATCTGTTGAAAAATTACCTAATCTTAATTCTGTAGAAGTATCCTTAGTTTGGTATCCAAAGTGGCAGAAAAATTTTATGTCTGAGGAAGCAAAACTTGCTTTGGATATTTTTTAATTTAATTTATAATAAAAATTATGAATAATTTAATTTCAATAACTCCTAATGCAGCAGATCAAATTAAAAAATTATTATCTCAAGCACCAGATGGCTTTGATTCAGTAGTTGTTGGCATTGATAAAACAGGTTGCAATGGATATTCTTATAAATTAGATTTTGGAAAATCATTTGATTTAAAAAATTATGAGTCAATTAAAATGAATGGTATTAATATTTTGGTTGATCCAAAAGCAACAATGTTTTTGGTTGGTTCAATTATGGATTATAAAACAGATAAACTTTCTTCAAGATTTGTTTTTGAGAATCCAAATGAGAAATCCACATGTGGTTGTGGTGAGTCTTTTAACGTATAAAGTAAATTTTCATGCAAATTCTATGTTTTGATATCGATGGGGTAATTTGTAATAATACATGGGGTGAATATGAAAAAGCTATACCAAACAGACAAGTAATAAGAAAAATAAATAATTTATATGAAAAGGGTTATTTTATAAAAATTTTTACTGCAAGATATATGGGTAGAGCTAATGAGAATATTCAAGATGCATATGATATGGGTTTTGATTTTACAAATAAACAGCTTAAAAGTTGGGGTCTTAAATTTCACTCATTAATTATGGGAAAACCAAGTTTTGACATATTAATTGATGACAAATCAATAGATTACAATATTGATTGGGTTGATAAATTTAAATAAATTTTAATAATCGTAATAATCTAAATAAAAATAGACTAAAACAAGAGATTAATGTTAAAAAAAATTTTTAATTGTGCAGATTATATTATTAAATGAAAAATTTTATACAAATAGGTAAAAGAAAAATCGGTCCGACATTTAAGCCTTTTATAATTGCTGAGATAGGCATAAATCATGGTGGTAAACTAAGTTTGGCAAAAAAAATGGTCGATCTTGCATATAAAAGTGGAGCAGAATGTGTTAAGCATCAAACACATGTAATCGATGATGAAATGTCAGATGATGCAAAAAAATTCCTTCCCTTAAATCAAAAAAAATCCATTTATCAGATAATGAAAGAGTGTGCTTTATCTGAGGCTGATGAAATAAAATTAAAAAAATATGTTGAATCAAAAAAAATGATTTTTTTAAGCACACCTTTTTCAAGAGAAGCTAGCAACAGACTTCATAAAATGAAAGTTAAAGCGTTTAAAATTGGATCTGGTGAATGTAATAATCTTCCTCTTATAGAACATATTGCTAAATTTAAAAAACCAATGATCATAAGTACAGGTATGAATAATATTGAAGATATAAAAGAAACTGTAAAAATATTAAAAAAAAATAAAGTAAGTTTTGCGCTCTTGCATTGTACTAATATCTATCCAACTCCAGCTAAATTAGTTCGTTATGGAGCAATGATGGAGTTAAAAAAAACATTTCCTAATATTGTCTACGGATTGTCAGATCACACTACATCAAATTTAGCATGTTTAGGTGCAGTCGCCCTTGGCGCATCAATATTAGAAAGACATTTTACTGATACCATGGCTAGAAAAGGTCCAGACATAATTAACTCAATGGATCCTAAAGTATTATCTGATTTGATTAGAGACTCTAATAATTTATTTTTAATGAGAGGTGGAAAAAAAGAACCTGTAAAATTAGAAACTAAAACAATTAATTTTGCTTTTGCAACTGTTGTTGCAATAAAAAATATTTTACCTGGAGATATTTTTACAAAAAAAAATATATGGGTTAAAAGACCTTCCTCTGGAGAAATACTTGCAAAAAATTTTAAAAATATATTGGGTAAAAAAGCAAAAAAATCGATTTCAAAAAATCAACATTTAAAGTACTCAGACATAATTTAAATTTATGAAAAAAAAAATTCTTTTTTTCACTGGCAATAGATCAGAATACTATTTAATTTTCCCAATTTTAATTGAATTTTTAAATGATAATCGTTTTAATACTGTTTTGCTGCAAGCTCATAATTTATATTATAAAAATAAAGTATTTGATAAAATTTTAGAAAGCAAAGTAAAAAATAAATTTAAGTTTAGTTATTTTTTATCTAACAAGTCTTTATATTCAAATTTAAATACTTTTTTAAGTATTATGAATAAATCTAAATTATTTTTAAAAAAAACAAAACCTGATATAATATTTTTATATGGAGATAGATTTGAAACATATGCATTAGCTAATGTGGCATTTCAACTAAATATTCCCATAGCTCATATTGAAGGAGGGGATATAACAAATAGTGGCTTAAATGATGACTCAGTTAGGCATGCAATAACCAAACTTTCCCATCTTCATTTTACGACGAATGAAATGTCAAAAAACAAAATAATTAAACTTGGAGAAGAAAAATGGAGAGTTAAAGATATTGGATTTACTGGAAACTATTATAAAAATTATAAAGCTTCAAAAAAAGAGATTGAAAATCGTTTTTCAATCAAAAAAAATGTTATTTTATTTACTCTACATCCTGAAAAAATTTCTGATAAACAACAATTATTCAGAATTAATAGATGCCTTGAAGCATTGAAATTCTTTGCAAATAAAAATTATACTTTAATTATAACTGGGCCAAATGATGAAAAAGGAAATAAAATTATTTTAACACAAATTATAAAATTTTATAAAAAAAATAAACTAAATGTAATTTACGTTGAAAATTTAGGTAGCTATTTTTATCTTGGAATTATGGCTTTAAATTTATTAAAAAATTTTAAAATTATATGTATGGGAAATAGTTCCTCAATTATTAAGGAAACACCTATTTACAAATGTCCTGCAATTAACATTGGTATAAGGCAAAAAGGAAGATTGCAAGCAAACAATATAATTAATTGTGATTTTAATAAAGATGAAATTAAAAAATCAATTTTAAAAGCATTTTCATTAAATTTTGAAAAAAAAGTAAAAAAATTAAAAAATCCATACGGTCAAAAAAGTTACAAAAATAATATTTTAAACTTTATTTACAAAATGAACTTAAAATCTAATAAATTTATTATAAAAAAAGAAGTTTACTAAATGAATAAGAATAAAAAAATTAGAATAATAAGTAGATTAGATATTAATAATGATTTTGTCATCAAAGGATTGTATTATGAAGGTTTAAGAAAAGTAGGAGATCCTGAGAAACTTGCTCAAAAATATTATGAAGATGGTTCAGATGAAATTATCTTTTTAGATGCCGTTGCCTCACTTTACGACCGAAACTCATTAAATCAAATAGTAAAAAAAATAAGTAAAAATGTTTTTATTCCAATCACTGTTGGTGGTGGAATAAGAAGCTTAAAAGACATTAAAAATATTCTCAGATCTGGAGCGGATAAAATTGCGATTAATTCTCATTTTCATAAAAATAAATCTTTTGTAAAAAATGCTGTTCAAGCCTTTGGTTCATCAACAATCGTGGGATCAATAACTGCTATGAAAACAAAAGATAATTGGAATGCTTATATTGATAATGGTAAACATAAAATTAAAGAAAATTTATTAGAAATCTTAAAAAGATTTGAAGATAGTGGAGTCGGTGAAATTATTATCAATTCAAAAGATAAAGATGGTATGATGAAGGGCTTTGATATTGATTTGATAGAATTAGTATCAAGTACAGTTTCAGTACCAATAATTGCTTCTAGTGGTGCGGGTAATGTTGATCATATATTAAAACTTATAAAACAAACAAATTGTGATGCAGTTAGTTTAGCTTCAGTATTACATTATAATTATGACACTATAAAAAATATTAAAAAAACTTTAAAAGATAATAAGGTTTTTGTAAGATCATGAAAAATAAAGTTGTAATAATTGATTATGGATTAGGAAATATTAAAAGTATTTATGATGCATTCTCAAGATTTAATGAAAGCGTTATAATCAGTAAAAATTTAAGCACAATTGGTTCAGCTAATTCAATAATTTTGCCTGGAGTCGGGAGCTTTGCAAAAGCTATGCAGCTTATAAATAAATTAGATCTGAAAAATACAATTATTAATCATGTAAAAAACAATAAACCATTACTTGGTATCTGCCTTGGAATGCAACTTTTATTTGAAAATAGTGAAGAATTTGGCTTAAATAAAGGTTTATCATTGATACCTGGCAAAGTAAAAAAATTAAAATCTAATAAATTTGAAAAACTGCCAAACATAGGATGGAGAAAGTTAAATAATAAAAAAATAAATTCAAAATTTTTAAATTCAATTAATAAATCAGATGAATTTTATTTTCTTCATTCATTTTATTGTAAGCCAAAAAATGAAAACCATATTTTAGCTGAGACAAAATTTGGTAAACTCAAGTTTACATCAGTAGTAAATTATAAAAATATTTATGGTTGTCAATTTCATCCTGAAAAAAGTAGCAAGGCTGGATTAAAAATAATAGAAAATTTCATTAAAATTGCTAACAAACAATAGTTTTATGAAAAAAGTATTAACTCCGACAACACCTAAAAACGTAATTTTTTGTAGAAAATGTGTTATCTCAAATCAAAGGCCAAACTCCTCAGTTGAAATGAAAAATAAAGGTGAGAAGAAGCAGACCATAGCTTTTAATAAAAATGGGATATGTTCTGCCTGTCTTTATCATGAAAAGAAGAAAATGATAAATTGGCAAGAAAGGGAAAGTTTGTTATTTCAACTTTTAGAAAAATACAGATCAAAAAATGGCAACTATGATGTATTAGTTCCAAGTAGTGGTGGAAAAGATAGTTCATTTGCTGCTCATGTTCTTAAACATAAATATGGAATGAATCCACTTGCTGTTACATGGGCTCCAAATATGTTCACTGATATCGGATTTCAAAATTTTACTAATTTATCAAAAATAGGAAATGTAGATAGTATTCTGGTTACCCCAAATGGTCTGACTCACAGGTTATTAACTAAAAAATCATTTATTAATCTAGGGCATCCGTTCCAACCTTTTATTCATGGTCAAAAAGTAATTGGTCCAAAAATCGCTGATAAATTTAATATTAAGCTAATTATGTATGGAGAAAATCAAGCAGAGTATGGAAATCCAATTCAAGAAAACAAAAATTTTTTTATGGATCCTGTTTTTTACACTAATGATAAACCAAAAACCATAATGTTTGGTGGAGAAACTATTGATAATATTATTAGGAACAATAACAAAATCAATTTTAACGATTTTGAGACATATATTCCACTTAGCTCAAATGCAGTAAATCAGTCTAATATTAAAGTTAGTTACTTGGGTTATTTTGAAAGATGGGATCCTCAAGAATGCTATTATTATGCTGTTAAAAATACTGGCTTTCAACCAAGTGAAGAAAGATCTGAAGGCACTTATTCAAGGTATACAGAAATTGATGACAAAATTGTACCAATGCATTTTTATATGACACATATTAAGTTTGGTATTGGAAGAGCTAGCTATGATGCCTCTCAGGAGATCAGGAATGAAAAAATTACAAGAGAAGAGGGCGTATACCTTGTAAAAAAATTTGATGGAGAATTTCCAAGAAAATATTTTTATGATTTCTTAAACTATATTGATTGTGATGAAGATGTATTTTTTAAAACAGTTGATAAATTTAGACCTAGTCATTTATGGAAAAAAAGTAAAAGAAATTGGATTCTTAAAAAAGCTGTATATTCATAAACAAAATATAATTAATTAAAAAATTTATCTTTTTTTAAAACAAATGGATTTTTTAAAAGATTATAATTTTTGTTTTTGAAATCAATTTTTTTTTTAAAAAAGCTCTTAATAATCTTATCATTAAAATCTTTTGTTTTGGAGTACCTTATTAGTTTTAGAGGATTAATTTTTTGCTCTTTCATTTTTAATATTTCTTTGTTTTTAATGTTTTCCTTTAAAGAAATAATTGCGGCTTTTACACTCAACATTGTATAATCAAATAAATCAGAATTTTTTTCACAAATTGCATGAAATAAAATTGGACCATTGTCCAGACCTGCTGTCAATCTATGTATAGTAGAACCAACAAGATGATAATTATTATCATATAAAGCCCAAAAGTTACAATCTGAACCTCTGTAATAAGGAGATATCCCCATATGAATATTAAAAGTTTTCTTTTTACTTAGAAATTGAGCAAGATTTCCTTTTATATAGCTAGATCCAAATACTATATACAAATCACTTTTTAAAAATTTTTTCAAAAAAGGGAGTTTACATTTATTTAAATCTCCTTTTTTTAAACTTAATAAAATGATTCTCTTATTGATTTCTATAAATTGATCGCCAAAAATTTTATTCTGAGATTTATTAACTTTATCAAAATATTTTTTTAGAATATTTGATTTGGGATAATTGCCTGATAATTCACCAGGAAACAAAGTATCACATTCTTGAATTACAAATAATTCACTTGCAACAGAAGAAAGTTGATTAACAAGATAATTATGGCGACTTCTATTAGATGTAATTACTGTAATTTTCATTTTAATTCATTGATTTTATAATACTACTATGATCAACTCTAGCAATTTCGAATTTTGAATTATTAATTTTTTTCATATTATTATCAATAAGCATTGATTCTTTAAAGCCTAATAAAATATTCATTTTTTTTAATACTTTTAAAGTATTGTTATCATAAGAGCCACATGGATGACTCATTGATCTTATACCATATTTAGTTTTAATAATTTTTTTTAATAATTTAAAATTTGTGAGATATTCTTTATGCTGTTTTTGGTAATTAAAATTAATAATCTTAGTTGGATGCGAATGAGAATGTAAGCCAATTTCATGATTAAGTTTATTTAGTTTTTGTAAACTTTCTTTATTCATTAAAAGGTGTTTATGGTATTTTTTTGGTTTGAAATTTTTTGATAAATAAAGTTCACTAATAATATTATTGTATTCGAAATTATTAAGAAGATGATCTCTAATAAATCTAAATTCTACATCATATTTTGTATATATTGGAAACTTTTTTCGAAACTTTAATATTTTTTCTTTATTAAATATAAAAAAATTAGAAATTTCTTTTCGACCTAATTTTGATTTAACTATACTAATAAAATCTTTGTAAAATTCATTTATATTTTTGTAAAATGCATGCCTAAAGTGTCTGACAATTTCTATATTGTGAGGATTGTATTTAAATATATCGGTATAAATAAAAAAAAATGCTTTAATTTTGAAATCTTCTAAAATTGGTAATGCTATATTTTCCTGACATTTAAGAGCATCATCAAAAGTTAAACAAACTTTTTTTTCAACTTTTTTTTTATTAAGGATATTATTTATAAATTCATTGGCATTAATTATATTTTCTCTCCCAATATATTTAATGATCTTTACTAATTGATCACTATTTATTGAGCCTTGAGTTTTAATAAAATTATTTTTATCATGAAAGTGGTGAAACATGACACCATGTAAAAATTTATTTTTGTTATTAAAATACATCAATCAATAAGGTAGTTATTAATATTAATTTGATCTCTTTTATACAAAATTAGTAAAGTTATATAAAGGTTAAAGCAATTAATTATTTAGATATGATTATTTATGTATAATAATAAAATATATTTTTGATTTAATTAAATTCATTTATATGATAATTGCATTTTCTATAAGGCGGAGTAGCTCAGTTGGTCAGAGCGCACGGCTCATATTCGTGATGTCGGGGGTTCAAATCCCTCCTCCGCTACCAAAAAAATAAGAAACAAACAAAAAATATTTCAATAAATTTAGATTAAAGATCTCTAAAATATTTTTATTTTAAAATTTTTTAATCATAATTATTTTAGTCTTACCTTACTTTTCTCCACTCCCTTTTTTTCCTTTAAGGAGCTAGAGGTATTTTTATTTTGATTAACAATTTCTTTTCTTAAGTGTGTCAAAATTTTTGTTGTAGAAATTCCTTTTGTATAAGGAACTTCAATTAATTTTCCATTCCAACTAGATAAAAGTTTAATTATATTTTCTCTTGTCTTTTTTTGTGGTCCTTTTTTCCAGTCATCACCATGCACCACATATTTTGGTTTTATTTTTTTTAAATTCTTAGTGTAATCAAGAGTATTTTGAGCAATTACCAATTCTACATTTTTAATATTGCTAATGACAGTGTATCTTTGTTTATAATTCATTAAGGGTTTTCTTTTGTAGCTAGAAATTGCTTTATCAGTTAAAAGTCCTACAACAACACTTCCATATTTACTCGCTGTATTTATAATTTTAATATGTCCATAATGTATAATGTCTCCAGCAAAACCTACATATGATATATTTTTTTTTTTCATGAATTTAATATTTTCTTTATAAACTCATAATTTTTGTGACAAGAATTATTAATAGACATATCGTAGTACTTGCTTATCAAATTATTATTACTTTTAATATCAAATTCATTTATTAACTCTTTTATTAATTCATCATAATTATTTATTATACTTCCTGGAAGATTCCTTGCATCATCCTCTAAAATTCCATCGTGAGTTAAATAATTATCAAAGTCAAAAGCAACAGTAATTTGTTTTTTATTTAATAATGTAAAATCTAAAGAGGTCGTTGCATAATCATTTATTAATATATCACAAACTAGCATAAAATTTGTTAAATCAAATAGAGGTAATTTGTCATAATTTAAATAGAAGATATTTGATTGATTAATGTTGCGCCCAATTGAGTTTGGATGTGTTGTATAAAGTAAAAAAAAATTATTATCTTTTAAAAATTTGTTAAATTTTTCTATTTCAAAACCTTTCATATTTAATAAAGGAAAAAAATTTTTCCTATCATTTACTCTCCATGTTGGGGTATAAATAATAAACTTTGTATTAATATTAATTTTTTCAGGTAATTTTAGATTACTAATATAATATAATTTAAGATTTCGAATTTCTTTATCATTTTTTTTATCAATTAGTTGGTCATATCTTGGGTAGCCATTGATAACAATCTTATTTATTGGAATTTTCATTACTGCTTTTGCTACAAGATTTGATGTAAATTTTGATGTAAAATTAATATAATCAAAATAATTTATATCAGCTAATATTTTAACTGTATTTATAAAATTATTAGAATACTCTGTTGTCTTGACGCCAGCCCCATGCCATAGCGTATATTTGATAGTATTTTTTGAGACTCCTAAGTAGCTAATTTTTGTACCGGACGTAATTATAATTTTACATCTCATAACATAAAATAAAGCTTTAAATTTTCCATAAACACAAGGTAAGGATTTAGAATCTAAATATTTTTTTATTTTGATGTTATT
>CACJRY010000003.1 GCA_902595855.1 uncultured Alphaproteobacteria bacterium
AAAGGGAATGAGCACCACCCAATAGGAATGGGATAAGCTTAAATTTTTAATATCAGGTAAGTCCGTCATAATAGAGATGAAATGATTTTTGCCAAAGAGATAAACAATAGAAATTAATAACCCTGTTGTTGCACTCAAGATAAATGAATTTTTAATAACATTGGTGAGGAGTTTTTTATCTTTGGAACCAATAGAATACCCCACTATTCCTTCTGTTGAAAAAGCATATGCGTCTAAAATAAATGCCGATAACATAATAAGATTTAGTAAAATAGTATTGGCTGCAACAACATCTTCACTAATGGTGTTTCCTAGATAGGTAAAAAAGAGAAAAGAAAACGTGAGAAAAGCTGATCTTATAAATATATCAAAATTGATATTAAATAATTTAGTAATTTTTTTTAGATTAAATATTTTTTCTATATTTATTTTTATGGATGTAAATTTTTGTAATTCTAAGAATGTGTAACATAAAAAAATTATAGCTGTTAAAGTTGATGAAACCAATGTTCCAAGAGCAACACCTTGTACATCTAAATCAAAGTAGACTACAAATAATAAACTTAATAAAATATTAGTTATTGAAAAAAAACCAACTACTACACTTGATACGGTTGTTCTTTGTAAACCAATGAATAATCCAGTGATTATGTAGATTGTTAACTCACCAAAAGAGGAATAGATACGTAACTCAAAATAGTCTCTAAAATATTTTGTTGTCTCATCTGATAATTCAAAAATACTTAATGAAATTAAAAAAATATATCCCTGAAAAAGAATTAAAAGTAAGGAAATAAGAATAACAAAAGCAATATTTCGAAAAACTAGATTAACAATCTCACTATAGTTCTTAGAACCATTGGCCTGCGCAACCATGCCAGTAGTGCCCATTCGAAGGAAACCAAAACTCCAAAAAATTAAGGAAAATACACTGGTGGCAATACTTGTAGCTGTTAGATAACTCGCATTATCTAGATTGCCCATAAGTCCTGTATCGACAATTGCAACTAATGGAATTACTAGATTAGCAAAAAATATAGGAATAGATAATTTAACAATATTACTAATTGAAGATTTTGTAGACATATCAGCATTGTTAAGACTATATTTATTTTTTTTTAATTAAACCCAATAATTCATGATATGAACTAATATGCTCAAATTTCTGATTGTTTTAGTTATTTCATTTTCTACTTATGTGTCTGCAAAAGAAACTAAGTTTGAAAAAAGGCTTCAAAAGGATATAAAAAAACTTTTAAGAATTAGTGGATTTATTGATGATGATTTAAACCTGTATAGTGAGGATGAAATAACTGATAGAAAAAATACAATAGTTATAATTTTCAACCACGGACAACAAGATGGACAAAAAAAAGTCGAAAGATGTAACAAAGGCGCATCAGACGTTCCAGAATTTGTAAGAAATTTACATAATAAAACAGTAAACGATTTAACAATAAAAATTTATCGTATGTGTTCTGGTGTTAGAGGTCTTAATGATCCTCAAATGGATAGAGCGTATAATATGATTTTACAGGATGAAAACACAAATGGCCTTCTTGAGGTAATTGATTATGATGGAATGAGATTATTTGATAAAGTTAAACAACATCTTAGAAGACAAATTGTATTAGATAAAATTGATGAGCTAACTGAAAAAAATTTTTCAAATATTGTTCTCATGGGTCACTCTTGTGGAGCATTTCTATCGATATATTTAACAGCACATTTTCCTGAAAAAATTAAAGCATCTATTGTCACTAATCCAGCTTGTTATGGTGAAAACATTATGCCAAGAAATGTCATTGGAGATAAAAATACATATTCAATATGGAAGGCATTACGAGATGATTGGGAGAAAAAGATATCACAATTCTCAGAAATTAAAACTCTATCATTTATTCATGATGAAGATTCTCATGAAAATAGTGAAACCCTCTCTTTTTTAGAAAAAATTAATAAATTTAAAATTATCAACTATACTGATTTTGGGTGCAAAAAAATGTTTGGAACAGATTTTCATACTGCGCCAGTTTATCCAGCAAAAGATAATTGTTTTACTCAATGGGAAGCTAAGAATAATTATATAATTAATTATTTAGAATCAGTATTTGAAAACTAGTTTCTTAAATTGAAGATAAACTCATTTTTTTTGAATATTTTTTTTTAGGAGCATTTTTTATCACTGCTTGACCGCATCGCATTACTCCTCTTTTTTTATCAAATGTCATTTGAGGTTCTCCGTGTAATCTCCATCCATTCGATAGTGCTTCAGTTACGCGGTGACAAAATTCTGAAGTATCATCATCTGTAATAAATCTATAACCTTTCATGTATGCTCCTTATAATTGGTTAATTTTAATTTCTATAATCTTAATTAAGTATTCAATGAGATCAACTTGTTGATCAGGATTAAATTTATTGATATCTTTTGATCCCATAGCAACAACAAACATATCTTCCTGATAATTAATTTTTAATAAAATATAGGATTTGATTTGTGCTGATTTATTGGGAAAAAATAACAAGACACCTTTTGGATTTTGATTTAAGTTTGTAATTGCTTTTTCACGAAAATAACTTTTTGCTATGCGTGTATCTAATTTTTGAACTTCGTTGAGATCAATATTGTTATTCGTACTAAAGCAGTTAATATAATCACATCCGAGTAGGGTTTTAAAGTCTGATAAAATAACACTAAATACTTTTACTAGTGATTTGCTATTTAAAATTTTAAGTGATGATTTAAGAATTCTTTTTTGTGATTGCATATGACTTTTTCCTGCAAGCAAAATCTGGGTCATTTGATTTTGTAAATCAATGTTTTCTTGATTGATTTTTTTGTAACGATATACTTGTAGGTCAATTACTTTATCTGATCCTTCATCTCTTAGTGGAAATTGAATTTCTTTTAAAAGTTCAGGATGTTTGATAAAAAAGTTTTTATTTTTTTTTAGAAAATTTTTAACAAGTTCTTCATTAGAACCGTTGTCATCTTTTCTTGTCATTTATTTAGGAAGGATAGATTGTCCTGTTTTTTTCCAATCGTCCAAAAAGGCATTTAATCCCTTTTCAGTTAAAGGGTGGTTATATAATTCATGGATGACTTTTGGGGGTAATGTTGCTACGTCAGCTCCTATAACTGCTGCATCAATGATATGCTGGGTAGATCGCACGGACGCTACTAGAACTTCTGTATCAAAATCATAGTTATCATAAATATCTACAATGTCTTCTATAAGATCCATTCCATTTTCTCCTAGATCATCAAGTCTGCCCACAAAGGGAGATATAAAAGAAGCACCTGCTTTTGCAGCTAATAACGCTTGTGCTGCAGTGAAACACAAAGTCACATTAACCATGATATTTTTCTCTCGTAGGGTTTTACAAGTTCGAAGACCATTTGGTGTCAACGGAACCTTTACTGCAACATTTTTAGCAAGAGAAGCTAGGTAATCTCCTTCTTGTAACATCGTATCAAAATCAGTAGCAGTAACCTCTGCGCTAACGGGACCATCAACGATAGAACAAATTGCCTTGATAGTTTTCGCCATATCATCACCATTTTTTGCAATAAGTGATGGATTTGTTGTAACGCCGTTTACGAATCCAGTTGGGATAAGTTCTTCAATTTGTTTTATATCTGCTGTATCTACGAAAAATTTCATTGATTGTTGTATATCATATAAGTGATATTTAAAAAGTTAAGAATATAAAAATTTATTATCGAATATGTATTATAACATTATTGTAGCTAGGCCCTTCGATCACATCTTTACCTATGAGGTAGATGATCCTGCATTGAAAATAGGTCAAATCGTAATTGTTCCTTTTGGAAAAAACCTGGAAGTGGGGATGATTATGGAAGGTGATGTTGTAAAGCCAGAATATACAATTAAAAAAATTACGACAGTTTTAGAAGGGCTGCAGCTCAGTGAACTAAATATAAAATTTTTAAAGTGGGTGAGTGAGTATACCTTGGCGCCCATTGGGTCAGTTTTAAAATTATTTATCATTAATAAAGATATTGTAAGTTATGAGCGTAAAGATCAAGATTTGCATCAGCCAACTTTTAAATCAGTTAAATTAAATGAAGAGCAGTATCAAACGAAAGAAAAGATTATCCAGATTCAAGAAACATCACATAAGCCAATTGTTTTAGAGGGGGTGACAGGTTCTGGAAAAACAGAAGTGTATTTTGAACTTATTGAAATCGAAATTAAAAGATCAAAGCAAGTACTCATCATGGTTCCAGAGATAAGTTTAACTCCACAATTAGAAAACAGGTTTAAAGAAAGATTTGGAATAGATATTGATGTATGGCACTCAAAAATTACGCCAAAAAAACGAAAGGAAATTTGGCACAAATGTTTTGCAGGCGACTCCTGTGTTATCATCGGCGCAAGATCAAGTCTTTTTCTTCCATTTAAGAATTTAACTTTAATAGTCATTGATGAAGAACATGATCCTTCATATAAGCAAGAAGATAACATTCGTTACCAAGCAAGAGATTTAGCAGTTGTAAAATCTAATTTTGAAAAAAGCAAATTAATTCTAGCTTCAGCCACTCCATCCTTGGAAACAGTAAATAATATCAATAACAAAAAATACCATCATGTTTTTTTATCCAAACAATATTCAGGGCTTCCTCTTCCAAAAATTACTTTAGTTGATTTATCAAAAAATAAATTAGAAAAAAATCAATGGATATCCAATATACTTAAGTCTGAAATAGATCAGTGTTTAGAGAACAAAGAACAAGCTTTAATATTTTTAAACAGAAGGGGATATTCGCCCTTAAGTTTATGTGTTGAGTGTGGTTATAGACACCAATGCAATCAATGCTCTTCTTGGTTAGTAATGCACCAGCAAAAAAAAAGATTACTTTGTCATCAATGTGGTAGCATACAAGAAATGAGTCTAGATTGTCCTAAATGTTTTGAAAGAGACTCAATTAAATTCATTGGACCAGGTGTTGAGCGAGTTGCTGAAGAGCTCAGTCAAGTTTATCCTGATAAAGTTGTGAGTGTAATGTCAAGTGATATTATAAATTCTCCAAAAAAGATAAAAGAATTAGTAAGTAAGTTTTCTAACAAAGAAATTGATATTATTGTCGCCACACAAATTATGGCTAAAGGATATGATTTTGCAAATCTATCTTTAGTCGGTGTCATTGATGCAGATGCAGGTTTATTTGGAGGTGATATGCGTGCTATTGAAAAGACATACAATATATTACAACAAGTAAGTGGCAGAGCTGGAAGATCTCAGCAGTCAGGTAAGGTAATTATTCAAACGTATTATCCTGAGCAACCTATAATTCAATCATTACAAAAAAGAGATCGTTCCTCTTTTATTAATCAAGCTCTTGCAGAAAGAGAACAATTCAAAATTCCTCCTTTTGGATATATGACTGCTGTTATAATTTCAGGTTCATCAAAAGCAAATGTTGAGAAAAGTGCTCAACAATTAGTTCATTCAAGAAACAATTCAGACGAAGTAGCTGTTTTAGGTCCAGTAGAGGCTCCTATCAATTTACTTAAAGGTCAGTATAGATACAGAATTTTACTAAAGGGTAACAGCAGGAAAAAATTGAATATTTTCACCAAAAAAATGATCAATTCTAACAAAATTCCCTCTACTGTGAGAGTTGTAATTGATGTTGATCCCTATACCTTCATGTAATTTATTCACAATTTAAGTCGAAATATATAAAATTGCATATTTGACGCATAAACTGGGAGTTTACCTACTTTTTCTGATGTGTTAATAGCCTTTCACTAATTCCTTACGGAGAATATTTTAATGGCATCACAACTTGCATCTGGAGACCTAGTATCCGATCGATATGCGTCTGCACTATATGAATTGGCTGCAGAAAAAAAACTTGTTGATTCTGTTTTAAACGATCTTTCTAATCTAAAAAATATTTTGAAGGATAACAAAGAACTAAGTTTAGTTGTAAAAAGCCCTCTTATATCTTCATCAGACAAACAAAATATATTTGAAACTTTATTAAAAAAAATAAATGCTAATGAGCTTACTAATACATTCATTAAAGTTATTGAAAAAAATAAAAGATTTTCTAACCTTGCATCAATCATAACTCAATTTATTAATATTAATTCTCAAAAGAGAGGTGATGTAATTGCTGATATAACTTCAGCAGATGAGTTAAACGATGATCAAAAAAATAATATTACAAATCAATTAAAGAGCATCCTAGGTGATAAACTTTCACTGTCGTTTGATGTTGATAAAAATATTATGGGTGGATTAATTGTTAAAGTGGGATCAAAAATGATTGATACATCACTTGCCAATAAAATAAACAAACTTAAAATCGCAATGAAGGGGGCGTAATGGAAATTAAAGCAGCTGAAATTTCATCAGTAATTAAAGATCAGATTGCCAATTTTGAAACCAAAGCAGATGTTGCTGAGGTTGGAACTGTATTAAGTGTAGGAGATGGTATTGCACGTGTGTATGGTCTCGATCAAGTACAAGCTGGTGAGATGGTGGAATTCCCAGGCGGTATCAAAGGTATGGCCCTCAACCTTGAAATGGATAACGTTGGTGTTTCAATCTTCGGTGATGATACAGGTATTAAAGAAGGTGATACAGTTAAAAGAACAGGAGAAATAGTTGATGTTCCTGTTGGTAAAGAATTATTAGGTCGTGTCGTTGATGGCTTAGGAAATCCAATTGATGGAAAAGGTCCAATTCAATCATCTGAAAAAAGAAGAATTGAATTAAAAGCTCCAGGAATTATTCCTCGTCAAAGTGTATCCGAACCAATGCAGACTGGCATCAAAGCTCTTGATGCCCTTGTTCCAGTTGGTAGAGGTCAGCGTGAGTTAATTATTGGTGATAGACAAACAGGTAAGACAGCAGTAGCTATTGATACTATTCTTAACCAAAAGACAGTTAATCAATCAAATAATGAAAAAGAAAAACTCTACTGTATTTATGTTGCGATTGGTCAAAAAAGATCAACAGTTGCACAAATTGTTAAAACTTTAGAAGACAATGGAGCAATGGAGTACACAATCGTTGTATCAGCTACTGCTTCTGAGCCTGCTCCACTTCAATTTTTATCAGCGTACACAGGTTGTACGATGGGTGAATATTTCAGAGATAATGGTATGCATGCACTTATTGTGTATGATGATTTATCTAAACAAGCAGTTGCTTACCGACAAATGTCTTTACTTTTGAGAAGACCTCCAGGACGTGAAGCATATCCAGGAGACGTTTTCTATATTCACAGTCGTCTTTTAGAAAGAGCAGCTAAAATGAGTGATGAGCATGGCGGGGGAAGTTTAACTGCTCTGCCTATTATTGAAACACAAGCAGGTGATTTGTCAGCTTATATTCCAACAAATGTAATCTCAATTACGGATGGACAGATTTTCTTAGAAACAAACCTTTTCTTTGCTGGTATTCGTCCTGCAATTAACGTTGGACTGTCTGTTAGTCGTGTTGGTTCTGCCGCTCAAACAAAAGCAATGAAAAAAATTGCTGGACCTGTTAAACTTGAGTTAGCACAGTATCGTGAGATGGCTGCTTTCGCTCAGTTTGCATCAGATTTAGATGCATCAACAAAACAACTACTAGATCGTGGTGCAAGACTAGTTGAAATTTTAAAACAAGGTCAGTATTCGCCATTAACAGTATCAGAACAAGTTATATCGATATATGCTGGTGTTCGTGGATATTTGGATAAAGTAGCTGTAGGAGATGTTGTACGTTTTGAGTCAGAAATTTTAAGCGAAATTAGAACTAATCATGCAGACTTATTAGACGCTATCGCAAATGAAAAAGAATTATCAAAAGAAAATGATGATAAATTAAAATCCATTTTAGATAATCTTGTTGAAAAATTTACGAGTAACTAATTAATGCCAAGCTTAAAAGATATTAAGACGCAGATTAACTCTGTTGGTTCTACAAAAAAAATAACTTCAGCCATGAAGATGGTTGCGGCTAGTAAATTGCGTAGATCACAAGAAAAGGCAGAAGCTGCAAGACCCTATTCTTCGCGTCTCGAAGAAATGCTTGCCTCACTAGCATCATCAGCCTCTTCTGGAGAGGGGATTATTAAGCTTCTTACTGGCACTGGTAACGATCAAAATTATATCGTTGTTCCTGTAAGTGCAGATAGAGGTTTATGTGGTGGATTTAATAGTAGTATTAATAGGGAGACCTTTAAGCTTGTGAAATCACTTGAAGGTGATGGCAAAAATGTTCAAATTATGCCTGTGGGAAAAAAGAGTAGAGATTTCTTTAATCGTGTAATGAAAGATCAAATCACAGAAAGTTTTGTTGATTTGAATATTTCAAATACTGGATACGAGTCTGCTCTACAAGTATCTAACAAACTTCAGGAATTATATTTTGAGGGAAAATTTGATAAGTGCATTTTAATTTTTAATAAATTTAAATCAGCAATTTCACAAGAGGTAACTCAACAGCAACTTATTCCACTTGATGTTTCAGATTCATCTAAGGAAGAGAATGTTGACGATAGTGCTGTGAAAGCAATTTATGATTATGAACCTGATGAAGAAACTATTTTAAAAGATCTACTTCCAAAAAATGTTTCAATTCAGATTTTTAAAGTCTTATTAGAAAGTGATGCTGGTGAACATGGAGCAAGAATGGCTGCAATGGATAATGCTACGCGTAACGCTGGTGAGATGATTGATAGTTTAACATTAAAATATAACAGAACGCGACAAGCGTTTATAACTAAAGAATTAATTGAAATTATTTCTGGAGCTGAATCAATTTAAAAGGGGGATATATGGCTAATAATTTAACTGGAAAAATATCACAAGTTCTTGGAGCTGTTGTGGATGTAGAGTTCGATGGTGAACTTCCTGCAATCATGAATGCTTTGGAAGTTGATAATAATGGAACAAGATTAATGCTAGAGGTTGCTCAGCATTTAGGTGAAAATGCAGTTCGTACAATTGCAATGGATACCACTGATGGATTAGTAAGAGGTCAAACAGCGACTGATACAGGTGCCCCTATTTCTATGCCTGTAGGTCCAGAAACACTTGGTCGAATTATGAACGTAGTTGGAGAGCCTGTTGATGAAAGAGGTGAAATTGGTACAACAAAAACTTATCCTATCCACAGACCTGCCCCTGAGTTTGTTGATCAGTCTACAGAAACAGAAGTTCTTGTAACTGGAATTAAGGTTGTTGATTTGTTAGCTCCATATGCACGAGGTGGTAAGATCGGATTATTCGGTGGAGCTGGTGTTGGTAAAACAGTTTTGATCATGGAATTAATCAACAACATTGCAAAAGCACACGGTGGTTATTCTGTATTTGCAGGTGTTGGTGAAAGAACTCGTGAAGGTAATGATTTATATCACGAAATGATCGAATCAGGCATTATTGATCTTAAAGGAAAAGACTCTAAAGTTGCCCTCGTATACGGTCAAATGAATGAGCCTCCTGGAGCAAGAGCAAGAGTTGCACTATCAGGTTTAACACAGGCAGAATATTTCAGAGATGAAGAAGGACAAGATGTGTTATTCTTCGTTGATAATATTTTTAGATTTACACAAGCTGGATCTGAGGTTTCAGCCCTTCTTGGACGTATTCCATCTGCCGTTGGTTATCAGCCAACACTTGCAACTGATATGGGAGCATTACAAGAGCGTATCACGACTACTAAAAAGGGATCTATCACTTCAGTTCAGGCTATTTATGTTCCTGCAGATGACTTAACCGATCCTGCTCCTGCAACATCTTTCTCTCACTTAGATGCAACAACAGTTTTGAATAGAGCAATTTCTGAGAAAGGTATTTATCCTGCAGTTGATCCACTTGACTCAACATCAAGAATTCTAGATCCACAAGTTGTGGGTGATGACCACTACAGAGTTGCAAGGGAAGTGCAAAGAGTGCTTCAAACATACAAAAGTCTGCAAGACATAATTGCAATTTTAGGAATGGATGAATTATCTGAGGAAGACAAGCTTACTGTTGCTAGAGCGAGAAAGATAGAGAAGTTTTTAAGTCAGCCTTTCTTTGTTGCAGAGGTATTCACTGGTTCTCCAGGAAAATATGTAGACCTTGAAGACACAATAAAAAGCTTTGATGGTCTAGTAAAAGGTGAGTATGATCACATGCCAGAAGCAGCATTTTATATGGTTGGCGGTATCGATGAAGCTATAGAAAAGGCTAAAAAATTAGAGGCTGAAGCGGCATAATGGCAAAAATTTCTTTTGATTTAGTTTCACCTGAAAATCTCATTTTTAATGATGAGGTTGGGATGATTATTGTTCCAGGAAAGGATGGCGATTTTGGTGTTCTTCCTGGACACAGCAAAGTGATGTCTTCATTAAGACCTGGAAGGGTAATGGTTTATGGTGAAGATAAAAACTTACTCAAGGCTTTTTTTGTATCTGGAGGTTTTGCTGAAGTTAATCCTGAAAAGTGTATTGTTTTAGCTGAAAGTGTTGATGAAATTAATACACTTGAAAAGTCATCTATTGAAAAAGAAGTTGAAGAGCTAAAAGATCAAGAAACTGACGCTGCCAAAGAACAATTATCAATTGCAAAAGCAAAAATTGAAGCACTTGACTCTAGTTTTTACGAAAAGATATAATAATTTTAATCTTTCCTATACTTGTTATTATCTAACTATGGCTGAGCTGTATAAATAGGTGGATTAAATTGACCTGTGTCTGTATCCATATTCTTTTTAATTAAAGTAAAACTATTTTGCATTATTTTGTTAGGTTCTAAAAAAGACATTATTTCAACATTGCTATCATTAATATACTTTAGCTTTAATTCTGCTAACCAAAGTCGATGCATTGCATTTGTTAGCGTAGAATGCACCATGATGTAACCCCCATTGTTATTAATGCGCTCAAAATAAAATTTAAAAAGTATTGGTAAAGCTGCACCTGCTCCAAAATCTAGAAAAACAAAATCTAAAGGTAAGCTATTAGAGATCATTTCATTAATTTGTTGTAGATTCATTCCATCAGCCTCAACAAAATTTATATATTTATCAAGGTTTAATTTTTGTATACAATTATCAACAGGTCTAGCAGTATCATGCTTTTCTTTAGAAAAATTATCTACAATTATCAGTTTAGAATCAGACTTAAACTGATAATCTTTATTCAATAATCGATGTCTCCTCTCCCAGTGCGTATCAGGAGTTGAATTATCTAATAATTTAACATCAAACGCATTTTCTTCTTCAATTTCTTTTAGAGCTTGAGCAAAAAAAATACTCGTATAACCTGCTCCAATTTCTAAAATTGTTTTTGGTCTAATTGTTTTTATTGCCGAGTATACAAACGGACCCACATTTTCAGTAACAATGTTAGAGAAGTTTTCATCTAGAGCTTTCTTTAAATCATCATTATAAAAATTGGTGAAATGCATATTATTTTACACAGAGGTATCCTTCAAAAGGACCCCATTTAAAAAATTTATAAATAGATTGAAAGCCACAAATTTTAAATAATTCTAAATTATTTTCTGATGTGCTTGAACGCATAACTGAGCGCAATGATAGAGATTTTTTAATTACTTCTTCAGGAGAATACTCATTGTCAAATTTAAAATCATTATAGACTCCTGAAAAAATATCTTGAGAATATGAGTCCTCCATAAGTGTTTTCTCAAACACAATCATGGCTCCAGTTTTAATTAAATGCTTGTATATTTTTTTTATAAGCATTTTTTTTTCTTCATTAGTCATAAATTGCAAGACATAATGAATAATTGCTAAGTTACACTTTTTAAAATTGTATTGACTTGCATTAGCAGATTGAAAATTTAAATTATTTATATTTTTATATCTCTTTTTAGCCTCTACTATTAATTTTTTTGAGAGATCAATTCCAATAAATTTAGTTTTTTTAAAACTTTTATACTCTTTGGCAATATTTCCAATGATGGTACCGTTTGCACAGCCAATTTCATAATTTATATTTTCATCTTTGATAAAGTAGCTAGAAATTTTACTAATAAAGAATTGAGATTCTTGGTAAAGTGGAATTGATCTTTTTAAATGTGAATCATATGACTCAGGCATGTTATCAAAAGACCATTTATTAACTGATAATTTTTTTTTCATATTCAATCACTTCTTATAACTTATAATTTTTTAATTTAAAGCGACTAATAACTCTTTAGAAATTTAAAATTATTAAAATTTTTCAACAAATTCATCAAGAATAGTTTTGTAGACTTTTCTTTTAAAAGGCACTGCATTTTCAATAAGTTCTTTATGATCTATCCACTTCCATTCACTAAATTCAGGATTTTGTGTTTCAACATTTATATCCTTGTCATTCCCAGTAAAAGTGAAAATAAACCATTTTTGAGTCTGGCCAATATAAGTTTTCCCCCATGGAAGATGTTTTAAAGTCTCTTCTGGAATTTCATAACTAATCCATTGAGATGAAATTTTATTTAATTTAGCATTATTAGTTCCAATCTCTTCCATCATTTCTCGCCAAACTGCTTCTTCAGGCTTTTCGTTATCATCAATACCGCCTTGAGGCATTTGCCAATAGCCACTTGGATGATCCAAACGTCTTCCAACAAGTATCTTGTTTTCAGAATTCAAAATCATCATACCAACACATTTTCTATACTGTTTTTTCATATTATTCTTCAAGCGACTCTTCAAATATACTTAAGCCTCTAATTAAATCTAATGCTCTTCTAAGTTGATAATCTTTTAAAAGTCTCTCTTCTTTTGCACTTAATTCAACATTGTCTTCCTCAGCATTTATTGAATTTTCATCCTCTTTATCTAATGAGTCTTTTAAATCTGACTCAGAATATCTTTTCAAGTCAAATGACTCAAACTCTCCTTGTTCTATAATAATATCAGGAGTAATACCTTTTCCTTGAATTGATTCACCTGAAGGAGTGTAATATCTTGCTGTTGTTAATCTTATTCCAGAAATATTATCAGAGTTAGATCTTTGAAATGGTATAATTGTTTGAACTGAACCTTTGCCAAAAGATTGAGTACCTATTACTATTGCTCTCCTGTGATCTTGTAATGCTCCTGCAACTATTTCAGAGGCAGAGGCTGAGCCACCATTTATTATAACTACAATAGGTTTTCCATAAATAAGGTCTTTATTTTTTGCTCTATATCTTTTTATATCTTTAGTTTCTCTCCCTCTAGTTGAGACTATTTCACCACGCTTTAAAAAAATATCTGTAACTTTAACAGCTTGATTCAGTAAACCTCCTGGATTTGAGCGCAAATCAAGGATGTATCCATTTATACCTTCATTGTTTTTTTGAATTTTATCTATAGATTTTATTAAACCTTCTTCTGTTTGCTCAGTGAAAGAAGTAATTCTAAGATAACCAATATCATTATATACTTCGTGTTTGACAGATTGTATTTTTATTATATCTCTTACAACAGTAACTTCAAAGGGATCAACACCCTCTCTTGAAATTGTCAAATTTACTGCTTTTCCTTTTTCACCTCTCATTAATTCAACTGACTCATTTAGTGTCAAACCAAAGACAGGAGTATCATCAATTTGAATTATAAAGTCCCCTGCTAAAATTCCTGCTTCATATGCTGGACTATCCTCAATAGGTGAAATAACTTTAACGAATCCCTCTTCCATAGTTATTTCAATTCCCAATCCACCGAATTTTCCTTGAGTATCCATTTGCATTTCTTGCCAAACTTCTTCATTCATGTATCCAGAATGAGGGTCAAGACCAGTTAACATACC
The DNA here is from genome assembly GCA_902595855.1 of uncultured Alphaproteobacteria bacterium. GTDB lineage: Bacteria > Pseudomonadota > Alphaproteobacteria > HIMB59 > CACPNW01. Next base: position 13,760 of record CACJRY010000003.1, read on the forward strand.
GTCTATTGCTTTTTCAATTAATTCTTGATCAGTTACCTCTTCAACATACTCAGAACGAACTCTATCAAAAACTTTACCAAATAGATCAAGGTATTCATATGTTTCTTTATTTTTAGAAGCGCTAAATGATGAAGAAGATCCAAAAACAAAGGTTAGAAATAATAAATTTCTTATAATAAGTCTCATCTTGTTTACCTTTTAATTAGCTAGTTTATTTTTTTCAGATTCAAAGTTAATTTCCCACAATTGTTCTAAATTATATATTTCTCGTGTTTCCTTTTTAAATAAATGTACAATAACAGAGCCAGCATCAACAATCACCCAATCACATTTAGGTCTGCCCTCTGGTGATGGACTTTTTAAACCTAATTTTTTTAATTTTTTTGATAACTCATCAGCCGTTGCATCTGCGTGTCTTGTTGAACGGCATGTAGAAATGATAAAATAGTCTGCTACAGAAGATTTTTTTCTTAAATCAATAACTTTGATATCTTCAGTTTTTGCATCATCAAGAATGCCATAAATTGTATCTGTTAATGTTGATGAAGTACTAATCTTTGGACCTCAATAATTCTCTTTGTTTTCTTATTTCAGTTGATGATATTCTGATTTCTTTATTTTGAATTATAGTCCAAGAAGGAAGTTCATTAAAATTATTTATGTCTATGTTTTTGTTTTTGACTCTAAAGTTTTTATACAAATTTGATATATAGCTTTTCAATGCTTTTTGATTATAACCATATCTTCTAAATACTACAATAGGGATTTCATTAAAAATTTTTTGGGCATTTTGCCATTTGTGAAAATGAATTAAATTATCAGCTCCCATCAACCAAAAAAAATTGATATTTCTATAATGGTTACTTAAATATTTAATTGTTTGATAAGAATATTGTGAGTTTATTTTTTTTTCTATTTCTTTAATTTTAATTGGTTTATTTTTTGTCATTATCTTGCAATTTTCTACTCTCTCTGAATAGCTCGCAGGTTTATTAATTTTAAGAGGGTTTTGAGGGGTAACGAGCCACCAAACTTCATCAAACTTTAATATTTTTTTTGCTTCTAAAGATATATAAAGATGTCCTTTATGAGGAGGGTCAAAAGAACCACCAAGAAGACCAATACTTTTCATTTAAGATCTTGATTGTCCGTTACCATGAACAATATACTTAAATGATGTCAAATGTTTAGCTCCAACAGGACCGCGTACATGGAGTTTATCTGTTGAAATACCAATTTCAGCCCCAAAACCAAACTCTCCACCATCAGCAAATTGTGTAGAGGCATTTTTTAATATTATTGCACTATCAATGCTATTATAAAAATTAGCAAAAGTTTCTTCACTTTCTGTAATAATTGACTCTGTATGATTAGAAGAGTAATTATTTATATGCTCTATAGCGCCTTCTACGCCTTCAACAATCTTGACACTTATCGTCTTACCTAAATATTCTGTTGACCAATCTGTAGCACTCGCCATTTCAAAATTATGATCAAGAGATTGAATAAAATTATCTCCTTTAATTATACATCCTGCATCATATAATGGTTTAATTAATTCAAGTGAATTATCTTTGATGGCATTATCTATTAGGAGAGTTTCAGCAGCACCACAAATTTCTGGCCTTCTTAATTTACTATTAAAGATAACATCTTTTGCAATTTTTAGATTAGCTTCCTTGTCTACATAGATATGACATAGACCTTCTAAATGTTTGATTACAGGAATTGTACTTTTTTCGTTTATTTTTTTTATTAAGCTTTTTCCACCTCTTGGAATTATAACATCTACATAGTTGTCCATTGCTAATAGACAATCAACTGCCTCCCTATCTATTGTAGGTATAATCTGAATTATATCATTAGGAAGTTGAGCTTCCTTAAATGACATTGTTATAATTTTGACTAACTCATTTGATGTTTGAAAACTGTCACTGCCCCCTCTTAGAATTAAAGCATTATTAGATTTTAAAGCTAAACAAGAAGCATCCACCGTTACATTTGGTCTAGATTCATATATCACCCCTAATACTCCGAGCGGAACTGACATCTTTGAAAATTTTAATCCATTTGGCTGTTGCCATTCTTCTAGGATCTTACCTACGGGATCGGATTGATTTTTAATTTCAGATATACTTTTAATAATACCTGAAATTGAGTCTTCATTAAGTTTCAATCGGTTTATTAGAGGTTTTGCCAAACCACTATTTTCTGCATTTTTAATATCAATTTGGTTTGCTATTAAAATATCCTTAGTTTTATTTTTAATATTCTTTTCCAAACACTCATAAGCAATTTTTTTCTTATTAGCATTGAGTATTCTCAATTTTACAGATGCTCTTTTGGCTTTTTTGCCGATTTCACTTATTTTTTCTATGAGACTCATCAAATTATCTTTACCAAATCATCTTTATGAATGATTTCATCCCTTCCCTCATATCCTAAGATACTTGGAATTTCTTTACTTTTTTTACCAATAATTTTTTTAGCTTCATTAATGTCATAAGCTGAAATTCCCACAGCAATTTTTTCTTTTTTAGAAAAATATATGCTTATTACATCACCTCTATTAAAATTTCCTCCTACTTCAATAACTCCTGCTGGTAAAAGACTCTTATTATTTTTAATTGCCTGACTTGCACCATCGTCAATTCTAATAAAACCAGATGGATGCAAATGATTTAATAACCACTGTTTACGCGACGACGATGGATTTTTGTTTGCTAAAAATATAGAGGAATTTTCTTTAGTAATTAAGGATAAGGGCGCATGTTTTTTGCTATCAGTAATCAGTGTATCACATCCATTATTCATGCATATTTTAGCAGCAGCAATTTTAGTTGTCATTCCTCCACTGCCTAGAAGAGAGGTTTGGGAATTAGCCATTTTTTCAATAGTTTTATCAATTATATTAATTTCATAAATTTTTTTTGCATCTTTGTTTTTTTTAGGGTTTTTATCATACAATCCGTCAACATCACTAAGAAGTATTAATAAGTCAGCATCAACCATTTGGGCTACTCTTGCGGCTAACCTGTCATTATCCCCATATCTAATTTCTTCTGTTGCCACTGTATCATTTTCATTAACGACTGGAATAATCTTGTTGTCAAGAAGAGTGTTAATTGTTTTTCTTGCATTTAAATATCTTCTTCTTACCTCGCTGTCTTCTAGCGTTATTAAAACTTGCGCAATATTTATTTTATGTTTTTCTAAATGAAGTCTCCATTGATGAGCTAATTCAATTTGACCTACAGAAGCAGCAGCTTGTTTGTCTTCTAACTTTCTTAAAATTTTATTTTTTTTGATTAAAGATGAGCCAAGAGCTATGGCACCTGAACAAACAATAATTATTTTTTTATCTTTGTGATATTTTTCTATATCTTTACAAAGTTGTTTTAACCAATTGGTATTTATCTTTTTTGTTTTTGAGTCAATGATGGATGAAGAGCCAATTTTTATAACAATTTTTTTATATTTATCTATCATCATCATTTACACATTTTTCAAATAAATAATTAGTCAAATCTTCAATTCCACTATTGTTAAAACTGGAAATCGCAAACTTTTTATTAGTATTTAATTCTGTCATTTCAGAAACAATATTTTTTGTTATTTCAGGATTCAAATCCTGTTTACTCAGTGCCACAACCTCTTCTTTTTGATCAATATTTTGACCATACTTTTCTAATTCTTTTCTTACAATAATATAATTTTCTTTCCAATTAGGGGCTGAACTATCTATTAAATGAAGAAGAATTTTACATCTTTCAATATGAGCTAAAAATTTATCTCCAAGTCCTTTACCTTCATGCGCCCCCTCTATTAATCCCGGAATATCAGCAATCACAATCTCTTTATCAAATTTTTTTATGACTCCGAGAACTGGATGAAGAGTAGTAAATGGATAATCAGCAACTTTTGGTTGTGCGTTAGATATTGTTGATAAGAAAGTTGATTTGCCAGCATTTGGTAATCCAATTACACCAACATCAGCAAATAATTTTAACGAAAGCCATATCCATTTTTCTTCCAAGGATTCTCCGTTAGTAAATTGTCTTGGAGCTTGATTAGTTGAAGATTTAAAATGTGAATTACCAAGACCACCTTTGCCACCTTTTAAAAAAATATACTTTTGATTATTTTCTAATAGTTCTGCAAGTAAAACAGATTTATCTTCATTATGAATTTCTGTTCCAGGAGGAACTTTAATAAAAATATCTTCACCACTAGCCCCAGTTTTATTTTTACCCATACCATCTTGACCTTTTTTTGCTTTAAAATGTTGCTGATAGCGAAAGTCAATAAGTGTGTTTAAATTTTGATCAGTAACAAAAATTATATCTCCCCCTTTTCCACCATCACCTCCGTTTGGTCCGCCATACTCGATATATTTTTCTCTTCTGAAACTAACACATCCCTTACCACCTTTACCGGATGCAACATATATCTTCGCTTGATCTAGAAATTTCATTGAAAAGAATAGAAATTAATATTCTATTAATTATGCGGGTACTACTGAAACGTACGTTCTAACGCGAGTCTTTTTAAATGTAACCTTACCATCACTAGTAGCGAAAATAGTATGATCTTTTCCTATACCAACATTATCTCCAGGGTGGAATTTAGTACCTCTTTGACGTACTATAATATTACCAGAAATAACTTTTTCACCACCGAACTTTTTTACACCTAAACGACGACCTATCGAGTCGCGACCGTTACGTGAACTACCACCTGCTTTTTTTGTAGCCATTATTTATTTTCCTTTGGTGTTGTAGTTTTTTTCTTAACTGTTTTTTTAACAGCCGTTTTCTTTTTTACTGTTTTTTTAGGTGCAGCTGTTTTTTTTGGTAAAGCTTTCTTCTTAGGAGCATCTTTTTTTGTAGTCTCACCAATCGCTGCTTCTTTTTTTGTAGATGCAGATTTTTTTCCACCAAGAGATATGGATTCAATTTTTAGGACAGTTAAATATTGTCTATGACCTTGAGTTGATCGATAATTTTGTCTTTTTCTTTTTTTAAAAACAATAATTTTTTTATCTCTAATTTGATCTAGAATTTTAGCCTCTACAACAGCTCCATCAACTAAAGGAGCACCTATTGTATTTTGGGCATTTTCTGAAACGGCAAGGACATCTTTGAAGGAAACATTATCACCCTTCTTACCTTCAAGTTTCTCAACTTTAAGTATTTGACCAGCCTTTACAGAATATTGCTTACCACCTGTTTTAAATACTGCTAACATAAGATCTCTCAATGAAAGGGCGTTTATAGCGAAGGTATATAATAGTCAAATGAAAATACTCGGATTCAAGCATTTTTTGCCCAAAATTAGCTAAAAATTGTCCTTTTTCTCTCTTAGATATCTAAAAAATTCTAAATTTGAAAAGTTGTTATCCTTTTTGAATTTGAAGCTCATTTCACAATTTGGATTCAGGAAAGGATTTATTTTTTTTTCATCACCTAGAACAAAAGGAATTGTTCTATTATTTGTTTCTAGATCCTGTAGAATTTGCTTTTTAACCTTTTCTAAATCGATATTTTCTCTGAAAACATCTTCTAAGAACTTTAAATTATTTAAAGTATATTCATGACCACAATAAACTTGCATGTTATCTGATAAATTTAGAATTTTATTTAGCGAGTCATGCATTTGATCAAGTGTTCCTTCAAAGACACGCCCACAACCTAAACGAAAAAGTACATCACCTACAAATAATAATTTATTTTTGAAATCGCAAAGCACAACATGATCAAGAGTGTGCCCTGGTGCAGAAAAAATTTCGAATTCATTTATTGGTGTTGTGACTTTGTTGTTATTTGAAATATTGTTAATTTTAAGAGAAGATAATACTGAGGGAGAATAAATTTGTGCATTAGGAAATTTTTTCATCAAGCCTAAGACCCCTGAGGTATGATCACTATGATGATGGGTAATGAAAATACATTCAAGCTTAAGTTTTTTTGACTCTAAAACACTAATAATTTTCTTATCATCTGCAGGATCTATTACAATGGCTGAGGAATTATCATGATGTAATAAATAAGAATAATTATCTTGAAGCTGATTGATAATTTCTATTTTTAAATCAATCATCAATTAACAATGGCTGAGTTTTTAGCAAAGATTTTGTTTGATGATTTAATCTTTATTGGTTCGAAATCCCTGTAACTAAGAAGAAAAATCGCTTCACTCGTTATTATATTAGCTGAAAGTAATGAGCTATCAATTGGAAATTGCTTTCCTTTACTTGTAAGACCAATACTGTTTTCAATAACAATATTCATTTCATTACATAGATTTAGAAAGTCTTTTAAAGTAAAAAAATGAATATTAGGAGTATCATACCATGAGTAAGGAAGACCTTCCGTAATTGGCATTCTACCTTTTAAGAGTAATTGTAATCTAATTTTCCAATGACCAAAGTTAGGGAATGAAACAATGGCCTTAGATCCAACTCTTAATAATTCGCTGAGAATTTTTTTTGGCTCAATCATTGCTTGAAGTGTTTGGCTGAGTATTACATAATCAAAACTTTGATTTGAGTATTGTGAGAGATCTTTTTCTGCATCTCCGTGGGTAACGCTTAAGCCTCTCGCAATTGCTTTCAGAGCTAATTCTTGATTTTTTTCAATTCCATGTACTTTGGCACTGATATTTTTTTCAAGTTGTTGTATCAGATCACCCTCTCCACAACCTATATCTAAAACACGGGAATTATCTCTTATTAAGGACTCTATTAGATCCCAATCCTTCCTTATGCTTTGAATTTTATTCATACTCATTTCCATAATTACTCTCAAGGAAACCTTTAATAGTAAAATCAAGATCAGGTTCGTCTAATAGGAAACTATCATGTCCTTTATCTGTTTCTATTTCTAAAAAACTTACATTTTTTGATAAACTATTTAAAATTTCAACTATTTCTTTGTTTTCTCTGGTAGGAAATAACCAATCTGATGTGAAAGATATGACAAGATATTTAAGATGCTCATTAGGATTATGAATAAATTCGAGTGTCTTTTTAAAACTTTCAGAATGATCAAAATAATCCATAGCTCTTGTTAAATACAAATATGAGTTAGCATCAAATCTCTCTACAAATGATCTGCCCTGATACCGTAAGTAGCTTTCTATTTGAAAATCTGCATCAAAACCAAATGAAATAATATCTCTTGATTGAAGTTTTCTTCCAAACTTTCTATGCATAGCATCTTCAGATAAGTAAGTAATATGTGCTATCATTCTAGCTACAGCTAAACCTCTTTCAGGAATTGAATTATTTGATGCATAATTTCCTTTATGCCAATTCAGGTCATTCATTATGGCTTGTCTACCCACTTCATGAAAAGCAATATTTTGTGCAGAGTGCTTAAGAGCACCAGCAATATGAATAACTGATTTAATCTTATCAGGAAAATCAATTGACCATTGTAATGCTTGCATTGCCCCCATTGACCCTCCAACCACACTAAATAATTGATCAATTTGTAATACATCCAACAATTTTGACTGAGCTCTAACCATATCCTGTATGGTTACTGATGGAAAATCTGCTCCATAAATATCTTTCCCAGAGTCATTTTTTTCTCTTGGGCCTGTTGAACCTGCACAACCACCAAGTACATTTGAACAAATCACAAAAAACTTATTTGTATCAATAGGCTTATCCGGTCCAACCATTCTTGCCCACCAACCATCTTTGCCAGTTATCGGGTTATTTCCTGTAACATATTGATCTCCTGTTAAGGCATGACAAATTAGTATAGCATTAGTTTTATTTTCATTCAGGGACCCAAATGTATTAAAAGCTAATTTAAAATTTTTTAAAACTTCACCAGATGTAAGTTTTAAATTTGCATTTTTAAAAATGGCAAAGCGACATTTTAAATTATTATCATCTATTAATTCAATATTACTCATAAATTTTATAACCAAAATAAATTATTGCTTTAGGGGGAGAGTATCACGCTTTAGCTGTTTCGATACACACCCGCAAGCTGTTTCAAATCGGTGTAAGGAGGTATTTAATTAAAATGCATTTTTTGTCAATATTTCTTCATTTTGGTCAATAAATTACTGTTTATTTTGATTTATTCCCATATTGTTTGTAAAGACACCCACATATTATGAATAATAAAAAATTAGAAGTGCTCAGGAACAATATTAATGATCTTGATGATAAAATATTGGATTTACTAAAAGAAAGAGCTGAAATAGTTACTGAAATTGGTAAACAAAAAAAATCCATAACTAATGTTGTTGATTATCAGAGGGAACAAAAAGTTCTTGATAGAATACTTCAAAATACTAAAGCAAAATATTCAAAAGATTCTATCATCAGGATTTGGAGAGAAATTTTTCAGGCATCAACAAAATTGCAAGAAAAAGATAAATCAATTATAGATACAAAAAGATCAATTAATTTAATAAATATTTATAAAGGTGGTAAGTCCTCTCTTAAGGGTAAAAATAATATTATTAAATTGTCTTCCAATGAAAACTCTTATGGCCCATCATCTAAGGTGTTAGATAAAATAAACTTTAAAGGGGTGATCTCGAACTCTCATCGTTATCCAAATATTGACGGTGCTGAATTAAGGGATAAGTTAGCCAGCGTACATAGTATCAACGCCAATCAGATTGTGCTTGGTTGTGGATCAGATGAAACACTTTTATTTGCAGCTTTAGCTTTTTGTCAAGATGGTGATGAAATAATACATGCAGAGCATGGTTTTGAAATGTATTCAATAATTACTAAAATAGTTGGTGCAACTTCAAAATTAATTAAAGAAGATAAAAACTATAAAGTGACAGTTAGCGCAATTTTAGAGCAAGTATCTCCATCAACAAAGATAATTTATTTGGCTAATCCTAACAATCCTACTGGCACATATTTGGCACGCTCTGAGATTAATGAAATTTTAAATAAATTACCCAAAAATATTATAATGGTTTTAGATGGTGCGTACGCAGAATATGTGACTAAAGAAGATTACGACAATGGTTTTTCTTTAGTAGATCAATTTGAAAACATAATATTAACTCGGACTTTCTCAAAAGCTTATGGGCTTGCAGGATTAAGATTAGGTTGGTGTTATACTAGCAAAAAAGTAGCTACAATTTTAAATAAAGTGAAAGGCCCCTTTAATACTCAACGTTTATCACAAGAAATGGCTATTATTGCGCTGGAAGATAAAGAGTATTTAGATCAAATCGTTAAAAATAATCAAGAGGTTAAAGATTGGTTTGAAAGTGAGCTTAAAAAAATCAATATCAAAACTAATCCATCTGAAGGTAATTTTACTTTTGTTGAAATGACTGAAGAAGAAGTAAAAAATATATCTGCGCATCTTGCTAATACAGGAATTATTGTTCGAGAATTAGACAGTTATGGATTACCTAATTGCCTTCGAATTACCATAGGAACAAAGGAAGAAATGGAAGCAACCATTAATGCTCTCAAAAATATTTAATTATGACAAAAAAATTTAATTCAGTTTTAATAATTGGTATGGGGCTAATAGGCTCATCAATATCAAGAGCTTTGACTGAATATCAAGTTGCTAAAAACGTTTATGGTTTAGATGAAAATGATAAGGTGATTAAAAAATGCCAAGAGTTGAATATATTAATTCAAGGAGAAACTGATCTATCTAATTTTGATCTTCAGTTTGATTTAGTTATAATCTGTACACCTGTTAGCACATATGAAAAAATATTTATTGAGTTAAATAAATTTATATCGAAACCTACTCTTGTAACCGATGTAGGCTCAACGAAAATGAGTACAATAAGTGATTTTAATAAAATCAATTCTGACCAAAATATCTTATTTGTACCCTCACACCCCATTGCTGGTCTTGAAAAGAGTGGTCCAGAATTTGGCTTTAGTAAATTGTTTGAAAATCGATATTGTATACTTACTCCATTTCAAAAAGATGACAAAGCTTTAGAGTCAATTAGTGACATGTGGAAATCAATAGGCATGACAATTGAAATCATGGATGCTGAACGCCACGATAGGGTGCTTGCAATGACCTCGCATATCCCTCAACTAATTGCTTATTCTGTTGTTGGAACTGCAACTGAACTAGAGTCACATATGCGTGATGAGGTAATCAAGTACTCCGCTGCAGGATTTAGAGATTTTACAAGATTAGCTGGTAGTGATCCAATTATGTGGCGGGATGTATACCAAAAAAACAAAAATGCTGTTCTTGAGATGTTAGGTAGATTTAGTGAAGATTTATCAACATATCAAAAAGCGATTAGAAATGGTGATTTAGAATTTTTAGAAAATAAATTTAATCAATCTAAAAAAATTCGTAAAGAAATTGAAGATATTGGACAGGCAGGCAGTTTTGATCCTACAGAAAAAAAGAACTAGCTAAGTAATTTGTTTGTTGCTGATTCTATAGAATTTTCAACTTTTTCGAGAACTTCTTTTTTATCTAATCCTACTTCTATTTCAGGTAAAAACTCAATAATGATATGTCCTTTATTAATTATTTTGATTCCTTTCTGCCAAAATAATCCTGAGTTTAATGCAACAGGTTTTAGCTTTCGTTTAGCCGCATTGTAAATTCCAACAAAACCAGACTTGTAATCAGCTTTTTCACCCGGTTGCTTTCTTGTTCCTTCAGGAAAGATAATAATTGTAGAACCTTCATCTAACTTTTTTTTCACATCTGATATCATTTTTCGCATTGCTTTGGCTTGTCCTGCTCTATCAATAGAAACCATGTTGCTTTTCAATAAATATTGTCCAAAAATTGGAATATAGAAAAGTTGTTTTTTATGAATAAAAAAACTGCTTTCTAAATAATAATAAAGCGCAAAAGTCTCAAAAGCAGACTGATGTTTAGACACAATAATAAGGGGCTCCTTAGTTAAGTCATCAATTCCTCTAACTTCATGAGTAACCCCACAAATATATTTCAATAAAATAAATATACCTTTTATCCATGCTTTAGCAGGAAAACGAATAAATTTGCTAGGTAAAACAATAAAGGGAATGCTTAAAATACCCATTAAGATTGTCCACAGAGCCAAAGCACTATAAAAAATAATAGTAAGTAACAACATACAATAAATTTTGTTTTATATACTAACCTCTCTACTCTATATATAGCTTATGTTCATACAGTGTTCAGATTGTGATTATAAATATATTGTAAATTCTGCGGATTTAAAACCAGACGGAAGAATGGTTGAATGTGCTAATTGTAATCATCGATGGTATCAAGAGCTACTTCAAGCTGAGGAACTTTTATCATCTTCTGTACCTCATGTTCCTAAAGACGATCAAGATAGCAGAGTAAACAATAACTCAGAGGAGAATGAAGTAAACGTTACTGAAGAGATTAAAAATTTACCAAGCACTGTAGTTAGAGAAAAAAAAGTAAGTGTTCTTAACACCTTTTTAGTTATCTTTATGTTAGTGCTTTTATTTTTTCTATTTTGGGCTTTTCGGTCATATGGAACAAATATTTTTGTTTTACTGACTTTTTATATTAATGAATTTTTTTTTAATTTAAGGTTAATAATCGATGATTTGGCTAAAATTATTTATCAAATTTTAAATTAATCTAACCATTCAGGAATAATATCTTGGTTAATAAATTCCTTCGAAGTTAATGGCTGATAAATTTTTTGAAAAATATTATTATTAACTAAAATTTCTATCGGTAAACCTCTTGAGTTGTAATTAGATGCCATCACTTTTCCATAAGCGCCAGTATCTTTAATAATCAACAAGTTTCCAACTTTTTGTTTTGGTAAATTGATATTTTTATGCAAAATATCTGAACTTTCACATATTGGTCCTGCAACGGAGTATGTAACTAATTCACTATTACTTTTATCTACCACCTCAATGTCATGATGAGCTTGGTACAAAGCCGGTCTTATCAATGAATGCATTCCTGCATCTGTTATTAAAAAATTTATACCTCCATTATTTTTTATGGTCATTACAGAAGTTATTAAAATTCCTGCATTTGCAACAAGGTATCTTCCAGGTTCAAAAGATAATTGGTATGGTGCATTCTCAAAACACTTATCTAATTCATCTTTAATAAGTTCTAAATCTACCGCATTATCTTTGTCTTGATAAGCTACTCCAAGGCCTCCACCCAAATCAACATGTTTGATAGAATAACCTTTATCCAAAAAAAGCTGTGCATTTACTTTCATTTTCATAAAAATTTCAGCAAAAACTTTTATGTTAAATATTTGACTGCCTATATGGCAACTAATACCTACAAGATTAATATTTTTTGCATTTTCTAAAGATTGGAACATGTCCTGCAATTTGTCAGTATCTATTCCAAACTTGTCTGTTTTTTTTCCAGTGGAAATTTTATCAATTGTTAGACCATCAATATTTGGATTAAGTCTAATGCCAATATCTACACTTTTATTATGTTCCTGCGCTACATTATTTATTCTTTGAATTTCATCGATAGACTCTACATTGATTAGACGTATATTATTGCTGATTGCAAAACTTATGTCCTCTTTAGATTTTCCAATTCCCTCAAAAATAATTTTCTTAGGATTGATACCAGCCGTTATGGCTCTTTCTAATTCACCAAAAGAAACAACATCAGCTCCTGCTCCTAATGTAGACATCAACTTTATGATTGCTTGATTAGAGTTAGCTTTTACTGCATAAAAAATTTCAGCATTTAAAGTATTCTTTAATTTATTGTATTTTTCTTCAATTTTTTTTTGAGAGTATACATACATTGGTGTTGCGTGAGATGATGCAATATCTTCTATGGCAACTCCCTCCACGAAGGGTTTATTGTTTTGATAGTTAATCATATTACTCTGTTTGAATAGTAACTGATTGCTGACGTTCTTTCTCAGCTTCAAACCTTTCCATGCATGCTTCGTCACATGGATAGGTAATTACAGATTTATCCAATTTATCTTCAGGCAAACTTAAAGGGCCCACTTTACCACAACTAATTAGCAAAAGTGAGAATACTAAAATATATAGATAATTTTTCATTAGAGATATTTTTTTATAGCATATTTGATTGTTTGTTTAACACTTTGTGGAGATGTCCCTCCAAAACTTTTTTTATTTTTAACACTTTCTTCAATTGAAAAAGTATTTTTTGCGTCAATGCTTATTTTTTTATTAAATTTTTGTAATTCTTCTAAGCTTAACTGATCTAAATTTTTATTTTTTTTATTAGCATAAGCAACTATTTTCCCAGTCAAATGGTATGCTTCTCTGAAAGAAAAATTCAGGTGTTGAACAAGCCAATTAGCAAAATCTGTTGCTGTTGCATTAGAATTTTTTACAGCTTCTTTCATTACATGAGTATTGAAGGTAATACTTGACCACATTTCAGTCATAACTTCTAAGGCTAGAGATACATTATCAAATGAAGAAAAAATAATTTTTTTATCATCTTGCAAATCTTTACTGTAGGCTAAAGGCAGTCCTTTAAGAATTATTAACAGAGCATTTAAATTACTTATTATGTTGCCAGAATTACCTCTTACTAACTCAGCACCGTCTGGGTTTTTTTTCTGAGGCATGATCGAACTACCCGTGGCTAATTCATCAGGTAATTTTACAAAGTTAAATTGTTGATTAGCCCAAAGAATAACTTCATCAGCCATTCTTGATAGGTGAATACTAATTAGAGATAAAACAAATAAAAACTCAACAGCAAAATCTCTGTCAGAAACACTGTCGAGTGCGTTAACTGTTGGTTTTTTAAATTTTAATAAACTTGCAGTATAATTTCTATCAATAGGAAATGATGTTCCTGCTAAAGCACCTGAGCCAAGTGGATTTTCATTTAATATTTCAATACAATTCTTTAACCTTTGTCTATCTCGACCCATCATCTCAACGTAAGCAAGAGAATAATGTGCTAATGAAATAGGCTGAGCAACTTGTAAGTGTGTGTAGCCAGGTAAGATTGTGTCAGTATGTTTTTTTGCAATATTAATTAAAACTTTTTGTAATTTCTGAAGCATTTTATCTAGATCATCACTATTATTTCTTATCCAAAGTTTGAAATCAGTCACTACTTGATCATTTCTTGAGCGAGCAGTATGTAATTTGCCGGCCGTTGCTCCAATATGTTGAAAAAGCATAGACTCAACATTCATATGAATATCTTCCAATTCTTTTTTGAATTTTACTTTACCTTTTTGAATATTAGTTAATATTACTTTAAGACCATTGACTATTTTTACTTCATCTTTTTTGGATATAATTTTTTGTTTACCCAGCATTTTAGCATGAGCTATTGAGCCTTCAATATCTTCTTTGTACATTCTTTGATCTACATCAATTGAGCTATTAATAGCCTCGAGTAATTTAGAAGGACCTTTGTTTAAGTGTGTATTTCTGGATGGGTTTTTTTTCATCGCGTGGGCTATAAAGCTATTTACAATAATTTTCATCCAAATACGTGATTTTTTATATTTCTTTTAGTGAGATTTACTAAATTATCTATATAAACTCTACAAAAATGAAAATTTCAAAAGTTGTAGTTATTGGCTCTGGAACGATGGGAAGCGGTATTGCGGCACAAGTTGCAAATGCTGGAATCGATGTTCAATTACTTGATTTGACTAAAGAGATTGCAAGCAATGCTTGTGAACGAATAAAAAAATCTAGACCACCGCTATTAATGGAAGAGAATAACATAAATTTGATTACTCCTGGAAGTATTGAGAATGATCTACAGTGTTTAAAAGATGCTGACTGGGTTGTTGAAGCTGTTGTTGAAAGAATAGATATAAAAAAAAATCTTTACTCTCAAATTGATTCTTTGCGCAAACCAGGTGCTTTTGTTTCATCAAATACATCTTCAATTCCACTCAGTGTTTTGACTGAAGATATGTCTGAAGAGATGAAAGAAGTTTTTTGTATAACACATTTCTTTAATCCTGTTCGATATATGAGGTTGCTAGAACTGGTAATTGGAAAAGAAAACAATAAAGAAAAAATAAATGATCTAGTGGCATTTGGTGACAAAGTATTAGGCAAAACAGTTGTTGTTTGTAACGACTCACCAGGATTTTTAGGTAACCGAGTCGGAGTCTATGCGATGCAAGTTGCAATGACGGAAGCCTTTAATCTTGGATTAAGCGTTGAAGAAGCGGATGCTGTCTTTGGTAGACCTCTTGGCGTTCCTAAAACAGGAATATTTGGCTTGTATGATTTAATAGGTATTGATCTTATGGCTGATGTTTTGAAAAGCTTTATTAAAGAGTTGCCTGAGAGTGATCCTTTTCATGACGTAGGTAAGGAGCTTCCTATAATTAATCAGCTTATTAAAGATGGATACACTGGTAGAAAAGGCAAGGGTGGTTTTTTTAGAATGAATAAATCTTCAGGTATAAAAGTTTTAGAGTCACTTAATTATAAAAATAATACTTATAATGAGTCTAAAAAAGTAGATTTACAACTTCCAGATGTAATGGACATAGCCAAAGTTCTTAGTAGAAAAGACGTTTATGGAGAATACGCATGGTCAATTTTGAAAAAAACAATTTTATATGCTTCAAGCCTAGTTCCAAATGTAACTGAAAACTTTAATGACATTGATGATGCTATGAAATGTGGATTTAATTGGTCTAAAGGCCCTTTTGAAATACTTAATGAAATTGGTATTGAAAATTTTATTTCAAAGTTAAACAACGAAGACCATATTCCATCTTTTTTAAAACAACTTCAAGATCAAAATAATTCTTTGTTCAATCTTTCCAATAATTTTCTAGAATATTTTCATCCAAAAAAATCTTATACTCCAATGTCGAGACCAGAGGGTGTTATATCTTTATCGGATATAAAGAAATTTTCAAAACCTATTTACTCAAATTCTTCAGCTTCTATTTGGGAAATATCGGGGAAATCAAGATCTCTCTGTGTTGAGTTTCATACAAAAGCAAATGCGCTGGATGGATTAACTAATGACTGTTTAATGAAAGCTTATGAGTTAACTAGTAAAAAGTATGATGGGATGATTATTGCTAATGATGCTATGCAATTTTCTGCAGGGGTTAATTTAAATTATTTTTATGATAAGGCTATAAATAAACAATTCAATGAGATAGATAAATTTCTTAATAATTTCCAACAGTCACTTTATCAACTGCAACACGCAGAATTTCCAGTTGTGTCTTGTCCTTCAGGCTTGGCAATTGGAGGTGGATACGAAGTTATTTCTCAAACAAGTTTTATTGCAGCACACTCTAATTCTGTACTTGGTCTAGTGGAATCTCTAGTAGGTTTAATACCTGCAGGGGGTGGTTGCAAAGAAATGTTAAGACGTTGGGCCAATAATTCTGAAATAAAAAATAATCCAAAATTATTATCATTAAAAGTCTTTAATTTAATTGGCTATGCAACTACTGCTGACTCACCAATAAAAGCTAAGGTTCATCAATTCCTAGGGGAGCCAGATACAATTGTAATGAGTAAAGATAGATTAATAGAAGAGGCTGATAAAATTATATTTTCAAAAAAGCAAAATTACAAAACATTAGAAAGTGTTTCATTGGTTTTGCCTGGAGCAACCGTAATGTCAGAAATGATTGATATTTTAAATCAATTAAAAGAGAAAAAAATAATAGGTAAGCATGGTGTTGAAGTTGGAAAAAAATTAGGCTACGTGCTAAGTGGTGGTGGGACTAATTCATCATCAGCTTTAACCGAACAAAATCTATATGATCTTGAAAGAGAAATTTTTATTGATTTAATAAAGCAAAAACCCACGCAAGATCGTATTAGACATACCCTTGATACAGGAAAACCTCTATTTAATTAATTCTTCTTTGGACTAAGGATTTTAATTATTTTTTTTAATGCTATAAACAATCCCATGAATCAATTTTCAACAGACCTTAATAAGAATAAAGCAAATTATGTACCTTTAACTCCTTTGAGTTTTATTACGCGAGCTAAAGATATTTATCCTAATTATGAGTCAGTTGTATATGGAAATAGAAGTTATACATGGTTAGACACCTATAATCGTTGTACTAAATTTGCCAGTGCTCTCTCAAAAAAAGGTATTGGACTTGGAAGCACTGTTTCTATAATTGCCGCAAATACACCTGAACTTTTAGAGGCTCATTATTCAATTCCAATGACAGGTGGTGTAGTTAATACCATCAATACTCGTCTTGACGCACAGACAATTGCTTATATTTTAGATCATAGTGATGCTAAATTATTAATCACTGACTCACAATTTTCACCAACTATCAAAAAAGCCTTAAGCATTTATGGAAAAAAAATTCCTATCATTGATATTCATGATGATCAGGCGATTTTTAAAGAAGGTGAAGGAGAAAAAATTGGTGATTGGACTTACGAAGAATTTTTAGAGACAGGCGAGGATAATTTTAATTGGTCCTTTCCAGAAGATGAATGGCAAGCAATATCACTTAGTTATACCTCAGGCACAACAGGAAAACCTAAAGGCGTTGTTTATCATCACAGAGGTTCATATCTTATGTCAACAGGCAGTGTCACAGCCTGGAATATGACAAACAAACTAACTTTTCTTGCTACAGTACCGATGTTTCATTGTAATGGTTGGGGATATCCTTGGACAGCTGCATTAGTTCATGCCAAAGTGGTGTGTTGTAGATATATTGTTGCTAAAGATATTTATAATTTAATTGATAAACATAAAGTAACACACTTTGGTGGAGCACCAATTGTATTGAATCTAATTGCGAACGCTGAAGATAAAGACAAAAAAGAAATTAAACATAAAATTTATGTACTAACAGCAGGAGCACCACCGACAAGTGCAATTTTAGAAAAAATGGATAACCTAGGATTTGAAGTAATGCATGTTTATGGACTAACTGAAACATATGGGCATGTATTACAATGTGCATGGAATGAAGAATGGAATAATTTATCTAATAGTGAAAAAGCAGATTTAAATGCTAGACAAGGCGTACGCTATCCAAATCTTGAGGAAGCTATAGTTGCTGATCCTGAGACATATATCCCTGTTCCAAGAGATGGAAAAACTATGGGTGAAATTTTAATGCGTGGAAATGTTGTAATGAAAGGATATTACAAAAATAAAGACGCAACTCAAACTTCAATGAGAAATGGTTGGTTTCATTCAGGTGATTTAGCTGTTGTATATCCTGATGGATATATTCAAATAAAAGATCGCTCTAAAGATATTATTATTTCTGGTGGAGAAAATATCTCCTCAGTAGAAGTTGAAAATGTAATAGCTAAGCACTCAGCTGTCTCGTTAGTTGCAGTTGTTGCCAAGCCAGATGAAAAATGGGGTGAAACACCATGTGCCTTTGTAGAACTAGCACCTGGGAAAAATTCCACAGAAGAGGAAATTATTCAGTTTTGTAAAGAAAATATGGCTGGATTTAAGAGGCCAAAAAATGTAGTCTTTGGTGAATTACCGAAAACATCGACAGGAAAGATACAAAAATTTGAACTAAGAAAAAAAGCAAAGGAGATTTAATATGGATCCAAAAACTTATAAATTTGATACTTTAAGTTTACATGCAGGATATATGCCAAGTAAAAATGCAGGCTCAAGACAAGTGCCAATTTATCAAACAACATCTTACATGTTTGATGATGTTGATCACGCTGCAGCATTATTTAACTTGGAGCGAGGTGGTCATATATATAGTCGAATTTCAAATCCAACAGTTCAGGTTTTAGAAGAACGTGTTGCAGCATTAGAGGGTGGAACTGCAGCTTTAGCAACAGCATCAGGCATGAGTGCAATTTTTTTAACGATTATGACGTTATGTAATGCAGGCGATCATGTAGTAGTGTCCTCTCAATTATATGGTGGAACGGTAAATTTATTTAGATTAACTCTTCCAAAATTTGGAATAAAAGCAACTTTTGTGAAGCCTAGGGACACTGAAGGTTTCAAAAAAGCGATCCAAGAAAATACTAAATGCATTTATGGAGAATTAGTTGGAAATCCTGGAAATGAATTAATGAACTTACCTGAAATATCAAACAT
This sequence comes from uncultured Alphaproteobacteria bacterium, assembly GCA_902595855.1. Classification (GTDB taxonomy): domain Bacteria; phylum Pseudomonadota; class Alphaproteobacteria; order HIMB59; genus CACPNW01. The sequence continues at coordinate 32,779 of CACJRY010000003.1, forward strand.
TGCTCATGAGGCTGGCATTCCTGTTATAATTGATAGCACTTATCAAACTCCATATTTATTTAAACCATTGGAACATGGTGCAGACTTTGTAGTTCATTCATTAACTAAATGGATGGCAGGACATGGATCATCAATGGCTGGAATTTTGGTAGAGGGGGGTAAATTTGATTTTTTAAAAACGGATAAATTTCCTACTATGACTGAACCCTATGAAGGTTATCATGGCTTGTCTTTTGCAGAAGAATTTGGTCCGGTAGCTTTTACAATGAAAGCTAGAGCTGAAGGAATGAGAGACATGGGACCTTGTTTAAGTCCCCAAAATGCTTGGAATGTTTTACAAGGTATTGAAACTCTATCAGTTCGAATGGAAAAACATTGTTCAAATGCGTTAAAAATGGTTGAGTATTTGAGTAATCATGAGAGTGTAGCTTGGGTTTCTCATGCAAGTCTTAAAGATAATCCAGATTATGAATTAGCAAAAAAACTATTACCTAAAGGCACTGGATCAATGATTGCTTTTGGTATTAAAGGAGGAAAAGAAGCTGGAGCTGCATTTATTGACAATGTAAAGCTAGCTTCTCATTTAGCAAATGTCGGTGATACAAGAACATTAGTTATCCATCCTGCCTCTGCTACTCATTCTCAAATGGATGAAGCCACTTTAAAATTAGCAAATATGTCTCATGACATGATTAGACTTTCAGTTGGAATAGAAGATATTGAAGATATAATTAATGATTTTGAAGATGGTTTTAGAGCAGCACAAAAACCAAGACTTGTATCAAATAAATGAAGTTTAAAGTTAATAACAAAGAGGTTTTTGCTTCAACTGGTGGAAGGCCTTTTGATAAAAAAAAACCTCTTATTATTTTTATTCATGGAAGTGGTTTAAGTCACATTACCTGGGTTTTACAAACCCGTTATTTTGCTTTTCATGGCTATAGCATTCTTGCAATTGATCTCCCTGGACATGGTTATTCTGAAGGGCCTGCCTTAGAGTCTATTGAAGAACAGGGTAAATGGATATCGGATGTTATTGACTCAGTAGAAATGAAAGAAGCATCTTTAGTTGGTCACTCGCAAGGATGCTTGATTGTTTTAGAATGTGCATCACAATTTCCTGAAAAGGTTAAATCAATTGGATTAATGGGTGGCGCAGGAGCTATACCAATGAACCCTGAATTATTAGATTTAGCAGAAAAAGGAAATCCAAAAGCAGTAGATCTTATGATGGATTGGGCTCATGGTCCAGCAGGGCACTTTGGCGGTCATCCAGTTCCTGGTCTTCACCATATGAATCTCGGCGGTTCAATTGTGGTGAATGGTTCTGTAAAAAATGCTCTTGGAGTAGATTTTAGAGCATGTGACAATTATAAAAATGGATTTGAAGCAGCAAAAAAAATTAAATGTCCAGCCATCAATATACTTGGTGACAGAGACAGAATGTGTCCAGTTAAAGCTGGTAAAAAATTAGCAGACAATATTGAAAATTCAGAAGTAGAAATAATTGAAAACTGTGGGCATATGATCTTATTGGAGGAAGCAGGTAAATCTTTAGAAATATTGAAGAAATTTATTAGAAAAAATCATCCAGTATAAAAAATATCAATTTTTATTACTCAGCAGTTTTGTCAGGTCTTGTAAGTTCTTCTAATTTTTTCATTTCTTCTTCTTGCTTAAGACGTTCTTGCTCTTCACGTTTTTTTTTACGTTCTTCAGCTTTCATTTTTAGCTTTAATTCTTTTTGCATTTTGCGGTCTCCCGCTTTTGATTTATGATTAAAATGAATTCCCATAACAACCTCTATTGGCCTTATACTAAAAAAAAATATTTTTTTCTAGTAGGTAAATTTGGCTTAATTCCTTGAAAGCCAAATAATAATTACAAAAACTAGAACTGCAATCGCCTGAAATAATACACGAAGACGCATTAGTTTATTACTATGATTTTTATTAAGCTTTCCATTTACAGCCATAGCAATAACACCAATAACAACTGCGCCAAGAGCTCCTGCCATAAATACAACTAATACAATTTGTAATACATCCATAATAATCATATAGTGCAAATCTTCTCTTGAACGAACCATGAATTGTCGCATATATTAAGATATGAATGAAATTCTAAATGGACCGTCAATTTCTAAGCACGATAATCCAAAAAAAATAATTTTTATGCTCCACGGATATGGAGATAATGCAGCAAATTTCATGCATCTTGCTCATCCAATTGACATGGATGATTGGGAGGCGCAGTATGTTGCTTTAAATGGACCTGGTTTTATTCCAGGTAATTTTATGGGCTATCAATGGTTTGATCTTTATCCTAACGGTATTTATATTGCCGAGGCTGGCCCAAAAGAATTTGAACAAATTCAAAAAGAAATTGATCAAGTTGTTAATAAAATTATTTATACCATGGAACAGTACTGTAACTCTCTTGATCTAACACTAGCTGATTGCATGTTGATGGGTTTTTCACAAGGTGGGATGATGACATTTGAAGTTGGAAATCAATTATCAGAAAAGATAGGAGGGTTAATAATTCTTTCTGGTCGTATAATGAAAGAGAGCCCTATTAAAAATTCTATTTTAAAGAAAACCCCTATTTTTATTTTGCATGGTGAACAAGATGAAGTTATTTCAATACAAAGTTTCTACAAATCTATAGAATATTTAAAAGCTAATAAATGCAATTTTGAGTCACATGCAATACCATCAGATGGACACAATATTTCTCCTGAGGCAATAACTTTATTGCAAAATTTTTTAAAAAAAATACTATGATCTATTCGAATCTTCATATTATAATAATTTTATAATATGACTTGGGTGAGTATAATAAAATGAGTGTTTTAGGAAATCCGGCACTAGTTTTAAATGCAGATTTTCGACCTCTTTCCTATTACCCACTTTCTCTTTGTTCATGGCAAGATGCTGTGAAATCAGTATTTTTAAATCGTGTATCTGTAATCGAACGATATGAACAATCAGTAAGCTCTCCTACCGTATCTTTTAAATTACCAAGTGTAATAGCATTAAAAGATTATGTGATGCCTCAACGCAAACCTGCTTTTACAAGATTTAATGTTTTTCTTCGTGATAATTTTACTTGCCAGTATTGTGCAAAAAAATTTCCTGCAAATGATCTTACTTTTGATCACTTGGTGCCAAGATGTTTGTATGGAAAAACAACTTGGCAAAATGTAGTATCAGCATGCACAACTTGTAATTTAAAAAAGGGTCGTAAATTGTTAAAGAATACCGATATGAAATTATTAAAAAAACCTACTCAACCAAACTCCATACAATTGCAAAACAATGGACGCAACTTCCCCCCAAACTATTTACATGATAGTTGGCGAGATTATTTATATTGGGATACTGAACTAGAAAATTAGATTTTTTTTGAAATTGCGATTGCTGCTTTACAACCAATCTCAATTACTTTTGTCATAACTTTATAACCTGGTGCATTTTCTGCGTCATGTTCGAGTCCAATATCATGATGTTCTAGTTCATCTTTTTCAAATTTAGCAATTGTTTTCTTGAGCTCTTTTTCATCATCCTCTAGCAAATCTTGTTGCTCTCTATAATGTTCACCAATCACTTTTTCGACAGCAACAGTACATGCCATTGCTGCTTTTTCTCCCATCAAAGCAGTGCCTGCACCAAGCGCAAAGCCAGCTATATTCCATAAGGGCAATAAAGCAGTAGGTCGAACACGTTTTTCAATAAGAAGTTCATTAAATTTTTCAATATGCTCTTGCTCCTGATCCGCCATATGCTGAATGGTTTTACCAATTTTAGAGTCTTTTCCAAATACAGCTATTTGACCGTCATAAATTCGTGTTGCCCCATACTCACCTGCATGATCAACTCTAATTATTTCATCTAAAATTTTTTTGTCTGTCTTAAATTTAGATTTCTTAGCAATTTTCTTTTTTACAATTGTTTTTTTTTTAACTTTTTTCTTTTTTAGTGCCATTATTCCACAGATATATTGCATTAATTACAAAAATCAAAAATAATAATAAACTATTTATTGTCGCGGCAGAAAGCCCAAACATACTCCAAATAATATCCTCACAATTTACTACACCTTTAGACAAAATTTGATCTTTTAAATTTGTAGTGCTATCTGTTAACTCCAAACCTCCTGAACAACCAGATGGCCCAGAAAACAATTTATTTTCTATCCCAACATGCCATAAAGAATAGAAGAGCCCATAAATAATTAATATTTGAACCCCAACATAAAACCAAATTTTTGTTTGCCAGCGAAGGACTATAAATACTAAAAATAGTATTATGATCGCATAATATGGTTCTCTTTGCTTGAGACACATTTTACAAGGCTCAAGATAAAAATAGTATTCAGCAATCAATGCAGATCCAATTGCAGTTATGCTTAATACACCTAAAACATAAAACCAGTATTTTTTTAGCATTAAAATAATTTAATTAACATAAAACTGCCTATTAGAAGAATAAAAAATAAAACTGCTAAAATGTTAAAATATTTATCAATTAAAAATTTTATTTTTTCTCCAAAAATAAAAAGAAGAATGGCTAGTAAATAAAATCTAAAACCTCTTGCTATAAAAGCAGTAAATATAAAAAGAAAAATATTTAAGCTAAAGACACCGCTTGCAATTGTGATAAATTTAAAAGGGAAAGGTGTAAAACCTGCACCCAAAACAATTAGTATACCATATTCTTTGTAATAATTTTCAAAAGTATTGAAAGAATTTGTTAGATGATAAAATTCTATAATTAATGTTCCTATACTATTAAATAAAAAAAAACCTATTGCGTACCCTGCAACTCCACCCAAAACTGATGATAAAGTACATATGAAAGCATATGTCCAAGCTTTAGTTCTCTTGGCAATAATCATTGGTATTAGCAATACATCTGGAGGAATTGGAAAAAATGCACTTTCAGCAAAAGATACAAAGCTTAACACCCATGAAGAGTATTTGTGCTCAGCTTTTTTTAATGTCCAATTGTATAAAGATCTTAATAAGTACATTTATTTGGTAGGAGTAGAGGGAATCGAACCCACACCACCGAAGTGACCGGATTTTGAATCCGGCGCGTCTACCAGTTCCGCCATACTCCCATATTATTTTTTCTAACTATTACTTGGTTTTTATAATGAAGTCTATTTAGTATTTTTATTAAATTGCACTAATAGAGTGTTGTAAGAGTGTCACTTATTTAACAAAAATTTATTACTTTGATGATCAGATGTTATAAAAAATATTAATCTAGCGTTGATGATAATCCAGATTCACCAAGTTTATGTTTTAAAATCTTAAGGGAAGGTCCCATATTGTTATTTAAACTAAATACAACACACATTTGATCACCATCAGGGCCTTCTCCACAATACGCAGGATCTTGGGTTATTCCATAACTTGAAAGATTTGTAATATTTAAATTTAATTCTTTTGAATAATGATTTGCAATTTCAGTAGCACTATAATTACAACCTCCATACACTTCACAACTAAATGAAATTACTTTCTTACTAAATGATATGGTTTTTAATACTCCTGTTCCTTGATCAGGAGCAGGTTTAGTACAATAAATGTAACTCATATCACTCATATTATCTGTACAGTCATAATTAGCTTTAATCAAAAGATCATGGACAGTTTTTACATCCATTGTTAAATCTAAAGTAAAAAGTTTTATTGGGGCAGAAATTGAATTACTTAAAGTCATTAAAAAAAAAATTGAAACAAAAACAATAATTTTTTTCATTTAAGAATCTTAGCAGGAAATAAGTCAAAGTAAAATCATAAATCATTATTTATTTCTATTATAAATGGTATCATTATTATAGTATAGGTTTAATAATATCATTGATCACCCTGGTAATAGTTTTTTCATTTTAAGATATTTTTAAATTCTCCATATAGATTCATATTGATTCATATTTGATTCAGTAGTATTTTTTAAAAAGTAAAATATAATGTTAATTAGGTTTTGTATAATATTTATAAGTTTTTTATTAACTATAAAATTTGCATTTGCAGATATTGTTGATGTTAATAATAAACAAATTCAAGAATTATTAAAAAATAATATTCCAATTGTAGATATAAGAAGAAGTTCTGAATGGGACCAAACTGGAGTTGTTCCAAATAGCATTCTATTAACTTTTTTTGATAAAGAGGGAAATTATAATTATGATGAATGGTATGAAAAATTACGCTTAGAAATAGATCAAGGTAAGCCAATAATCTTAATTTGTAGAACTGGAAGAAGGACTCAGATAATTGCTAAAATGATGGAAATAAAAAATTTTAATAATGTTATTTATAATGCAAAAAGCGGAATAACTTCGTGGATTAAAGAAAAATTAATAACCGTTAAACCAGGCTATTAATTAATAAAAAAAAGTCCGAGAGGGCATCTAAAAATTTAATTGATTAAATTTTTCAAAAAATTGGTGTTTTTCTTGAAACAGTGACCTAATTTTAAATTTGTTGTGTCTACCAGTTCCAGCATACTCCCATATTGTTTTTCCCCGTATAAACTTGTTTTTAACTTTAAGTCTAAGGGCTTAAATTATAATTTTTTTTGCCAAATTGTGTTAACAAATTATAATAATATATTGACAACAAAAAGGTTTTGGAACACAATATTTTTAACTTAATTGTAGTTGCAGTAACCTACTAGATTAAAACTTCTGCAGTAATTAATTTGTTCTATAAAAATAGAGGAGGGCAAAATGTTTGAAAAGAAAAAAGATGATAATACAAATGAATCCAATAGTGTAACTGATGTATTTAGACCTGCAAAAGGTACTGCCAAGGTTGTGATTGGTAATGGTGTTTCAATTACAGGTGAAATTAAAAAAGCAGATGAGGTACAAATAGATGGTGAGGCTGATGTAACTATGAAAACAGATAATATTGTGATTGGCAATACTGGTATGTGTAAAGGAAATATTGAAACACATAATGCAGATATTTGGGGTACTTTTGATGGAGATCTCAAAGCGTCAGGCACACTCACAATTCAAGAAGAAGGTGTTGCAACAGGCACAATTGAATATCAAAAAATGCAAATAAAACTTGGTGGAAAGTTAAGTGGAGATATAAAAATGTCTGATAAAATTCAGTCAATAAAAACTGAGAAAAAACAAAAAGATGATAACAATGTTTCATTGCAAAGTTCAATAAAAAATGAGTAAAACAAAATAAATTAATTCACCACGAATAATTAGCTAAACTTATTTACTAATTTAAAACTTTTTAATCCTAAGATATTTTTTAATTTAAGTTTTTTTTTATCCAACATTAATTAGATAGATTCTAATCTTAAATTTCTTTCATAAAAATATATTCTTTAATTACGATTTCTACCAACTTATAGTTTAATTTTTTTAATAACTTGCCCAACTGTTTATCTTTTTCATCCTCAGAAATTTCAAGACAAATTACAGGATTGCATCTATCTAATGTTTTCTCTGCACCAATTAAAACATCAAGATTATTTCCTTCAACATCTATTTTAAAAAAATCAAGTCTGGGGAGATTAAAACTATCCAAATCAACTATTTTTATTTTTTGAATTGTATCTTTTGCATACGAAATTTTATTTATATTAGGCAAAACATAGGACCCACCTGAGTTATTATCATGTTTTGTAATAACCATTTCACCAATCGCTGACTCTGATCCTAAAGCTAAATTAAAGATTGTTGCATTCTCAGAAATTACATTTTTCTTTAAACATTCATGAAATTCTATAGCAGGTTCAAAACAGTATAATTTGTTAAAAAATTTTGACAAATCTTTTGACCATAAACCAACATGTGCCCCACAATCTACAGCTATTTCAAATTCTTTTACATGAGCTAATGCTCTATTTCTCTGCTCTTCTTGATAACCAATATTATCATTAAATCTATTTTCAAAGTGATTGCACCATAGAGGAAAATACATATCATTAATTTTTTTCATTTTCATATATGTTTTTATTTCTTTTACTTGGTTTTAAAATATTATCACTATTTTATTAGTATGAGATTGATTGTTTTAATAATGTTAATAAATTTAATAACTTCAGGTTCTATTGCTGAGGAAATTAGAATTCCTTTTAATAAGGAAAATGCTAAATACTGGGGTTACATCAGTGATAGAACTATGGGAGGTATCTCAAATGGTCAGGCTTTTCTAGATGAAGATAGAGACACTATATTTGCTAGACTGACTGGAAATGTCAGCACAGAAAACAATGGCGGATTTATACAACTACGATCAACATTGTCATTTGCAAATATAAATAATTTTGAAAAAAAACTGAGAGGGGTACGCATCAACACTAAAGGGAATGGTGAAACTTATCATATATTTATTCGCACAAGTAAAACGCAATCTTATCGAGATTTCTATTTCGCTACATTTATTGCAAACGAGGAGTGGCAAGTAGTAGATTTACCATTTACTAAATTTAAGCACAGATTCTCCAATAGCGTTCTTGATGGAAATGATATCCAAACATTTGGTATAGTAGCCTACGGTAGAGATTTTGTTTCAGATGTATCAGTATCAGAAATTATTTTTTATTTTTAATTTAAAAAATACCTCTCTCTGACTTACAATCAAAGAGAGGTAAAACGTTTTAAGAGAATACAAAATAAAGTATTACGACAACAACCACTGCTGCTACAATCCAAGTCCATTTATTATTCATAGTTCCTCCTTAGATACAATTTCTAATACTAATTATTTTTTCAAAATAAGTTATATTTTTTTTATTTTACTTGAAAAACCCTAATTTTTTTGATTGTATTAATGCTCGATTATTTCATTTTTTAGCTTAATTTAATATGTTGAAAAAGATAAACACTTTAGTTATTGGTGCTGGTCAAGCTGGGCTGGCAGCGAGTGAGCATTTATCTAATAATAATATCGATCATCTTATTTTAGAAAAGGCCAGAATTGTTGAGAGTTGGCGAACATCTCGTTGGGACTCACTAGTGGCAAATGGACCTGCTTGGCATGATAGATTTCCCACTTTGGAATTTAGTGAATTGAGCAAAGACAGTTTTGCTTCAAAAGACAGAGTTGTTAAATATTTTGAAGAATTTGCAAAAAAAATTAATGCTCCAGTTATTGAAAACATAAATGTAATTGAAGTTGTCAAGGGTAATGAAAATAATTTTTTTATTAAAACTTCTAAGGGAGAATATGAAGCTAAAAATATAATTGCTGCTACTGGAGCGTTTCAGGTGCCAGTGATCCCAGACATTATTCCTATTCAATCTAATCTTGAACAATTGCATTCACAATTTTATAAAAAACCCGAACAATTGAAAAAAGGTGCTGTCTTAGTAGTTGGTTCAGGTTCATCAGGATCACAAATAGCTGAAGAATTGAATAGAGCAAACAAAGAAGTTTATTTTTCTATTGGTCCACATGATAGACCACCAAGAAGATACAGGGGCAAGGATAATGTATGGTGGCTTGGTGTCTTAGGAAAGTGGGAGGCAAAAACGCCAAAACCTGGAACACAACATGTAACGATTGCAGTTAGTGGGTATGATGGTGGTAAGACAATTGATTTTAGAAAATTTGCCAATAGTGGAATAACCTTATTAGGTATGACTAAAAAATATGAAAATGGAAAATTATATTTTGAGCAGGATTTAAAAACGAATATAGAAAATGGAGATAGAAACTATTTAGATTTATTGGATGAAGCAGATGAATATATTAAAAAAAATAATCTTTCTTTTCCTGAAGAACCAGAGGCAAGAAAATTTCTTTCTGATCATTCATGCATTATGAAACCAATATTAGAATTAGATATTGAAAAATTAGGTATCACATCAGTTATTTGGGCTACAGGTTACAAACATGATTTCAATTGGATGAAAATTAATGTCATTGATGATGGCAAACCTATTCATCAGAATGGGGTTGCTAAAATTCCTGGAATTTATTTTCTAGGCTTGCCTTGGTTGTCAATGCGAGGCTCTTCTTTTATATGGGGTGTGTGGAAAGATGCAAAATATGTAGTTGAACATATTGCTAATAGGTAAATAAAAGGTTTAGTATTCATTAATATTATGACACACAAAAGAATTAGAAAGTTTAACACTAAAGATACTTATCCAGAGCAAAATTTGGATAATGACTTGTGCCAAGCTGTTGTCACCAAAGGAGGAAAAACAATTTGGCTTAGAGGCCAATGCCCGCAAAATTTGGATGACGCTGTAAATTTAGATAGTAATGATCCTGCTGAGCAAACACATAAGGTGATGCAAAATATAGAACAACTTATTAAAGAGGCTGGTGGAGAAATGAAACATTTAGTAAAAATAGTTGTCTATATTACTGATATAAAAAATAGAGAAGCTATTTACAGAACCATTGGTCAATACACAAAAGGCATCTATCCAGTTTCTACTGGATTAGTTGTATGTGCGCTTGCAAGGCCCGAATGGTTAGTTGAAATTGATGCAACTGCGGTAATTCCAGAATGACTTTTTCATTAGTCGCGAGATGTAAAGAAACAGGCATGCTAGGAACAGCAGTTACATCTTCATCCCCAGCGGTTGCTGCTAGATGCTCTTACACCAGAGCAAATATTGGAGCCGTATCAACACAAAATGTAACAGATCCAACATTAGGAAAAAAGTCTCTTGATTTTCTTGAAACAGGTTTATCCTCAACGCAAGTCATAGAAAAAATAAAATCAACAAATAAACACTTAGAATATAGACAGGTATTAATCATTGACTCAAAAGGACAGACAGCAATCCATTCAGGAAACAATTCTCTTGGTATTTGGAGTGAGGCTATTGGTGATAATATTATTTCTGCTGGAAACTTATTAGAAAATAAAGAAGTTACTAAATCAATAGTATCAGTATTTGAAAAAACCAAAGGTCATTTAGCTGATAGAATGTTGGCGGGATTAAAAGGTGGTCTTGATGCTGGTGGCGAAGCAGGACCTATTCATTCAGCAGGAATAAAAATAAGTCATCAAGTCTCATGGCCTATAATTGATTTGAGATGTGACTGGACAGAAGAATGTCCAATAACTAAACTCTATGAAATTTGGAAAATTTATAAACCACAAGTAAATGATTATTTACAAAGAGGTCTTGACCCAACAAAAGCTCCTTCATATGGTGTCCCAGGAGATGAATAGGTAATTTATATATGACTAATTATAGTTTTGAAGAATGGAAGAAAGTTGCAAGTAAAATTAGTTTTAGAAATAAAGCGTTTATTAATGGAAAATTTGTAGAAGCTAAATCAGGTAAAACTTTTGACTCAATCAATCCTGCTACAGATGAAGTTTTAACTTCTGTTGCAGAATGCTGTCAAGAGGATGTAGATTTTGCAGTTGAAATAGCAAGAAAATCTTTTCAAAAAGGTAGTTGGTCAAAAATGCCACCAGCAGAGAGAAAAGCTGTATTACTTAAATTAGCTGATTTAATCAGAGAAAATCTAGAAGAGTTTGCCTTGCTTGATAGTTTGGATATGGGTAAACTTATAACTGATGCTGTAACTATAGATGCTCCTGGCTCAGCAGCATTTTTTCAATGGCATGCAGAGGCTATTGATAAAATGTATGATGAAATTGCTCCAACAGGACCAGGTGATTTGGCAATGGTAACAAGAGAACCTCTTGGAGTTATCGGAGCTGTAGTGCCATGGAATTTTCCCCTTGATATGGCGACATGGAAAGCATCTGCTGCGCTTGCAGCAGGAAATTCTTTAGTTTTAAAACCAGCTGAACAATCGCCTTTATCAGCTCTGCGATTAGCAGAACTTGCGATTGAAGCAGGTGTGCCTGAAGGCGTCTTTAACGTTGTTCCTGGATTTGGTGAAACTGCCGGTAAAGCACTTGGCCTTCATCAAGATGTAGATTGCATAGCTTTTACAGGATCAACAGCCGTTGGAAAATTATTTCAGCAGTATGCTGGTCAATCTAATATGAAGCAGGTGTGGCTAGAGACAGGTGGCAAAAGCCCTAACCTTATATTTTCAGATTGTAATGACTTAGAGTCAGCAATAAACATGGCAGCCTTTGGAATATTTTTTAATCAGGGAGAAGTTTGCTCTGCTAATTCAAGATTATTAGTTGAGAGAAGTGTTCAAAATGAATTTGTAGAGCGTTTAGCAAAAATTGCAAAAGATACTCAACCAGGGCATCCTCTTCATCCTGACTCTAAAATGGGAGCTATTGTTAATGAAGAACAAACAAAAAGAATTGTTTCTTATATTGAAAAAGGAAAACAAAAAGCTGATTTAATAATTGGCGGGGAGCAAATTAAAGTTGATGGAAAAGGATGTTATGTGCAACCAACAATTTTTAATAATGTAAATGCCAATGATGTAATTGCTAAAGAAGAAATATTCGGACCTGTTTTATCTGTTATCCCATTTGATACAGAAGAAGAAGCTTTATCAATAGCTAATGATAGTGAGTATGGTTTGGCTGCATCGGTTTGGACTGATGATTTATCACGCGCTCTTAGAGTTTCTGATCATTTACATGCTGGAACAGTTTCTGTTAATACTGTGGATGCATTAAATACTGTCACTCCATTCGGGGGTGTGAAACAATCTGGTTATGGCAAAGATTTATCACTGCATTCTTTTAATAAATATACATCTTTAAAAACAAGGTGGATTAAATATAAAGCTTAATATGGATTACATGGATCGTGATAGTCGTTATGATGTTTTATTTGATGCAGTAGATATAGGTCCCCTTAAATCTAAAAATCGTTTCTATCAAGTTCCTCATTGCAACGGTGGTGGTTATAGAGATCCATCTGCTGCAGCAGAAATGCGTGGAATAAAAAGTCAAGGGGGATGGGGTGTTATATTTACAGAACAATGTGAAATGCATCACTCTTCAGAAATTACACCTTTTATTGAATTACGATTGTGGGATGATGCTGATATTCCGATGATTGCAAAAATGGCTGACAGAATGAAAGAATATGGTGCTCTAGCCGGCATTCAACTAGCTTATTCTGGAATCAATGGTCCGAATTTGTACACGAAGGAAGTTCCTTTAGCTGTCACCGGCATGCCTATTCGTACTTTTACTAATGATCCTGTTAGTGCAAGATCACTTGATAAAGAAGATATAAAAAATCTTCGACGTTGGTTTGTTAATGCAGCTAAGAGATCTAGAACTGCTGGTTTTAATTTAATTTGTTTGTACGGTGCTCATGGGTTTGGAATCTTTCAACATTTTTTATCTACAGCAACTAATCAGAGAACAGATGAATATGGAGGAAGTTTAGAAAACAGGGCACGATTTGTAAAAGAAGTAGTTGAGGAAGTTAGAAATGAAGTTGGCGATAACATGGGTATCACTCTTCGCTTATCATTAGATGAGATGATTGGCGATCTTGGTTTTGCTAATTCAGAAGTAAGAGACTTTGTTGAAATGCATCAGGACTTACCTGATTTATGGGACCTAGCTCACGGTGCATGGGAAGATTGTTCTGGTCCATCACGTTTTAAAGAAGAAGCGGCACAATTTGACCTTGTCACAGGAATCAGAAAACTTACTTCCAAACCAATAGTTGGTGTTGGTCGATTTACAAGTCCTGATGTAATGGTTAAACAAATAAAATCAGGCACACTTGATTTTATAGGATGTGCTAGACCATCTATAGCTGATCCTTTTTTACCAAAAAAAATAGAAGAAGGACGTATACAAGATATTAGAGAATGTATTGGGTGTAATATTTGTATTACGGGTGATATGACAATGTCAATTAGTAGGTGTACCCAAAACCCTACCTTTATGGAAGAATGGCGCAAAGGATGGCACCCAGAAATTATAGAACCTAAAGGTAAGACATCAAAAGTTTTAGTGATTGGATCTGGACCAGCAGGTTTAGAAGCTGCTTTGGCATGTTCTAATAGAGGTTATGATGTTACTCTTACTGAGGCTTCTAATATTTTAGGAGGCAGAGTTGCAAAAGAGAGAAAATTACCTGGACTCTCTGCTTGGGGAAGAGTTGCAGATTATAGAGAATATCAATTATCGCAAAAACCTAACGTAGAAACTTACTTAGAGTCATCTTTAGATGCTGATCAGGTATTAGAATTTGGATTTGAAAATGTTTGTATAGCCACAGGTTCAAGTTGGAGAGCAGATGGTGTCTCTCGACAGCACGTTGTACCAATCTCAAATGATAATTCATTAAATTTATATACACCCGATGATATTATGAATGACAAATTACCAACAGGAAAAGTTGTTATTTATGATGATGATCATTATTATATGGGCGGTGTTATTGCAGAAAAATTAATAGAAAAAGGTTGTGATGTTACTCTTTTAACACCGTGTGCTTATGTTTCAGAATGGTCTATCAATACACTAGAACAAGCAGAAATTCAAAAAAGATTAATTGAAATGGGAGTTAAGATTGAATTGAACAGAGGTTTAGTTTCAATTTTTAATTCAAAGTTAATTTCCAACTGTACATATACGCAAAATGAAAAAGAAATTGAAACAGATAATTTAGTTATGGTTGCATCGCGTAAACCCCAAGATCAATTGTACAAAGATCTTCTTTTGAAAAAAACAATATGGAATGATGCTGGAATTACATCAGTAAAGTTAATTGGTGATGCAAATGCTCCAGGACCAATTGCTTGGGCTACATATGCTGGTCATCGTTATGCCAGAGAACTAGATACCGAAGACTTAGGAGATGTCCTTCCCTTTAGAAGAGAAGTTACAAATTTGGCGTCCAACTAAAAAAAAACGTAAAATAAATTTTTTTTGATTTAAAATTTTTCTCTATGTGTTTAAGTATGCTTCAACTTTAATATTTATATTATGATGGAAAAAAAAGTTAATGCAATTGATGTTAGAAACGTAACTAAAATTTATACTAGTGGTAATGCTCAAACCAAAGCATTAAAGAACGCAAACTTAACTATTTACGATAATGAATTTTTCACACTGCTTGGTCCTTCTGGCTGTGGTAAGACTACATTACTACGTCTTATTGCAGGTTTTGAAGATATTACTGATGGTTCAATCAATTTGTTCAATCAAGAAATTGTAAACCTGCCTCCAAATAAAAGACCTGTAAATACAGTTTTTCAACAATACTCTTTGTTCCCTCATTTAAATGTATACGAAAATGTTGCTTTTGGTCTAAGACGTCTAAAAAAGGATGCAAGCTTTGTTGAAAGCAGAACTTTTGAAGTACTAGAGCTTGTACAAATGAAAGAGTATGCCAATAGAAAACCTAATCAATTATCTGGAGGTCAACAGCAAAGAGTTGCTCTGGCAAGGGCTTTAGCTCCAGAACCAAAAGTGTTACTTTTGGATGAACCTCTTTCTGCTTTAGATCTAAAGCTTCGTCAAGCAATGCGTTTTGAATTAAAAACTTTACAAAGAGAAACTGGCATTACCTTTGTATTTGTTACACATGACCAGGAAGAAGCGCTAACAATGTCAGACCGTATTGCTGTTATTAACGAGGGTGAAATACAACAAATTGGGGAGCCTGAGCAAATATACGAAAGTCCATCCAATAAGTTTGTTGCAAATTTTATTGGTGAAGCAAATTTATTATCTGGTGTTTGCAAAACTTCTGGAGAAAATGGTGTTTGTGAACTTGATACTGGGCATGAATTAAACTTGTTTGTACCCCCTCACATAAAACAAAATGATAAAGTAACAATATTTATTAGACCTGAGAGAATTAAGATAGAAAAATCATCTAAAGATAAAAGTCAGTTACGTATTTCCGAGTTTACTTATCTTGGCAATGCTGCAACCATTCAATTAAAATCAAATAATCAATTAATTAATGTAAATTTACCAATTGAAGATTTAAAAATTTTTAAAAAAGATGATTACGTTGATCTTCATTTTCCAAAAGAAAGTGCTCAGGTTATTGACTAATGAATATTCAGGGAGAAAATAAAACCCAAAATAGAATATTATCTTTATTGCCTTTATGGATAGTTATTGGATTTTTTATGATTGGCCCTTTGTTGGTTATGGCAGTAGTTTCTTTGATGGAATCAAATGTCTACGGAGGTGTTCATTTTAAATTTAGTCTTAGTGGTTATCGACAAATTTTATTTGATACCAATCTATTTGATGAAATAGAATTTAATCCTGCATATTTGATTATTATTGCCAGATCTTTTATGTTGGCTCTAGCTGCAACATTTTTATCGCTTTTAATTGGTTTTCCTGCTGCGTACTTTATTTCAAGACAGTCTGACAGAGTTAAAAATATATTAATATTTCTCGTAACTATTCCTTTTTGGACAAATCTATTAATTAGAACTTTTGCTTGGATTATAATATTAGGTAAGGGTGGCGTGATAGAATCCTCTTTTAATTTTTTTGGTTTGTTAGACGAGGAAAGTTCTCTAAATTTAATGTACACCAATAGCGCTATACTTATTGGGTTAGTTTATTCTTATTTACCATTAATGGTTTTACCTATTTATGCTTCGATGGAGAAAATGGATTTACGACTTCTAGAGGCTGCAACAGATCTATATTCAAATCGAATAGAACTAATTCGTAAAATTATCTTACCACTATCAATGCCAGGATTAATTGGTGGAAGTATCTTGGTTTTTGTACCTTGTTTAGGAGCATTTATTGCACCCGATTTACTAGGGGGTGGAAAAAAATTATTATTAGGATCGTTAATTCAGTTTCAGTTTTCTTATGCAAGAAACTGGCCTTTTGGTGCCGCTATGGCAATGTTTTTATTGGCTTTGGTAATCTTAGTTTTAATATTTAATGCTCGTTTAAACAGAAAGCACAGAGAATATGCAAACCAAAAATAAGAAAAGAAAATTTCGTTATGTTTGGAATTTTCCAGGCTTTGGAGGTTGGACTGCAATATTTTTTGGCTTTCTATATATACCTATTTTTATCTTAGTTTGTTACAGTTTTAACTCAAGTAAGTTTGCAATGATATGGACTGGTTTTTCATTTCGTTGGTATGCTAAATTATTTTCAAATGATGATATTCAAACAGCAACAATTAATTCTTTTATAGTTGCTTTTGCTGCAGCTCCGTTAGCCACTATAATTGCAACTTTTTCAGCACTTGCACTAGTAAGAGGTGGAGAATTTCGTTTTAGAGAATTTAGTAGTGGTTTAATCACATTACCTTTAATGGTTCCTGAAATTGTTACAGCGGTTGCTACATTAATTTTCTTTGCGTCCCTTGGTATTAATCTTGGACTGATTAATGTTATAATTGCTCATACAGTATTTTGCATACCATTTGCATTTATGCCAATTAAAGCTGCTTTGGAGGCAATGGATCCTAATTTAGAATTAGCTGCACGAGATCTATATTCTGATAAAACATCTACATTTAAAACAATTACCTTACCTTTACTAACCCCAGGCATTTTATCAGGTTTCATGTTAGCGTTTGTAATATCTATTGATGATTTTATAATTACATTAATGGTTGCTGGAGGTGGTGCAACAACTTTACCTGTATACATATATAGTATGGTTAAAATGGGCGTATCCCCTGAGGTAAATGCAGTATCAAGTTTGATGTTAGCATTTTCTATATTTATCGTTACGCTTTATTGGTTTTTTAATAGAAAAATAAATAATTAGTATTTTAATTGAAATTTTTATGGATTTTTGGAAAATTTAACTAGTAAAAATTATATTTTTACAGTTTAATATACTAGAATTTTAAAATATTTTTTAACTAAAACAAACAGGAGGATACATGAAAGAGAAGCTATTAAAAATTTTAGTTTCAATTTCTTTTTTATTTTTTAGTACAAGTGTATTTGCTGCTGGCAAATTAAATTTGTACAATTGGGCAGATTATACACCAGAAGATCTCATTGAAAAATTTGAAAAAGAAACAGGAATTTCAGTAACAGTTGATACTTATGATTCAAACGAAACTCTTCTAGCTAAATTACAGGCAGGAGGTGGTTCAACAGGATATGATCTTGCCGTTCCATCACAACATTTCGTGGAAATTATGATCAAAGAAGGATTAATTGAAAAAGTAGATGGTATTAAAGATATGCCAAACTACAAATATGTAGCTGATCAATTTCAAGGACCATCTTTTGATCCAAACCAAGATTATTCAACTCCATGGCAGATGGGTTCTGCTAGCTGGGCATACAGAGCTGATTCTTATTCTGGAGATGGATCATCAATGATGGAGTTTTTTAAGCCTTCAGATGAAGTGTGTGGCAAAGTAGCAGTATTTAAATCTCCTGAGGAGGTTGTAAATATGGCTCACTTAGCTTTAGGTTCCAGTTTTTGCTCTGAAGATCCTAATGAAATGCAAGCAGTTATGGATCTACTAATTGAACAAAAAAAATGTGTTGCAGTTTATTCTTCTGAGGGAATCAACGAACGTTTGATGAGTGGTGAAGTAATTATGCATGCACATTGGGATGGATATAGTCAGGTTGGAAAATGGGAAGGTGTTGACGACCTTACCTATGCTTATCCTAAAGAAGGAGTTGTTGGATGGTTTGATAGCTTAGTTATGCCTAAAGGTGCAAAAAACGTGGAAGAAGCAAAAGCTTTCATGAATTTTGTTATGCATCCTGAAAATATGGCAATGCTATCTAACTTTGCTGCTTATGCAAATGCAATTCCTGAATCTTCTAAATATCTTTCAGATGATATGAAAAATGCAACAAACATTCAGGTACCAGATGGTATACCTGTTAAATTTGGTCAAGCTTGTAATAAAGAGTCTCAAGCTCTTATTGATAAAGTTTGGACTAAATTAATGCAGTAAAAATTAAATTAAAAAAAACCCATTGATGTAAAATCAATGGGTTTTTTTATTTATATGAGTGATCAAGACTTTTTATACTGGAGTGGAAAAAAATTATTAAAGGCTTTTAAGTCGAAAGAATTATCTCCTGTAGAAGTCACTAAAGCATCATTAGAAAGAGCGAATCACATACAAAAAGAGTGTAATGCTTTCACAGATTTTTTTGAGAAACAAGCAATAGATTTAGCATTAAAGTCTGAAAGAGTTTTTTTAGACAATGCTCAAGAGCCAAGACTTTTGGAAGGGATTCCTTTTGCTATTAAAGAAGAATTTGCTTTTAAGAATTCTTGTCGATCAAGTAGTTCTAAAATTTTTAAAGATAGGATTGATAATTATACTGATGTTTATATTCAACGTTTGCTTGATCAAGGAAGTATTCCATTATTTAAAACAACAACACCTGAGTTTTGTTTATTAGGAACAACTTGGTCTGACCTGCACGGTATAACAACTAATCCGTGGAATAAAAAATATACTCCTGGAGGATCATCTGGGGGATCAGGAGCAGCTCTTGCGACTGGCGCTTGTGCTATAGCTTCTGGTTCTGATATTGGTGGTTCAATTAGAATTCCTGCCGCTGCTTGTGGTGTTTTTGGATACAAACCTCCTTATGGAAGAAATCCCGAAGTACCCTACGGCAATTTAGATTATTATAGTCATTCTGGACCTATGGCACGCAGTGTTGAGGATATAATTCTTATGCAGTTATCAACTGCTGGTATGCATAATCAAGATATTGCAAGCATGCCGATACCAGAAGATTTTGATGGTAATTCAAATTTAAAAAATATTAAAATTGCTTGGTCAGATCATTTATGTGGATTTGAAGTTGAGGATGACGTTGTTATCAATATGAAAAATGCCCTCAATCTACTTGAGAAAAATGGGGCAATAGTAGAGTATGTTGATCCAAAATTACCAGATAATATTTTGGATGCAGCAGGAACTTATCTGACTGCTTTATGGGGAACGAGTCTTAAAGAAATTGCAAAAGGAAAAGAAGAACTTCTCTGTGCATATACACAAAAATTTATTGAAGCTAGTAAAGAAAAAACTCTCAGTGAACTAGTTCATTGCAATAATGTTGCTTGGGATGCATATGCTAAGTTTGGGCCTATATTTGACAAATATGATGTTTTTATATGTCCTACAAATGCAGTGACAGGTATTCCAGCAGATCATGGTTATCCAAATCTTACTTATGATTTTAATGAAGAAGTTAGAAGAACTGAAGAGACAGGAGATGAGTCGATGTGGTTAACAACACCATTTAACATGTTGTCAAGACTTCCTGTTATGTCTGCTCCAACAGGCTTTGCATCTAATGAAGTTCCAACAGGAATGCAAATTATTGGTAAAGCATATGATGATAATACAGTTTTCAGAGTGTCCCTTGGTTATGAAAAGGCTATTCCGTGGTTATTTGATAAAAATAATCGACCTAAACTTTGAATGGAAAAATTTAATGAATATAAAAATATAGCACTACTTTTTGTATTATCTTCATTATGGGCATTGCACTTTTCGTTAGTTAAATTAGTTGAAGCAGATGATAGTCCATTAACTATTTTAGTTTCATTATTAGCTGTTCTTTGTGCTTTATTTTTTATTTTATTACTTTTGCAAAATAAACTTTTTAAATTCACATTTAAAAAATCTTTATTTTTTTCTGTTGCAGGTATGTTTGCTTATATCATTCCGTTGAGTGTTGAATTTATTGTTGCGCCTAAAATTGAAGCAGGTATTTTAACTTTAATTGTATCTGCTGTTCCTGTTTTTACTTTAATCGTTATTTGGATATTTAGATTATTAAATGTCACTATTAAGTTGGTTATTGGAACTTTATCAGGATTAGCCGGTCTATTAATTTTATTTTATGGTAATAATGATAACACATCAGTAAGTATATGGACTGTTTATGCTTTAATAATACCTTTATCCTATGCCTTTGATGCTATTTTTATGGAGAAATTTTGGCCTAGAAATTTAGACTCCACTCAAGTTGCATTTGGAGAGACTACTGCTTCTTTAATTTTTGTAATTTTATTATCAATTTTTTATGGTAATAAATATTACGATCACTTTCAGTGGTTTACTATCTCTAGTTTCTGGATATTAGCATTTGTAACCTTTATTGAGGTATGGTTGTTTTTTTATATTTTAAATAAAGTAGGAGCTGTTTTTGTTAATCTTAGTTCATATTTAGTTATGCCTGCTGGTTTTCTATGGGGATTTCTTATCTTTGGAGAAACATTTACTTTTATAAAATTTATTAGTACACTATTAATTTGTATCTCTATTTTTATGATAGCTAATCAAAAATATAGGATTAAAAATATACCAATTGATTAAAAGATAATGAAAACAATTTATTCACAAAATCACATTCTTCGAAATTCTAAAACAGAATTGTATGGAGGGGAACTTGTCAAACCATTTGAAAGACCAGAGCGAATGGAGTTTATAATAAATGAAATTAAAGAGAGAAATCTTGGACCAATTATCGATCCAGAAAATATGAACACAGATACAATATTTAAAGTGCATGATAAACATTATGTTGAATTTTTAAATGTTGCTTGGAAAGAATGGTTAAAACTTGGCTTAGGAGGTGAAGCTATACCAACTGTTTGGCCAAGTCGATCAATGCCTTCAGATATTATCCCTAATTTTATAGAGGGCAAACTTGGGTATTATGCTCTTGCTAATGAAACCTCAATTAGTGAAGGTACAGTAGAAGGTGCTTATGAAGCTGTTAAAGTTGTTTTAACAGCCACTGAGATGTTGGAAAATGAAAAAAGTTTATTCGCCTTATGTCGGCCACCAGGTCATCATGCATCGAAGGATCAGTATGGAGGGTATTGTTTTTTTAACAACGTGGCTATAGCAGCAGAAAGATTAATTGAAAAAGGAGCTAAGAAAATTTTTATTTTGGATGTGGATTTTCATCATGGAAATGGAACGCAAGCGATTTTTTATGATCGACCAGATGTTTACTTTGCATCTCTTCATGGAGATCCTATAGAGGCATTTCCCCATTTTCTTGGTCATGCTAATGAAAAGGGCTACGGAGCAGGGGAGGGTTACAATATTAACTATCCAATGCAACCTGGAACAACCTATACTGAATGGACAAGAGCTTTAGATGATGCCATTGAAAAAATTCAATCTTATCAACCCGATGCATTGTTAATTTCCTTGGGTGTTGACACATATGAAAAAGATCCCATTAGTTTCTTTAAGTTAAAAAGTAACGATTTCTTTGATGTTGGAAAAAAAATAGCTTCATGCAACTTGCCAACTTTATTTGTAATGGAAGGAGGATACGCCATTAAAGAAATAGGTATTAACACAGTTAATGTATTAAAAGGTTTCGAGGGCTCTTCGTCTTAAGATCTTATAATCCTTTTTCTAATTTATTTAATAAATTTTCTAACATCTGATCACATAAATCAATCTGAGCCTTTTCAATATATTCATTAGGTTTATGACCTTGATTCATTGATCCTGGCCCACATATTGCAGTTTCAATATTTAATTCATTGCTAAAAAGACCTCCTTCAGTTCCAAATGAAACTTTTTCAACGCTATTGTTGCCAGTTAATCCATTTAAAAAACTTATTACATCTGAATTTTTCATTGTATTTAGTGCAGGGTATTGACTTGTTACATTAATTTCAATTTTAGTATTAGGAAATTTATCTATATGAGATTTTACAATTTTTTCTGATAAATTTTTTATATCATTTAATATTAAGTTAGGATCATCACTATGCAAACTTCTTATTTCAAATAATAAGCTTGAAGAACTTGGAACAATATTTACTGCGACGCCTCCCTCAATTTTACCAACTTGTAAAGTTGTATAAGGCACCTCAAAATCATTATCATGAGTTGAGTTATTAATTAAATTAGTTTGTATATTTTGAATACCTTGTATGAATTCAGTAGCCAAGTAAATAGAATTTAATCCTTTTGTTGTTAAAGCTGAGTGAGCTTCTTTCCCTTTTATCAAAACTGAAGCATTAACTTTACCTTTATGACCTGACATTACTTGCATTGATGTTGGCTCTCCGACAATGCAAAAAAGAGGATTAGTTGAAGAATTTTTCAACATTTCTATCAATGATCTTACACCTACACATCCAATTTCTTCGTCATAGGAAAAAGAAAAATGCAAAGGTGTTCTTAAATTCATTGAAGATGCTTTTGAAGCTGCATGTAAAGCGCATGCAACAAAACTTTTCATATCAGCAGTTCCCCTTCCATATAATTTATTATCAATTTCAGTCAGTTTAAATGGATTAGTATTCCATTTTTGATTTGTTACAGGAACAACATCAGTATGACCTGATAATATTATACCTGCTTGATCGACAGGTCCCATCGTTGCAAAAAGATTAGCTTTTGTTTCTTCTTTATTTTTTATAAGTGTAATTTTTGCTCCAGCATCTTTTAAAATTTTTTCACAATATGAAATAATATCTAAATTGGAATTTGAACTAACCGTATTAAAGGAAATTAGTTTTTCTAAAATTTGAATAGAATTCATTTTTTCTCTCTTTTATCGTTCAATATAGTAATTCGATGCATTTTACGTTTATTGGGCATATAATCTCCGATTGCATAGTGCATAGTGCATCTATTATCCCACATAGCTATTGTATCTTTACTCCATTTAAAGCGTATTTGAAACTCTGGTTTATTCATAAAACTAAATAGATAATTTAATAAATTAGTTGAGTCTGTAGCATTCATGCCAATTATATGGTGAGTAAAACTAGGATTTATATAAATGAAATTTTTTTTTGTTATAGGATGTGTTTTTATTAGTGGATGGATTGAGCTGCCAAATTTTTGATGTCCTTCATTAAGTTTGTGCGCAGCTCCAATTGGTTGATTTTCTGTAAAATTATTTCTAAAGGCCCCCATATCATGCACTGCTTTGAGAGTTTTTAAATATTTTTTCAATTCAAAAGGTAAGGCTTCATATATTGATGATAAGCAAGTCCATAGAGTATCGCCACCATACTGTGGAATAATTCTACTATACAATATTGATGCAAAAGGAGGGTTTGGTCTAAATGTAAGATCAGTATGCCACTCATCTGTATCAGGTGGGTTTTTTTCATCATTTTCTAATAGAACAATTTCAGGGAAATCATCTACATGTGGATAAACTGGGTGAGGAGGTTCTATATCACCAAAACTTTTTGCAAAGTTTATGTGTTGAGTAGGTGAAATTTTCTGATCACGAAAAAAAATTACTTTGTTTTCAATTAAACATTTATAAATTTCATTACAAATTTTTGAAGATAAATTCTCAAATACATTTTTGCATATAATTTCCGCTCCAATATTTGGCGTTAATTTATTTATTTGTAAATTTGACAAAGATGTATTTATTTCCATCCACTAATGGATTTTACCTCTAAAAATTCTTCAATTCCCCATTTACCACCTTCGCGGCCATTACCAGATTGTTTGTATCCACCAAATGGTGATCCATCAGCAAAACCTGCACCATTAATTTCAACCATTCCAGAGCGCAGTTGTCTAGCAACTCTATGAGCTTTATTAGTATCATTAGTTTGAATATAGTTAGTTAAACCATATGCAGTATCATTAGAAATTTTTATTGCTTCTTCTTCAGTTGCAAAAGGTATTATTGACACAACTGGACCAAATATTTCTTCTTTAGCTATTGTCATTTCATTATTTACGTCTGCAAATACTGTTGGTTTTACGAAATAACCCTTTTTCAAATGAGAAGGTCTGTCAGGTCCACCCGCAACAAGTTTAGCTCCTTCTTTAATGCCTTCATTAATCAGATTTTGAATTTTATCATACTGTACTTTTGAAACTACTGGTCCAATATGTCGACCCTCTTTATTAGCAATATCTACATCTGTTTTTTCTGCGACTTCAATTGCTTCTTTTACTGCTCTTTCATAAATTGACTTTTCAACAAGAAGACGTGTGGGGGCATTGCAACTTTGACCAGAATTATTAAAAACTCTTCTTACACCTCTTCTTACAGCTTTTTCATCTGCGTCTGCGAAAACAATATTAGCGCCTTTACCTCCGAGCTCTAACGATACTCTCTTAATTGTATCAGCGGCATTTTTGGTTATTAATTTTCCAGCGCGTGTAGAGCCTGTAAAGGAAACCATGTCAATATCAGGATGGCTTGATAATTGCGATCCCACACCTGGTCCATCACCATTGACCAAATTAAAAACACCTTTCGGAAAACCTGCCTCATGAATCATTTCCGCAAACAACATTGCAGATAATGGTGCGATTTCAGATGGTTTGAGAATCATTGTGCAACCAGCTGCAAGAGCAGGCAATACTTTTAGTGCAATTTGGTTAATTGGCCAATTCCACGGCGTAATTAGTGCACAAATACCAATGGGCTCATAAGAAATATAATTTCCTTTTTCCTGATCCAAATAATTTTCAAATTCAAAATTTTGAAATTGATTAATAAAAGTTTTTATATGATCCTCTCCAGATTGACTTTGCTCATTAATAGACCAATCCTTTGGAGCGCCCATTTCAAGAGAAATTGCTTGAGCCATATCTGCAGATCTTTTTTGATAAATGTTTAAAAGATTATTAAGCAGCTCAAGTTTTTCTTCTTTTGAAGTATCCCACCATCTTAAAAAAGATTTTTTGGCTGCGTTTACAGCAAGATTTGTATCATTCTCTGAACCAAGAGAAATTACCGCACAAATTTCTTCAGTTGAGGGGTCGATAACTTGAAGATCATTTGGTCTTGATGGTTTTACCCACTCCCCATTAATATAAAAATCTTTTTTTTCTTGGATCATATTTTATAAATATTTTATCTTAATTGTGTTGCGATTTAAATTCTAATCTTTTTTTATGAAGAATTGGCTCTGTATAACCTGAGGGTTGATTTATTCCATCAAAAACAAGTTCTTTTGCTGCCTTAAAAGCAATTGAATTTTCATTATCACTCATAGGAATATATTTTTCATCATTACTGTTTTGTTCATCAACAACTTTTGCCATTTTATCAAAGGCCTTTAAAACTTGATCTTTTGATACCACACCATGTTCTATCCAATTTGCTAGTGCTTGTGATGAAATTCTGCAAGTTGCTCTATCTTCCATTAGACCAATATTGTTAATATCAGGAACTTTTGAACAGCCTATACCTTGATCAATCCACCTTACTACATATCCTAAAATGCCCTGTGCATTATTTTCAATTTCCCTAGTGATATCGATTTCAGATAGATTTTCTCCCTTCAACAATGGTAAGGTTAATAAATCATTTAATGTACCAGATGATGCAGAGCTTAGAATTTCTTCTTGAACATCTTTTACATTCACCTCATGATAGTGCAGTGCATGAAGAGTTGCTGCAGTAGGGCTTGGTACCCATGCACAATTAGCACCAGATTTTGGGTGATTAATTTTTTGCTTTATCATTTCAGCCATTAAGTCTGGCATTGCCCACATACCTTTGCCAATTTGTGCCTTTCCTTTTAGTCCACATTCTAATCCAATACTTACATTTCTCTTCTCATAGGAAGAAATCCAAGGAGCGTTTTTCATATCATTCTTTTTCATGAAAGATCCAGCCTGCATTCCTGTATGAATTTCATCTCCGGTTCTATCTAAAAATCCTGTGTTAATAAAAGCAACTCTTGATTGGGCTGCCCTAATACATTCTTTTAAGTTTATACTTGTTCTTCTTTCCTCATCCATAATCCCTATTTTGATTGTGCTTTTTGGCAAATCTAATAATTGTTCAATTTGAGAGAAAAGCTCATTAGTAAATTTAACTTCTTCAGGCCCATGCATTTTTGGTTTAACTATATAAATTGAGTTGTAATTAGAATTTTTGTTTTCTTTTTTTATGAAATCATAAGTCGCAATAAGTGTTGTTATAATAGCATCCATTATGCCTTCACCAATTTCTTTGTCATCTTTGTTTAAAATTGCAGGTGTTGTCATTAAATGACCTACATTTCTAATAAGCATTAGAGAGCGTCCTTTTAAAGTTTTTTCTTTTTGATCAAATCCAGTGAAATGAAAATCTTTGTTCAGCACCCTTTTAATATTTTTATTATTTTTTAAAAAATTACTTTCTAAATTTCCTTTAATAAGTCCTAACCAGTTTCTGTATGCTAAAATTTTATCGTCTGCATCAACCGTTGCAACACTATCTTCACAATCAAGGATAGTAGATACAGCAGACTCCATTAATATATCTGATATATTTGCAATATCATTTTTACCAATAATATCATTTTTATTAATTATGATTCTGCAGCGAAGATTATTTTTTGATAAAATTAATTCACTTAATTCAGCATCTTTTGATATTCTCCAGCCCAAAAGTTGTTCAGCATGTACAAGCTCAACATTGTCATTTGTTAATGTGTTAAATATTACACTATTGTCTTTTATTTGAATGTTATTAACCTCAATCCACTTGCTTTCTTTAAGTGGAGCAAATTTATCTAAATGTGATTTTGCAAATTTTACAACTTTATCTCCTCTTTCTTTATCATAGGCTCCTCCTTTAGGAGCTTCTCCTATTGCATCAGTTCCGTAAAGTGCATCATATAAACTCCCCCATCTTGCATTAACTGCATTTATAGCAAATCTTTCATTTGTGATTGGTACCACTAGTTGTGGACCACAAATTGTTGAGATTTCCTCATCAATATTAGAAGTTGTAATTTTAAAGTTTGGCCCTTCTTCAACTATATAATCTATATCTTTTAAAAATTTCTTGTATTCTTCAAGTTCAATATTTTTAGACTTATTTTCTTTATGCCATTTGTTGATTTTATTTTGTAAGCTTTTTCGTTTTTCCAAAAGGTATATATTTTTTGGATAATAAATATCAACAATATCTGAAAAACCATTCCAGAATTTATTTTCTTCAATACTGATGTCTTTTAGAACTTCATTATTGATAAAATTGTATAGTTTTTCATTAACCTTAATATTTTTTTTTTGAATCATATGATAAAAATCTGATACAGGAAAAATTCTAAATTAGAATAAATATTTAAAATAATTTATTTTGACTCAGCATAAACTTTGCCATATTCTTTAATTTTCATTAGCATTGAATATACGCCGTTTCTTCTTCCAGGAGTTAATAAAGTGTCCAGCTTTAAAGATGTTAAAAGATCAAAGTTTGAATTTGTGATTTCATCTGGTTTTCTATCTCCATAAATCTCACTAAGAATTGTTACCATACCCTTTGAAATAAAGGCATCTGAGTCAGAGTGAAAACATAATTTATTGTCCTGCATATATGGAACAAGCCAGACTTGGGCTTGGCATCCATCGACTTTAAAACTATCTTGTCTAAATTCTTCTGGGAATGGCTTTGCTTTTTTTGCCTGGTCCAGAAGGTATTTGTATTTGTCCATATCATCATCAAATAATTCTAAATTTTCTTTGTAATATTTAATTTTTTCTTCAACTGATATCATGACATATACTTTCTAAGTTCAGCTGCAGTATCTTCTGGAAAAACATCCATAATAAATACTCCTGCCATCGATTCTGAACCAGCTAATACTTTTGGTTTATCTCCATGCCTCAATGGAGGATAAAATTCCATATGAAAATGAAAATTATTATCATCAGGAGTGGGGGCTGCATGTAATCCCATAATATAAGGACATCGTCTACCTAAAAAGTTATCATATCCCTTAACAACTTTTTGAAGAGCTATTGCAAACGAGTTGTACTCTTGGTCTGTAAATTGCCAAGGTCCTGCTAGCTTTCTTTTTGGAATGATCCATACTTCATAAGCGTATCTAGCAAAAGGTGGAATTGCTGCGATGACATAATCATCTTGATAAACATAATAGTTTTCTTCTAAATTTTTCATTAATTTTTCAATAAAATTTTCTTTACTAAATGCCTCAATTTCTTTTTGAATTGCTGGGGGAATAATAGGGTAAGCATAAATTTGTCCATGAGGATGATGCAGAGTAACACCACATTCCACCCCTCTATTTTCAAAAGGCATTACATATTTTATATCTTCTCTTTTCATTAAATGTACGTATCTGTCTGACCAAGCATTAAAAAGAAGCTCTATTCTATCAATAGACATTTGAGCTATAGTATCTTTATGATTGGAGGAATAAACAACAACCTCGCACTCTCCATTAGATGGTTGAGCCTCAATTCCTTCTACTAATATTTTTTTATTGTTTGTATTAAAACTAGCCCATCTGTTAGGAAAGATTGCTATTTCAAAATTCTTAAAAGGTATTTCTGTAGGAAAATTCAATTCTACCCCTGGACATAGTGGACAATATTCCTCAGGTGGAAATGAGGTTCTAACTTTTCTAGTAGCAGAATAAGTTACCCACTCTTGTCTTGAAGGATTCCAGCGCATATGCGGGCTTGGAGCGGGTGTAATTTCTAATTCTTTTGATGGTATTTCATGATGTTCTGAATATCCAAAAAGAAGCAATTCCCTTTTATCATTTCTCTCAAAAGATTTTTTAAAAATTTTTTTCATTAATTTTTTTTTCCCACTCAATTGCTGTTTTTATTATCAAATTTAAATCATTAAATTTTGGCTCCCAATTAATAGTTTGAGAAAGTTTATCTATGTTAGAGACTAATTTTTCTGCATCGCCAGGACGTCTTTCACTAAACTCGTATTTAATTTTATTACCAGTTATTTTATTTGCTTCATTAACCACTTCTAGAACAGAATAGCCTCTACCATAGCCACAGTTAAAAATGTTACTGGTTTTTTTTTTCATTAAATATTCCGCTGTTTTTATATGAATATCAGCTAAATCACTAACATGTATATAATCTCTTACTGGTGTTCCGTCATCAGTATTATAATCATTTCCATAAAGATAAATTTTATCTCTTTTCCCAACAGCAATCTCGCTTAAAATTTTAATTAGATGCGTTGGTTCTTTGGAAATTAATCCACTTCTCAATTCAGGATCAGCTCCTGCAACATTGAAGTATCTCAATATAACTGAATTAAATTTATTTGAATTCTCAATTAGATATTGTTCAGTATCTATTTTTGATTGCCCATAGGGGTTTAGAGGACTTAAATTTGCATCTTCTTTTATGGAGTTGTTGCTAGCAGGGTTACCATATGCTGCAGCTGTTGAAGAGAATATAATATTTCTAAGGTTGTTTTTATAACATGTTTCAAAGAGAGTTATTGCATTTTCAGTATTATTTTTAAAATATTTTGAGGGATTTTGAACAGATTCTTCAACCTTGATGAACCCAGCAAAATGTAAAAGAATATCAAACTTTTCTTGTTGAATAATATTTGAAACTTTCCTCTCATCATTAATGTTGCACTTGATTAATGTAATATTTTCTGGAATCAAATTTATATTTCCCGTTGATAAATCATCAACAACAACTACCTTATAATTTTTTTCTAAAATTGATAGTAAAACATGACTCCCAATGTAACCTGCACCACCTGTTAAAAGTATTTTCATATTAAAAATAATTATAAATTAAAAGCGTATTATTATACATATTCTTTACACTTTAACTAATTATGTTAATATAATTTATGATCAAATTATTGGATACACACCAGCATTTAGTTTACCGAGATGTTGCAAATTATAGTTGGGCAAAAGATATTCCGCCTCTCGCAACAGACAACTTTACAGTTGAGGATTATTTAAAACTTACTGAAGGCCTTGGTGTCGGAGGTACTCTTTTTATGGAGACTGGGGTAGATGACCCAGATTATCAAAATGAAGCAAAATATGTTCAAAAATTATCCGATAATCCAAATAATGGAATCAAAGGTCTTATTGTTTCAATCAGACCAGAGGATGATAGCTTTGATCATTGGTTCAATGAAACATTACAAATGAATGTATCTGGTTACAGACGTATTTTACATGTCATGCCCGATGATACTTCTCAAGCACAAACTTTTAGAGACAATGTAAAAAAAATTGGCAAAGCAGGTAAACCTTTTGATATATGTTATTTACCAACACAACTATCAATTGCTTATGATTTTGCTAAGGATTGTAGTGAAGTAAATTTAGTTTTAAATCATTGTGGTGTACCATCTATAGCTGCTGGAGAAATAGAACAGTGGGGTAAAGACATAAAAAAATTAGCAGAACTTCCTAATGTGTTTTGCAAACTATCAGGTTTAATGGCCTATTGTGCCCCAGGTACTTCATCACAGGAAACTATACAACCTTATGTTGATCACGTTCTTCAGACTTTCGGACCAAACAGGATGGTTTGGGGAAGTGACTGGCCAGTTGTAAATCTTGGAAAAGGAATTCAGGAATGGATATCTGTTACTAGAAATATCTTATCAAAATTATCAGATAGTGAAGCGGAAGCAATTGCAAATGCAAATGCACAAAAAATTTACAATACTGCTTTATAGAATAATTATTAGTGTTTTAGTGCACCCATCGTCATACCGGCAATAAACCATCTTTGGAAGACAGCAAAGATTAACATTACAGGAATGATTGTTATCATTACAGATGCGCTATATGTACCAATATTTATGTGATACCTGCTTGTGCCAATTTTTGCCAACCCTACAGGCACTGTATGAATAGTGGGATCTTGCATGAAGATCATTGCATAAATAAACTCATTCCATGTATCTAAAAATAAAAGAATTACACAGGTGGCTATTGCTGGCTTAGCTAAAGGTAACAAAATTCTCATTAACAATTGAAAATCAGAAGCTCCGTCTACAATACCTGCTTCAGTTAGCTCACCTGGTATTTGCTCAAAGAACATTCGTAAGATTAAAATACCTATTGGAATTAAAAATCCTGCATAGGCAAGAATTACAGCAGTATAAGTATTAATAATTCCAAAATAAATTAATAAATAAAATAAAGGTATGAGTAATACCTGGGCCGGCATTGCAACACTTGCTATCATAACGTTATATAAACTTTCCTTCATTGGAAAACGTAAATGACTAAAGCTGAAAGCAGCAAAGATAGATAAAGTTATAATTAATATTACGGATGAAGTTGTAACAATAATGCTATTTAAAAACATTCTAGGAAAAGAAACTTTTAGCCTTTCTTCAGCGTAAAAAAAAGCATCATAGTAATTTTGAAGAGAAAACTCATAAGGGATTAGAAAATATTTAGCACTATAAACGGTATCAGGTGAGCGAACTGATAAGGATAAAGTATAAAGCAAAGGAAAAATAATAATGATGATAAAAAATAAAATTACTATTCTTGTTAATATGTAAAAAATAGGACTTCTTTTGAAGGTTGCTCCATAATTTGTTTTCAATGAGTCCTCCATGTTAATTCTTTGATATCCTTTTTGAAATTATAATACGTGTTAATGCAATTGTTAAGATGCATGCAAAAATAACAAATGCTACAGATGCACCAACACCCATTTTATTAGGACCTCCCGCAGCAAATGAATAATAGTATAAGTAAGATGCCAAAACTTCAGAATAGTGAGCTGGCCCCCCTCTCGTTAATACATAGACAATATCAAAAGCTCTAAAGCCTCCTATTAAATTTAGTATCATATTCAAAATTGTGGTTGGCCATAATAAAGGAATAACAATCGAGAATATTTTTTGACTCCAATTAGCACCATCTATGTCAGACGCTTCAAGTAATTCAATATTTAAACTTTGAAGGCCTGCATAATATATGACTAAACTATACCCTATCCATTGCCATGTATTGACCATTATAATCAACCACATAACCAAACTTACCGAAGATAACCAAGAAAAGTCTAGACCTAAAATTGCATTAAGAACCCCATCCTGCTCAAGTATTTTTTTCCAGACTAAACCAACAGAAACTGGCGCTAAAACACATGGGAAAAAAATAATTGATCGTATTAATACTGAAAATTTAAAATTTCCAAAAAAAATAAATATTGAAAGTATAAGAGCAATACCTGTTTGTATAAAAACAGCACCAAAAACAAATAAAAATGTATTTTTAAGAGCAATCCAAAAATATTTGTCCTCATAAATTTTTACAAAGTTATCTAATCCAACAAATTTTCGAAAAAGATTTGTTTCAAAACCTGTAAAATCAAAAAAACTCAACACTAAAGATGTTAATCCTGGAAGGACATTAAAAACTAAAAAAATTAATAATGCAGGGAATAAATATAAAAGCGTTTTGTATTGAAAGGTTTTATAAATCATTTTTAATTAATAAAGGGGGATTATCAAATATAATCCCCCTAAATTTTTACAGAATATTAACCGCTGTATCCAGTTTCTTTATTCATTTTTTCAATAACTTCATCAACTGTTGTTACACCTAAAAACATTTCCATTATTCCATCATAAAGATGTTTCATAGGCTCAGCTTGAGAATAGTAAATATTTGTATTTCTACCTTCTGTAGCTAACATTTTAATTCCATCATTGAATAAAAGATTTGGAGATGCGGCAAGTGCAGCCATATCTACCGCAGCAAGGTTTGCAGGAATTTGACCATAACCAGCAAATGTCATTGAAGCACTTGGGCTATTAGTTAATTTTACAAATTCCATTGCTAAATCTTTATTTGGAGAGTTAGCATTTATGCCTAGGTTAGTTCCTGTAGCTTTATTATAAGTCATAGGAGAATCGCTAGATATTTTAGGGTATGACATCATTGTTATACCAAGGCTATCAGCAGTATTATACTCTGCTGGTGCAGAAGAAATAAACCAATCTCCATTACAATAAATACCAACACCTTCTCTATCGATCCATTTACCCCAAGCTTGAACTTGATAATCCATACTTAGGGAATCAGCTCTCCACACACCATTATCGTGCATAGTTTTATAGGCATTAAGTGCATCCCTAAACATTGGTTGATCCCAAGAAATCTCACCATCATAAGCTTGACCTAAAACATCTGTCGGGTAAGCATCATTTTGTTGATTAACAAAATTTGCAAAACCATCTAAAACACACCAAGATTCAACTGGACCAAACATTAGCCCATCTAACCCTTTTGCTTTAGCAGCTTTACCAATCGCAACCCACTCATCAACTGTATATGAGTCTCCAAATGCAGGTAGTTCGAAACCTAAGTCTTCAATCATATCATTGTAAACCCAAATTTCTTCAGTGAAAGCATCCTGTGGAGCTAAGTATAAATTTCCATTTCTACTTAGTTCTGGAATATTAATGTTATTTCCTAACCAGCTTTTCCATTCGTCATCCGCTTCTGCAGTAATATTAACTAAGTGGCCTGCATTGACAACTTCATCTACATCTGGTCCTGGATAAACTGCAAATACATCTGGACCTTGTCCCGAAGATAAAGCAGGCTTTAAATATTCGTTGTAAGTAGTCACCGTGTATTGTGTATACTCAACTTTAACACCAGGGTTTGCAGCTTCAAATTCTTTTATGAAGTCCGCATAAGCATTAGTAATCCCTCCTACACCTGACTGCCAATCAACTACTCTAATTACTGTTTCCGCTTTTGCAAATTGTGCAAAACTAAATGTTATCAACAACACCGAAAACAACAATTTTATATAATGTTTAAGCATTTTACCTCCCATGCTTGAATTTAATGTAATAAAATTATCAGATATCTCTAAATAATAAAGTATTTAAATATAAAATTTTCTTTTATATTTGAATAATTTAAGATAATTATTAATGAAAAATAAGGTAAAATGGACAAAAGATATACAATCTCTGAAATTAAAGTATCAATCGTAAAAACTCAAAGTGCGGGTGCTGATTATACAGATCATGCAGCAGGTCATTGGATTAATGATACAATCATTGCAAATCCAATGTCAGTTTATAATGATTTTCAACATTCCCGTTCTGCATGGGGAATGGATGTACTTAAGGGTATCTTCATTGAAATTACAACAGAAAGCGGTCATCAAGGATATGCAACAGCTTATGGTGGTTATATTTCTAGTTGGATTATCAAAAATCACTTAAATAGATTTTTAATTGGAGCTGATGCTAGAAATTTAAGTAAATTGTATGATCAAATGTATCGAGCTTCAATTCCGTACTCAGGACAAAATGGAGTTGTTATAAATACAATAGCTGGCATTGATTTAGCACTATGGGATTTGATTGGGAAGGTAAGACAAGAACCTGTTTATATGATGATAGGTGGTAAAGTGAGAGACAAACTCCAAACTTATGTTACTGGTCCCGAAGCAAAATTAGCTCAAGACTGGGGACATGTTGGCTCTAAAATCCCTTTACCGTATGGTCCAGGCGATGGCATAGCAGGACTTAAAAAAAATCAAGAATACATCATGGAAACAAGAAAACAGGTAGGTCCTGACTATAGATTGATGATTGACTGTTATATGTCTCTAGATGTTCCATATGCAATAGATTTAGCAAATGCTGTCAAGGAAGCAAATCTATTTTGGATTGAAGAAGCCCTTCCGCCACATGATCTTGAAAGTCATAAACTTATTAAAGAAGCATGCCCGTGGCAAAAATGGGCTACTGGTGAACATACAAATTCAAGATATGGTTTTAGAAACATTATTAGAGATAGATCTGTTGATATATTACAACCAGATTTAACTCTTTGTGGCATGACAGAAACATTAAGAATTGCTGCTATGGCTTCTGCATATGATATGATTGTAATTCCTCATTGTAGTGGAGTTTATGCTTATAA
Source organism: uncultured Alphaproteobacteria bacterium (assembly GCA_902595855.1). GTDB lineage: Bacteria > Pseudomonadota > Alphaproteobacteria > HIMB59 > CACPNW01. The sequence goes on from CACJRY010000003.1 coordinate 68,286, forward strand.
TTTTGGTATCTCATCAACGCTTACGCCTTTTAATGAATTTATAAATCTTCATCCAAAGGCAACTGAGGTTGTTCCTATATTTGGCAAGATGTTTACAAACGAACCTGTGCCTATAAAAGGAGAAGTTACTCTAACGGATTTGCCTGGCTTTGGAGCTGAACTTAATAAGGAAGTTGAATTAGAAGAAATATAATTTTTTTTATATAAATTTATATATTATAGTTTTAGTAATAATGGATGAAAATATTATTATTAATTATAATTTTTTTGCAGTTGAAACGAGAATTTTGATTTTATTTCGCACAATATCTATTGGTACATGACCAAAACCACATTCACTTGTAAGTAAGATTTTTTCTTTAGGAAAGTATTCTAAAGCTGGTTTAATAGCATTAATAATATCTTCTTCCGTTTCAGTATTATCAATGCGCTGATCAATAACACCTAATGATATTTTTCCATCAAACTGCCAGTTTTTAAAAACATCTAACATTTTATAATGCAGACTACAGTGTTCTAAATGAATTTCATTAACCTTAAGAATTTTAAATGCTTCAATCATATCTGTATATTTTCCAAAAAAACCCCTTTTTCTATGCGCATTACCGCCACAAACGTGGAGGTTAAAATCCACATTAGGAAATTTTGCTATTATTTCATTTAGTATTTCAGCCGCCCAAAATGTTTCATTAACATTTTCTGTCCAAACAGGTTCATCAAATTGTACGTAATCACAACCTTCCTTTACAAGTTCTTCTAACTCTTGAGTTAAAACAGAGGCATACGCTCTTGTTAGTGCAATATCATCTGGATAAAGATCAGTTCTTTCATTTACACTAAATCTAGCTAACATATGTGGGCCTGTTATGGTTTGCTTAACCCTAATATTTGATGGAGTATTATCTCTAGCTATTCTCCATTTTTTTGCTAATCCTGTTTTTAAATTCTTTATTTCATCTTTTATTACAGCACATTCAATTCCAAAACCTTTTGTTCCATGAGTTTTATTTAAATCCACTCCTTCAGTTGACCCACCCAGTGTAAAATCCTTTCTTATTTTGTTTACTGAATCTACACCGTCTAATCTTAATTGGTAAAACCAATACATATTTTCACGATATCCCTCACCGTCTGTTATAATATCTAATCCTAGATCTGACTGTTCTTTGACAGCCCATTTGATCATTTCAAAAGACTCCTCTTCTGACACACTTGGCTTTCGAAGAGTATCTTTTTGGACTTCCTTTCTAGGGTAACTACCAGTTACAGTTGTTAAATAACTCATACTTTAATTATTTTCTCTTACATCGTTTATTAGACATTTAACACCTTCCTCAAATGATCTTGGATTAAAATCTATTTCTTTTCTTATTCTTTCATCATTTTGATCATCTATTAAAGGTGTTGATTTTACACTTTCATCAAAATGAATTATTGCATTGGGAATAATTTTTTTAACCACTGATTCTAATTGATGACCATTTAAAGTTTCTGCACCTGAATTATAGCAGGAATAATTAAGCGTTTCTTTTAATGCTAGTCGCACTAATTGTTCAGCACAATCATCTACATATATCCAATTATCTCTATTGTTTTTAGAAAAAGGTAAATATGCTTCTTGTCCTAACGCAGGTTTGGCAGCGAAATCTTCTGCCCAATTAATTGCTGTATTTTGTCTGCCGTACCCAAACACAACTGAAGGTCTTGTATAAGCTATACTGCAACCATGTTTTTTTATATATTTTTCAGCCATGAATTCATTTAGTAATTTCATCACTCCATAAGTGTAAAAATGATTATCAATTCCCGAGTAATCATTTTCTGTTACTGCTTTATCTCCATAGAATTCTTGATAAGCGCCATAAACTGTTTCACTACTAGCAAAAACTAATCGTCTTACTTTATACTTAACTATCAGTTCAAAAATTGATGTTGTTCCAACAATATTTATTTTACTGGCCAGTAAAGGATTTTCTTCACAAATTGCCCCTATTCCATAGGCTAAATTTATTACAGAGTCTAATTTGTGTTTGCTAAATATTTTTTCGACATTTTGATAATCTGTAATGTCTAGTTTTTCATAGTTGACCAAAACTTTATTTTTACCAATTTTATTTATATTTTTTTCAAGCTTATCTCTATTTTTTGTAATATCTAAATCAGCTACAATTACAGGTATATCTCTTTTCAATAATTGTAATACTACTTTCGAGCCAATAAAACCTAATCCACCAGTAACTAAAACACTCATTTTAATTTAATGTCATTATTATCTGTTGAAATCATCGTATTTATTTTTTCTTTATATGGAAATTTTTTTTTTAAAATATCATCAAATTTAACACCAAGACCAAAGCAACTAGGTTTTAATGTATACCCACTTGAAATATTTATTTTTTTATTCTCAAATAATTGTTTGTTAATCGGGTGATCCATAAAACAATATTCTGTATAAGCAACATTTGGTACAGTAAGTCCAAAATGAATTCCTGCCATTATACTTATTGCACTACCCCAAGAATGAATAGCGACAGGCTTGTTATGAATATATGCTAAATCACATATCCTTCTTCCTTCTGTAAATCCAGAAGTTGCAATATCAAACTGTAATATATCGAACACATCTTCTTCTAAATATTTTTTAAAAGCTCTTGCAGTGGGTATACTTTCAGCTCCAGCGATATTTAATCTTGTAAATTTTTTTATATCTTTGTATCCTTTTAAATTTTCAACTCTACAAGGTTCTTCAAGGAAAACTATTTCTTCATTTTCTAATTTTTTTGCTAAATTAATGGAAACTTTTGTCGCCCATGGGTTTGCAGCAGATCCCTGCACAGCATCAACAATAAGTTGCATTTTATTTTTAAATTTTTTGTTAAATGATTTTACTAAATTAATAATACTCTCTGGATTTATAACTCGCATTTTATAAACTCTGAATCCAAGCGAAAATGCTTTAGTAGCATCTTCTAAAAGTTGTTTAGAATTATCAAACAAGCCATTACTTGCATAAATTCTAATTTTTTCTTTTTGAATACCTCCTAAAAGTTTATAAACTGGCATTTTCATTCTCTTACCAAGAAGATCATACATTGCTAAGTTTATACCACCCATTACTCCAATTCCTATTCCTTCACGATTCCAAAATACACTAGACCCATACATTTTTTCCCATGCTTGATTTATGTTTTCAGAGTCAGAGTTTTTTAATAATTCACTGAAGTGTTTTATTAATCCTATAATTGGTTCATGAGTAAATTGACCATGTGTTATTTCCCCCAATCCATAGTTGTTGTTACTATCAGTTAATTTAACTACAGGCACAATCATATTTTCAACTACACCTGCACTATATTTATAATTTAATTTTTTAGGGAAAGTATATTCTAAAAAAAAAACTTCTATTTTTTTTATTTTGGACATTTCTTATTCCATATAAAATATTTCATCCATCATTACCCATGAATTATTATTTTCATTATTTGGAAAGGGATTAAAACAATCAATCATTAATTTTGTCCACTTATCAACAATGGGAATTTTTTGCATCTCTTCCATATCCTTATTAAAATTATCCCCATCATATTCTAGATAACCAAACATAAAATCTTCTTTTAAATAAATACTATAATTTTTTACTTTAATTTTTTTTAATTCTTCTAAAACTTCAGGCCAAACATTGGCATGATTTTTGATGTAAAATTCTCTTTTTTCATCTTTTAGTCTTACAGCCATTGCATATCTTTGTGTCATAATTTCCTCTTTAATCAAAAAATTAAAATTTATAAGTAAATACTATCTTCATATATGAAAATTACCATATTTTTTTCCTTTCAAATTTACAGATAGAGTGTAATATCAAAAAAAAATTGGAGGAGAATATGAAATTATTCAAAAGTATTTTGACTGTAATCTCTATTTTCTCTCTATCATTTAGTGCCTTTGCCGTTGATAAAAGTTTTCCTAACGATAAAGTCGCTATGTGGGGAGATTTTAGTGGTATTACATTAGATGTAAAACTAATCGGTGGAGCTCCTTATGATCCACTTTATGAAGTGATGATTCCTATCTGGGAAGAAAAAACTGGCGGTAAGGTATCAATCCTTTCTAAAAAAAGTCACTTTGAACTAGATAAGGAAATTAAACAAGATATAGCAGCTGGCAATATTAGCTATTGCGTTGTTTCAAATCACACTAGCTTTGCTACTCAGTACGGAGATATTTATAGAGATTTAAATGGAATTGTTCCTGGAGATTTTCTAGCTGAGTTTGTTCCTTTGGTACTTGAACACTCAACTGTTGATGGACGTCTTGTTCAACTTCCACAGCATAGTGATGTTAGTAATTTATGGTACATAAAGAGTATCTATGAAGACGAAGATAATAAAAAAAGATTTAAAGCTGAATATGGTTATGATTTGGCACCACCTGAAACTTTAGATCAGTGGAAAGAACAAGCAATTTTTTGGTCTGATCCACCTAATTTTTATGGAACGCAATATGTTGGTAAAGAAGAAGCTATTACTGGACGTTTCTATGAGTTAGTTATTGCTGAAGGTGGAGCGTTATTCGATAATGAATGGCGTCCAACATTTAATGATGAGGCTGGACAAAGAGCACTTCAATGGTTTGTTGATCTATATAATGCTCAAGCAGTTCCTGCTGGGGTGTTAAATTATCTTTGGGATGAAACAGGTCTTGGCTTTGCAAGTGGAACTGTTGCTCTAAACCTTGATTGGGGTGGATGGGGAGCATATTTCAATAGTGCTGACTCAAAAATTGGTGGCGATGTTGGTCTTGTAAGATTTCCAATGGGCTCAGGTGGAAAAAGAGGAGGATGGTCAGGCTCTCATACTTATTCTATCTTAAATGGTTGTCCTGAAGAAAATTTGGAGGCAGCTGCTTCATTAATATGGATTTTAACAAATCACGAAGCTCAAATGCATGAAGCAAGAGGTGGTAAACTTCCAACTATGACAAGAGTATGGGATGATATCGCAGGTGAAATGAATGCAGAAGGCAACGCATTTATGAGTGACCTTTTCTCTACATTCAAAGCTTCTATGGCAGAGGATGCATTTACCCCACCACTTATTCCTGAGTGGATTCCTTTTTCAAACATTATTTTCCCAGAGTTGCAAGCTGCAATTGTTGGAGATAAAACAGTCAAGGAAGCATTAGATGCTGCTGCTAAAGAAACTGATTATTTAATGCAAGACGCTGGTTATTACTAATCTCTTGCAAGACTACTCCTCATGAAAGTGAGGGGTAGTCATAAATTTAATTTAATCAAAATTTACATATGGCCGACAAAGAAAATACAATTAAAAATTTTAGTCAAACTTGGCCAATGCCAAACAAATTAAACCCAATAATAATTATTGGAACTGGAGGAATAGTTAAGGATGCTCATCTTCCAGCTTATAAAAAAGCAGGTTTTGAAGTTCATGGTCTATATGATGTTGACTCAGAAAAAGCAAAAAACTTAGCAAAAGAATTTGGAATTACTAATGTTTTCGACTCTCTTGAAGAAGCTTTTCAAAACAAAGATCATATTTTTGATTTAGCGCTTCCCCCAGCAAACTTATTAGAGGTAGTGGAAAAACTTCCTGACAATATCTATGCTGTTTTTCAAAAACCGCTTGGTAGATCTTTAGAGGAGGGAAACGAAATAAGAAAAATTTGTCATCAAAAAAATATAAAAGCATGTATGAATTTTCAGTTACGTTTCAGTCCAATTTCTCTTCCAGTATATGAGGCAATTAAACAAAATATTTTAGGTGAATTAGTAGAGCTTGAAGTTCATGTCAATGTACACACTCCTTGGGAGTTATGGCCATTTCTAAAATCATTAGATAGAGTCGAAGTTCCATTGCACTCAATCCATTACATTGATTGGATACGTTCTGTTCTTGGAAATCCTCAGGGTGTTTACTGCCAGTCAGTAAAGCATCCTAATGTAAAAGAGTTAGCCGATTGCCGAACCAGTGCAATTTTTAATTATGGTAATCAAATTAGATGTTGTATGACTATTAATCATACACATAGCTTTGGAAGAAAAAACCAAGATGCATATATTCGTTTAGAGGGTACAAAAGGTGCAGCTAAAATGAAATTAGGTCTGTTATTAGATTATCCAACTGGAGAACCAGAAGAACTAGAAATAATAACTGAAGGAACTGATTGGATAAAATTTGATATTCAAGGCAAGTGGTTTCCAGATGCATTTATAGGCGTAATGGCAAATATGCAAAGATTTAAAAATGGTGAAGATTCTGAATTATTAACTTCAATTGATGACTCCATTCATACTATGGCAGTTGTTGACTCATGTGGTATCTCTAGTCAATCAGGTGGATTAAAAATAGATTACGCTGATTAATTGATGGTTAGAAAAATTTTTAGAAGTCCAGTTATGTTAATCATGCCATCAATTTTGGCTATAGGTTTTGTAATTATAATTCCACTCATTTTTTCTTTCTATACAAGTTTTACATCATATAAACTCACACGCCCTGATAGCCTTTTTAATTTTGTTGGATTGCGTAATTATGAAAGACTGATTGATAATGCAAAATTTTGGTATGCTTTTGGAAGAACTATTCTATTTTTAGCAGTTGTTCTTAACTTAGAATTATTATTTGGGCTGGGTATTGCGCTATTAATTAATAAAATTACTTGGGGGCAAAGAACCTTAAGAACAATTATGATGTTTCCAATGATGTTCTCACCAATCTTAGTAGGATTTCAGTGGAAATATATTTTTAATGATAACATTGGCTTATTAAATAATTTTTTATACTTGTTTGGTTATGAGTCTGCCATTCCTTGGTTAATAGACAAATATCTTGCTATGGGATCTATTATGGTTGCAGAAATTTGGGCTAATACTTCAATTTTTGCTATTCTGCTACTAGCAGGTCTATTAGGAATACCAAGAGATCCTGTTGAAGCTGCAAGAGTTGATGGTTGTAACAGTTGGCAAGTGTTTAAAAATATTACTTTACCATTTCTAATGCCATTTATTTTTATAGCTCTTACTATTAGATCATTAGATGTGGGAAGGGCTTATGATATTGTTCATATAATGACAGGCGGTGGTCCAGCAATGAGAACAGAGCTGCTTTGGACAATGATTGCTAGAATAGGATATAAAGATGCTAATATGGGTTTTGCAAATGCAATGTCTTATGTATCAATAATATTATCTATTGCATTTACATATTATTTTTTTACAAAGTTAGTTGCGGCTAGAAGAGATTTGGGACAGCAATAATGAAACAAATAAAAAAAATAGGATTTTGGTTTTTGGTTCTTTTTCTTTTAATATTAATTTGTTTGCCTGGTATATGGATTTTTATCAGTGCTTTTCGTCCTAATCCAGAAATTTTAGCTAAGCCTGCTAACTGGATTCCAGACAGATGGACACTCCATCAATTTACTCAAATGTTTAGTATTAATGGTTATGTATCTGTCCCTGCATTCAAGTACTTAATGAATTCAATAATAATTTCCTCTGTTAGCACAGTAATTGCTATTACTATAGGTATGATGGGTGGATATGCGTTTGCAAGATTTAATTTTAAAGGAAAAAATAAAATCTTTCTTAGTTTAATGTTAGCAAGAGCAGTTCCAGGAATATCACTAAGTTTGCCTCTATTTATTTTATTTGCTAAGCTTGGTATAATTAATACATCTTTTGGCGTAATCCTAGTTTATGTTGCAATGAATGTTCCTTTTACAATTTGGTTAACTGATGGTTTTTTTAGACAAATACCAAAAGAGATGTCTGAAGTTGCTAGAACAGATGGTTGCACAAGGTTCCAAGCGTTTTGGAATGTTGAACTACCTCTTGCCGGACCTGGTATTGGTGCTGCTGCAATATTTGCTTTTCTATTATCATGGAATGAATATGCATTAGCTTCTATCATAACTAGAACTGTGCATTCCAAAACTCTACCCATTGGTATGATGGATTACTTAGATGAGTTTACGATCAATTGGGCAGGTATGTGTGCAATAGCAGTAGTAATGATCATTCCTGCTTTAATATTAACATTTATTGTTCAAAAACACTTGGTTTCTGGATTAACATTTGGAGGAGTAAAAGGGTAATATGGCTAAGGTTGAATTAAAAAACTTAACAAAGAAATACGGTGACGTTGTCGCTGTTCAAAATATGGATTTAACAATTCCGCACAATGAATTTCTTGTGTTGGTTGGACCCTCAGGATGTGGAAAATCAACCACCTTGAGAATGATTGCAGGACTTGAAGAAATTTCTGGAGGAGAAATTTACATAGGTGATCAAAAAGTTAATGAAAAAGATCCTAAAGATCGAAATGTTTCGATGGTTTTTCAAAACTATGCTCTTTATCCCCACATGACAGTTGAAGAAAATTTAGGTTTTAGTCTAAAAATTGCAAAAGTTAATCCTGATGAAATTGAAACAAAAGTTAAAGATGCTGTAAGTATCTTAGGTTTGGAGGATTTAAGAAAAAGAAAACCTTCACAACTTTCTGGAGGACAAAGACAAAGAGTTGCAATGGGTAGAGCTATTGTTCGCCGACCTGATGCTTTTTTATTTGATGAACCTCTTTCTAATTTAGATGCCAAACTTAGAACTCAGATGAGAACTGAAATAAAAAAACTTCATCAAAAACTTAAAACAACAGTCATATACGTAACACATGATCAGGTGGAAGCTATGACTTTAGCAGATAGAATTATAATAATGAAAGATGGTTTTATTGAGCAAATTGGATCTCCAATTGAGGTTTTTAACAACCCTGTAAACGTATTTGTTGCGACTTTTATTGGTAGTCCACCAATGAATATTATTGCGTGTGAAATAAATAAAAGCAATGATCAGATAATGATTCAATTAGATAAAGATATTCATGTTCATTGCCCTGAAGATAAAATATCAAAACTTGCTAACTTAAAAAAAGTCATTGTTGGAATAAGAGCAGAAGATATTGTTCCAATAAAAAATATTTCTAATGAACAAAATACATTATGGACTTTCAGTAAAGAAATTGATCTCGCTGAACCTCTTGGCACTGAAACGCAACTTTTTTTTAAATTACAAAACCAAGAAATAATAAGTCGTATGTATAACCCTAGACCAGTTGATGTTGGAGAAAATATAAATTTTCAAATAGAAAAAAATAAAATTCATTTTTTTGATTATGAAACACAAAAAGCAATCTAAAAATTACAGCGCACCAGCTCTAGAAAAAGGATTAGATATTTTAGAACTGTTATCAAATTCTGCTGAAGGTCTTAGTCAAGCTGAAATTGCAGGTAAGTTAAATAAATCAGTAAATGAAATTTATAGAATGGTAACAACTTTAAGAAAAAGAGAGTATGTAGATTTTGATAATGAAAAAGAAGTTTATAGACTTTCTTTTAAAATTTTAAACATGACTTCAAAATTTGAACCAGTTAAAACTCTTACAACAAGAGCTATTCCTATAATGAAAGAAATTACTACAAAAGCAACCCAATCTGTTCATCTAGCTATTTATACAAAAGGTAAAATATTAATTATTGCTCAGGAAGATAGCCCTTCGTCTTTTAATTATCATGTTTCAGTTGGTGCAAGTTTTGACTTGCTTGAAACATCATCTGGTAGAGTTATATTAACTTTCCAAAATGAAAAAGAAAGAAAAAGACGACTAGAGAGAAGAAAGTTTTATTCAAGGTTGGAGACAACTTCAAAAATATCAGTTTCTGAATTAAAAAAAATTGAAAAACTTTTTTCTAAAAATACAATGAAAAAAATTGAAAAAAATAAATATGAATTGGTAAAGAGTTTACAAATTAAAGGAGTAACAAATATCTCAGTTCCAATTTTTGATCATACTAATAATGCAATTGCGGCCCTTACAATTCCTTTTGTGGATAGAATAATTACAAAAGATGAGCTAAGTTTAGAGAAGGTTAAAAAATTATTGATATACTCAGCAGAATTACTTTCAGCAGAAATGGGTTATAAAAATTAGAGATGTCAGCAAATATTAATACAGCAAGATTATCCAAATGTTATAGTTCTGTAATTCATGACATCATGAGAGATGATGGTTATAATAATTTCACACTTCCACCTAACATCAAACCCTGCAAAAATCACCATGTGCTCGCGGGACAAATTTTTACTATGGAAGGAAAAGTGAACAAATCTCTAAGTCATCACGAAACTCTTTTAGCTTGGACAGGCTTTTTATCAAAGGCTCCTAGTGATAAGGTAGTTATTTGTCAGCCACATAACAATGAGGTAGCTTTGATGGGTGAGTTATCTGCAGAAACACTGCAACAAAAAGGTGTCAAAGGTTACATTGTTGATGGAGGAGCAAGAGATTTAGATTTTATATTAAAAATTGATTTTCCAGTTTGGAGTAGTTTTTATACACCAAGAGATGTAGTTGGTTACTGGCATCCTACAAAATTTGAGCAACCAATTAAAATAGGTGATACAGTTATCAATAATAATGATTATGTTTTAGCAGACATTGATGGAGTTGTAATTATTCCATCTAATATTATTGAGGATATTTTAATAAGAGCTGAAAAATTAATTAGTACAGAAAATTTAGTAAGAAAATCTATCCGTGAAGGCATGGATCCTCAAGAAGCATATCTCAAATATAGCGTTTTTTAATTATTTTTTTTCAACAAGCAATATATGTTCAGAATAGCAAACGCACTTATCATTTTGATTTAATATTTCACAAGCTTCATTAACTTGACCGTATTGAGGTCTTTTAGGGTCATCCTTTTTTTCTTTAATGGTAACTTTTGTGTGTATAGTATCTCCAATGAAAACGGGATTAGGAAAACGAAGTCTTTCAAATCCATATGTGAAAGCTCTTTTATTAACAACTGATGCAGTAAGAGCAATTCCAATTGAAAATGTACAACTAAATTGTGCAATTCTCTGACCAAAAGGAGTTGTTTTAGCAAATTCAGCATCAACGTGGTGAGGGTAGAAGTCTCCTGAATGCATTGCATGCATGACGATATCTGTTTCAGTAATTGTTCTTGCTGCAGTAATTCTTTCTGCCCCTACTTCGTAATCTTCAAAAAATTGCTCAATCTCTACCATGTTTCCTCATTATTTTTATTGAATTCAATATTTTAAGATAATAGAGTAGCATAATTTTAAATATGAATAAAGATTTTAAATATAAAAATACTATTGGAATTGAATCAACTTTTCCAAAAGATATGCCTCAAGAACATAGCAAATTACCTGTGTGGAATTCAGAAAATTGGTTTTATGAAGATGTGATTGTTGATCATAAGATAAGATCTCTTAGAAGGACAATTTCTGAAGGCGAAGCTATGCAGTTTAATTGTATGGTACTTGATATGCACCCCTATGTTGGTGATGAACATTTTGCTAAAAATGAAGGTCTATTTAAAAAAAGACTAGTGGCAGGAGCAATGGTTTTTTCTTATGGCTTGGGTTTGGTAGCGACTAATTGTGTTAACTCATTTAGTTATGGGTATGATCGCTTAAGATTTATTAAACCAGTTTTTATTGGTGATACGATATACACAATTAGAACAAATATGGAAAAAAAACCTAAATATGAAAAAATGGGCTTGGTTAGAACTAGTTATGAAGTTTTTAAAGGTGATGGCGAGATTGTACTTTACTGTGAACACTTACACTCTGTTTTGTATAAAAAGCCTGAGGATTTTAAAGACCAATATGAAAAAAAATGATCCAACTCAAAGGCATGACATGGGATCATTCAAGAGGTTATGACCCAATGATTGCTACAAGTGATTTTTTTTCAAAAAAACATAATAATAAAGTTCAAATAAACTGGGAAAAAAGATCATTACAAGCATTTGCAGACAGACCAATAGATCAAATGGCAGATGAATATGATTTAATGGTCATTGATTATCCGCATGTTGGGGAAGTGTCAGCTAAAGGTTTATTGCAAAAATTTGATGTTGATGAATACCAAAGTGAATTAAATTTATTGAAAGAACAGTCTGTAGGACTCTCTCATCAAAGCTATAATATTGATGGTCATCAATGGGCATTAGCAATTGATGCGGCAACTCAGGTATGTTGTTTTAGAAAAGATTTAATACCCTTTTTACCACAATCTTGGAACGAACTTTCAAATTTAGCTCAACAAAATAAAGTTCTTTGGCCTTTAAAGCCAGTACATGCAATAAGTAGCTTTTATAGTATTTACAATAATATTACTGATGAGTTTAATCCTAAAGACAAAAATTTTATAAATAAAGAATTTGGAATTAAGACATTAGAAATGATGAAACATATAACAGAACATTTAATTAGTGATTGTTTCATAATGGATCCAATCAAAACTGCAGAAATTTTATCATCTACTGATGATTTTTATTATTCACCTTACACATATGGATTTTCAAATTACTCCCGAGAAAATTTCAGAGAAAATATTTTAACATATGGTAATGTTATGGACTTATCAAATAAAGGCCCTAAAGGAACCCATTTAGGCGGAACTGGAATTGCAATATCTAATAAAAGTTATCATAAAGATCTTGCATTAGAATATAGTTATTGGATTGCAGGGGCTGATTGTCAAAAATCAATTTTCTATAAAAGTGGGGGGCAGCCAGGTAATTCTATTGCATGGGAAAATCAGCAAATAAATGCTGAATGTAATGGATTTTTTACTAATACAAGATTAACGTTAAATCAAGCCTGGATCAGACCAAGACATAATGGGTATATGAAGTTTCAAGATGAAAGTGGAGAGATTATTAATGAATACCTTCAATCAAATACTAATGAAGACATTATCATTGATAAGTTAAAAATTATGTATGCAGAAAGTTTTGAATAATAAGATGTCTAGACCTTTGGAAGGATTAACAGTTCTAGAATTTAGTCAATTTTTGTCAGGACCATATGCCGGTCTACGATTATCTGATTTAGGAGCAAGAGTTATTAAAATTGAGAGACCTGAAGTTGGAGATCTATGCAGGACACTTTACATTAGTGATACTGATTTAGAAGGGGATAGCACTTTATTTCATGCAATTAATCGTAATAAGGAGAGTTTTGCTGCAAATTTAAAGGACCCTAAAGATTTGGATTTAGTTAAAAAACTAATAACCAAAGCTGATATTATTACTCAAAATTTTAGACCAGGCGTTATCGAAAAGATTGGCCTTGATTATGAAAGTGTAAAAAAAATAAATTCAAAAATTGTTTATGGCTCAATCTCTGGTTATGGTTCTGAGGGACCTTGGAAAGATTTACCAGGACAAGATCTGCTTGCTCAATCAAGAACAGGTTTAGTTTGGTTAAATGGAAATGGTGGTGAAGCACCCACACCAATGGGTTTAGCTGTCGCTGATATGCTTGCCGGACATTCTCTTGTTGAAGGAATTTTGTCAGCTGTAATTAAAAGATTTAGGACTAATGAAGGATCTCATATTGAAACAAGTTTAGTCGAGGCACTGCTAGATTTTCAATTTGAAGTTTTAACTACATATTTTAATGATGGAAATAGAAAACCAGTAAGAAGCAAATATAATAATGCTCATGCTTATTTATCCGCTCCTTACGGAATTTATAAAACAAAAGATGGTTTTGTTGCAATTGCGATGACACCACTGCCAAAACTTGGTGAATTATTAGATCTTGAATTTTTAAAAAATATGCATGATCAAAAAAAATGGTTCACTGAAAGAGATGAAATAAAGAAAAAGATTGGAGATTGGGTGAACGCACAAACTACATCCCACATATTAAGTATTCTTGAGCCTGCTGATATTTGGTGTGCGGAAGTTTTAGATTGGGAAAAAATGTTAAAACATGAAGGTTTTAAAATTTTAGATATGACCCAGCGAATTATAGGAGTTGATGGATTGAATATTGAAACACTAAGATGCCCAATAAGAGTTAATGGAAAAATATTTAAATCAGAGAAAGCTGCTCCAAAGGTGGGACAAGATAATGAAAAAATAATAGCAGAAATGAATATTGTATGAAGATTACTGATATAGAAATACGCGCATGTCGTCATAGGGATCCTGTAATGAAAGACTCAGAGATGCGTGATGGAAAAAAATCAGATTTAGAATTTTTAGTAGTAACTTTTCACACAAATGAAGGTTTAAGCACATCTACTTTTGGTTTTGCAGGAAGAGGAGCATCGATGGCAGGAGAAATAGCTAATAGTATTTTCAAACCATTTTTTATTGGTAGAGATCCTTTATATAGGGAAAAGCATTGGCATGAATACCGAATGGCAGATCGATGGTGGAATCATGCTCCGATATATAGTTATGGACCTTTTGATATTAATTGTTGGGTTTTATCATCTCTACAAGCAAGTCAGCCGTTATATAAATATTTAGGCGCGTATAGAGATCAAGTTCCAATTTATGGAAGTTCTCTTGTTTATAAAACACCAGAGCAATATGCAAAAGAGGCGAAAGAATATCAAAATAAAGGTTTTAATGCTTATAAAATTCATCCTCCTGGAACATACGATTTAGATTTAGAAATTCATAAAGCTGTAAGATCAGCTGTGGGTAATGATTTTAAATTAATGAGTGACCCTGTAGCTCCATATACTTTTGAGCAAGCTTTGCGTTTAGGAAGAGAATTAGAAAAATTAAATTATTACTGGTATGAAGAACCATTATTTGATGAAAACTTTCATAACCTTAGAGAATTAACAAGAATATTAGATATCCCAATTATTGGTACTGAAGTAATTGCAAAACATCCCTACAGTGTTGCAGAATGTATTTCGACTAGAGTAGTTGATATGGTTAGAGCAGATGTATCTTGGAGTGGTGGTATCACCGCAACAATGAAAACTGCTCACTTAGCTGAAAGTTTTGGTGTTCAGTGTGAAATTCATACAGCAATTTATCATCCTCTAGAATTGGTAAATTTACATTGTTGTGCTGCAATAAAAAATTCAGAATTTTTTGAGGTTCTTGTTCCTTACGATTATTTCGATTTTGGGTTAAAGGAAAAAATAAAAGTTGAAAATGGTTCTGCACAATTGCCTTCTAAACCCGGTCTTGGTATTGAATTAGATTGGGATTTTATTGATAACACTACTTTCAAAAAATTTTAACAATGACTAAAATTTTAAGATTTACAGTTGAGGATATTAGATTTCCAACATCAAAAGATCTTACAGGCTCTGATGCAATTCATACTGATCCAGATTATTCCGCTACATATGTTACTGCTTATACTGATGACTCAAATCTGAAAGGTTATGGAATAGCTTTTACAATAGGAAAAGGTAATGACATTGTTGCAGAGTGTATTAAATATTTTTTTCCAACTTTTGAAAATATGAATTTGGATGACATAGAAAATGATATTGGAAAACTCTGGTATAAATGCGTTGACCATAGTCAACTTAGATGGCTTGGTCCTGAAAAGGGAGCAGTCCATATGGCGGTCGCAGCTATATTTAATTGTCTATGGGATTTAATTGCCAAGAAAAATAAAAAACCACTTTGGAAGTTTGTAGCAGAAAGTGATCCAGAAAAAATACTTAGTTGGTTAACTTTCAAGTATATTGAAGATGTTTTAACCCCGGATCAGGCTTTAAAAATTTTAAAAGATAGTCAAAATGATAAAAAAGCAAGAATAGATAAAATTTTAAAAGAAGGTTATCCTTCTTACACTACAGCAGCTGGTTGGCTTGGTTACTCAGATGAAAAAATAGTAAAACTATGTAAAAAATATATTTCTATGGGTTGGAAACATTTCAAAGTTAAAGTTGGTTTGGATCTAGAGGCCGATGTAAAAAGACTTGAATTAATAAGAAAGACAATAGGTGATGACTGTCATATTATGGTTGACGCTAACCAACAATGGAGTGTGGAACAATCAATAAAGCATATTAATGCTTATAAAAAATTTAATTTATTATTTGTTGAAGAGCCTACAAGTCCAGATGACGTACTAGGTTTTGTAAAAATAAAAGCATCAGTAGGAAATGTTAAGCTTGCAACCGGAGAAGCTTGTGGTGGCAGAGTTATGTTTAAGCAATTTTTAGAGTCAGGATCTATGAATGTGTGCCAAATTGATAGTTGTCGCATTGGCAGCATTAATGAAATTTTAACTGTAATGCTAATGGCACATAAATTTAAAGTACCAATCTTCCCTCATGCTGGAGGAGTTGGTTTATGTGAGTATGTCCAACATTTATGTATGATTGATTATGTACTTATAAATGGAGATAAAAATAATAAATTTGTTGAATATTCTGATCAACTACATGAGCATTTCATATATCCATGTAACTTAAAGGATGGTAATTACATGCCACCTTTAGATCATGGATATTCTATTGAAATGAAAGAAAACTCTGTTAAGGAGTTCTCTTATCCTCATGGATTTTATTGGCAGAGTAATAAATGAGACTAACAAATAAAAATATTATAGTAACTGCTGCAGCTCAAGGTATTGGCAGGGCTACTGCAATAGCTTTTGCAAATGAAGGTGCAAATGTCATTGCAACAGATATAAATGAAGATAAGCTTAAAGAAATTTCAAAAGAAAATAAAAATATTCAAATGCAAAAACTTGATGCAACTAGCAAAACTGAGGTTGAGGATTTTTGCTCGAATATAAATGAAATTGACATATTATTTCATGCTGTGGGCTTTGTTCACCATGGTAATATAATGGATTGTGATACTGAGGAATTTTATAGATCAGTAAATGTAAATATTTACTCTGCTTATTTAATGACTCATAATTTATTACCCAAGATGCTGAAAAATAAAAAAGGAAACATCATTATAGTCTCTTCTGCGGCATCAAGCGTAAAAGGTGTACCAAATAGATTTATCTATGGAACAACAAAAGCGGCACTCAATGGGTTTGTAAAAGCTCTAGCCGCAGATTATGTTGGTCAGGGGATAAGATGTAACGCTATTTTGCCTGGTACAGTTGAAACACCTTCTTGGGAAGGGAGAGTGCAAATGGCTGATGATCCAAAAAAAGCTAGAGAAGATTTTATAGCAAGACAGGCAATGGGCCGTCTTGCTCAACCAAGTGAGATTGCATCAATGGCACTTTATTTAGCAAGTGATGAATCTGATTTTGTGACTGGAACACTTAATTTAATTGATGGAGGATGGACTTTATAATGAAAACACTAAGATATAGAATTGGTAATGAGGTTAAGCCAGGAATTTTAGATTCTGATGAAAACATACTTGATGCTTCCAGTTTGGTTTCTGATTGGGATAATGAAAATGTAACAACAGATAAGTTGAATGAATTAAAAAATAGTGATTTGAGTTCTCTCCCAAAAGTAGATAAAATTGATAGTATAGCTCCTTGTGTATGTAAAAAAAGTGTTGGAAAATTTATTTGCATAGGTCTAAATTATTCTGATCATGCAGAGGAAACTGGAATGGAAGTTCCTCCTGAGCCAATTATTTTTTTTAAAGCTACGAGTGCTATTATTGGACCTAACGATAATGTAATCATTCCAAAAAATTCTAAAAAATCAGATTGGGAAGTTGAGTTAGGAATTGTAATTGGAAAAGAAGCTAAATATATTTCTGAAGACCAATCACAAGATCATATAGCAGGTTATTGTGTTGTGAATGATTTAAGTGAGAGAGCTTTTCAATTAGAACATTCTGGACAATGGGTAAAAGGAAAATCTTGTGATACTTTCGGACCTATAGGTCCATATTTAGTAACTAAAGATGAAGTTTCTGATCCTCAAAATTTATCAATGTGGTTAGAAGTTAATGGAAAAAGGATGCAGGATGGTTCAACCAAAACAATGGTTTATGGTGTTAATTTTTTAGTTAGTTATTTAAGTCATTTTATGTCTTTACAGCCTGGTGATATTATTTCGACAGGAACACCACCAGGAGTTGGTATGGGTTTAAAACCACAGACATTTTTAAAACCTGGTGATGAAATGAAGCTTGGCATTGAAGGATTGGGTACTCAAACTCAAAAAACAATATCTGCATAATGTTTGGTGGAATAGAAAATTGTCATAACGTTAAAGATTTTAGAAAATTAGCTAAAAAAAAATTACCAAGTCCCATTTTTCATTACATTGATGGCGCGGCTGATGATGAGATTACTTATAAAAGAAATACAGATTCTTTTGACTCATGCGATTTAGTTCCTAATGTTTTATCTGGAGTAGATAAAATTGACATGTCTACAACAGTTATGGGACAAAAAATTGATATACCTTTGTATTGTGCTCCAACTGCTCTTCAGCGATTATTTCATTATGAGGGTGAAATCGGTGTTGCTAAAGCGGCTGAAAAATATGGCACCATGTTTGGCATTTCCTCTTTAGGTACAGCGAGTATTGAAGAAATATCAAATTTAGTATCAACACCAAAATTATTTCAATTATATGTTCATAAGGATGAGGGTCTAAACAAAGATCTAATTGATAGATGTAAAAACTCAAATTTTGAAGCTATGGCAGTAACAGTAGATACAGCTGTTGGAGGTAATAGAGAAAGAGATCTTAAAACAGGTTTTACAATACCAATGAAACTTTCTTTAAGTAGTGCTATTAGTTTTGCCACACACCCATCATGGGCCTTTAATTATTTTACAAAACCTAAATGGGAATTAAGCAATTTAAAAAATCATATTGCAGCAGGAACAAGTGTAATGACAAGCATAGGTGATTATTTTACTCAGATGTTAAATAATTCTCTTGATTGGAAAGGAGTTGAAAAAATTAATAAAGAATGGGGCAAACAATTTGCTATTAAAGGAATTATGTCTGTAGAGGATGCAAAAAAAGCAGTTGATGTTGGAGCAACTGCAGTAATGGTTTCAAATCATGGAGGAAGGCAACTTGATGGATCAAGATCACCATTCGACCAACTTGCCGAAATAGTTGATGCTGTTGGTGATAAAATTGATGTTATTTGTGAGGGAGGAATTCGAAGAGGTACACACGTTTTAAAAGCTTTATCACTTGGAGCGAAAGCCTGTTCAGGAGGGAGAATGTATCTTTATGCATTGGCTGCCGGAGGACAAAAGGGAGTTGAAAAAACTTTATTTAATCTTAAAAATGAAATTGAAAGAGATATGAAATTAATGGGCGTTTCTTCAATTGATCAATTAACGCGAAAAAATTTAAAGTTTAGATAAAATAAATATTTATTATTTTTAAAATTTATTCTACAATTTTTTTATGAATTTAGAAATAGAGCCAGTACATATTGGTCAGGAAGATGACATTGATGTTGGAAGTGTAGAAAATTTTGAACATGAGGAAATAGATTATGCTATTTTTCGCTTAGAGTCTGGCTTCTTTGCAACTCAAGGGCACTGCAATTGTGCAGACCAAGCCTTTTTAAGTGAAGCTAATGTTGAGGGGGAAGAGCTTGAGTGCGCTAGTTGTGGAAATACATTTAGTATAGTATCTGGAGATCCCATAAGTGATCCTGAATTACTAGCATTAAAAATTTTTGATATATATGAAGAGGATGGAGACATTTTTTTAAATCTCTAAGT
Organism: uncultured Alphaproteobacteria bacterium; assembly: GCA_902595855.1. Taxonomy (GTDB): domain Bacteria; phylum Pseudomonadota; class Alphaproteobacteria; order HIMB59; genus CACPNW01. The sequence continues at coordinate 87,808 of CACJRY010000003.1, forward strand.
TTTAATTTCTAATCTATTAACAATATTATCTGAATTTAATTTACTATCTTTATTTAAGAAATAAATAGTATTTTCAGCAGCTTCTATTGACATCCTTTTTCTGCACTCTAATGTTAAAGCAGCATTGTGTGGTGAGAGTAATACATTAGGTAGTTTAAAAATCGGGTGATCTTTATTTGGTGGCTCTATCTGAAACACGTCCAAAGCTGCACCTCTTATTTTTTTTTCCTTGAGTGTTCTTTCTAAATATTTTTCATGAATAATTCCACCTCTTGCTGTATTAACAATAATAGCTGTATCCTTCATAATTAAAAACTCATCTTCACTAATAAAGTTTTTAGTTTTATTATTTAATGGCAGATGTAAGGAAATATAATCAGCTAATTTTAAACCTTCAATTTTATCAGATACTTGATACCCATATTTTTCTATTTCTTCTCTATCAATAAATGGATCAACAACATAAATATTCATATCAAAACCTTCACATCTCTTCGCTACTTCTTTGCCGATCCTTCCAAAACCAAATATAACTGCATTTTTTTTAAATAATTCAAAAAAATTAGGCAGAGATGATTTCTCACTAAATCTACCTTCTCTCGTTAGTTTATCAGATAAATGAATATTTTTAGTTAGATATAAGAAGGAAGTTAAAACATGTTCTGCAACACTTATTGCATTAGATTTAGAAGTTATTCCAAGTGCAATTTTATTTTTATTTAAATATTCTAAATCGACATTATCATATCCGACTCCATGTCTTGTTATAATTTTTAAATTATTACAGTATTCAAGAACTTCAGAATGCAAATTTGCAGTCCGTAGAATTATACCATCAACGTTTATTAATTCTTTTTTAAGATTTTCTTCTTCAAAATCGTTAATTTCAAAGCAATCAAAATTCTCTTTTTTCAGGATTTGCCATCCATCTTCATGAATTTCTCCCATTATTGCTATTTTCATTGTTTTTTTATAATATTTTAATTGTTAAATTGAAATCATTTGTAACAAAAAAAATTAAATAAATAACTATTCTAAAAATTATTTTTCTTGTAGAAAAGTTATAAACTATATTGAGGAAGATATGAAAACTATAAAATTATCATGTTCGCACGCTTTATTAAAATATTTAATTGCACAAAAAATAATAATTGATGGAAAAAAAGCTCCCTTATTTCCTGGTGCTTTTGGTATTTATGGGCATGGTAATGTTGCTTGTATTGGTCAAGCAATGGAAGAATTTCAATCTGATTTGCCAGGATATCGTGGGCACCACGAACAAAACATGGCTTTAACTGGAATTGGTTATTCAAGAGCCATGCGTCGCAAACAAATATTTATTGCTACTTCGTCTGTTGGTCCTGGATCAACAAATATGGTTACTGCTGCTGCTGTAGCTTTGAGTAATAGATTGCCTCTTCTCTTAATACCAGGTGATACTTTTTCTAGTAGGTTTCCAGATCCTGTTTTGCAACAAGTTGAAAACTTTAATTCTCCTACTGAAACACAAAATGATGCATTTAAGTCTGTTTCAAGATATTTTGACCGCATTACAAGACCAGAACAAATTTTATCTTCACTTCCACAAGCTATTCAAGTTATGTTAGATCCTGCGGATTGTGGGCCTGCAACAATTTCAATGTCCCAAGATGTGCAAGGTGAAGTTTATGATTATCCAGAAGTTTTTTTTGAAGAAAAAATTCATCAAATAAGAAGAATTTATCCAGATCCTGATCAGTTAAAAGTTGCTGTAGAAAAAATTAAACAATCAACACAGCCAATTATTATATCTGGAGGAGGAGTTTTATATTCAGAGGCAGAAAAAGAATTATCTGATTTTGCTAAAAAACATAACATTCCAGTTACATCAACTGTTATGGGAATTGGCTGTATGACTCATGACAACCCATACTACATTAGTGCGATTGGATGTTTGGGAGAAGGTTCATCGAATAATTTATCTAAAGATACCGATTTAGCTATTGCAATTGGTACAAAATTAGCGGATTTTACAACAGGTTCGTGGACAAATTTCCAAAATCCAGATTTCAATTTAGTTTCAATTAACACATCAAGATTTGATACAACAAAACATAGAGCTGCACCCATAGTAAGTGATGCTAAAATTGGCTTACAACAATTATCGGAAGCCCTTGGTGATTGGAAAGCTCCCAATAAATGGTATGAAATAGCTATTGAGGAAAGAAAAAAATGGGACTCATATGTTCAAAAAGAAAGCGGTCCTACTAATCAAGAAGTTCCTTCCTATGCTCATGCGGTAGGAGCTGTATATCGAAATGCGGATCCTTCAGACATTGTTGTTACTGCTGCAGGTGGTTTAGTTGGTGAGGTTGTTCAAATTTGGAAACCCAAACAATTAAATACTTTTGAAACAGAATGGGGCTTCAGCTGTATGGGTTATGAAATTTCAGGAGCACTTGGAATTAAAATGGCTAAACCTGATCAAGATGTAGTAGTCTTTGTTGGTGATGGATCATATCTTTTACACAACAGTGATATTTATAGTTCTGTTTTATACGATCAAAAATTAATTATTGTAGTTTGTGATAATGGAGGCCACATGGTTATAAACAGATTACAACTAGCTAAAGGTGGAAAAGAATATATCTGTAATTTGAGAGCTGCGAGAGCAAAAAATTTACAATTTGTTGATTTTGAGTCACACGCAAAAAGTATGGGCGCTAACTCTGAGAGAGTTAAATCTACATCTGAACTTGAAGCTGCATTTAAAAGAGCAAAAGACTCAGATAAAACATATGTAATTGTTATGGAAACTCATGGTTATGAATGGCTAGATGGAACTGCATTTTGGGAGAGCCCAACCTTGATGAATGCGACAAATGAAAACACCAAAAAAGCTCTTGCAGAGCACACGGAGGGTAAGAGCAAGCAGAGAAAAGGAGTTTAGCTCAGAAAGCTTGAAATTGCTTATTTTTCATATTCTAAAAAAAATAACTCGTCTTTACTTTCTATGATAAAATTTATTATTTTTTAGTAAAACGTTTTATTAATTAACAACATTTTTCAATTTATACTTGATTTACTTATTGCTCTGAATATTAGTAAATGGTTAATTATTAATAATTTAACTATTTAGGAGGAAATATGAAAAAATTTCTACTTTCAATTGTGGCTCTAGTATTCATTACTAGTTCTGCGTACGCTGAGAGATACGTAATGGTAACTCACGGTGAAGGAAAAGACCCTTTTTGGCCGGTAGTTCAAAAAGGTGGTGAAGATGCAGCTCGTGCAATCGGTGCTGACTTTGAATATATATACAACCCTTCTGCTGATATGGCTGATATGGCTAGCTCAATTCAAGCTGCTGCGGCAACTCAACCAGATGGTATGGTAATTTCACTTCCAGATCCAGATGCTTTAGGCCCAGCTATTAAAGCTGCTGTTGCAGCTGGTGTTCCAGTAATCACTATGAACTCCGGTTTAGAAAACTCTGCTGCACTTGGTGCCCTTATGCACGTTGGACAGCCAGAATATCTTGCTGGTCAAAAAGCTGGTGAAAGAGCAAAAGCAGAAGGTGCAACAAAAGCACTTTGTATGATTCAAGAAGCATATAATACGGCTCTTGTAGATAGATGTGAAGGTTATGGTGAAGCAGTTCCTATGGAATTCACTGACACTACTTCAGACCCTGCTACTATTCAAACTCGTGCTACTGCTGCATTACAAGCAAATAGTGATGTTGACGCTATTCTTTCAGTAGGACCTCATGTTTGTGAAGCTGTTGATAAAGCAGTTGCTGATCTTGGTATGACAGTTCACCATGCTTGTTTTGATTTAAGTCCTGCAGTTATGGACCTAATCAATGCTGGTAGAGTGTCTTTCACTATTGACCAACAACAAAGATTACAGGGTTATATGCCAATTATCGTATTACACCTTTATAATAACAGTGCTGGACTTCTTCCAGGAGCTAACATCCCTTCAGGACCAGGCTTCGTTGATAAGTCAAACGCTTCTTCAGTTGCTGCTCTTGCAGGAATTGATAGATAGTTTATTAGTTTAAGGGCCGATTAATCGGCCCTTTTTTTTATTTATAAATGAATACATCAACTTCAAATCAACCTAGACAAGAGTCGGATCGACAAGGTCAAAAAAAATGGTATTCCGCTATTACATCACGTCCAGAAATTGGCCCGTTTGGAGTAATGCTTTTACTTTTCTTTATGTTAGGATACTTCTCTATTCCAGAGGGGCAATTTTCTCTCAACCCATTTGCTGGAGAAGGTTTTAATGCTCTAGGTATAAGAAATAATTTTAGAGTTATTGCACAGCTTGGTATAGTTGCTCTTGGAGCTGGGATGCTGATCATTGCTGGTGAATTCGATTTATCAGTTGGGTCTATGATAGGTTTTGCTGGTGGATGTATGGCGATGATACTCAAATGGGGATTTGCAGTAGTTATTCCTTATATCTCTTTTGACGGCGGTTTTCATTTTGAAGGTTTAAAAATATTTGAAATTACAAATGTCTCCCCTTTAACAGCTTTACTAATTACATTGTGTTTTACACTAGCATTTGGTTGGTTTCAGGGATGGCTTATCGTAAAAAGTGGAATAGCATCTTTTATTGTTACACTAGGTGGATTGTTTTTTTTAAGAGGGGTCACAGAAGTTTCTTACAGAGCATTTAATCGTGCTCCTGATCAAACAGCAGGTTCTACAACAGTAACAGAACTTCCAGATATAAAAAATATCATTAATGTTCCAGGACATGGAGAAATGGAAAGAGATGCAGCTAAGATGTTGCCAAATGATCAGCTATTAGAAATATTGAGTAATGTTCCAGCCAATACTGTTGCCAAGTTAACGGAACAACTCACTTATATAAATGAAAAAGTTGCAGCTAGTAAGACTGCTCTAGCTTCTAAAAAAATGATTGATACACTAGAAAACTCTCTTGCTGGTGCAAAAAAATCAGGAAATGACTCCATGGTAGAAATTTTGACAAAAAAAATTGAAGCTGGTGTTGAAGTTCCTGCAGTTGCTGCAAAAGCAGTGACTGATATAGATATAGCAAAAGCTTACATTGATACAATTTATACTGCTAGACCTGTAGCAAATTTTTTTGGTGGCGATATTATGGAGCCTGTTTTTGATTGGTTGTACTTTACAGCAGATTGGAATGTAAATAATTATGGAAATATTTTTGCAAAAGGAATGTATTCATGTTTAATGATATGGTTGCTTTTAGCATTAGTTTGTTATTTTGTATTAAGTAGAACACAAGCTGGTAACTGGATTTATTCAACAGGAGGAAATCTTAGTGCAGCTCAAGCCAATGGTGTTCCAACAAACAAAGTTAAAATTTCCTTATTTATGTTTACAGCATTCTGTGCAACCATGTTCGCTGCTTGTCAAGTATTTGAAGTTAACACAGCTGATACAGCTAAAGGTAATTTAAAGGAATTAGAGGCAATTGCTGCGGCTGTTATTGGTGGCGTTGTACTTACTGGAGGTTTTGGAACAATACTAGGGATCATCCTAGGGACAATTATTTTTGGTATAGCAAAAGAAGCCTTCTTTTATATTCCTGGCATTGATGGATCTTTCTACAGAGTATTCCTTGGCGCAGTACTTGTTGCCGCTGCCCTAACAAATGAGAATATTAGGAAAAGAATAATAGGTAGCATTTAATGGAAAGAAAACCACTAATAGAAATAAAAGATTTAGTTAAAAAATTTGGATCTTTTACGGCTTTAAATGGTGTTTCTTTAGATGTTTATCCAGGTGAGGTTCATGCACTCTTAGGAGATAATGGTGCAGGTAAATCAACCTTAATTAAGGTGCTTTCAGGAGTTCACCCAATGACAAGCGGAGAAATTAAAGTTGATGGAGATACAGTCAATTTTACTTCTCCTAGACAAGCTTCTGATGCAGGTATTGGAACTGTTTATCAAGACTTGGCATTGAATGCTTTAACATCTGTTACTAGAAATTTTTTTCTTGGTCGAGAGATTAAAAAAGGACCAGGCCCATTTGGTTTAATGCAAATGGACGAGATGGATAAAATAACTTCCGAAGAAATGTCAAAAATTGGAATAAATATATCTGACCTAAATCAACCAGTGGGAACGATGTCTGGTGGTCAAAGGCAAACTTTGGCAATTGCAAGAGCAATTTATTTTGGTGCTAAAATATTAATATTAGATGAACCTACATCCGCGTTAGGTCAAAAGCAGCAAATGGAAGTTTTAAAAACTATAAAAAAAGTTCAACGTCTTGGAAATATTGCAATCATATTAATCACACACAATGAAATTCATGCACGCCTAATAGCTGATCGATATACTTTTTTAAGTTTAGGTGAAGTAATTGGTTCAGGATTGTCCTCTGAACTTGGCGGTGAAGATGTTAAGAGATTGATGGCTGGTGGTGCAGAAATTGGCGATCTTGCTAAAGAATTAGAATTATAGTTTTTTTTTATTTTTTTTCATTTAAAATTTATCAATGCAGAAATTCTTGAAAAATAGTTTTAATATTAATGAAGCGTTAAATGAATTAATGCACGAGTCTGGAGTTATAGTTATTGAAAATGTCTATAACTTAAATGATATCAAAGAAGCAAGAGAGATTGTTAATCATTTTGCAGATACGCAAGAACAAAAAGAGTCTCACTTTAATGCGGAGGCTGAAGCATCTGGTAAAATTAAGCTTCAACAAAGGGTTTGGAATTTATTTGGCAAGGGAGAAGTTTTTAGTAAATTAATTTCAGATGATATTGTTTTTAGTTTAATGTCTAAACTTTTAGGATCAGAATTTTTTTGTGGATCTTACTGCGCAAGTAGATTACTACCAGGTTCTCCAGGACAGGAACTTCATCTAGATTATCCATATTGGGATTTTTATAATACCGAGACTTTTCCTATGGGTCTTAATAGTTCATTTGCTCAAAATTGTCAGGCAACAATACCTCTGGATGTTTGTTCAGAAGAATCAGGAGCAACAGCTTACATACCAAGATCTCAAAAAAAATTACACTATCCAAATGAAAATGATGATTTTTCAAATAGACAACAAATGATTGCAAATCCTGGAGATTTAGTTTTTTTTAATGGCAACTGCTGGCATGGAGCCTCACCTAATAAATCAAATCACCAAAGAGCAGCATTATTGATTGAGTTCCTTCCTAAATACATAAAACCAGTTGAAGATTTAGTCACATATTTATCTGACGAGTTTAAAAATAATTCAAATCCAAAAGTGCGACAACTTTTAGGATTAAATTATGAATATCCAAAAATTATGGATGTTAGTAAAAAAACAAATAATATTGGTTTAGGTTACAAAGCTAAATAAAATCTATATTTTTAAGTTAAATTCACTATAAATATTTTAAAATAATAGAATCAGAATGAAAAACATTGGATTAATAGGATGTGGAAATATTGCTGAAACATATTTTCGATCACAGGATTATTTTAATAATATAAATTTTGTAGCATGCGCTGATAAATTTCATGAAGCTGCAATTAAATGCGCTGAACAAAATAAAATTACAGCATTATCAGTTGATGAAATTCTAAAAGATAAGGATATTGATATAATTCTTAATCTAACAATACCACAAGCACATTTTGAAGTTTCAAAACTAGCCTTAGAGTCTGGCAAGCATGTGTATAGTGAAAAACCAATGTCAATTACATATGATGATGCAAAATATCTTCTAGAATTAGCAAGCAAAAATAATCTTTATTTTGGAAATGCTCCAGACACTTTCCTAGGTGGAGGAGGTCAATTATCAAGAGAATTGGTTGACAAAGATGAGATTGGTAAAATTTTAACAGGAAATTTTATTTTTGCTTTCCCTGGAGTTCATGAATTTCACCCTAATCCAGAATCGTGGTTTCAAGTTGGTGGTGGTCCTGTAATTGATATGGGACCATATTTTTTCACAACTCTTGTTAATTTGTTAGGACCTGCAAAAAATGTAAGAGCGAGAGGAAAATTGTTTTCTAATCAACGTGAGTATTTAGTTGGACCTAAAAAAGGTAAATTTTTTGATGTTGAAATACCAACATCCGTTATGTTCGATGTAGAATTTGTGAATGAAGCTATAGTCCAAGGCTTTATATCATTTGATGTCCAAAATCATGCAAGAAATCATATGGAGTTGTATGGAACTAAAGGATCTTTAGTTGTTCCTGACCCAAATATGTTTGGAGGACCTGTTCAACTTTCACATGAGCTTGGATCTGAATGGAAAGACCTTTCGGTTGAAAAAAAATACTTAGGTAAAACTAATATTATAAATCATAGTGGCCGTAGCAATGAAGCGCCTAGGCAATCAAACTATAGAGGTTTTGGATTAGCTGAAATGATTTACTCAATTGAAAATAATCGTAAGCATCGCTGTAATGATCAGTTAGCTTTACACGTGTTAGATTTAATAGAGTCTACAATTCTTGCTGCTGAGTCAAAAAAAGAAATTCAGCTAAGATCATCATGTGAACAACCAAAGCCCATTACTGAAGAGGAGATAAAAATATTACTAAAATGATTGATGTTGAAAAAATTGAAAAAAAAATAATAAAAGAAAAAAAATTTTTGAGGGATAAATCTCAAAATTATAATAATAATTTTTTAAATATTCAAAAATATATCGAAAAAGAAATTATAAATATTGAAGAATTAAAAAAAAATAATTTGAATATTATTCCTGAAATAAATTTGAATGATTTAGAATCTAATTCAGAAAAATTTATTGCTGAAGTAAAAAACAGAGGTTGTGTCGTTATTAGAGATGTATTTGAAGACAGTATGATGAAAAAAATGAATACTGAACTTGAGACTTATATTGAAGAAAATAATTATTATGAAGATCAAAAGAAGAAAGCAAATATTGATAATTACTTTAGTGATCTTAAGTCAGGTAAACCTCAGATATTTGGCTTGTATTGGTCAAAAACACAAGTAAACATTCGACAAGCATTAGAATTAGAAAAAGTAAAAAAATGGCTGAATCATCTATGGCAGTATAAAGATAATAATAATGATTTAATTTTTGATCCAAATAATGAGCTTGTATATGCAGATAGAGTAAGAAGAAGAGAGCCAGGTGACTCAACACTTGGGTTATCACCTCATTGTGATGCTGGTTCTGTGGAGCGCTGGATAGATAGAGGCTATCAGTCTGTTTATGAAAAAATATTTTCTGATGATTTTGAAAATTATGATCCATTTAATGCTACTTTTAGAAATACCACTCAAATGATAGAATCTCCCGCAGTTAGCCATGTATTTAGAACTTTTCAGGGTTGGGTTGCTCTTACTGAACAAGGTCCTGGGGATGGAACATTGCAATTAATACCTATTGCGAAGTCTATGGCTTACATCTTAACTAGAGCTTTGATGGATGATGTTGATGAGTCAAATTTATGTGGTTCTAAACCTGCTCGTGCATTATCAATTAATAGTAAATACCATGCTTTATTGTTAAGAGGACTTGTCTCTATTCCAAAAATGAAACCAGGGGACACTGTCTGGTGGCACCCTGATATAGTTCATGCAGTAGAAGATATGCATTCCGGACAAGGATATTCAAATGTAGTTTATGTAGGGTCAACACCCTATTGCAAAAAAAACTTGGAGTATTCAAAAAAACAAGCTCAAAAATTTTTGGAAGGTAAAAGTCCACCTGATTTTGCTCCCGAGGATTATGAAGTGAGTTATAAAAATAGAGCTACGTTAGATGATCTTACTCCTCTTGGAAAAAAACAACTCGCTTTGTAATTTATTTTTATTCATAATAAATTTTACCAAGACCCATTATTTTCCATTGAAGCCCAGGGCTCTTTTATTGGAAGAGCTTCACCCTCTTGAAGTATTTCAATAGAGATATTATCTGGAGATTTTATAAATGCCATGCGCCCATCTCTAGGCGGTCTATTAATAGTAATGCCATTTTTAATTAAACGTTCGCATGTTTCATAAATATTATTCACACTATAGGCTAAGTGTCCAAAATTTCTTCCACCAGTATATTCTTCAGGATCCCAATTATATGTTAATTCAAGTAAACCAGTTTTTTCATCACTATTTTCAGCTCCAAGAAAAATAAGCGTAAATCTTCCTTTTTCACTTTCCTTACGTCTTACTTCTTTAAGACCCAATTTATTACAATAAAAATCAATAGACTCCTCAATATTTTTTACTCTTACCATAGTATGCAAATATTTCATTTTTACCTCAATTTTTAATTTCTTATCCGAAATTTTTTTACGTAATTCTACCATATATTTTAAAATATAGTATGTTTTAAAATTGTTTATACGAATATATCTGGAGGAATAAATGAGTGACTATTTTAAGAATATTAATGAAATAATTTATGAAGGACCTGATAGTGACAATCCTTTAAGCTTCAAATATTATGATGAAAGCAAAAAAGTGCTTGGAAAAACGATGAAAGAACATCTTCGTTTTGCAACATGTTATTGGCACACATTTACTTGGCCTGGGTTAGATCCGTTTGGAGGTGCAACATTTGAAAGACCATGGATGTCTGGAGAAGAACCTCTTAAAATGGCAGAAATGAAACTTGATGAAGCTTTTGATTTCTTTGCAAAAATAAAAACTCCTTTCTTTTGTTTTCATGACAGAGACATTTCTCCTGAAGGAACATCGTATAAAGAAACTCAAAAGAATTTTCTTCATATTATTGATTTGATGGAATCAAAAATGGAGTCTTCTAATGTTAAGCTGTTGTGGGGAACAGCAAATGCCTTTTCTCACAAACGATACATGAGTGGTGCATCAACAAATCCTGATCCTGAAGTATTTGCATATAAAGCTGCTCAAGTGAAAGATTGTATGGATGCAACTAAAAGATTAGGTGGTGCTAATTATGTTCTTTGGGGAGGTAGGGAAGGATATGAAACAATTCTTAATACAAATATGAAATTAGAGATCAATAACTTAAAACGATTTCTCGAACTTGTTGTAGATTACAAGCATAAGATTGGTTTTGACGGTCAAATCTTACTTGAGCCTAAACCGCATGAACCGACTAAACATCAATATGATTTTGATGCAGCTGCATGTTTAGCTTTTCTTAGAAATGCAGGCTTAGAGAATGAAATAAAATTAAATATTGAAGCTAATCACGCAACATTATCAGGACATAGCTTTGAGCATGAAATTGCTTATGCAATTGCTAACAATGCACTTGGAAGTCTAGATATTAATAGAGGAGATACCTTGTTAGGGTGGGATACTGATCAATTTCCAAATAGTGTTGGTGAGTTAATTCTTCCTTTTTATCATATTTTTTCAAATGGAGGCATTGGAAATGGAGGGTTAAACTTTGATGCGAAAATTCGAAGACAATCAATAGAGCCTGAAGATTTATTTTATGCCCATATTGGTGGTATGGATATATGTGCTAGAACACTTTTAGCAGTTGAAAAAATGATCAACGATAAAAAAATCTCTAATTATGTTGCACAAAGATATGAGGATTGGCAAAAAGATCTTGGGCAATTTATCCATGATAAAAGTACTTCTCTTGATGCGATTCATCAAAAAGTCCTTGATGGTAATATTGAGCCTGAGCCAAGATCTGGAAATCAAGAGTATTTAGAAAATATTTTAAATAAGTACTTATAGTTCAAATTTTAAATCTAGTTTATAGGTGTATTTATATACCTATAAACTGAAGTGAAATTACATAATTTAAATACAAGGAAAAGTTTTAAAATTAAAAACCTGTGTTTGTGCATCGGCAATTTTGATGGTGTTCATTTAGGCCATCAACATTTGATAAAAAAAATTATTAAAAATGCAAAATTAGATCAATTAAGATCAGCTATATTAACTTTTGTTCCACATCCCAAAATATATTTTAATAGGAATAATGATAATTTTAACATCATGATAAATGATGATAAAAAAAAATTACTAAATTTATTAGGAGTTGAAAATTATATTGAATATAAATTTAACAAATCATTATCAAGTTTAGATCCTAAAAAATTTATTGAAAAAATTTTAGTTCAACAATTACATATAAAAAAAATAGTAGTTGGAAAAGATTTTCGATTTGGGAAAGATAGAGCAGGAGATACGACACTATTAAAAAAACTATCTAATAAATTTGGTTATAAATTATCAATTATAGGCGATGTAAAAAGCAAGAAAACTAATACTAAATTTTCCTCTTCAACTATCAGAAGAAACATACATCAAGGTTCATTTGAAAAAGTGTCACAGGCGCTTGGGCGTAATTGGTGTATGGAGGGTAAAATTATAAAAGGTAATCAAAAAGCAAGACTAATAAATTTCCCCACTGCAAATATGAAGCCAGGAAATCATATTTTGCCAAAAAAAGGTGTGTACTGTGTTAATGTTAAATTTAGACGTAATTTGTATAAAGGAGTTGCTAATTTTGGAGAACGACCAACAGTAAATGGAGTAAATTTACTTTTAGAGACACATATATTTGAATTTACAAAAAATATTTATGGTAAAGAATTGACTGTTGAATTTCTAACATTTATTAGACCAGAAAAAAAGTTTAAGGACTTTAAATCGCTAACGAATCAAATTAAAAAAGACGTAATTAAAGCAAAAAAATATCATAAAATTTAATGGAATATAAAGATACCATCTTCTTACCCAAATCATCTTTTGAAATGAGAGGAAATTTACCTCTCAAGGAACCAAAAATTCTTGAGCAATGGGATAAAGAAAAAATTTTTTATAAATTAAGAGAAAAATCAAAAGGTAGAGAAAAATTTGTTCTCCATGATGGACCTCCTTACGCCAATGGACATATTCATATGGGGACAGCACTAAACAAAATACTTAAAGATGTAATCGTTAGAACGCAGCAAATGGCTGGAAAAGACTCTATATATGTTCCAGGATGGGATTGTCATGGTCTTCCAATTGAATGGAAAATTGAGGAGAGTTATAGGAAAAAAGGTAAAAATAAAGATGATGTTCCAGTTGTACAGTTCAGGCAAGAGTGTAGAGAATTTGCAGAAAAATGGATAGAGATTCAGAAAAAAGAATTTAGAAGATTAGGTGTTGAGGGAGATTGGTCTAACCCATATCTTACTATGTCTAATGAAGCAGAAGCTCAAATTGTTCGAGAGCTTGGAAAATTTCTAATTGATGAGAGTCTTTACAAAGGTGCTAAGCCCGTTCTATGGTCTGTAGTTGAAAAAACAGCATTAGCAGATGCTGAGGTTGAATATGAAGATCATACCTCTAATACAATTTATGTAAAATTTCTAATCACTAGCGCTGGTGATAAAGACTTAGAGGGATCAAATATTGTTATTTGGACAACAACTCCATGGACAATTCCAGGAAATAGAGCTTTAGCATTTGGTTCCGATTTAAAATACTCCATCATTGAAGTTAAAAAAACTACCGAGGAGTCTCTAGCTATAATTGGAGAAAAACTTGTTTTAGCAAAAGATCTGGTAAAACAAGTTTGTGATGAAATAGGAATTGACGACTATCAAGAAATTAAAGAATTTGATGGTAATAATTTATCTGATTGTGAATGTGAACATCCATTTAAAAAAATCGGTTATGATTTTGTTGTAAAACCATTTCATGGTGACTTTGTTAATTTAGAGCAAGGTACGGGCATAGTACATATTGCGCCAGGTCATGGTGACGATGATTATAATTTAGGTATTAAAAATGGTGTTGATATTATTCAGACCGTTCAGGATGATGGAAAGTATAATAATCATGCAAAGGGATTTGAAGGTGAACACATTTATAAAGTAGATGGTAAAATTTCAGATAAGTTAAATGAGCTTACAAAATTATTATTTAAAGGAACGCTACGTCATAGCTATCCACACTCTTGGAGGTCCAAGGCTCCTTTAATTTATAGAAATACACCTCAGTGGTTTATTTCGATGGAAAAAAATCAGTTAAGAGATACGGCGTTAAAATCAATTGATGAAACTATTTTCTATCCAGCCCAAGGTCAAACGCGTCTTCGCTCTATGATAGAAACTAGACCCGACTGGTGCATTTCAAGACAGAGAGTTTGGGGAGTTCCTTTACCTTTATTTGTTAGTAAAGAAACTGGTCAACCACTTCGAGACCAAGAAGTTATTGATCGAATTGCAGATATATATGAAAAAGAAGGAAGTGATACATGGTTTACTGAAGACCCTCAGAGATTTCTTGGAGATAAATATTCAATCGATGATTTTGAGCAAGTTAAAGATGTTGTAGAAGTTTGGTTTGATAGTGGTTCTACACATGCGTTTTGTTTAGAAAAAAGAGAGGATCTAAAATGGCCTGCATCGATGTATCTAGAGGGTAGTGACCAACATCGCGGCTGGTTTCACTCATCATTGCTAGAGTCTTCAGGAACAAGAGGTAGGGCTCCGTATGAAAGCGTATTAACCCATGGTTTTGTTGTAGATGGCAAAGGAAGAAAAATGTCTAAATCTCTAGGTAATGTTATTTCCCCAGATGATATTTTGAAAAAATATGGCGTAGATATTTTAAGGTTGTGGGTAGTGGCTTCAGATTATTATGATGATCTGAAATTAGATAATGCAATTTTACAAGCTCAAACAGACTCTTATAGAAGAATTAGAAATACCTTTAGATATATTATAGGTAATCTTGATGGTTTTGATAATAGTGAAAAAATTGATGAAAGTGAGTTTCCTGATTTAGAAAAATATATCCTTCACCGATTATGGGAACTTGATCAAATTATTTCTAACTGTGTAAAAAACTTTAACTTTCATTTAATGTTTACAACCTTACTTAATTTTTGCTCTAATGATCTTTCAGCATTCTATTTTGATATTAGAAAAGATGTTATTTATTGTGATGGAAAAAAATCAAAAATAAGACGATCAGCAAGAACACTTTTAGAGACAATCTTTAATTATTTAGTTCGCTGGCTTGCTCCTTCATTGTCATTTACAACTGAAGAAGCCTGGAAAGCTATGGGTAATAAAACAAGTATTCATTTAGAGGATTTTTTACATACTCCAGCAAATTATGAAAACTCAAAAATTAATGAAAATTGGAAAGTTTTAAAACAAATTAGAAAAGTAATAACTGGTGCCTTAGAAAAAAAGAGGGCTGAAAAAATAATTGGCTCTAGTTTAGAGGCTCATCTTGATATTTATGTTGATGGCAAAACATTAGAAAAAATTAAAAACTATCCTTTGGATGAGATAAGTATTACTTCATCATTTTCTTTACATGTATTAACTGATGAATCACAAGGGTTTTCTGTAGAAGATGTGTTAAATGTTAAAATAGCTGTTTCAAAAACAAAAGGACAAAAGTGTCAAAGATGTTGGAAATATAAAGAACAGCTAATACGTGATGAAATATGTGAGCGTTGCAATAATGCCATTTTATGAATTGATAAATTTGCGAACAATCCTAATTTTTGTAATTTTAATATCGTTTGATTTAATTTCAAAATATTTAGTTTATTACTATATTGACTTATATCAATTTATAAAAATAACACCTTTTTTTGATATTACGCACATCCATAATTTTGGAGTTTCATTTGGATTATTTTCAGGAACAATACCTTCCATATATTTAATTATAATTGGTTTATTAGTAGTTTTTTTTATCTTTTATCTTTTAGTAAATGCACAAGACAAACTAGAACAGTGGGGCTTGTTTATTATAATATGTGGAGCTTTAGCAAATATTATTGATAGATTTATAAATGGTTACGTAATAGATTTCATTTACTTGCATATCAATCAATATTATTGGCCTGCTTTTAATTTTGCTGATATTTATATATCAATTGGTATAATAATGATATTATTGAACATAATAAAAAAATTAAAAAAAAATAAAAAATGAAAAAAATAATTTTTATAGTCTTATTTTGTTCTCTATTTATAGTTTCATGCTCAAAAGTTAGAGAAAGTGCAGGAGTGAACCGAAAAAATATCGATGAATTTGCAGTTATTGAAAATCCTCCACTCATTATTCCTCCAGATTTTAACCTTTTACCTCTAGATCAATTAGAAGAAAAAAAACTTGATAATGAAGAGAGTGAATTAGCTAAAGAGATACTTTTTGGATTAGAGGGTGATACAGACACGAATAACTTAGATTTATCAACTATGGAAAATATATTAAGTCAAAGTAATGCTGATAAGACAGATAATAGTATTAGGGATGAAATTGATGAACAGTTTGCATCGGAAAAAAAATCAACTTCTAAAAATTGGGATAATGAAATAGAAATATTAGACTCTATAGCTGAGTCAGAAAGATTAAGAAATGAGCTTCTGAATGATGAGCTTAAATCAAACGAAGTAATTCCAACAGTAAAGGTAAAAGATAAAAATAAAAAGAAAAAAAGATTTTTCTTTTTTTAGTTAAATGAAAATAGATTTTACAAATATAAATTTTGAGGATGAGATTCAGCCTGACCCAAATATTAATGATCTTAATTTTAAAATAAAAAATATTTGCAGTAATCTTCCCTCGCTAAATATAGCAAAAAATTCTGATTTATTAAATTTAACAATAGTCAGTACGGAGTCATTCAAACAACATAAAAAAAAATTTGTAGTTTTTGGGACCGGAGGCTCTAATCTTGGTGCTAGGGCCCTTATAAATATTTTAGTAGATCAACCAGATAATATTTTATTTTTTGATAATATTGATCCATTATTTTTCCAAAGTCAAATTCTTAAATTGGATTTTGAAACAACCGGTTTTATAGTAATTTCTAAATCTGGAACAACGCCTGAAACACTATCTCAGCTAGGAAGTATAGTGAATATTGCTAATGAAAAAAATATTTTAAATACTTTGTATAACAATATGATGGTTATTACTGAATTTAAAGATTCTCCATTATTCAATATGGCAAAAAAAAATAATTGTCTTCTTTTAGAACATCAAAATGACATTGGCGGTCGTTACTCTGTGTTTTCTAATGTAGGTATGGTTCCAGCAATTATAGCTGGTTTAAATGTTAAAAAAATACATGAGGGTGTAGTTAAAGTTTTGAATAAAAAAGATTTCAATAATTCTTTTAAGTTTGCTCAAATGTTTAAGTATTCTGTTTCTAATAATTTTTCTTCAAGTGTTATAATGACTTATTCTGATGGACTAAATTATTTTGGAAAATGGTATCTACAATTATGGGCAGAAAGTATTGGAAAACAGAATAGAGGAGTCACTGCTATACATGCTACTGGGACTACTGATCAACATAGCCAACTTCAATTATATTTAGATGGACCAAAAGATAAATTTTTTACTATCATAAAAAGTAATTACAAAAACAAAGGTTTGCCGATTGACTCACAATTAATGAAAGAAGAATCGATTGATTATTTAATGAATAAAACAATGGGAGATTTGATGCATGCTGAACAAGATGCTACAATCGATACTTTTAAACTTAATGGTTTTAAGTTTCGAGAAATACTCATTGAATCAATAGATGAAGAAAACATCGGCATGTTGATGGCAAACAGCATTATTGAAACAATTGCTGCTTGCATATATTTTGATGTAGATCCTTTTGATCAACCAGCTGTAGAACAAGGTAAAGTATTAACAAAAAAATATTTAAGTTAATTTAAAAATAATAATTTAGTTTTTCCGTATATTCTTTCTTTCCAAACAACTAAACCTTCTGGAATTTTAATTTGTTGATTCTTTTCAACTTCAATAACAATAACAGTATCATTTAGTTTAATTTTATTTTTTATAATTTTAAATAAAATTTTATTTATATTTTCTTTATTATATGGAGGATCAATAAAAATTATTGACGGCTCTACATCAAACTCTCTTTCAATTCCAATTTCTGCTTTTCTAAATATAATTTCATATTCATTTAGTTTACAAATTTTATCACAATTACGTTTTAAGATCTTAAAAACACTCTCATCATCTTCAATAAAATATGATTTTTTTATTCCTCGTGAAACTGCTTCTAATCCAATTAAACCCGAACCAGCAAAAATATCAATTATTGATTTATCTTTATAAATATTTATTGAATGTTGCATGGAATAGCTCTCTAATATTGAAAAAATTGCTTCTCTTTTTAGGGTGGATGTCGGTCGTACCAGTTTGCTTGGAACTTCTATCTTCGTTCTTTTATATTTTCCTGCAATAATGTTAGGCATTTGTTTTAATATTTATTTCTTCTATTTGGCCCTTTTTTAAATGTCCCAACTTGTAGGGCCCGTATTGGATTCTGATTAACTTTACAATGTGCCATGAGAAATGATTACAAATATTTCTTATCTCTCTATTTTTCCCCTCTTTAAGTTTTGCAATTAACCAAGTAAAATTTTTGTTGGATTTATCAATTTTAATTTTTATTTTTTTATAAAAAATCCCATCTATTTTGATACCATTATTAATTTGTTCTAAATTTTTTACATCAATTTTACCTCTTATACACACTCTGTAAATTCTTTCATAACCTTTAGCTGGAAGTTCTAATTTTCTCGCAAAATCTCCATTATTAGTTAATAAAAGAAGTCCCTCGCTCATAAAATCTAATCGCCCTATACTAATTGTTCTTTGGAAGTTTTTTGGTATTAAATCAAAAATTTTTTTTCTATTATGCTCGTCTTTTGTTGAACATATATATTTTATTGGTTTATATATTTTCCATAACTTGATTATTTTATTTAATTTAATAATTTTTTTTCCAACAGTAATTTTATCATTCGCTGTTACCGTATCACTTGGATGTACACATAATTGATCATTGATTTTTACTACTCTATCTTCAATGAGTTTTTCTGCATCTCGTCTGGAACAATAACCAGCATTTGCTATATATTTTGCTATTCTAATTTTACTTTGCATAAGAAACAAAATCTTCAATTATTGCTGAGTCAGCATCTGTAATTAAAAATTCAGGATGCCATTGGAGCCCAATACACCAAGGATGATTAATATGCTCTATTCCTTCAATTATTCCATCTGGAGCTGTTGCACATGATACAAAATTATTACCAAGTTTATTTACGGATTGATGATGAGCACTATTAACTTCTATATTTTCACTATTTATAATTTTATAAAGCTTTGAGCTTTTCATAATTTGTATTTTATGACTAACTTCATTACGTGGATTTTCTTGTTCATGAAAAATAGAAGTTTGGATCGACTTATTAATATCTTGAATCAAATTTCCACCACTTGCAACATTCATTAGCTGTTGACCGCCACAAATACCAAGAATCGGTTTTGTTGTCTCAAGAAATTTATGAAAAATATCTATTTCAAACTTAGTTCTTTTATCTTTTATATTTCTTGAACCATCATCATTTTCTGCATAGAGCTCTGGATTAATATCAAAATTGCCTCCCGTAATTACTAAGCCATCTAAGATTTTGATTAGAGAATTATTAATTGTTGTTTCATGAAATAATGGAAAAGGGATGGCACCGTATTTATATAAACATGATAAATAATTTTCTCGAATTGCATACCAAGGAAATTTAGAGTATCCACCGTTATTTTCAAAATCTAGGGTAATCCCTATAATTGGACTTTTCATAGAATGATAATATAATTTTATTTTAATTTTTACTATCATGAACATAAATTTTTTTATGAACGAAGCTATTAATCAAGCTCAGCTTGCTTTTGAAAAAGATGAAGTACCTATTGGAGGAATATTAGTTGATATTGTAACAAATGAAATTATTGCGAAAAGTTTCAACAAGGTTAATAAAGAAAAAAATGCTATTTATCACTGTGAGATAGACTTGATTATAAATGCATGTAAAAAATTATCTTCCAAATATCTTAATAACTTGGTAATGTTTGTGACATTGGAACCTTGTTTAATGTGTGCATCAGCAATTAAAGAAGCGCATGTAAAAAAACTATACTTTGGAGCATATGATGAAAAAAAGGGAGGAATAGAAAAAAATAAATTATTTTCAAATGCAAAACATAGTTTCAAAACCGAAGTGTACGGCGGTATTATGGAAAAAGAATGCAATAACTTACTTAGAGAGTTTTTTAAAAAAATACGAACATGAATTTAAAATTTAATATTCCTGAATACGGTGTTACACAAATTAATAAAGCACTTAAGGAGGTGATTGAAGATCATTTTAGTTATGTTCGAGTAAAAGGTGAAATATCAGAAATACGAGAGGCTACAAAAGGTCAAATTTACATTACTCTTAAGGACGAAACATCAATTCTAAGTGCTGTTATTTGGGAGCAAAAAAAAAGATCACTTACTTTTGAACCTGAGATTGGAATGGAAGTAACATTAACGGGAAGAATTACTACGTGGTCAAAATTTAAAACTACTTACCAGTTAGATGTTGATAAAATTGAAATAGCAGGAGAAGGAGCATTATTAAAAATAATAGAAGAAAGAAAAAAAAGACTTATTGAAAAAGGGTATTTTGATAATGAAAATAAAAAACAAATTCCTTATCTTCCATCAAGAATAGGGGTGATCACCTCTCCAACTGGATCAGTCATTCACGATATTATTAATAGAATTTCAGATCGATTTAAAACACATATAGATTTATGGCCTGTTGCAGTTCAAGGTGCTGAGGCATCTAATAATATCATTGATGCAATTACGGGATTTAATAAATTTACAAAGGATAAACCTGATGTCATTATTATTGCTAGAGGAGGAGGAAGCACTGAAGATCTAATGGCGTTTAATGATGAAAAATTATCGGAAAATGTTTTTAAATCTAACATACCAATTATTTCTGCAATTGGTCATGAAACGGACACAACGATTATTGATTTTGTCTCAGATTTAAGGGCATCAACCCCAACTGCAGCTGCTGAGTTAGTTGTTCCTGTTCGTTCTGAACTTCTTAGTACTGTTGAAGTATTAACTCAAAGATTAAATTATAGCATCGATAATCTTTTACGACAGAATTTAACAAATATTCAAAGGCTAATTTCTTATCTTAAAACTCCTGCTGAAATAATTGATTTATTTAAAAATCGATTAGCTTTTCTTGGCACTGGTTTAAGTAGAATTATCAAAAATAATTTTCAAATATCAGTTAAAGACCTGTATTTATTATCCAATAACTTAAAAATATCAGATGATTCACTAAAATTCAATAAATCAAATCTTAGAACTCTCTCACAAAATTTAGACTCCTCAGTTAAAAGGAAGTTTAAAATAAGCATAGAAAAACATCAACATTTTTTAAGATTGCTTGAAACAAATTCAATTCATTCAAATTTAAAAAAGGGTTATTCTATATTATCAAAAGATAAAAAAATAATAAATGACTCAAAGTTAATCAAGGATAATGATACGCTTAGCGCTACACTAAAAGATAAAACGATTAAAATAAAAATTAAAAAGTTTAATTAAATCTTTTGTGTTGCCAAAACCAATTTTCAGGATTTTCTCTAATCCATCGCTCTACAATAGAATTTATTTCTAACATTTTTGTATTATCACTAATACTATCTTCATTATGATAAAGGGGCTCTTCAAATGTTATTTCTAAAGTATTGTCAGGTAAACGTATGTTTTTCATAGGAACAATCTTTAAATTGTATTTTCGAGCTATTTTTAAAAAACCTGTTTGTGTTTTCACTTGTTTTCCAAAAAAATTTATTAGGGTTCCAGCTGAGTCTTTTTGATCAACTAATAAAAATATGTTTTTTTTATTTATTACTCCATCT
The DNA here is from genome assembly GCA_902595855.1 of uncultured Alphaproteobacteria bacterium. Classification (GTDB taxonomy): domain Bacteria; phylum Pseudomonadota; class Alphaproteobacteria; order HIMB59; genus CACPNW01. The sequence goes on from CACJRY010000003.1 coordinate 109,497, forward strand.
AAAATTTCTTTTGCACTTTTTTTTCCTTTAGGAGTGTAAAAACTATTTTTTGTTTTTAGAGCATTGTTTCTTTTTTTAAAAATATAATTATCAAAAAAAATGTTATTAATATGTCTGTATATGGCTCCTACATTGAAACCATGTTTATCTAATATTGGAACACAAATTTCCCAATTTCCTGAATGAATACTAAAAAAAATTACTGGTTCATTAGTTCTTTTAATAATTTTGAGTTTATCTAAACCTAAAATTTTAATTTTATTTTTATCATCTATAAGTTTGTTTAAATAATTAAGCTCATAAAGGTTTTTTCCTAAATTTTTCCAACTATTATTTATAATATTATTAATTCGTTTATCAGTGAAATTTGCAAATACATATTTACAATTGTTTTTGGCTATTTTGTTATATTTAGAAAGCCTTCCTAATAACATAAAAGTATAGCTAAAAATGTTAGAGGATATTTTTTTTGGAAAACAACTAAGTAAAATAAAGATTAATTTAAAAAGAAAAAATTCAATTACGTATCTAAACGGAAGTAAAAATTTCATTAATTATAAATTTTATTTTCAATTAAATTAGTTAATATTTCTAATAATAATTTTTCATCATCAAACTGTATGAAACCATCTATAGTTTTTACAAGTGATCTAAAAGATTTGGGTATTCTGACAATATCCTTTTTAGTCGTTACCAGAATTGATTTATTTTTATTTGCTATTTCTGCTAAATTAAGTAAATCATTCTCACTATAGATATGATGATCTGAATAACTGATCTGATCAACAATATTTGCTTTAACTAATTTTAATGAATTAAAAAATTTTTCTGGATAAGCAATTCCAGCAAAAGCGGTGACCCTCTGTCCTTTTAACATTAAATCATCTTCTTTTATTTTAAAACTTGCTCCAATCATCGGTATATGTTTTGGGATCTTTTTTTTAACAGACTCAGATATTTCACCAATAGTAATTACTAAGTTTGTTCTAGAAAGACCTCTTTTTATGCTTTCTCTTAAAGGTCCAGCAGGTATTACTCGTTTATTTCCAAATCCTTGCTCTCCATTAATAACTACAATTGAAAAATCTTTTTGAAGTGTTGGATTCTGAAAACCATCATCCATCACAATGCAATTAGCTCCTTGTTCTTTTGCTAATTTAAATGATCTATTTCGGTCAAGTCCAATCCAGGTAGGAGCTATTTCTGATAATAGTAAAGGCTCATCCCCAACACTCTTGGGGGAGTGCCAATCTTTGACTAAATTATTATTTTTTTCTAAACCACCATACCCTTTTGATACAAAATGTGGATTGTAACCAGCTTTTTTAAGCATATTTCCAATTTTCAGTGCCACAGGAGTTTTCCCTGCTCCACCAATAACAATATTTCCAACACAGATTATGGGTAGATTAGCTTTTCTTTCCTTACTTACTAAGTAGCGTATTTTTGTACCCAGTCTAAAAATTAATGAAAGTGGATATAATGAATTTGATAGAAAGCTATCCTGATTATAATACCAAAATTTTGGAGCTTTAAGCATTTTTTTCCAATTTATTATTTAATAATTCTAACAATTTATCCTCTTGAAAGAAAACAGTATTTGAAAAATTAAGGGCATTTTTTTTTAAGCTTTCAATTAAGTTTTTGTTTTCAATTAAATCAATAATTTTGATTTCAAAGTCATTAACTTCCTTAATCATTATACATGCATCTTTAGCTAGCATATCTTCATATAGATTTTGCCAATTAAAGACATTAGAGCCAGTAATAATTGCACAGTTTGCTGTAGCAGCTTCAATTGGATTATGCCCCCCTTTTTTGGATAGAGAACCACCTAAAAAAACAATATCACTTATGTTAAAAAATTGCTCCATTTTACCAAAACTATCTATTATTAAGAATCTACAATCTAAATTTTTAAATTTACTGTAATACTTAACATCAAGTTTTTTATTTTTAAGTAATTTGTAAATCAGTTTTGATCTACTTGGATGTCTAGGCGCTATAATAAAGTTAATAATTTGATATTTTTTACTAATCCTTTCTAATGAGGAAATAATTAAACCTTCTTCATTTTCGTGTGTACTAGCAATCATAATATTTAAATTTTTTGTCTTTTCTAGTTTTGTATAAGAGGTATTTTTCTTTGTGAGTTTTAAGTTACCTAAATAATTAACACTAACATTTGTGAGTTTTTTTATACGCTCTAAATCATTTTTACTTTGTGCGTAAATGGCAAAAAAAGTTTTTGTGATAAATTTATAATATGAAGAAAAGAATTTCCATTTTTTAAAAGATCTAGGAGAAATTCTTGCATTTAAAAAAATTGACGGAATGTTTTTTTCACGCAATCTTACAATTGTGTTAGGCCAGATATCAGACTCAATCCAAACTACTAATTTAGGTTTCCAGAAATTTAAAAACTTATTAATCCAAGGAATTACATCAAAGGGAGCATATTGATGAATAATTTTTTCACCATAGTTTTTTAATGCATAATCAGCTGCAGTTTTGGTTGTTGTTGTAATCAGTAAATTGTAATTTTTATGAAAACTATTAATTAAAAAATCACAGGATTTAAATTCTCCAACACTTGAAGCATGAATCCAAATAACATCTTTTTCTAAAATTTGTTTAAAATTTGTATAACCAAATCTTTCTTTGTATCTATCAGTATCTTCTTTTTTTCTAATTAATCTTTGATAAGTATTAAGATAAACTAGTGGTATTAAGAGAAATGAGATAAATTTATAAAAGTTATGCATTTATTTCTTTTTGCGCTTGTTCTTCACAAATATTAATTTCATTCTCTAATTTAATTTTAAATTCTTCTATTTCATTTTCACTGCAATTCTTTGGAACAGAAATTGAATTTCCCCATACAAATGCACATTTTGCAAACGGTTTTGTTACTAAGAATGAATCCCATGAATTTAATTTTTTAAATTTGGAGGAAGCAAAACCAATAGGAATTATGGGTACCTGAGTTTTTTTTGCAATTTTGATAATTCCATCAGATACTTTTTGATTTGGACCTCTTGGACCATCAGGAGTAATTCCTATGCATTTTGAATTTTTAAGTAGTGTAAATATTGGCTTTAGAGTAGTTGATTTATAGTTTGAAGAAGTTGGTATATTATTTAATCCAAAATATTTACCTAGTATTGCACCAAATCTTCCATCACTATGACCTGAAGCTAAAATATTTATTCTAGAATTAGACTTCCAACAAAAACTAATCATCATTAATTGATTATGCCAAAAAGCTAATATGAAAGGTTTATTATTTTTCCAATAAAAATTAGGAGATTGTAAGTTTTTTTCTAATATTTCAGACGTTGCTTTCACTAACTTTATGTATAAAGCACATATTAAAGCTAAGAAATGTTGAACAAATAAGTTTTTAATAATTTTTTTTTTAATGCTCATTTGCATCTTCTTGCAATTGTAATTTTTTGTAAACTGCAGAATTTTTTAATAAAAATTCATGGTTTCCCTTACTCTCAATACTGCCTTTTTCTAGAGTAAAAATTACATCTGCATTTTGTATAGTGCTTAACCTATGTGCAATTATGATTGTTGTTTTATCTTTCATTAATTCATCAAGAGCTAATTGAATTTCTTTCTCTGTTAAATTATCTAAGGATGATGTGGCTTCATCCATAATTAGTATAGGAGCATTTTTAATTAAGGCTCTTGCAATTGCAATTCTTTGTCTTTGTCCCCCTGATAGTTTAATACCACTCTCTCCAACAACCGTATTCAGTTTGTCTGGTAATTGATCTGCAAATTTACTCACACCTGAAATCGCAGCAATATCTTCTATTTCCTTATCAGATGAAGACATATTTCCATACCTAATATTGTCTAAGATGCTCTCATTGAATAAAAGAGTTTCCTGGGTAATAAGAGATATATTTTCTCTTAAGTCAAACAGGGATAATGATTTAATGTTCTTTTGATCTATACTAATTTCACCAATATAATTATCATAAAATCTCAATAATAAATTAATTAAAGTTGATTTTCCGCTGCCAGACAATCCCACAAAAGCTGTTTTTTTCCCACACTCTATTGATAGATTAATGTTATTTAAAACTTTTTGTTCAGTGTATGAAAAGTTTACATCACTAAATTTTATATCACCTGTTAATTTGATATTTTTACTTCTCTCATGTTTTTCTGATTTTTCAAAAGAAGTATCAAGAAGTGAAAAAATTCTCTCTGCTCCTGCAAGACCTTCTTGAACACTTATATTTAAATTACCTAAAGCTTTGACAGGCTGATATGCTAACAAAAGACTTACAAGAAAACTCATAAATTGACCTGTTGTCATACTCTCATTTAAAACAAAAACTCCTCCAGCGTAAATAGATACAGCTACCGCTAAACTTCCAATAAATTCCATGAGAGGACTAAGTCTATTACTAACAAATGCCGAACGTATAAAAAATTTTTTTATAAAATCGATTGTAGCAAAGGCCCGTTTCTTTTCATATTCTTCTCTATTATAGGCTTTGACCTGACGAATACCTTTAATACTTTCTGCCAAAACATTGGAAAATTTAGCGATTTCATTTTGTATTTCGTAGGTAATTTTCCTAATACTTTTACCAATTTTTTTAATTGGCCAAATTGCTAAAGGAAATGCAAAAAATGCAAAAAGTGTTAATGACCAACTTTGATAAAACATATTACCAAGTAAAAAAAATATAACTAAAATATCTTTAATTACCGCTGTTACAGATTTTACTATTGCTAATCTTAAATAGTAAGTATCATTGATTAACCTTGAAATTAAATTTCCAGATTTTGAATCATTAAAATAATTTAAATTAAGATACATCAATTTTTCAAACATTTGTGTTTGAAGCTTTGCAATCACAGAGTGGGCAACCTTGCTCATTTGAAATGAATGAGTGTAGGTAGCTAAGCCTTTGCATAATGTTACTATGATTATTGCAATAGGAATTAAGAACAACATCTCTTGATTCCCTTTAATTAAAACCTCATCCAAAGCTGGTTGGACCAACCATGCATGTAAACCTGTTGCTCCAGCAGAAATAATCATCATTACTAGAGCAAAGAAAATTGTAAATTTGTGACTTAATAAATAATTATTTATTAGACGTGAAATAACAGAATTTTTATTTACGTTGAGATTTTTCATGTTTTTAAAAACTAAGTAAATATAGGAAAATCATAGCACCAAAAACATTATTTTGGCGAAATATTTTCCCAGAGTCACTCTCTGATTTATGATCCCATCTTAATAAATTAAAAAAAATGAAGATAATTATGGCTAATAAAACAAACATTGTAATTAGTTTATTGGTTTTAAGAAAAGACAAATATACAATAAGTAAAGACATTAATGTGTAGCAAGCTAAAACTAAATACCTACCTTTCTCCTGGAACAAAACTGCTGTAGATTTTATTTTGTTTTTCATATCATCTTTTAAATCTTGAAATGCATAAATTGTATCATATCCTATAGTCCAAAATACACATGCTAGATAAAATATAAAAAACTCTTTAGTTATTGTTCCAAAAAATTCTATAGAGCAAATAATAATTCCCCAATTAAAAACTATACCTAGAAATAATTGAGGCCAAAAAGTTATTCTTTTCATAAATGGATACATAACAATCAGAGGTGTGCAAACTAATCCAGCCAAAATAGTCTCAAATTTAAATTGTAATAAAATCAACAGTCCAATTGTTAAAAGTATAATTAAAAAAATAATTGCATTTAAATTTGAAATTTTTTTTGCTGCAATAGGTCTTAACGCTGTTCGCTTAATTTTCGAGTCAATTTTTTGGTCTACTAAATCATTAATGATACATCCAGCACTTCTCATGACCACTGCCCCAAACAAGAATAATAGATAATAAGTAATTAAAGTGTGTTGTGGTAAATTAATGTAAGCAAGAGAAAACCAGCATGGCCATAATAATAGCATAAAACCAATAGGTTTATTTAATCTGATTAATTCTAAATAATTATTTATTTTTTCAGGAAATATTTTATCCATCTTGATATAAAGATTATAATTAAATTATTAATAAACTATTGTTATGAAAAAGTCTAAAACCCGATTGTTTATCGAAAAGGAAATTTCTCAAAATTTGATGATTTATATCAAAGGGAAACAACTTCATTTTCTTAAAAATGTTCTAAGAGTCAAATTGGATGATATAATAACTATTTTTGATGGTATTAGCGGTGAATGGTATGCAAATATCATATCAATTTCAAAAGAAAAAATAGCTATTAAAGTTCTTAAAAATATCAGAAAGTTTGAGTCCCAACCAGATATTTGGTTAATATTTGCACCAATTAAAATTTTTAGACTAAATATCACTATTCAAAAAGCTGTTGAATTAGGTGTTTCAAAGCTTGTACCCTGCAAAACTGAATATTCTAATTTTGCAAAATTAAATTATAATAATCTTGAATTAAATGCCATTGAAGCATCACAACAATGTGAAAGACTGGATGTTCCAAAAATAGAAAAAATTATTAATCTTGAATCCTTATTGAATGACTTTCCAAGTGACCGTGCTCTTGTTTTTTGTGATGAGTCAGATTTAAGTCTCCCCTCTATATATGAAGAGGTAAAATCTAAAGTTTCGATTTACTCAAAATGGGCAGTTATTATAGGTCCTGAGGGTGGTTTTAGTGATCAAGAAAAGAAAAAACTTATCAAAGCAAAAAATGTTTTGCGCGTCACTCTTGGTAAAAGAATTTTAAGATCTGACACTGCTGCTATTTCTTCACTTTTTTGCATCCAGTCCTTAATAGATAAGCGACAACCTGTCCTAAAATAAAGACTAGATAAGCAGCTTAAACTGCTGCTTATTTAAAAAAATAGTATATATACATTCAAAAATGAAACTAATCTTAACTACATTTATAGTATTTTTAGGTTTGCCAGTACTTGCAAACGGAATAACTGATTGGCAACTTGGTTTTCAAGAACCAGCTAGTGGCGTAATGCAGAATATATTTGATCTTCATAATTTTGTATTAATTATGATGACTGCAATAACTATTTTTGTTCTTATATTACTAATATATGTTGCAATTAGATTTAGAAAAAGTGCAAATCCTAATCCTTCTAAAAGAAGTCATAACGCTCTCTTGGAAACACTTTGGACAGCAATTCCTGTTCTAATTCTGATTGTTATGGCCGTACCTTCGTTTAAATTAGTATATGAGCAAGATGTCATACCAGACGTAGATATGACTATCAAAGTGATAGGTCACCAATGGTACTGGGAATATCAATATCCTGAGCATGATGATTTGTCTTTTGAGAGTTACTTGGTTCCTGATGAAGATTTAAAAGAAGGTGAGCCAAGATTGTTAACAGTTGATAATAGATTGGTGTTACCTGTTAATAAAAACATTCATGTTCTTGTAACTGCAGGAGATGTGTTGCACAGTTTTGCAATGCCCTCACTTGGAGTTAAAAAAGATGCAGTTCCAGGAAGGCTTAATGAGACCTGGATGAGAATAGATAGACCAGGAATTTACAGAGGTCAATGTTCAGAGATTTGTGGAACTGGTCATGGCTATATGCCAATAGTTATTGAGGCAGTAAGTGAAAATGAGTTTTATGCTTGGCTGAATGAGGCCAAAAATGAATTTGCTACATTAAATAATAGAACAATTGCATTATCGAAATAGGAGAAAAAATATGAGTTATGGAGAATCAGTTAGTCACGATCACGATCACCACGATCATAAGCCTGGCTTTATTAAACGCTGGTTTTTCTCAACTAATCATAAAGATATTGGAACTTTATATATAATATTTGCTTTAATTGCAGGCTTGATAGGAGGCTTCTTTTCACTGCTTATGCGAGCTGAATTAGCTGCTCCAGGGTTAGATGTTGTCGCTGATGGTCAGGCTTGGAATGTTATCATTACCGCACATGGACTGCTAATGGTATTCTTTGTAGTTATGCCTGCACTGATTGGTGGATTTGGTAATTGGTTTGTTCCTATCATGATTGGGGCTCCTGATATGGCTTTTCCTAGAATGAATAATTTTAGCTTTTGGGTTCTTGTGCCAGCTTTAGTTCTTTTAGTAGTATCTGCAACAATTGGGACAGGTGCTGGTACAGGTTGGACGATTTATCCACCATTATCTAACAAACTCGGGCACGCAGGTCCTTCTGTTGATATGGCAATCTTTGCATTACATTTAGCTGGAGCTTCCTCAATATTAGGGGCTGTGAATTTCATAACGACAATTTTAAATATGAGAACTCCTGGAATGACTATTCATAAAATGCCTTTATTTGTATGGGCTATGTTAATCACTGCCTTCTTATTGCTATTGGCAGTACCAGTTTTAGCTGGAGCGATTACGATGCTCCTAACTGATAGGAATTTTGGAACTGCTTTCTTCAATCCAGCCGGTGGTGGAGACCCAGTTTTGTTCCAACATTTATTCTGGTTTTTTGGACACCCAGAGGTCTACATAATGATACTTCCTGCGTTTGGTATTGTCAGCCAAGTTATTTCTACATTCTCAAGAAAACCAATATTTGGTTATCTTGGTATGGTCTATGCAATGGTATCTATAGGCTTTATTGGTTTCATCGTTTGGGCTCATCATATGTTTACAGTTGGCATGAGTGCAGACCTAAGAGCATATTTCATGCTAGCAACTATAATTATTGCTGTGCCAACTGGAATAAAAATATTTAGTTGGATTGCAACTATGTGGGGTGGTTCACTCACTTTCGAGACACCAATGTTGTTTGCAATAGGTTTTGTGTTTTTATTCACTCTTGGTGGAGTAACTGGAGTTATTCTTGCAAATGCCGGAATTGATACGGTAATGCATGATACATATTATGTTGTTGCACACTTCCACTATGTATTAAGCATGGGAGCTATGTTTGGCATTTTTGCGGGAATTTATTACTGGTTTGGCAAAATGACAGGAAGACAATATAATGAATTTTTTGGCAAACTTCATTTTTGGCTCTTCTTCATTGGAGTCAATATAACATTTTTTCCACAGCACTTTTTAGGATTAGCAGGAATGCCAAGACGTATACCTGACTACCCTGATGCTTATGCAGGGTGGAACTTAGTCTCATCGTATGGATCTTATTTGTCTTTCGGAGCTACGTTGATCTTCTTCTTTGCAATCGTATATGCACTATTTTTTGGTAAAAAAGCTGAAGCTAATCCATGGGGAGAAGGCGCTGATACTCTTGAATGGACATTATCTTCTCCGCCTCCATTCCACCAGTTTGAGACTTTACCAGAGTTTAAAGAATAATATTGGTGAATAACACACCTTCAGCAGTTAATTATAGTGAAAATATTTTTGTAAAAAAATTACAAGGATATTTTTATCTAATGAAACCAAGGGTAATGATCCTTGTTATTTTTACTGCTTTTGTTGGTATGATGTTAGCTCCTGAAACAATAACTCCAATAAATTACTTCTATGTTTTACTAGCAGTGACTTTAGGAGCAGGTTCATCAGCTGCAATCAATATGTGGTTTGATGAAGATATTGATAGGAGTATGGAGAGAACAAAAACAAGACCTATACCTCTTGGAATTATATCCAAAAATGAAGCTTTAATTTTTGGAATTTTAACAGGCATATTATCTTTATTTGTAATGTATTACGCGAGCAACACACTAGCAACTGGTTTGCTTTTGTTCACAATTTTATTTTATGTTCTCATTTATACTTTTTGGTTAAAGCGAAGCACATCTTTGAATATAGTAATAGGTGGTGCTGCTGGAGCAATCCCTCCTATTATTGGTTGGGCAGCTGTTATTCCTGAAATAAGTTATTTACCTATTGTGATGTTTTTGATTATATTTTTTTGGACTCCCCCTCACTTTTGGGCATTATCAGTATATAGATTTCATGATTATGAAAAAGTAAAAGTACCAATGTTACCTAATGTAAAAAGTATTGCTGATACAAAAAATCAAATTATTTATTATACCATACTTTTAATAATATTAAGTTACACTCCTTTGTACAGTAATCTTATAGGCTATCTCTATTTGCTTATAGCGAGTGTACTCAATTTTGTTTTAATCAGAAGTGCATTTAAATTAAAAAAAACAGTTGAGGTAAAAGATCAACCAAATGCAGAAGGTTTAAGATTTTTTGCATTAACAATATTTTATTTATTTAGTTTATTTAGTGCCCTTTTAATTGATAATTTAATTTTACTATGAAGAAACCAAAGAAGAAGAATTTTATTACTTTGTTAATTTTACTAGCTATAGTTGCATTTTTTTACTTATGGACGATGTATAAGGCCAACATACTTGGGGTGTAAGTGACATCACAACAGCGTACTGTAATTATTCTATTCACAATAGTTTTTTTAATGATTACACTTGTTGCCTTTTCAGTACCATTATATAATTTATTTTGTCGAGTAACTGGATATGGAGGAACAACTAGTTTTTCTGAGAACATTTCAACAATTACCCTTGATCAAGAAATCAAGCTTCAATTTAATGCTGATGTAAATGATAGTATAAATTGGTCATTTGAAGCACCTCAAGACATTGATTTTAAAATAGGTGAAAACAAATTAGTTGAATATCAAGCCACAAATCTTTCTAGTGAAACTACTTCAGGCACTGCGACATTTAATGTCCTTCCTGAAAAAGTTGGGCCATATTTTATAAAGACACAATGTTTTTGTTTTGAAAAACAAACACTTGAGCCAAATCAGACAGTACAAATGCCTGTTGTATTTTATATTGATCCATCAATAACTGAGGACCCTGCAATGGTAGATATTGATACGATAACGTTGTCATATACGTTTTTTAAATATATAGAGTAGTTAGTTTATGAACGACAATTCTTCTGCAGGACAAAAACATCCTTATCATTTAGTAGATCCAAGCCCACTCCCTTTTCTTTCATCTGTAGCAGGTTTGGCTATGGCTGCTGGATTAGTCTTCTATATGCACTACGATACAAAGTGGTTATTAATTCTTGGAACAATAGGCTTATTAACAGTAATGTTTTTATGGTGGAGAGATGTCGTAAAAGAGTCAACATTTCAACAAGCCCATACGCCAGTTGTTGAACTTGGTTTACGTTATGGAATGGCCCTATTTATTGCATCAGAGGTTATGTTTTTTGTCGCATTTTTTTGGGCTTTTTTTGATGCGAGTCTTACACCTAAACTGCCAATTGAAGAATTTGCTGAGACTTTTGAGTCAAATGGAGCGGTTGGAGTTTGGCCTCCTGAAGGCATCAAAACATTTGATCCATTAGATATTCCTTTCTTGAATACACTCATATTGTTAATGTCTGGAACTACATGTACTTGGGCTCATCATGCTGTTAGAGAAGGACATCGGGATCAAGCAATTCAAGCTCTTTGGATTACCGTTGGTTTAGGAATTTTTTTTACATTACTTCAGGCTTTTGAATATTATGAAGCATTTCATCACTACTTCAAGTTTACAGATGGAATTTACCCTTCTGTTTTTTATATGGCAACTGGTTTCCATGGCTTTCATGTTATTGTAGGAACAGCATTTTTAGCAGTCTGCTTATTTAGAGTTTATAAAAATCACATGACACCCGAAAGACATTTTGGATTAGAAGCAGCAGCATGGTATTGGCACTTTGTTGATGTAGTTTGGCTTTTTTTATATGTTTGTGTTTATATTTGGGGTGCATAAATTTTTAAATCGTCTTCTTATAAGTTCTTAATTTTCACATTATTTTGTATTATCTTAACCATTTGTCTTGGGATCTGGCAACTTATTCGATTGGAATGGAAAGAAAGTCTAATAAAAACATTTGAGGAAGCATCAATAAGACCAGCAGTAAATTTAAACATTGCAGATAAAACTGAATTCTTAAAAGTTAAACTTCAAGGAGAAATAAATAGAAGTTATAAAATTTTTTTTCCTGCAAAAACATTAAATGGAAAAAGTGGTTACAGATTAGCTAGCATAATAACTACGTCAGAAGATGAAAATATTCTTCTTGATGAGGGATGGTATGCAAAAGAAAAACATGAGTATTTTTCAACAAACAACTTAATATTTACTCAAGATATAACTGGCTATATTCGATATCCTCGAAAAGCAAATTTATTTACACCAAAAAACAATTTTATTTCAAACGAGTGGTATACTTATAATTTGAATGAGATTGAAAAATTTTTAAGTATTAAAATCAATAAAGAATATTTTATTAAAAATATGTCTACCCTCAAGGAACCCTTTCTTATTCCTTCAGAACTAAGGCCTTCATTTAGAAACAATCATCTACAATACGCCATTACTTGGTTTTTGATGAGTTTTGCTTTCTTTGTTTTATTTTTAGTTTATCTGAAAAAAAATAAATGAACTCTTACGATAGATTAAAGCAAATATTTCATGATGCTGCCCTAAGTTCTGATATTGCGGGAATTTTACACTGGGATATGTCGACCATGATGCCTAAAAACTCTCGTGAAAATAGAGCAGATCAATTAGCATACCTCTCTAAAGCTCGTCATGAATTAATATCTTCAAAACAGGTTGGTGATTTGATTAATAAAGCAAAAGATGAGCAATTAGACAATGATAACAAGGCAAATCTCCGTGAAATGGAGAGAGAATATATTATGTCTTCTTCTCTTCCTTCTCATTTAGTAGAAAAATTATCAATTGCTTCAGCTAAGTGCGAAGGTGTTTGGGAAGAAGCAAGAAAAAAATCAGATTTTAAAACAGTTTTACCATTTTTAGAGGAGCTAGTAATATTAACAAAAGAAGAATCTCTAATCCTCTCAGAAAAACTTAATTGTTCATCGTATGATGCTTTAATTAATAAGTTTGAACCTCAAGCAAATGAAAAAGATATTAAAATTATTTTTGAAAATTTAGAAAAGTTCTTAACTCCGCTTATTGATCAAATTATTGAAAAACAAAAAAATGAAGAGGTGTTTCCCATTAATAATTTAATGACCAAAGAACAACAAAAAGAAATTGGATTATTTTTAATGCAAAAGATAGGTTTTGATTTTACTCGAGGAAGATTGGATACTAGCCAACATCCTTTTTGTGGAGGTGCATACCAAGATATACGTATCACAACGCGATATGATGAAAAAGATCCGTTCTCATCATTAGAGGGCATAATGCACGAAACAGGTCACGCAATGTATGAATTAAATCTACCCTCTAAATGGAAGTATCAACCCGCTGGACAATCACGTGGTATGGCCATGCATGAAAGTCAATCTTTGCTTATTGAAATGCAAATTACAAGATCAAAAGCATTTAAAAAATTTTTATCAGGAGTACTAAAAAATAATTTTAACTTTATTGAAGCTTGTTGGAATACTGAGAATATTTATAAAATTGGTACAAGAGTGAATAAATCTTATATTCGTGTTGAGTCAGATGAAGTTACATATCCTTTACATGTTATTTTACGTTTTAATCTTGAGCAGAAAATATTTAATGAGAATATAAATTTGAGAGATATTCCTGAATTATGGAACCAGGAATACAAAAAATTATTTGCCAAAGAAGTAGATAAAGACTCTAATGGTTGTCTTCAAGATGTGCATTGGTATGCTGGTTTGTTTGGTTATTTTCCCACTTATTCTTTAGGGGCATTGACTGCTGCTCAGATAGCATCACAACTTAGAGAGGACATCAAAAATTTAGATCAACAAATTGAAAAAGGTAATTTTCATGAATTAATCAAATGGTTAAAAATAAATATACATTCAAAAGCAAGTTTATATTCATCAAATGAGATACTTCAACAGGTTACAAATTCAGAATTAAATGCTAAGTATTTTATGGACTATATAAAAAACCGTTATCTTTAAATGAAGTATTTAAGCACAAGAAATAGTAGTCTTCAATATTCCTTTTTTGAAATTTTATTTCAAGGTTTATCAAAAGATGGAGGCCTATTTCTTCCTCATGAATGGCCACATGTTGATTTAAGTTCATTGAAAAATAAATCCTATGAAGAAGTTGCAGTGCAAATAATTCATCCCTACGTCCAAGCAGATATTAATGAAATTGATTTAAAAAAAATTATAAATGAATCGTACAACAACTTTTCTCACGAAAAAATTGCACCAGTTACATCTATTGAAAAAAATAAATATATTTTAGAGTTATTTTATGGTCCAACATTTGCTTTTAAAGATTATGCTTTACAATTTTTAGGTAGTTTATTTTCATATGCTTTGCCTAAGGCATCAAAAAAATTAACAGTTCTTGGAGCCACATCCGGAGACACTGGCTCTGCAGCTATTCATGCATTTCGTGGAAAAAAAGATATTAATGTGTTTATCCTGCATCCTCATAATAGAGTTTCAGAAGTGCAGCGACGACAAATGACTTCAGTGTTGGATGAAAATATTTTCAACATTGCAGTCGAAGGTACTTTTGATGATTGCCAAAAAATTGTTAAAGAATTATTTGTTGATGAAGAATTGCAGAAACACACTTCTTTGACTGCTATAAATTCGATTAACTGGGCAAGACTTATTGCTCAAGTCGTGTATTATTTTTGGTCTTATCTACAAATTAATGATGAAGAAATAAACTTTATTGTTCCCTCTGGAAATTTTGGAAATGTTTTTTCTGCAAACGTAGCAAAAAAAATGGGGTTACCAATTCAAAAGTTGCATATCACTACAAATCAAAATGACATTTTGCACTCTTCAATTAACAAAGGTCTAATGAATAAAAATATTGTTACACAAACATATAGTCCAAGTATGGACATACAAATTTCTAGTAATTTTGAAAGACAACTATTTGAAAGTGCCAATAGAAACAGTGAAAAAATTAAGGATATGTTTCAAGAATTCTCTGACAATGGATCATATACCATTGAAAAAGATATTTTGGATGATCTTCAGTCTATTTACTCAACTACCGCGGTGAATGATGAAAAGACTCTAAGTACAATAAAATTAATAAATGATAAATTTGATTACATGGCTGATCCACATACTGCGACTGGTTTAAGTGTGTTGTTAAATAATGATAAAAATGAAACGTGGGTTAGTCTAGCTTGTGCCCATCCAGCTAAATTTGGCAATGCCATTGAAAAAGCAATAGGTAAGCCAGCAGTTTTGCCAAAAGAATTGTCTAAACTCTTTGATAAAGAAGAAAAGATGACTATATTACAAAATAATAAAGAAAATCTAAAATCACTAATTTTATCAACTTTATAAAATGCAAAAAATTACTGAACTTGAAAACGGCCTAAGAGTTGTGACTCAAAATATGCCTGGTTTAGAGACAGTTTCTATGGGTATCTGGAATGCTGTTGGAGGAAGAGATGAAATTGAATCAAATAACGGAGTTGCGCACCTTTTGGAACACATGGCATTTAAAGGCACAACAAATAAGAACGCTCTTCAAATAGCTGAAACCATTGAAAATGTTGGTGGTGATATCAATGCATATACCTCAAAAGAAATAACAGCCTATTATGTAAAATTACTTGCAGATGATCTGCATTATGGTGTTGATATTCTTACGGATATTTTACAAAATTCTACCTTTGCAGAAGATGAGCTTAATCGTGAGCGTGGCGTTATTATTCAGGAAATAGGAATGTATTTAGATACTCCCGATGATATGATATTTGATTATTGGCAAGAAAAAGCATTTCCAAAACAACCCATGGGAAGATCTATTTTAGGAAAAACTGATATTATAAAAAATATTTCTCGAGATGAAGTAAGAAGTTTTATGACTAATAATTATAATCCAAAAAAAATGGTTATTAGTGCTGCTGGAAAAATCAATCACGACAAATTTGTTGAAATGATAAAAAAATCTTGCACAAAACTTCCAGTAGGAAATTCAAAGAACCGAGAGAAAGCAAATTATGTTTCCGGTGAATACCGTGAAGAAAAAAAATTAGAACAAATTCATTTACTTTTAGGTTTTGAAGGAATTGATTATCATCATGACGATTATTATTCGCTCTTAGTGTTCTCATCATTATTGGGAGGCGGTATGTCATCAAGATTATTTCAAGAAATTAGAGAAAAAAGAGGTCTTGTTTACGGAATATCTTCTTTTAGCTCTGCCTATACAGATACAGGGATGTTTGGAATTTATTGTGGTACTGGAGATAATCAAATCAATGAATTAATTCCTGTTTTGTGTAATGAATTAAATACAAGTCCTAGTTCAATTTCAGAAAAAGAAATAAATAGAGGCAAAGCTCAGCTTAAAGCAAGTTTAATGATGGGCAGAGAAAGTGCTTTTAGGCGTTGCGAAAGTGCCGCACGTCAGTTATTAGTTTTTAATCGCATAATTGAGCCATCTGAAACTCTTGAAAAAATTAATGCTGTATCAAAACAATCTGTTGAAAAAATTGCAAAACAAATTGTCAACGGACCAATAACAATATCTAGTATCGGACCAATAAAAAATTTAGAAAAAGTAGAACAAATCCAGGCACGTATAAATTAGAAAATCATTTTATTATTTTCTTGGTTTTAAACAAATTGTTACATACAACTATGAAGACAATAAATGTTTTACAAACCAAAAGAAAATCCCTTTACGATAGATCCTTTTAAGTCATTAGTTTTTCCAAGACCGATCGGATGGATTTCATCAGTTGATAAAAAAGGTAATGCAAATTTAGCTCCCTATTCCTATTTTAATGCTATTGCTGATGCCCCTCCTCAAGTAATGTTTGCTTCAGCTGCAGCTGAGCATCCATTAAAATTCAAGGATAGTCTCAACAATATATTAGAAACAAAAGAATTTGTAGTAAACTTTGCTTCTTCAATTACCCGCAAAGAAATGAATCTTTCATCTTTAAATGCACCTAAAGACCATGATGAATTTATGATCACTGATTTAAAAAAAAGAAGATCGAAATTGGTCAAAGCGCCTTCGGTTGCTGCCAGTCCAGTTAATTTAGAATGTAAATTATTAAAAACATTAAAATTAAAATCAAATTCTAAAAGATATACAACAATGATTATAGGAGAAGTGATCGGTATATATATAAAAGATAAATTTATCAAAAAAGGCCGTGTTGATAGTGTTGCAATGAGGTATATCGCAAGAATGGGATACTCAGAATATACTACTGTGAGTTCAAAATTCAAAATGAAAAGACCAGACTAAAATTTAGAGTCTTTTAAAGATTGATTTTATTTAATTTTTAGAGTTTCATTAATAGAATGAGATAATTCACCATCACCTGATGATAAGTTCATTGATACTTCAATAGAATCTCCTTCTTTAATATTACCTTCACTAAATTTTTTACGAATATAATTCTCAATTTCACGCTGTGACGTAATACCTACTTTTTTTAAAAATTTTCTAATTTCAATATTTAGATTATCTTCATCCATATTAAGAATAAACTAATAGAATGTTCGATTCTTTTCAACGTGTAATATGAAAATATTTAACAAATAAGATTGAAAAAAACACTTAATTTAGTATGATTTTTAAATGAGCATACTAAGTTTTAAAACATCTTTTGGATGGATCACTCTTAGTGAAGAGAATAATCAAATTTTGTCAGTTGAATTCGGTAAGAAAAAAAACAAAGGTAAAAGCAATCTCTTAACAAAACTAAAAAAACAAATATTAGAATTTACTAGAGGAAAAAGAAAAAAATTTTCAACTAAATTAAAAATTGTAGGTACACCATTGCAAAAAAAAATATGGCATCAGTTAAGATTAATTAAGTATGGACAAACTAAAACATACGGTGATATTGCAAAAACTTTAAAAACTTCGCCCAGGTATATTGGAAACGTATGTGGTCAAAATAATCATTTGTTAATTGTGCCTTGTCATCGTGTAGTTAGGTCAGATGGGAGTTTAGGTGGTTTTTCAGGTTTGGGTGGAATTAAACTAAAAATGAAATTACTAAATTTAGAGAGAAAATGAGTAAAAATATTTTAATTCTACAACATATTAATATTGAAACTCCAGGATACATTTTAGATCTAATGCAAAGAGATAAATTTAGTCTTACCACTATTGAATTAGATGAAGGAGAAACTATTCCAAATGATATAGACCAATTTGATGGAATATTTTGTATGGGAGGTCCTATGGATACCTGGATGGAAAAACAGTATCCATGGTTAATTGATGAAAAAAAGAAAATTAAAGAATTTGTTGTTGAGCTAGAAAAACCTTATTTAGGTTTTTGTCTTGGATGTCAGTTGTTAGGAGAAGTGGTAGGTGGCAAAGTAGTAAAATCTAATCCACCAGAAATCGGTATTTTAGATATAGAAATGAGTAAAGAATATTCTAAGGATCATTTATTTCGTGAATTTAGTCCATCTATTAAAGCATTACAGTGGCATAGTTATGAAGTCCAAGATTTAGAG
The DNA here is from genome assembly GCA_902595855.1 of uncultured Alphaproteobacteria bacterium. GTDB lineage: Bacteria > Pseudomonadota > Alphaproteobacteria > HIMB59 > CACPNW01. The sequence goes on from CACJRY010000003.1 coordinate 127,875, forward strand.
TCTAATAATAATATAACACTCTTAGGATCATCACCAACAACTAAGTATCAAATTTTTAAATACAAGGAACATGCTTATGGAATTCAGTTCCATATTGAAATTAAAGACAATACAGTATCTCAGTGGGCTTGCATTCCAGAATATGAAACAGCTCTTGAAGATAGCTTGGGGAAAGGGGCTCTCCAAAAGTTTGATAAAGTAGCTCAGGAAAATATGAGTGATATGAATTTTAATGCTGAAAATTTATATAATAATTTTAAGAAAATCTTATAAAATACTAAAAAACATATATTTAATATTTGCATATCTAAGTATGCAATTTTTACATATCTATTTTTCGTTTTTTAAACTTACAAAATTTATTATTTTTATTAAATAAATAGTTACGTTCATCATGTTTATCATGACGGAAGTAGGCGAAAGCCGAAGGAACGCATGCAAAGTTATTAAATCGTTCAATTTGCCTAGGCAGATCGGAAGTAGGTTAAACCGAAGGAACGCGGATCTTATATATTAATTTCCATAGCTAAGCATGAATAGTAGCACATGACTTAAGGTGAGTTGTGTCTTGTGAAATTTATAATGGAGGATTAATGTTTAAAAAAACTCTTTATTTTTTAGGTATTTTATCATTTTTTTTACTTTCAAGTTCTTATGCTCGAGCTGGCGTAGATGCTGAAGTCGCTTACATACTAAATACATTTTCTTTTTTAGTATGCGGATTTCTTGTAATGTGGATGGCAGCAGGTTTTTTATTCTTAGAATCAGGGTTAGTAACAACAAGAAGTGTTTCGACAATTGCTGCAAAAAACATTGGTAAATTTGCTATTGTTTCAATTGTATTTTACTTATTTGGCTATAACATGGGTTATGGTGTCCCGGAAGGTGGATTTATTGGTTCATTTTCAATTTGGACTGATAATACTTCTCTTGATACTGGTTATTCAGATGCTTCTGACTGGTTTTTTCAAGCTTTATTTGTTTGTGCAACAGTTTCCATAGTTTCGGGGGCAGTAGCAGAAAGAATTAAAATTTGGCCATTTTTTGCATTTGCCGCTATGCTTGGAGGTTTTATTTATCCAATCCAAATGGGATGGGAGTGGGGCGGCGGTTGGCTCGACGCACTTGGTTTCTCAGACTTTGCTGGATCAACTTTAGTTCATGCTTGTGGTGGATCAGCTGCATTAGCGGGTGTAATATTATTAGGCCCAAGGTTAGGAAGGTTTACAGACACAGGTGAGCCTGCAAATATGGCTCCTTTTGCTCCATCTTCAATTCCTTTAGTCACGCTTGGAACATTTATTCTATGGATGGGCTGGTATGGATTTAATGGTGGATCTCAATTAGCGCTTGGCTCTTATGAAGATGCAACTGCTATGTCTAAAATTTTTATGAATACGCAACTTGCAGCATGTGGTGGCTGTATGGCAGGAGCTATAATTACGAGGTTAATAGGTGGAAAAACTGATATTGTTATGATGCTTAATGGTGCACTAGCAGGCTTAGTTTCTATAACCGCTGAGCCTTTGATGCCTTCACCATTATTATCTATTGGTATTGGAGCAATAGGTGGCATTATTATGTATTATGGCACACAATTATTAAACTCCCTTAAATTAGACGACGTTGTTGGGGCGATACCCGTACATATGTTTGCAGGAATATGGGGAACTTTAGTTGTTCCCTTTACAAATCCTGATGCTTCATATGGCATTCAATTACTTGGAGTAATTTCAGTATGTCTATTTGTTTTTATTGCATCATATATTGTGATTTACCTATTGAAAATATCAATGGGTCTAAGAATAAGTGAGGAAGCAGAAAAACTTGGAACTGATAAAGCTGAAGTTGGTGTTGTGGCATATTCAATTAGGGATTAGATTTCACTGTTTTTTCTTGAATTTGCACATAAAAAACTAAATTTATAAGTAGAGGATTTAACTCCTCTACTTCTAACTGGGAATAAATATGAATGCAGAAGAAATTATAAAGCTTAAAAAAAATGCTCTTTACACTAGTTTAGAAAGTAAAAATCTTTTTAGTAAATTTTTTAATAAGTCTATGTTGCATAATGCAGTTATTATGGAAGTTTTTTTCAAAAATAATTTTGATGGAATATCTTATGAGAAATTATGTAATAATATACCCAAAGTACTAGGATCAAGATCTAGTATTCAAAATTTACTAAATGAAGGTTTAGATAAAAAAATTCTAAAGAAGATTGAGAGTCAAAAAGATAAAAGAATAAAAAATTATTATTTATCAGATGAGTCTTCAAATTTATTAATAGAATGGGTAAAAAAACAAAAAAATATCTTTAATCATTAAATAGTTTAAAATACATAAGGAGAATTATGAAAACAATATTCAGTGTTTCTAATAAAAAATACATTTTGAAATATGAAAGAAAAATGCCCGAAAAAGAAGTTTTGAAAATGAAGTCATTCGTGACAAATAAGGGTGAAAAATTGATCAAAACGGAAAAATTTAAAATTAAAAAAATTTCTGAAAAAGAAAAAGAGCGAATTTTTGAAATTAATCTTTAATTAAGCTCTTCCTGAAAATTGTGATAACTTATTTGGATCTATTCCTAATAATTTATATGCTTTTTTCCACTTATTTGCCACTTCATTATCAAATAAAAAAGTAGAGTCAGCAGCAAGAGTCATCCAGCTGTTTGCTAATAATTCTTTTTCAATTTGTCCAGGACCCCAGCCTGCATAACCAAGTGCTAATATACTGTTTAATGGACCTTTTCCTTTTGAAAGATCTTCAAAAAATTCTGAAGTGCTTGTTAACGCCACACCTTTTTCAATTGATAGTGTTTCTTTTTGTATTACCTCATCTGAGTGCAAAACAAAGCCTCTACCTGTTTCAACTGGACCACCATACCGTATATACAATTTTTTATTATCAAGTGGTTTATCAATACCAAGTTGTTCTAATAGATCAGGGTATAAATCATAATCAATTTTTTTATTAATAATGATACCCATCGTACCTTCTGAAGAGTGGGCGCATATATATATTACAGTTTTATAAAATCTCTCGTCCTTTAGAGATGGCATCGAAACTAATAGCTTTCCTGTTAAATTCATAATTATATATATTCTTAATATTTATAGTATTTCAATAACCTATTACTATATATTACATTAGTTATTTATATGAAAAAAGTGGTCAAAATATTAAAAATTTTTATTAGTATTTTTTTGTGTAGTTTTTATTTTAGCACTGCCTTTGCTTTATCTAGTGAATGGGTAGTTGATGAAGCATCAAAATTAAGAATAATTTCACCATATTCACAAAACGCCTCAAAAAATATTACTATTGGCCTTGAATACCAAATGGAACCTGGTTGGAAAACATACTGGAAATCTCCAGGTGATGGGGGTTTTGCTCAAAATATTTCATGGGAAAATTCATCAAATATTAGTAATATTAATATCTTGTGGCCTACGCCTATGGAGTTTGAAATTCTGGGACTAAAATCACTTGGTTACGAAAATAATGTAACGTTTCCATTAGAAATTGAAATCGTAAATGAACTTCAAGATACTGTTATAGATTTAAATGTAAATTATTTAATCTGTGAGAAGATATGTATTCCTGGTGATGCAAGAATTTTTTTAGTTATTCCTGCTGGTGAAAAGATAATTAATGATAATTATTTTAAAGTTGAACAGGCACTCTCATTATTACCAGAAAAGGATTTTAGTAAATCGTATCTAAAAAATATAAATGCAAATATTTTTAAAGGCGATACTTTATTAACAATTCAACTTCGAATTGAGTCAGAAAAAAGCTTTTTTAATCCAGAAATTTTTTTGCACACACCATTTGGACTTCCTGTTGTTAAAAATACAATTTCTTATTCAGCAAATAATAAATTAATTATTGCAGAATTTGATTTTGATAAGCATCTAATATCCAAAGAAAGTTTTCCCTTAGAAGTTGTTCTAAGAGACACAAATCATAACTTCGAGCATTTATTATCTGCACAAATTAAAAACAACGACCATAATAAAAAAATTAATACTTTTGTTTTTTATATTTTAATTTCATTATTAGCTGGACTGATTTTGAATGTAATGCCTTGTGTTTTTCCAATTCTTTCAATTAAATTAATGTCTGTTTTTACCACAAAACAAGCTACGGCCAGAGTTAGTTTTTTAACTGTTGCATTAGGTATTATTACTTCATTCCTTCTTTTAGGATTGTTGTTTTTAATATTACAGTATTTTAATTTTGCAATTGCGTGGGGAATGCAATTTCAACAACCTTATTTTTTAATTTTTATTACCCTTATAATTTTCTTATTTATGATGAATATGTTTGGTCAAATTGATTTTAATCTACCTCAAAATTTTAGCAACCTTACTTTTTTAAGCTCAAGTAATAATTTATTTTTTAGAGATTTTTTTAATGGTTTTTTTGCGACTTTAATGGCAACCCCTTGCTCTGCGCCTTTTGTTGGTACAGCTATTACAGCTGCATTCACTCAAAATTATATCATAGGAATGAGTATTTTTTTATTTATGGGCATAGGTATGGCGTCCCCATACTTATTAGTAGCCTTATTTCCTAAAATTGTAAACTTTTTACCAAAACCTGGCAGATGGATGATTTATGTAAAATATTTTTTAGGACTTTTGCTTTTTGCTACAGTTGTATGGCTATCAAATGTATTATTAAGTTTTTTCAATTTCTATTTTTTAACTTTATCTATTTTTTTACTGCTGGTTATAACTTATAGAAGAAAAATTCCTGTATTTAAAAATATTATTACATCAGCTCTTCTAATATTTATTTTTTTTGCATCCTCATTACAACTATTTCAAAATCAATCATTAAGTGTAAATGATAAAGATTGGCTAAATTTTTTTACAGTCGATATAGATCAACTTGTAGATCAGGATAAAATTATTTTTTTAGATATTACTGCTGATTGGTGTGCAACTTGTCAATTTAACAAAATAAATGTTCTTAATACAGACCAAATAGTTAGAGAGTTTAAAGAAAACAACATAACTTTGATTCGAGCAGATTGGACTAAACCAAATGATAAGATTAATACTTTCTTAGAGAAATATGATCGTTTTGGCATTCCCTTTAATGCTTTTTTTTCTAAAAAATTTCCTAACGGAATTTTACTATCAGAGTTGCTTTCTAAAAAAGAGATAGTAAACACAATTAATAAATTAAAATATGACTAAAATTATTCCATCTATAGAAGTGCCAGTTATTCAAAAAGGTATTACTTCAAAAGTTAATCTTTATAATGAATTAAAAAATAAAAACGTTGTTATATTTGGAGTACCTGGTGCTTTTACACCAACCTGTTCTGAAAAGCATATGCCAAGTTATATTAAGTTACATCAACAAATCATCAACAATGGAATTGATGACGTATATTGTTTGTCAGTGAATGATAGTTTTGTAATGAACGCTTGGCTATTAAGTTACACAGATGGTGACAAATTAATTGGAATTGCAGATGGAAATGGTGAAGTCACTAAAGACTTAAATTTACTATCAGACAAAACAAAAAGTCATATGGGGATAAGAGCAACTAGATTTGTTATGATTGTAAATAATAATGAAGTGCAAAAAATATTTATTGAAGATCCAGGTGAATATAGAGTTTCTTCTGCAGAAAATTTATTAAATAATTTATAAAATTAAGTTTTTTTTCTCTGGATAATTGCGTAAATTGAAACAGCAACAGTAATCATTAGACCATTTATGAACTTAACGTAAAAACCTGATAAGCCAAGTGCAACAATGCCTGACTCTAAAGAACCAATGATTAAGACACCTATAAATGTTCCAAAAATTGTACCTCTTCCACCAAAGACAGAAGTACCACCTACAAAAACAGCAGCTAAAGTTGTAAGCATTAATCCTTCACCTTGTGTGGGCCAAAAATATAACATTTCATACATAGTAAATATTCCAGCTAAAGCTGAAAAAAATCCAAGCTGAACAAAAGCAATTATTTTTACATTATCAACATTTATTCCCATCATCTGAGAGCTTGCTTTGTTGTCACCAACAAAGTGAATATGATTACCAAATTTATGATAACGATAGACCCACTGCATTAAGGCAGTCAGTACAATAAACCAAATAAATTGAGCAGGTATTTTGCCAAATAATTTTTCTACAAACAAAGTGTGATGCCAAGTACCATCAGCAACATCAACAATTGCAATTCCACTACCTTGAGAAATAACATTTACTAGACCTCTCCAAAAAAACAATGTTCCTATGGTGGCAACAATTGATGGTATGCCTATCTTTGTAACCAACAAACCATTTATTAAACCTGCAAACATGCCTAAAGATGTTGATAAAATAAAAGAAATAAAGAAATTCCCATCAGTAGCTGTTAAAAGCATTCCAAAAGTAAGTGATGTTATCCCGACTATAGAGGGAAATGATAAGTCTATTTCACCAAGAGTGACAACAAATGTAGCAGATATTGCTATGATGCCAAAAAAAGGCATCGACTGCATAAATGCACGATAGATTGGAAATCGTGTGAATACATGAGGAGCTCCTAAAAAATAAATTAAAAAAAGAGCTATCGCTATAATAGTTATACTTATTTCTAATTTATGCGTTCTAACAAAATAACTATTTAGTATATTATTCATTTATGCCTCAACCTTGATTTTGCCAGACTCATGAAGCTGAATCATTTTTTGAACTAGTTCCTCACGGGTTATTTCATTCTTTTTAAACTCACCAACTACTTCACCTCGGTCTAAAATTATAAATCTATCAGCTGCTCCGTATACATGAATAATATTGTGATCAATAAAAATAGCAGACTTATTTTCTTGTTTTAAGCCCTTAACGAAATTTAGAACCTTCTCTGTTTCTTGTATTGATAATCCCATAGTAGGTTCATCTAATACGATAAGGTCTGAATTAAAATATAGCGATCTCCCAAACGCAACTCCTTGTTTTTCTCCACCAGACAATCCCATCACTGTCGAGTCTACTGTAATAGCTTTAGATGTAAAACCTATATAGTCTCTAAGTATTTTTTCTGCTTCTTTTCTTTGTTTTTTTATATCTAAAAATCCGAATGCATTTGTGATTTCTCTACCTGCAAAAATATTTCTCCATAACTCTTGTTGATCACAAAGAGCTCTTTCTTGGTAAACAGCTTCAATTCCCATCTTTCTCGACTCAGCCACTGACTTAATATCAACTTCGTTTTCATTGAAATATACTTTACCAGACGTAGGTCGATGGACACCTGTTATAACTTTAATGAGAGTAGATTTACCTGCGCCATTATCTCCAATAAGTGCAACTACCTCACCTTTATTTATTTTAATATTTATATCTTTTAACACTTTGACTGCGCCAAAGTTTTTATAAATATTTTCTAATCTTAAAAGTTCTATTGTCATATAAGAATACAAACCTGCTTTTTAGCAGGTTTGTAAATATATCTATTATCGAATTTGTACAGCTGCCAATGGCGCAATTGCGTCTACGTTATCAGCAGTAACAAATGCAGCACCTGTGTCCATAGCTAATCCAGCCATCCCATATTTAGTGCTAAGGAATAGTTGGACGATTGGAATATATCCTTGAATAAAGGGTTGCTGATCAATTACTACATCAATGTAACCAGAATTTATTCCATCAACAATTGGAGCTGAAAGGTCAAAACCAGCACCACAAACCTCTTCAGTACCATGACCTGCAGCCTTCATATATGTTGGTAAACTTGCAGTTAAACCACCATGATCAGTGATTGCCATCTTAATATCTGGATTTGCACTGTAAGTAGCTACATACATTGGCGTTCCTTGAGAAGCATCAGAGTTTACGTTATCAGGAATTTCTTGATACACAACCTCAACTCCCATGTCTTCTACGCCAGCTATAGCTCCTTTAGTTCTTTCGCCTCTATTAGGCATACTTGCAAGGCCCCAAATAAAAGCTTTATCACCAGCTTGTAAACCGCATACTTCTACAGCTTTTTTACCAAGGTTATATCCTGCATCAAATAAGTCTGCTCCAGCATATCCAAAACCCTCGGTTTTGTATTCAGCTTCTAAATCAGGTAGAGGAGTGTTCATAGTTGTAATTACTATTCCCATTTCTCTAGCTTCTTTTATGATTGGTCGCATTGCTGCATCACCTGGAAAACCATAAATTGCAATTCCGTCCGGTTGAAGCGCAACTGCTTCTTTAAATTGCTTAATCATGATTTCTGAGTTCCATTGTGACCAGTAGTAATCAACATCACAACCAGTATGTTCAGCAGCTGCTACTGCACCATTATATACTATAGTTCCAAATGGTCCGCCTTCAGGCCCACCTGGAAAAAAGATAAATTTTTTATCGCAACTATAATCATTCTTAGCAATTGCTGAAGTTGATGCAAAAGCAAAAAACAGAGCTACGAAAGCAAAGATTTTTTTCATTTTTCCTCCAATATATTTTATATATAATAATTAATTTTATATGTGAAAATTAACAATTTACAAACAATAATGTTATTATTTAAAATATATAAAATATAATAACTATTAAAATCTAATAATACTTTGAATAAGTCGAAATATTTTTGATTTAAAATTAATAAAAAAAATGTTAACTTTGAAATATGGATGTTGATTTAGATAAATGGTTTAAGTGCGATATAGATAAGAAAGAGTTCAAAAAACTTTGCAAAAAATCAGATTGGCAAGGTTTCAAACATATGATTATTTATTTTTCATTTTTAGGTTTCTTTGGCTATTTAGCTTATGTGACTTGGGGCACTTGGTGGTCATTATTATTTTTTTTAATATATGGCAATATATGGGGATGTAGTGATGCTATATGGCATGAAACAGGCCATCGTACTGCTTTCAAATCAAAATTTTGGAACGATTTTTTTTATTACATAGCAAGTTTTATGGATAATTTTGAACCTATTCGTTGGAGATATTCTCATTATCACCATCATACCTATACTATTTTTAATGATCCCGTTGATTTTGAAATACATGTAAAAAAACCTACCGATCTAATTGTGTTTTTTTCTCATTACATTCCTTTTTCAGGTCTTGTTTTTTTTAAAAATTCTCTTCAATGGGAGACAATTAAACATGCATTTGGTGTCACAACAGAAGTAATGAAAGTTTGTATACCTGAAAATGAAAGATCAAAATGTAGATGGTCTGCACGAAGTCATGTCTTTATTTGGGTTGTGACAATTATGTGTTCAATATATTTTCAATCTTGGTTACCGGTATTATTTATTGTCCTGCCAAATTTTTATGGCAAAACTCTTGTGATGCTAATGGGGCTAACACAGCACGCTGGTTTGCAAGAAGATATCAAAGATCATAGGTTAACTACTAGGACGGTTTATTTAAATCCTATCTTCAGTTTTTTATATTGGCATATGGAGTATCATGTTGAGCATCATATGTTTCCTCAAGTACCATCTTACAACTTAAAAAAATTACATGCGTTAATCAAAGATCAAATGCCACCTGCACGAAAAGGGTTATGGGGAGCATATAAAGAAATTATACCTACACTTATAAAACAAGCTAAAGATCCAAATTATAAGATACCTTTAGCAATACCTAGTTAAAGTTTGCAATATATATAATTTATTAGGTTCTTATTTATTTTGAAGATATATTTAATGAAATTTTCTGTTCATTAAAATCTTCATATTTAAAAGTATTGCTTATTAATCCTTTTTGCATAGTTATAATTCTATTACAGTTATTAATTAGCTCAGGAATTTCATTTGAAGCAACTATTACAGAGCCACCTTCATTAGTAAATTTCGAAATCAATTTCCATATTTGTGCTTTAGCCGCAACATCGATACCTCTTGTAGGTTCATCAAATAAAAGAACTCTGCAATTTTTTGCAAGCCACTTTGCAATAACTACTTTTTGCTGATTTCCTCCTGATAGATTCATTACAAAACTATCAATATTTGAAACTTTAATATCTAATTTTTTTATATAATCGTTTGTTGTTTTTGTAGCTTCATTAAAATTGAAAAAACCAATATTTGTTAATTTTTCAAAGATAGTCAAAACACTATTATCTTTGATAGAATTATTTTGAATTAAGCCTTCATTTTTTCTGTCTGAAGGAATGTAGCCTATTCCTCTTGAAACTGCATCTCGTGGTTTATTTATTGAAATAATTTCAGAATTCAAAGATATTTGTCCATCATCCTGTTTAATTATTCCAAAAATACTTCTTAAGAGTTCATTAGCCCCTGAGCCTAATAAACCACTTAACCCAAGAATTTCTCCTTCAAAAAGTTCTATATTTATATTCTTAAAAATATTTGAATATCTGTAATTTTTTATCTCAAGTATTGGTTTTTTTGGATATATTTTTTTTTGCTGTTCATTTTTGATAAGAATATTTTCACCAATCATTGATTTTATTAAATCTTCTTCATTAACCTGTTGTTTTAAGAACGAATTATTTATTTTCCCATCTTTTAGAACAGTTATTCTGTCAGAAATATGAATAATTTCTTTAAGTTTATGTGAAATATAAATTATCCCTATCCCATTCTTCTTTAGAGTGTTGATAATATCAAATAAATTATCAATTTGTTTTTCATCTAGTGATGCTGTTGGCTCATCCATAACAATAAATTTAGGTTTTTTTGCTAAGGCTTTACAAATTTCTATTATTTGCCATTGAGAAGTATTAAGGTCGCCAACTATTTCTTCAGTACCTAGGCTTACATTTATACTATCTAAAAGATATTTTGCATCCAAATGCATTTTTTTATAATCTACAAAACCCGATTTGCTATGCGGCTCATCTCCTAGGTAAATATTTTCTGCTACAGTCAGGTTGTTACACAGTGCAAATTCCTGATGAACTATAGACAAATTAAGATTAAAAGCATCTTTTGGATCATCAATCTTTACTAAATTATTGTTTAAATAAATATTTCCATCATCTGGTTTTGTTATACCATTCAAAATCCCCATTAAAGTTGATTTACCAGCACCATTTTGACCAATTAAAGAATGAACCTCGCCAGAAATTACTTCGAATGAAACATCATCAAGTGCTTTAACTCCTGGAAAGGCTTTTGATATGCCTTTCATAATTAATTGGTCGTTATGTGTGCCCATAAATCAAAATTTTTTATTATGAAAAATCATATTTATTTAATAAATCATGATGAGTTTTCATATCATTAATAACGTTATGATAAATACTTCTCCATACATCAAAAAATTCACTGTACATTTGATGATTTTGCATATTTGGTTCGAAAGTTTCTTTGACTTTTACAATATCACTAAGACTTTCTAGCGGATTTGAATAAAAACCTGCCCCTACTGCAGCAAGAATCGCATCTCCAAGTGGAGCTGCTTCTGGAGGAAAACCTGACTCTTCAGATTTACCTACATCTGGTAAGTCCAGAGGTAATCCAGTAACATCAGAAGTGATTTGATTCCATAATCTACTCTTAGTTGGTCCTCCATTTAATGTAAATTTATCAATTTTAGCACCGGCTTCTTTAGCGATTTTAACATTTGAATTACAATCAAATGCAACTCCCTCAATAACAGATCTTATAAAATGAGCTTTAGAAGTTGTTGGTCTTATTCCAAAAAACATACCTGTGGCAGAAGAATTCCAATTTGGAGATAAAGTGTTACCTAAATAAGGAAAATACATCAAGCCATCTGAACCAGGTTTTATTTTATCAGCCTGCTTAGTTAATAGATCAAATACATTTAAATTCTTTTCTTTAGCAATTTGATTTTCTAGTTCAGCAAAATTATTTTTATACCAGTTTAGTGAAGCTCCAACAAAAGCCATTGGACCATCAAACATTGTCATACCCGGTATAACTGATGTCCATTTTAAAATTCTAAATTCATTAATTCTTTGAGAAGTTGGTATCATCACACCTATGTTTGCACCTGTGCCCATAGAATAAAAAGCTTGCCCTACTTCTACAACACCACAACCTAGTGCCGCACAGCTTATATCTGTTCCACCAGCTACTACAACAGCACCTTCTTTTATACCTGTTTCTTCAGAAGCTTTTTTCGTTACCTTACCAACAACTTCGTGAGAATTAAATATTGGAGGATATTTTTCAATTGGAATACCTAGACCCTGTGCAACATCTTCATTCCATTTACCGGCCTGATATTCATATGGATAAAATAATTGAGCATCACCATGATTCATGGTGAATTCGCCACACATCTTATAAGTGCAGTATCCAGATGGAGATACTAATTTGTGAGTTTTATCAAAATTTTCTGGCTCATGTTTTTTCATCCACAATGCTTTTGGTTCTACAAACCATGGAGCAACTCTATTACCATTAATGTTATTAATTTTTTCTTCACCAACTGTGTTTCTTATATCAGTACATTCTTCTTCTGATCTAGAGTCCATCCAAATCATTCCAGGTCTAACAGGCTTTCCTTCTTTATCTATTGGTAACATAACACCTACCAATCCTGACAAAGATACTCCTGCAATTTTTTCACCATAAGAACCTTGCTTAAAACATTCTTTAACCGCCTCTACTACCGCTTTCCAATAATTATCACCTTCTTGTTCAGCATAACCCGGCTTAGGATGAAAGAGTGGATGCTCTTTTAAAGAATGAGCAACAACCATTCCCTTTTCAACATCAAGAACTGAAGCTTTTACGCCAGTAGTTCCTATGTCAATTCCAAGTGTATATTTTTCAACCATATTAGATCCTCCCAAAATTATTTTTTCTTTGGTCCAGCATAACAACTAAAATTATGATTATACCAACCACAATATTTCTATGCCAAGTATTTAAACCCCACATAGAAAATAAACTAAATAAAGCTCCCATAACAATTGTTCCTAAAAAAGCTCTATAAGGTGATCCTCTGCCACCTGTCAGACTTACACCTCCTACAACAGCAAATGCTATTGCTGTTAATTCAAATCCTACAGCCAATGGTGCATCAACTGTCTGCAATCGTGATGAAAATAAGATTCCCGCAACTGATGCACAAAAACCACTCATCATAAATGCAATAATTACCCAAAAAGTTACATTAATCCCAGCCAACCTTGCTGTTTTTTCATCACCACCAATTGAATAAATTCTTCTTCCTACTAATGTGTATTTCATTAAAATAGCTGCCAATATTGTCATCAAAATATATACCCAGGTTGAAAATGGAATATAGAATAAATTTAATGTTCCCATCCAAGTGTATGTTGGTATTTGCAAATAATATGCATGACCGTGAGTTAAAACATAATTTAATCCCCACAATGCTTTCATCATTGCAAGTGTCATAATAAAAGAAGTAATTTTTCCATACATGACACCAATACCATTTAATAAACCTACAATAATTCCAGTCAAAAGAGATACAACTACTAAAAATGTTGCACTATTTGCGTATTGATTACCTCTTACGAGAACTTTAAAATCAAATATATCGCCAAAAAAAGCTAAGGAAGAAACTGCCAATATTGGTCCAAATATTGTTAAGGATCCAACGGATAAATCAATTCTGGAAACTAAAAATACAAAAGACACTCCAAGGGCTAAGAGTCCAGGAACTGCCATATTTCTAATCATGTTTTGTAAATTTGTTAAGGTGAAAAAATATTCACTTGTAAATGTTCCAACTAAGCAAATTAAAAAAAATACTAGAAGTAAAAAATGATTTTTAACAATGTTTTTAAAATCAACTTCCATGTTTAACTCAAATTATTTTTTCTAAAGTTGTGAATTAAAACCATACTAATAATTATTATAGCTATAACAACTTCCTGAGAATGGTTGCTCATACCAAGTAGATTTAATAGATTATTTATTACCCCAATTATTAGAGTAGCGATAATAGTTCCTTCAATTGAACCCTTACCACCGTATAAAGATGCACCTCCTAAAACTGCAATAGCTATAACTGTAAGTTCCCATCCTATACCCATATGTGGATCAATTTGTCCCAAACGTGCACTTTGAATCAATCCAGCAACTGAACAACACAAACCACAAACTGTAAAGGCTATAATTTTTGCTGAATTGTTACTTATTCCTGATAAAATACTAGCCATAGGATTTGATCCAACAACATAAAAGCTTTTTCCAACTGTTGAATATCTAATTAAAATTGCGCAAATAATTGAAAGTAAGATGAATATTATTACTGGAATAGGAAAAATACCAACATAACCTTTTGCACTAGCCATATATGTTTCTAGTTTCGTTGGATAAGCTGCCTGACCCTTGGTCATTATGTAACCAGCGTTTCTAATTATAGCCATAGTTCCTAAAGTCATAATTAGAGAGGGAACTTTAATAATTGCAACACCTATTCCATTTAAAAAGCCACAGAAAGCACCTGCAAGTAGAGTTAAAATTATTACAAGAAAAGAAGAGTCACTGTTAACAAACAAACCACCAAATGCACAAGAAAAGGCAGCAATAGATCCTACAGATAAGTCAATCTCTCCAAGTATCATCACCATTGTCATACCAAAAGCAATAATACCAAGAACCATAACAGTTCTAATAATATTTTGAATGTTGTCAAAGTCTAAAAAAGCTGGGCTAATAAATATAGCAAATCCACAAAGTATAAAAAATAATATTAAAAGATTAATATTATTACTTGTATTTTTTAATAGATTAAAATTCATGAAAAAAACTTTCCCCTTAATTTATTTTAAGGAGAAAGTTAAAATTATTCAATAATCAAATTGATATTTACTCAGCTTCAGGGCCATATGCATACGGCCATTCATCTGGAGTTATAGTTTCAATTCCTGCAATTACCATTTTCTCTTTGGTAATCATCGGTAAGTTTGGAGTTACAATTTGTTTAGGAGGTTTCTCATTTAAACCTTCTTTTGCACCAATATGTAGTATGGCTGCTCTTACTCCAATACCACCTAAAAGAGGGGTATATGGAACTACAACATCCATATTTCCTTTTCTTACTTCATTAACAGTCTCTTTTGAGTCATCATTAACAAGAATAATAATTTTTTTACCTCCAGGTGCGGAGTTAAGTCTATTAGCCTCTAAAACTGCATCAAGTGCACCCAGAGCCTCTTCACCACCTGTGTTGAAAATTACTGAAACATCATCATGTGCTTGAAGCGCGTCTTGTGTTGCTTCAAATGCAGCTTTTCTAGAACTATTTGTATGCATAGATTCACTTATAACATAGTTATAGTTTCCTATTGCTTCCATGAATGCTCCAGATCTCATTGAGTCTGCAGTGCTACCTAATGGTTTTCTATTCATTACGATATTACCTTCACCATTAGCTACATGATTTAAATAAAGCCCTTGCTGTAATCCATTTGCATAGAAATTACCAAGAACCTCAGAACTAATGTTTGGTGCTGCAGCTCTTCTATCTAAACTGACAACAGGGATACCAGCAGCCTCTGCTCTTTCAACAGGAGGACCCATCGGAGCCTCTCTTGCTGGCCACATAACAATCGCATCCATTTGTTTAGCAATAAAATCATCAATCATTTGACCCATTTTATTATCATCACCTTCGGCATCTAATACTTCTATTTCAACATTTGGGTGAAGATTTGCTTCATACACAGCAGTGTCTGCAAGACTAATCAACCAAGGGTGAAAACCCCAATGATAAACAAAACCTATTCTATAAGTTTTATCTGCATTTAATACTGGACCATCATCTAGAGGAATGTAATCACTAAAAGGAGCTTTAATAGGTAAACCGCTTAAAGGGCCTTCAAATTCTCTTCCCATACCAGGTTTCCATTCAAAACCTCCAGTTAAAGAAGTAACAGGATAAACATCTAGAAAGTCTCTAAAACCATCTTTCTTAAAAAATTTTCCTAATTCCTCATTTTCAAATTCTTTCCAACCTTTTTGATTTTCAGCAATCAAATTATTTATATGGCTATGAATATCAGCAGCATACAAATTTGTTGAAAATAAAAATATAGTTCCTAAAATTAAACTACGAATTAACTTCATATTACCTCCCGTTAATATTTCTATTTATTGTTTTAAACTATACAAAAACTTATTAAAAATATTATATAATTTTTGAATGAGAAGTATTCACAAAACATATATTTTAATATTTATAGTTATTTCAAATATAAAATTACTAATTATATATAAATATTGAAAAAAAGGCTCTAAAGTGGACTTTTCTAACTAAGTAATTTACTCTAAAATAATTTTTTTAGCAGTTTCAATAAAGGCATTTACTAGATTATCTGTTTTCTTCTTTTTGAGACATACTAGGTATGCTTGGGTAAAAATATCATTATCATCTATATGTATTTTTTTTATATCTTTGTAATTGTCAAATTCAGGTTCTGATATTAAGCCAAAACCAATATTCTCTTTAACTGCTTGAACCATTGTGGTTCTACTTACTTCCATAACAGTATTTACTTTTATTGAAGATTTTTTTAAATTGTCTTCAAATACTCGTCTAGTTTCAGAGCCACTTTCTCTATTAATAAAATTTTCACCATTTAAATCACTTAATTTTATTGTGTGATAATTATAAAATTTACTACCTTTACCGACAATTACAACAATTTTTTGTTTCATATAAGGGATATAATATAAATCTGATTTAAATTTTTCTTTTAGAGGTTTTCCAACCACTCCTAAATCAATTTGAAAATTATATAATTTATCCAAGATTTCATTTGAATTACTAGAAATAATTTTTAAGTCTATTCCTGGATGTAGTTTTTTAAATTCTTTTATAAGTTTAATTATATAATAAGTCCCAGAAGTCCCTGTTACTAGAGTTCCTTGGTGAATATTTAAATTTGAGGAAAAAAGCTCAATTGCTTTTTCTTCAAGTTCAAATATATCTGATGTTACTTCATATAGTTTTGTACCTAAATCTGTTAAAGTAACACCTCTAGCGTGTCTATTTATTACATTTATCGAATAGAATTCCTCTAATAACTGAATTTGTTTTGTGATTGTTGGTTGGCTAATATTCAATAATTTAGAAGCAAGAGTAATGCTTTCAGTTTTCGCCACTGCATGAAAAGATCTCAACTGACTAAAATTAATATATTTCATATAGTAAATAACTAAATTAATAAATTAAGTATAGATAAAATCTATATATGAGTAAATAAATAATTTACGAAATAAGATCTTTAAATTTTTCTAACTCTTCTTTTCCTATGTTTATGAGCTCTTTTTCTGATGGAAAAGTTTGATTTTCAACAGAATTTTTAAAATTTTGTAAAGAGCTGACCCTTTCTTTATAAATATCATTCTTAAGTTTAAGCACATTTCCAAATGTTCTTGCGTGTTTTGGGATATTTTCATGTTCACCGCAGATATCATTTTGAAATAAATATATTATATCTCCACTCAAACCTGATCCTAAAGAGCTTGTAATCAGGGATGTTCTCTTACTTATCTCTGTCATTATTTCTTCAAGTATTATCTCGCACTCTGCTGAGAAGGCACCAGCGCTTTCCATTGTTTTAAAATCATTAAATAATTTTATAGCCTCTTCAGCATTTTTACCGATAGCTCTTAAGCCACCCCTCCATGATGATTTTCTTGGAACTAATCCTAAATGACACATAACTGGAATCTCTTCTTTTGATAGCATTTCAACAATGTGTGGACCGCGTGCAGTATATATCTGGTCGGCACCGGCAGACATAGCTCGAAATGCCTCATGCAAAACTTCATTTTCAGTTGGGAACAAAGCTAGATCAATTGTTGCAGTCAAAAAAATATCGGGAGCCCCTTTTCTTATTTCATTAATTACAGGTGATTTGCATAAAATCATATCTATCCCAGCTTCCTTAGCAGCTGATGCTTCTGTGCTATCGGTTGCAGTTGTTTGAAGATATTTTATTTTACCTTTATTTTTTAATAAATCAGCTACAGTCAAATTCCTATCTGCAAATTTTCCACCCCATGTATATAATTTTTTCATTAGAAACTAGTTAACACAATTAAATATCCATATCAAATAGACTATAAAATAAAAACATAGTAAATAAGTATATTTTACATTCATAAAATATATTTGTTAAATTAATTTAAATTATTATTTAGTCCTTATAAATGAAGACTGATGCAGAATATCAATGGCCATATCATGGTTCAAAACTAATTCCAAAAGATAAGCTTAAACCTTTTCTTCAAAGAAATAATACAAATGGATTAATTCATCTATTCATGCATTTGGGACTTATCTTTCTTTCTGGTATTTTAATAAGTATTTCTAATAATATTTTTCTTAAAATAATATTAATGATAGCTCACGGTAGCTTCATAGCATTTTTATATGCTGGACTGCATGAGTGTATTCATAAATCTGCTTTTAAAAATAAAAAACTTAACGAATTTATTGGGTATTTTATAGGTTTTGTTCTGATGAGATCTTTTCTTAATGGTAGGTATAGGCACATGGCTCACCATACGTTTACACAACATCCAGAAAAAGATCCTGATAAAGTTGATTTTCCTTCAAGTTATTTTGAATACCTAAAGCATGTAACCAGCTTTACGGTATGGATTAGAATAATAGATAATTTAATTAGACACTCTTTGGGTAAAATTAGTAAATCGGAAAAAGATTACATCCCTGAAAGTGAAATAAAATCTCTAATATTTGAGTCAAGAATGATGATGATCGGATATATTCTCATTTTTTTATGTTCATTTTATTTCAGCACTACTTTTTTTCTCATATACTGGCTTGTTCCAAGAATTCTTGGTGAGCCTTTTTTAAGATTAGTAAGAATGGTTGAACATACAGGCAAAGATGAAACAGCTGATATGATTCACAATACTAGAACTTCATTCCCAAGTGCATTTTTAAAATTTTTATATTGGAATATGCCTTATCATGTTGAACATCATCTCTACGCAAGCGTTCCCTTTTATAGACTTCCTAAATTTCATAAACTAATTAAGCCTCATACTGAGGAGATTGAGCCATCAATATTTTCAGTACACATTGAAATACTCAAACAAATCTGGAAAAATAAAAAAAATAAAAAGAAAGAAAACTTGCTAAGAATTTAAATAACTAATTTTATAATCCTAAACATTATATAGAAAATTAGACTAATTGTTATAAATTAATATTTGTATATAAATTGCCTTTTTTATGAGTTTACAAAAAAAAATTTCAATTTTAGGAGCTGGGCAAGCAGGAGCATATGCTGCTAGCGAAATAAGGAAATATGACAAGGAATCTCAAATTACTATTTTTAGTGAAGAAAGCTATCTTCCTTATGAAAGACCTCCTTTATCAAAGGAATGTATAATTGGAAAAAAAAATTTTGAAGAACTATCATTTTTTTCTAAAAGTTTTTATGAAGTAGAAAATATAAATATAAAATATCAAGCTGTTGAAAAAGTTAATTTTGAAAAAAAAATCTTAATTACAAACGATAATCAAAACCATAACTATGACTCTTTACTTATAGCAACTGGTTCAAAAAATAGACAATTAAGTTATGATAAAGAAAATCAAGATATAAAAGATAACATTCTTTATTTAAGAAATATTGAAGATTGTAAAAAAATAAAAAAAATCATTGAGTCACACAATAAATTTGCAATTATTGGTGGAGGTTTTATTGGATTGGAAATTGCATCTAGCATATCTCAACTTGATAAAACTGCGCATATTATTGAAATGGGGCCACAAGTCATGGGAAGAATCATACCTTCGCAGATAGCTTCAATGGTATCTAAACATCATGAAAATAGAGGTAATTCGATTTTTGTAAATTCTAATATTTTATCAATAAAAAAAATTGATCGCGAATATCAAATAGAGTTAAATAACAATAAAAAAATATTAGTTGATTTTATTATAGCTGGTATTGGATCATTTGCTAATGTAGATTTGTTCGAAAATACTTCTCTTAAATTAGATAATGGAATTGTAACAGATGAGTTTTGTAGAACTTCCGAAAAAGATGTTTTTGCTGCTGGAGATGTATCAAATTTCTATCACCCTTTTTATAATTCGAGAATGAGACTAGAGTCTTATCAGCATGCTCAAAATCATGGAATTGCAGCAGCAAGAAATATACTTGGTCAAAACATTCCATATAATACAATACCCTGGATGTGGTCTAATCAGTTTGATTTAAACATACAACTAATAGGTATATGCAATGATTTTGATCAAGAAGTCCAAAGAGGGGATAGCTTTGAAGAAGGAATTATATATATTTATTTAAAAAATAAAAAAATAATGGGAGCATGTGGAATTGGAATTGCTGGAAAAGTAGGAAGAGATATTAAATTAGCAGGAAAAATATCAGAAAATGAAGTTGAGATTGATAAAAAACAATTGTTAAATAGAGAAGTAAAACTAAATAAACTTTTAAAAAAATGAGATAGAGGGTGTTTACAAATTTATAATCAAATTTATATGTATCAATAGATATGAGTGAAAATAATGAAAATTGGTTAGAAGTTTCAGATGAATCAGGAATTGAAGTTGAAGATATAGTTCGATTTGACCATGATAATAAAACTTATTGTGTATACAAATTAGAAGACGGCTATTATGCAACAGATGGTTTTTGTACACATGAAGCTGTTCACTTAGAGGATGGTCTTGTTATAGATGATGAGATAGAATGCCCAATGCACCAAGGCATTTTTAAGATTAAAACAGGTGAAGCCATTAGCCCTCCTGCATGTGTTGATTTAAAAACTTATCCAGTAAAAGTTGATAATGGTAAAATTTTCATTAAGATATAATCCTAATAACAAAATAATTTATCAATATGACTAGAAAAAAACTGACAGTTTATGATTATCTAAGATGTAAAGGCAAAAGACAATTAAGTGTCCTTTTTGTCCATAGCGCTGATGAAGCTATGGCAGCTGAAGAAGCAGGTATTGATATGATTTGTACCTCTCACGATGCCCCTCAATATGGAATCTACAATAGTTTTGATGAGCTTAAGAGAATAAGAGAAGCTGCACCTTCTTGTTTTATGCAATCAGGTGGAGCTGTTAATGTTGCCTCTGAATATGAAGCAATGAAATTAGCTCATAAATATTTAGAAGTTGGAGCTGACGTTGTTTATGGAGGAACTTGGAGTTACAAATGGATCAGAGCTTTAAGAGATGAAAATATTCCTATCAATAGTCATGTAGGCTTAGTGCCTGGTAAAGCTTCTTGGATTGGTGGGTTTAGAGCCATAGGAAAAACTGCTGATGAAGCGGCGGGTGTATTACAGCACACTCTTGAGTTACAAGAAGCAGGAGTAATTGGTGTAGAGTTAGAAGTTGTCCCTCCAAAAATTGCAAGCATTATTACTAAAAAAGTGAAAATTATGACGCTATCAATGGGAAGTGGATCAGGTTGTGATGGACAATATTTATTTGCAAATGATGTACTAGGCTATACTCAAGGACATATTCCTCGTCACGCAAGAATATATAAAGACTTTAAAAAAGAATTTGAACGATTACAAGTTCAGAGAATTGAAGCTTTTAAATCGTTTCATGAAGATACTATTAATAAAAAATTTGACGATCCCAAAATTACAGTTGGCATTGATGATAAGGAATATGATAAGTTTTTAAAACTTGCTGAAAAATTCTAAATCATGTTTGCTGGTGAAGTCGATTTGCAATCTTGGTACAAACCTGATGTAGATAAAAAAATTTTGAAAGAGCTATCAAAAAGATCAGATATTAAAGGATTTCTTGATATAGGTTTGTTTATTATAGCTTTGATAGCAAGTGGCTATCTTTGTATAATTACCTGGGGTACTTGGTGGGGTTTATTATCTTTGTTTCTTTATGGTAATATTTTTTATTGCAAAGTAATAAGTATCCAACACGAGACAAATCATGAGACTTATTTTAAAACAAGGGGACTCAATAAATTTGTTTATCATATAACAAGTTTGCTTGGTGGTTTTGAAGCTGTTAGGTGGAAGTGGAGCCATTTTCATCATCATACACATACTATTTTTACTCATGAAGAAGTTTATGATTATGAAAATAATAGTCCAAGACCAACTGAACCAATACGCTTTCTTTTAAATTTCTTACCATTAGGTCCGATTATCAATATTCAAAAAGTTAGACATTTTACTCATTTTGAGATTATAAAACATTCACTAGGTATCATTTCATCAGTTGTTAAAATTACTGTTCCTCAGAATGAAATAAACAAAGTGGTAAATAGCTCTCGACTTTATGTATTGTTTTGGCTTTTAGTGGTTATTATTTCAATTGTAATCGGATCGTGGCTTCCAATTATAATGATTTTACTACCACCTTTTTATGGAAACACCATTTTGATGATTTGTGCAATGACTCAACATGCAGGTTTAAAAGATAATGTTAAAGATCATCGAAAAAGTACGCGAACAGTAATTTTGAATCCTTTTTTTAGCTTTCTGTATTCAAATATGGAATATCATATTGAACATCATATCTTTCCAAAAATACCATGCCATAATCTCAAAGCTTTTCACAAAGTAGTAAAAAATCAAATGCCTAAACCCAATTTAGGTGTAATTGATGCTTACAAGGCAATTATTCCTGCTATTTTTAAACAATCAAAAAACAAAGATTATTATATTAATGTGGAAGTTCCTAACAATTATTAGTAAAAAACAATGTTGAAATTAAATAAAAAGAGTTAGATATATTTTAATACAATAAAAAAGGCTCAATTGATGGCAAAAGATAAACTTAATGATGAAAATTTTGGAACAAGAGATAAAAGAGGTCACTGGAAACCTTTCGGTACGATAGCCATCAACCCACCAAAAGATATTTTTTTAAATCCGATTAAGTTATTAAAATATTTTTTTAAATACCCGGGAATATTTTTTCCTTGGACATTTGTTTTTGGATTAATAACTGTTCTTACATATTTTTTCCTTACACCTTCTCTTGAAACAATGAAAACTTTTGAGATTGGTTGGATTTCTTTTATATTTTTTAGAAATTCAGCAATAATATTGGTATGGACTGGTTTATTTCATTTGAGGCTAAAAAAACAAGGTACCTCTTTTAAGTACAATCCTAAACCACTTGAAGAAAACAATCCTACTTTTTTATTTAATAATCAAACCAAAGATAATTTATTTTATACATTCTGTAGCGCTATTCCTTTATGGACAGCTTATGAAGTTATTACATTTTGGGCTTTTGCCAATCAGATAATCCCTTATGTCAGCTGGGAGGCGTATCCAATATACTGTTGTTTTATGTTTTTTTTAGTTCCTTTTATAAGAGATGCACATTTTTATTTGACACACCGATTGTTACATTGGGCTCCATTATACAAGATTGCTCATAAGGTTCATCATCGTAACACCAATACAGGTGCGTGGTCGGGCATGTCTATGCATCCAATTGAACACATACTCTATTTTTCTGGAATACTCATTCATTGGATTATTCCATCACATCCACTTGTAGCCATGTATCATGTTTTTCACGCTGGTCTAGCCCCTACACCTGGTCATACTGGTTATGAAAAAATGACTTTTGAAAACGGTGTTACTATTCCTACGGGAGATTACATGCATTACATTCACCATAAATATTTTGAGTGTAATTATTCAGGTGGCAATACTAGTTTTTTGGATAAGTTAATGGGGACCTTCCATGATGGTTCTGAGCAAGCAACAAAAGAAATAATGGAGCGAATTAAAGATAAAGCACATTATTTATAATCTCTAAATAATGTATAAAGTTGATCAATTATACGATTGTAAAAACACATTAGGTGAGGGCATAACTTATTCATCAATCAATAACTGCCTTTATTGGTTAGATATAGATAACATATCTTCATTATTTAAAGTAAATTTAAGTTCTAATAAAAAAGAAATTTTCAACCTGCCCGAAATTGTAACTGCAACTTCAGTTAGATCTCATGATGAGATAATTCTTGCTTCAAATAATGGACTCAATCTTTTTAATATTACAAAAAATAATTTTAAAAGAATAATTAATATTGAAGATAAATTATTATTTACACGATCGAATGATGGGGGTTCTGATGCTTACGGAAGATTTTGGTTTGGTACTATGTATAATAATTTTGATAAAGATGGAAAAGATTTACCTATTAAGGAGAATATTGGGAAATTATATAAAGTAGATATAAATAGAGAAATTTCAGTTGTTGAAGAAGGATTAGGTATTCCAAATACATTTGTATGGAGCCCAGATAATACAAAGTTTTACTTTACCGACACATTAAATGGCACAATTGTAAAATACAGTTTCGATTTAGATACAGGTCAGTTATCTAATAAAGAGAAATTTGCTTCCTTTGGGCGAGGATTTCCAGATGGCTCGACAATTGATACTGATGGTTGTCTTTGGAATTGTCGATGGGGAGGCTCTTGTATTGTAAGGTTTACACCAGATGGAAAAGTTGATCAGGTAATTGAAATGCCAGTTGAAAATATTACCAACTGTATTTTTGGAGACAAAGATAGGAAAACATTATTTGTCACCACTGCTAGCAACAACGGAGAAAATCAAAATGCTTTGGATGGGAATTTGTTTGCGATAAACTTACCATATCAAGGCATGGAAGATAATATATCAAAATTAGAATTAAGCTAATTATTGCAAGCAGACTTTAGTATGTTAAAGTAAATTTATTATGTCAGAAAAAAAGAAATTTAGATCCTCTGATTGGTATAATTCCAAGTCACACCGAAGAGATACCTTTATTCATCGTGGATGGATGCGAAATCAAGGCCACCCTAATCATTTATTTGATGGAAGGCCAGTAATTGGAATTTGTAACACGTGGTCAGAGTTAACGCCGTGCAATGGTCACTTTCGAGAAATCGCGGAGTCAGTAAAAAAAGGTGTTTATGAAGCTGGAGGTTTTCCATTAGAGTTCCCAGTTTTTTCAGCAAGTGAGTCAAATCTTAGACCAACAGCTATGCTTTTTAGAAATCTCGCCAGTATGGATGTTGAGGAAGCAATAAGAGGTAATCCAATGGACGGAGTTGTTCTTTTAATGGGATGCGATAAGACTACCCCATCATTATTAATGGGTGCTGCAAGTGTGGATATACCAACAATTGGTGTGTCTGGAGGACCAATGTTAAATGGTCATCATCGCGGAGAAACTATTGGATCAGGAACAGGTGTATGGCAATTAGATGCAGATCTAAATGCTGGAAAAATTACAGAGGATGATTTTGTAGCTGCAGAAATTTCAATGAGCAGGTCAAAAGGAAATTGTATGACTATGGGCACAGCTTCTACGATGGGAAGTATGGTCGAGGCATTAGGGATGGCGCTACCTCATAATGCAGCGATACCTGCTGTAGATGCAAGACGATATGCGCTTGCTCACATGTCAGGAAAACGAATAGTAGAGATGGTCAAAGAAAATTTAATAATGTCTAAAGTTGTTACAA
>CACJRY010000004.1 GCA_902595855.1 uncultured Alphaproteobacteria bacterium
GCTTGTATTATTGGCAAATTTTCATATTTTTCAGACCACAATAATTCTCCATTTTTTATATTTAAAGCTAGTATTTCATCACCATAAAAAACTATAATTATTTCATTTGACGAATACAGAAATGAATTAAAAATTTTATTATTTGCGAAGGTCCAAATTATATTTCCATCTAAATCTACTTTAATAATTTTTCCTGAACTGTAAGCTAATATTAAATTATTTTTTAAAAAGAGATTTGAAATTAAATTATCACTCTCTTCATAATCAATAAGTTGAAAATTTTTTAATAATTTTCCATCAAAAGATTGGTTTATGAAAATTTCTGATTTAGAATTTAAAGTGTAAAATTTATTATCAAAATAGAAAGTTTTTAGTTTTAATTGATTATTTTTGCTCTTTTTAACACCCTCTAGAGAAAATTTCTTTTCTAGATTATTGATTATAGTCGATGATCCTAGTGATATTTTTTCAAGATCTTCATAGTTATCTATTTCAGGAATATATTTTTCATTACTAAAATTCTTATCAATAACTTTTTCGACAGTTTGACATGAAATGACAAAAAATAAAAAAATTAACGGAAAAAATTTATATGAAAATATAGAATTCATGTATTTTTTTAACTCTTTCTTTAATTGATGATGATATTTTTTGATTATTCATAATCATCTCATATAAATTTAATAACTCTGAATTATTTCTATAAGTCGAGTCATCATCAAGAGATAAAATTGAAACTAGATACAATAATTCATTTTTATTACCAATATAGTTATCTAATTTTTCATCAATTAAAAAAATAAAATTATTAATATCAGTGATATATTGATTATTCTCTTTTTTAATCACTATATCAATAAAATTGTATGCAGCTTTAATTGCTACTAATGAAATGTAATTATTGTCTAACTCCTTAGAATTCAATATTTCTTTGTACATCTCTAAGGATTCTTCGTATTCTTCTTTATCAATATAAATTTCAATTAATTCTAGTTTAGATAAAATTGCATAAAATCCATTTTCATTTTGAATTTTATTCATTTCAGATAATTTAATTAATTGATCATCTAAATCTTTGTTTTTAAAATAAGAAATACTTAAGTTATTTACTTTATTAATATTATAATATGAATAACCCTGATAAATAATAAAGGATAAAAAAATAAGTAAAAATAAAATTATAAAAACTCTAATATTGCTTTTTGCAAAAGTAGCAAATTCTCTTAAAGAATTTTTTTTAGTTTGGTTATTATTGTTCATCATTTTTCCATTTAATAGAACATCCAAAACTGTTAAACTGCTCTGAAGGCCCTATTCCATCGTTTTTAATTTTCAGCATTGCATTGTATAATTCTCTTTTAATTTCAACTTCTTTAGAATTCATTACACCTGAGTCTATTCTTCCACGATACATTAATTTAAGTGAGCCATTAAAGCCAAAGATATCTGGAGTACATACAGCTCCATAATTTTTTGCAACTTCTTGAGTTTCATCATATAAATAACTAAAATTAAAATCGTATTTTTTTGAAAACAACTTCATATTATCAAATGAATCTTCAGGATATTTAATAACATCATTGGACATAATAGCTATAGTATTAATTGACAATTTCTTTAATTCTTTAGCTTCAAAACTTAGTCTTTGAGCTATAGCAATCACATAAGGGCAATGATTACAAATAAAAGCTATAACTGTACCATTATCCCCTTTTAGTTGATCTAAAGACATATAATTTTCACTTATATCCTTAAGTATAAAATTGGGAGCTAACCATCCTAATTTTTCATTTGTAGCATTTACAGGCATAGAATTTTTGGTATATTAAAATATGCGTTCAGTATCATCTAGTTCTATTTCAAACAATCATAAATTGTACTTTTCAAAGACAGAGTTAACCAAAATACTTAATTGTTACTCTATCGGAGTCTCAAACGGGAGTTGGAAAGATTATGCTTTAAATTTTAATAAAAATGAAGCTATTTTTTCTATCTATAAACACAGACTTGCCTCACCCGAGTGTATTTTAAAAAAATACAAAGGAAAAAAGAAAAAAAGAACTTTTTATCAACTTAGTATTAATAATAAACAAAATAGTAAATATGACGATATAGATCATTTAATTGCACATATTAAAAGATCTCAATTATCAATTGTATGTCTTTAATTTACTCCCACTCAATAGTTCCTGGAGGCTTAGATGTAAAATCAAATAAGACTCTATTAACTTCTTTAACTTGACTTATTATTCTCTTTGATATCTCTGTGAGCTGAGTTTTGTTGAACATATAAAAATCTGCAGTCATGCCATCAACTGAAGTGACTGCTCTTAAAGAAACAGCATAACTATAAGTTCTTTCATCTCCCATAACCCCAACTGATTTAACAGGCAGTAACACAGGAAAAGCTTGCCAAATTTTATTATAAATTAAATTATCGCGTAAAAATTTGATATAAATATTATCGACTTTTTGAAGTATATCTATCTTTTTTTTATCAACTTCTCCTGGTATACGTATAGCGAGACCTGGTCCTGGAAAAGGGTGTCTATTTAATAATTCAGAATTAATTTTTAGTTGTTTTCCTAAATTCCTAACTTCATCTTTAAATAATTCTTTCAGTGGTTCAACAATTTTGAGTTTCATTCTTTTTGGTAAACCACCCACATTGTGATGACTTTTTATTTTTGCTGTGGGACCTCCAAAAAATGGAATGCTTTCAATAATATCAGGATATAGAGTTCCTTGAGCAAGATACTGGACACCGTTAATTTTTTTGGCTTCTTTTTCAAAAACCTCAATAAATGTTTTTCCTATTATTTTTCTTTTTTTTTCAGGATCTTTAATTTTTATTAAATTTTTTAAAAAAATTTGTGAAGCATTAACCTTTATAAAATTTTTACCAAATTTTTTTTTAAAAATATTTTCGACTTCTAGAGATTCATTTAATCTTAAAAGACCATGGTCAACAAATATACAAAATAAATTTTTTTTTATAGCTTTATATAATAAAAAAGAAGTAACAGTTGAGTCAACTCCTCCAGATAAACCACAAATTACTTTTTTATCTTTTAATTCCTTTCTTAAATTATTAATTTTAATTTTTAAAAAATCTTCTAGTTTAAATTTACTCTTAATGTTACAGATTTTGAAAAGAAAATTTGATAATATTTTTTTCCCCTCTAATGAATGATGAACTTCCGGATGAAATTGCAATCCAAAAATATTTTTGTTTTTATTTTCAATTGAAGATATTACTTTATCATTTGATAGAGATGTTACTACAAAACCATTTGGCTCTATCTCTATGTGATCTCCATGAGACATCCAAACTTGATTTTTGTGCTTTATTTTATCAAATAATAAGGATTGTTTTTTAACTTTAATTATAGAGTGGCCATATTCTCTTGATCGTGATTGACCGATTTTTCCTTTAAATTCTTTACATATTAATTGAAGACCGTAACAAATACCTAATATTGGTATATTCAGATCCAAAATTTTATTATCAAATTTAGGTGAGTTTTTTTCTTTAACTGAATTTGGTCCACCAGAAAGGATAAAACCTGATATCGTTTTATCATTCAAAATTTTCTTATTGATTTTATTGAAAGGATAAACTTTACAAAATACTTTTTGCTCTCTAATTCGTCTGGCTATCAATTGTGTGTACTGAGAGCCATAATCAATTACTATAATTTTTTGTTTTGTTATCATAATTATTCAATGAAATTTTTTGCAATTACAAATATTTCTACAGAGTCTTTTCTTGATGATTTTGGTTTGAAATATGAAACTTCTTTAAATTTTTTTTTTAATATTTTGATTAGATTTTTTTCTTCACTGCCTTTCCATATTTTTGTAATAAATACTCCTTTTTTAATTATTATTTTATCAAGCAAATCAATTATATCAAACAACATTGAGCTTATTCTTAGATGATCCGTTGATTGGTGACCAGTAGTGTTAGGAGCTATGTCTGATAAAATTAAATCAAATTTTTTTTCAATTTTGTCATAATTAAATTTTAAAAAATCTTCTTTATAAAATTTAACATTAGGATGATTAATTTTTAATTCTAAAACATCCAAAGCTGTAATTTTAATATTTGGGTTTAATTCCAAAGCAACTTGACTCCAGCCTCCCGGCGATGCTCCAAATTCAAAAATTCTCTCTGATTTTTTTAAAAAATTAAATTTATTGTCTATTTCAATTAATTTATATGCAGCCCTACTTAAATATCCTTGTTTCTTAGCCTTTTTAACAAAATAATCTTTTTTTTGTCTATTTAACCAGTCTTTTGATTTCATTTGTGCATTCCATTAATGACTATTGTTTTTTCTAGGTAAACTCTTATATAAACCCTTGTAATATTAATATGAAAAAATCAATTTTTATAGCTTCTTTTATCCTTTTATTAGTTGTTGGTTGGATTGGCTCTGGACAGTTCTCAAACAAAGTTATTGCACAGGATGATACCGAAGTAGTTTCAGAGTCTAAAAATTCTTATGTTGAGAATAATCAGAATGAAGAATTTGCATTTTCAGTTGAAACAAAAATTTTTACTTCAAGCTTAATTGATCAATCTATCGAATTACAAGGTCAAACAATACACAATAAAAAAATTGATGTTAAATCTGAAACATCTGGAAAAATTAATAGTATAGAATTTTCAAGAGGTGATAATGTATCTGTAAACTCAGAAATGATAACAATATCACTAGAAGATAGAAATGAAAAATTATTAAGTGCAAAAAAAGACTTAGAGAGACTAAAAAAAGAGATTATTCTAAATGAAAAAAATAGAGACAATCTTCTAAGGCAAAATGTAGAAAGAATAGAATTATACGAAATTGAATATGCGTCTGCTAAGCAACTTATTGATAAAGGTTTAAGTTCAAAATCAAAGTTAAGCTTAGCTTCCTTTAATCTTGCAAATGCTAAAGCTGATAAAGAAGATATAAAAATAAAGTTTGAATCAACATTGGCAAGTCTTGAAGCTCAGATAACAAATATGAAATCAATTTTAAAAAATATTAAGCTTGATATAGACAAAACAAGTATCAAAGCTCCATTTGATGGAATTATTTCAGAAAGAATGGTGGAGGAAACTGAATTTATTTCTGTTGGTACTCCGTTATTTTCTATAATTGATCTAGATCCTATTAAAATAGAAGGGTATTTATCTGAATTTGATGTAAACAAAGTTAATTTAGGTACTAAGGCAATAATTGAAGATAGCAATGGTATTAAGAAAGATGGAATTATTTCTTTTATATCCCCTTCCGCTGAAACAAGCACTAGAACATTTGAAATTACTATTGAGGCAGATAATAAAGATTTATCATACAAAAGTGGAATAACTACTAAAATCATTATTAAAGGATCAGAATTAAAAGCACATAAAATACCCCCGTCAATTTTGACATTACTTGATGATGGTACAGTAGGTGTTAAAGCAGTTGATAACGAAAATAAGGTTACTTTTTATCCAACAAAGACAATAAAAGATACAATTGATGGAATGTGGGTGTCTGGACTACCTGAAAAAGTAAACCTAATTGTTAGTGGTCAAGAATATATCAGTATTGGTGAAGCAGTAAATTAATTTTAATGAAAATTAATATAATAGATTATGCAATTAATCATTCCCGAGTTTTTATGGGAATACTTTTATTTATAATATTTTCTGGTGCGTCAACATACATATCAATACCTAAAGAGTCGACTCCCGATGTTAGCATTCCTATTGTTTACATCTCACTTCATCAAAATGGCATTTCTGCACAAGACTCAGAAAGGCTTTTAGTTAAACCTATAGAAGATGAAGTCAAAACAGTTGAAGGGGTAAAAGAAGTTAGGTCTACTGCTTATTCAGGTGGTGGAAATGTTCTTTTAGAATTTGATGCTGGTTTTAATTCAGATCAAGCAATGATTGATATTAGAGATAAAGTAGATAGAGCTAAAGGAGACCTTCCAAGTGAAGCAGACGAGCCAACAGTAAATGAAGTTAATATTAGTACATTTCCTATAATTCAAATCTCCTTGAGTGGTGATGTTCCAAATAGAACACTCCAGGATTTAGCCGATACATTGCAAAATGATATTGAAACTATCCCAAGTGTGTTGGAAGCTAAAATTGGAGGTAAAAGAAATGAACAAGTTGATATATTAATTAATCCCACAGCTGTCGAGAGTTATGGCATTAACCTCGAAAGTCTAATTAGTATAGTAAGGGAAAATAATAAAATGGTTTCAGCCGGAGGTCAAGATACAGGTGATGGTAGTTTTGATATTAAGGTACCAGGACTTTATGAAACAATAGAGGATATTTTAAATACCCCTGTAAAAACTAATGGTGACTCTGTAATTACATTCAGAGATATTGCGGAAGTCAAAAGAACATTTGAAGATAGACAATCTTATGCAAATGTTAATGGCTCAAAATCAATTACAATTGATGTGTCAAAAAGAATTGGTGAAAATATTATTAATACTATTGATGAAGTTAAAAGAGTTACCTCAATTACCTCAAAAAGTTTTCCTGACAATGTCGAAATTTCCTTTGGCAGTGATCAATCAAAGGGAATTAAAACCATGTTAAATAGTCTACAGAACAATGTTATAGCAGCGATTATACTTGTTTTAATTATTATACTTGGTGCGCTTGGTGTAAGATCAGGTTTACTTGTTGGTGTCTCAATACCAGGATCCTTTTTATCTGGTTTATTGGCTCTTTCTATAATGGGTTTTACTATTAATATTGTTGTGCTTTTTGCATTGATACTATCTGTTGGCCTCTTAGTTGATGGCGCAATCGTCGTAGTTGAATATGCGGATAGAAAAATGAAAGAAGGATTAAGTGTAAAAGATGCTTTTGCTAATGCTTCAAAAAAAATGTCTTTACCAATTATTTCTTCAACTGCCACAACCCTAGCGGCCTTTCTGCCACTTATATTTTGGCCAGGTTTAGCAGGTGAATTTATGAAATATCTTCCAATTACTCTAATTTGCGTTCTAATTTCTTCTTTATTTATGGCTTTATTATTTGTTCCCGTTTTAGGTTCAATTCTGCACACTGTATCAAGAATTTTACTTCAATTTATTATACCTTTAATAGCGTTATTAATCTTTTTTAACATTTTAACATTTGGAATTGAAAAGTTAGATTTACAAAGTTTTGGCTTGATTGTGACAATTTTTAAATATTTATTTAGCTTTTCCTTATTTATCTTCGTTTTTATTAAAATTATTCCAAGAGTTTATAAAATTTCTGAAAATGTAAACTCAACAGATACATTAGTTTCGGGTAATGCAAAAATACTTTCTTCAGAGTCAAACGAACCTGTTTTAAATGTTACTGGGTTTGTAGGTATATATGCAAAAATATTAAATTTCTTATTATATCACCCTCTAAAGGTAATTATTAGTGCCATATTAATTTTGGTTGCTGTTAACTTTACTTATACAAAAGTTGGAGAAGGTGTTGAATTCTTTCCTGATGTTGAGCCAGATCTTGCTAAGATAGTTGTATTTGCCCGAGGAAATCTTTCTGTTGAAGAAAAAAAAGATTATGTAGCAAGGGTTGAAAATATTATTTTAAAAATTCAGTCAGAAAGAAAGGAATTTAAAAATATTTATTCATTAAGCGGAAATGTAAGTGAGCAATCAGAAGCATCTGAAGATTTTATTGGTTCAATTAGCTTAGAATATACAGATTGGGATAAAAGAAGAAAATCCAAAATTATTCTTGCAGAAATTTTAGATGCAACAAAAAGTATTAATGGCATCAAAGTTGAGTCAAGAGAGCAACAAGGTGGCCCAGGTGAAGGGAAGCCAATTAATATTAAATTAACAAGTGATAACAAAAAACTTTTAATTGAAGAGGGAATTAAGCTTAAAAAATTTATGGATAACTATCCTAAATTGATGAATGTTGAAGATAACCTTCCTGCTCCTGGTATAGAATGGGAAATAAATGTAGATAGAAAACAAGCATCTAAGTTTGGTGCAAATATTACAACAATCGGTAATGTCATCAAACTTGCAACGAATGGCCTTAAACTTGGTGAATATAGACCAGATGATAGTAATGAAAGTATTCCATTATATTTACGATATCCAAATGAAGGAAGAACACTGGATAGGATTGATAATTTAAGGGTATCTACCTCTAGCGGATTAGTTCCAATATCAAATTTTGTTGATATTGTTCCTAATAATAAAACTGGCAATATAATTAGGGTAGACTCTAAAAATGCAATTAATATCCAAGCCGATGTTGAGCCTGGTGTTTATCCAGATGGTAAAGTTAGAGAACTTGAATATGTTTTAGGGATAACTGATATTGCACCATCTTGGCGAGGCAGAACATTAGATTTACCACGTTATGAATTGAGTAATGAAATTAGTGCAGAATTAATTGGTGAAAACGAAGATCAAAAACAAGCTCAAGAATTTTTGACCAAAGCATTTGGAGTTGCCCTTTTTTTAATGTTAATGATTTTGCTTTTACAATTTAACAGTTTCTATAGTGCATTTTTAATACTTTTTGCTGTAGTTATGTCTACAGCAGGTGTTTTTATTGGTTTAATGGTAACTGCTCAGCCTTTTGGGATTGTAATGTCTGGAGTTGGCGTAATTGCTCTTGCCGGCATAGTTGTCAATAATAACATCATACTTATTGATACTTTTAATTTTTTAAAAACAAAAACATCTAATATTAGAGAAGCGATAATCAAAACTGGAGCTCAAAGATTAAGACCAGTTTTGCTTACAACAACAACAACTGTTCTTGGTTTGCTTCCAATGGTAACTATGACTAATATTGATTTTGTAACAAGAGAAGTTACTAGAGGATCACCTGATACGCAATGGTGGGTTCAATTATCTACAGCAATTGTTTTTGGTCTAATTTTTGCAACTATCCTAACTTTGGTTGTGACTCCTTCAGCGTTAATGTTGAAAGAAAATGTTGTAAATTGGTATAGAAAGAAAGTTAATTCTTAATATTTCTACTTTTTAAAATCGTATAAAATACTGATAATAAATATCCACCAAAAACTATAATTAGCGTAATCCAGATTTTTGCAATTAAGGCAACACAAACTAAAACAAAGATCAAAAATATCCATGTTTTAAACTTTGGATTAATTTTTAATTTTTTTAGTGAAATGGTTGGGATTTTGCTAATCATCATAAAACCTATTACGATTGTTGTAATTAAATTAAAATACTCATTTTTTAGGAAATCTATTTGGAATTCAAAAAAAATAAAAAGAGGCAAAAGTATTAAACCAGCAGCAGCTGGTGAGGGCACTCCCGTAAAATACTCATTTTTATCAATTGGTTTGTTTGTTATATAAATATCAGCAGTAAATCTTGCTAACCTAAGTGCACTACATATAACAAAAAATAATGTTGCCCCCCAACCAAGCGAACCTAAAGTATTAGTGGACCACAAATAAATAAGAAAACTAGGTGCAACTCCGAAAGATACAAAGTCACTTAAAGAGTCAAGTTCAGCACCAAAATTTGATCCACTTTTTAGTTTTCTTGCGAACCAGCCGTCAAAAAAATCAAATATTGTAGCTAATAAAATTAAATATATAGCAATTTTCCAATCACCGTTTAATGAGAAACTGATTGAAGTAAATCCACTACTTAAAGAAAGAAGAGTGATAAAATTTGGCACATATTTGCTTATGATATTTTGATCACTCATATTAATTTAACGTTACTAATTTTAAGTATATTGTTAGGATTAGAAATAATTGTTTCACCCCCTACTACTCTTTGGCCTTTTGCAACCAAAATATCATAATTTTCTGGAAGATATAGATCAACTCTACTGCCAAATTTTATAATTCCAATTCTATTTCCTTTTTCAACTTCTTGATTTACTTTTAAATTACAAACAATACGCCTAGCAATTAATCCTGCGATTTGAACAATATAAAAATTATCATTATTTCTTTTAACAGAAATGATATTTCGTTCATTTTCCTTACTAGACTTATCTAAAGTAGCATTAATAAATTTACCAGAAATATAATGTATTGAATGTATTAAGCCTTTTGTTGGCATTCTATTAACATGCACATCAAAAACACTTAAAAAAATACTTACTTTTCTATATGTATTCTGATCTTTATGATCCTCAAGTGGATTTTTTTCAGTACCAATATAAGTTACAACTCCATCAGCTGGTGAAACAACAACTTCATCAGTTGGGACAGATCTAATAGGATCTCTAAAGAAATAAAAAATATATGCTGACAAAATAGCTAAAAAAATACCTAAAATTGTATAGAAAGGGATAACTATAATCGTTATTAAACAACTAATAACAAAATAAACCCAACCTTCGTTATGAATTCTTAATTGCATATAAAAAGGAGCTAATACATAATAATGAAAATAAAATCTCTAACAATTTACTGCTCAGCATCACAAAAAATAGATAAAAAATTCTTCAAAATAGCTAGGGAAACTGGAGAAATAATTTCAAACTATAAAATTAGAGTGGTTTATGGTGGTGGAAACGTTGGTCTTATGGGTGAAATTGCTAATACTTTAGTCAAATTAAATAGAGACATTATTGGAATAATTCCAAAATTTTTAATAAATAAAGAAAAATTAAATTTAAAATTAAAAAATTTGAGAGTGGTTAATAATATGACAAAACGTAAAGAGCTATTATTTAAATTAGGTGATGCTTTTTTAATATTACCAGGAGGTACTGGAACTTTAGAGGAAGTGACTGAAGTACTTTCTTGGAAAATTCTTAAATTACATAATAAACCAATAATTTTTTTAAATTTTGAAAATTATTGGTCTCCTTTGATAAAACAATTTGAAAAAATGATAAAAAATGAATTTGGAAATAAAAATTTACAAAATCAATATCAAGTAATAAAGAAGCCCAAAGAATTAGAAAAAATACTTAAATTATGGTCAAATTAATTATGACAAGCATATGTCAATATTCAAAATATAAAGGTAATTAAATTATGGAAAAAATTAAAGTAAAAAATCCTGTTGTTGAAATGGATGGGGATGAAATGACAAGAATTATTTGGGAGTTTATCAAAGATAAACTAATTCTTCCATATATTGATGTTGATA
This sequence comes from uncultured Alphaproteobacteria bacterium, assembly GCA_902595855.1. GTDB lineage: Bacteria > Pseudomonadota > Alphaproteobacteria > HIMB59 > CACPNW01. The sequence continues at coordinate 11,128 of CACJRY010000004.1, forward strand.
TAAAATATTATGATTTAGGAGTGCAAAATAGAGATACTTCAGAAGATCAAATTACTATTGACTCTGCTGAAGCTGTTAAAAAGTATGGTGTAGGAATCAAATGTGCAACTATTACCCCGGATGAAGATAGGGTTAAAGAATTTAATTTAAAAAAAATGTGGCGTTCTCCAAATGGAACAATAAGAAATATTTTAGGTGGAACTATTTTTAGACAACCTATTATTTGTAAAAACGTTCCTAGGATTGTGACCAATTGGAACAAGCCAATAGTTGTAGCAAGACATGCTTATGGTGATCAATATAGGGCGACCGATACACTTATTTCAAAACCAGGTAAATTGAAAATGGTTTTTGAACCAACAGATGGCAGCGAGGGATTTGAAAAGGAAGTATTTAATTTTGAAAGAAAAGGAATAGCATTATCAATGTATAATCTTGATCAATCAATTATTGATTTTGCTAGGGCTTGTTTTAATTATGGGCTTAATCTTGGCTGGCCTGTCTATTTATCTACAAAAAACACTATTTTAAAAGTTTATGATGGAAGATTTAAAGATTTATTTGAAAATGTTTTCCAAAATGAATTTGTAGATAAATTTAATGATAAAAATATAGTTTATGAACATAGATTAATAGATGACATGGTTGCTACTGCACTAAAGTGGGAAGGTAACTTTATTTGGGCATGTAAAAATTATGATGGTGACGTTCAATCTGACTCTGTCGCTCAAGGTTATGGATCTCTGGGGTTAATGACAAGTGTTCTTATGACACCAGATGGAAAGACTATAGAGGCTGAAGCTGCTCATGGAACAGTAACGAGACATTTTAGAAATCATCAAAAAGGTTTAGAAACATCCACAAATCCAATTGCTTCTATTTTTGCTTGGTCAAGAGGCTTACATTTCAGAGGCAAATTTGATGACAATGAACGTTTAATGAATTTTTCAAAAACACTGGAAGAAACATGCATCAAAACTGTTGAATCAGGCAAAATGACAAAAGATCTAGCAATTTTGATTAGCCAGGATCAAAAATGGCTAAACACTCAAGATTTCTTAAATACTCTAAAAGATAACTTGGAGAAAAACTTAGAAACTTAAATTAGATTTAATTTTTTCAATAGCTTGGTTAATATTATCTAAATTTGCACCTCCAGCTTGTGCCATATCTTTTCGACCCCCACCCCCCTTGCCTCCTAAGATTTTTGATACTTCTTGAATAACTTTGGCTGAGTCAAAATCAGATGTTAAATCTTCAGTAACACCAAGAACAATAGATAATTTATCACTATTATGTGAAATTATTAGAGATGCACATTTTTGTTGATATTTGTTTTTTTGATCATCAACAAATTGTTTTAAAATTTTAGTTGGATAATTTTCAGCTACTAAATATACAAAATTTATATCATTTATTAGTTCAACAACTATATTTTGTGAAGAAGTTTCTTTATTTTTATTTTGCTTCTTTTGGTCTAATAGTTTTTTTAATTCTTTTATGTTATTTGTTAAATCACTATTATGATCATAAACATAATTAAAATTTTTATCAAAATCTCTTAACTCATCTATTAGCATTGAAATTTTGTCCATGTTTTCTTTTAATAGTTTATCACCCATCTGCATTTTTTCTTTAGTATGCTGATCAACTGCAATATTTGTTAAAGCTTCTATTCTTCTTATGCCTGAAGCTACACTAGATTGATTAATAATTTTAAAATTTAAAATATCACCAGTTTGATCAACATGTGTGCCACCACATAATTCCTTAGAAAATATTTTATTATCCTCAATTGTTCCCATTGATACCACGCGAACCTCATCGCCATACTTTTCCCCAAAAAGGGCTGTTGCTCCTTCATCTATTGCCTTTTGATGATCAATAGTCTTGATTTCTATTTGCGAGTTTGCTTTTATTTCTTTTTTTACAAAATTTTCTATTTTTATAATATTTTCTGAGCTTATTGGTTCATTGTGACTAAAGTCAAATCTTAATTTTTCACTGTTAACCAATGAACCTTTTTGTGAAACATGATTTCCAAGAATTTTTCTAAGTGCAGCATGAAGTAAATGTGTTGAGGAATGATTACATTTAATTAATTGTCTTTTATTTGAGTCAATTGTAGCTTTTATTCTGTCACCAATTTTAAATTTCCCAGTTTTAACTTTACCATGATGTAGAAAAAAAGAACCGAATAATTTGGTAGTGTCAGTTACTTCAAAAATATTGTTTTCTAATATTATTGTACCTATGTCCCCTACTTGACCACCACTTTCACCGTAAAAAGGCGTTTGATTTAAAATAATAATCCCTTGATCAGCTTCATTTATTTGATCAATTTTTGTATCACTCTTAACTAAAGAAATAATTTCACTCTCAGACTCAGTTTGTTCATAGCCTAAAAATTCAGTCGAGCTTAAATTCTCAGTAATTTTAAACCAGTTTTTTTGATCTTCTTGATCACCTGTTCCTTTCCAGTTTTTACGTGCTCTTTCTTTTTGCTCTTTCATCATTTGATTGAAAGTATCAACATCAACTTCAATATTTTTTGATTTAAGATAATCTTGCGTTAAGTCTAATGGAAAGCCATAGGTATCATATAATTTAAAAGCTATTCTACCATCTAATTGTTTTGAAGATAGAGAGATTTCATCTTCTAAAATTTTTAGACCTTTTTCTACAGTCTCCTTGAATTTAGTTTCCTCATTAATAAAAGTATTAATTATTAAATCTTTAGCTCTTATCAATTCAGGATATGCAGTTTTAAAAATATCTAATAATGTTGGTAAAATTTTATCAAATACTGGATCCTTATTCCCTAAAGTATGAGCATGCCTCATCCCTCTTCTCATTATTCTTCTTAGAACATAGCCTCTGCCATCATTTGAGGGGGTAACACCATCAGCAATTAAAAAAGCTGATGATCTTAAATGATCAGCTATAACTCTATGACTTGGACTCTTCGATCTACTATCATCATTTAACAATTCAATAGATCTATTAATTAATGGAATAAATAAATCTGTATCATAATTATCATTAGTTCCATTTAATAAGGCAGATATTCTCTCCAAACCCATACCTGTATCAATAGATGGTTTTGGAAGATTAATTCTTTCAGAGGAAGTTATTTGTTCAAATTGCATAAATACAAGGTTCCAAATTTCAATAAATCTATCACCATCTTCATTTGGACTTCCTGGTGGTCCACCTGGATATTTATCTCCATGGTCATAAAAAATTTCCGAACATGGTCCACAAGGGCCAGTTTCACCCATTGACCAAAAATTATCAGATGTGCTTATTTTAATAATCTTCTCATCACTTAAATTTGCAATTTTTTTCCAATAATTATAAGCATTTTCGTCTTCACTAAAAACTGTGACTAATAACTTTTCTTTTTCTATTTTAAATTCTTTAGTAATCAAATTCCAAGCAAATTCTATAGCTTGGTCTTTAAAATAATCACCAAAGGAAAAATTACCTAACATTTCAAAAAAAGTATGGTGTCTTGCTGTATACCCTACATTTTCTAAGTCATTATGTTTTCCACCTGCTCTCACACACTTTTGTGAAGTAACGGCGCGGTTATAATTTCTTTTTTCCTTACCTGTAAAAATATTTTTAAATTGAACCATTCCTGAATTAGCAAACATAAGTGTTGGATCATTATGAGGAACAAGAGGGCTAGAATGAACTATTTCGTGACCATTTTTTTTGAAATAATTTAAAAAAGTGGATCTAATTTCACTAGAATTCATGATGATGTATTATAGCGTCATTTTTATTATGTCTAACACAAAAAAAAAGGGGGTCTTCTGCCCCCTTTTTTTAAATTTATTTTATATCAGATTTATTCTTTAATCTTTTCTTCCTTTTTTTGTTTGGAATCAATTTCACCTTCCATCATAGCTTTCTCAACTATTCCAGCATTTTCAAGAATTTTGTTTTCTATTTCTTTAGCTATATCACGATTATCTCTTAAGAAATTTTTGACATTTTCTCTACCTTGACCAATTTTTTGATCCTTATAAGCAAACCAAGAACCAGCTTTATCAATAATTTCAGCTTTAACACCTAGGTCAACTAATTCTCCAAGCTTAGAGATACCTTCTCCATACATGATATCAAATTCTACAACTTTGAAAGGTGGGGCCACTTTATTTTTAACAATTTTTACTCTTGTTTGATTACCAATAATCTCATCCTTATCTTTTATCGCACCAATTCTTCTTATATCCATTCTGACAGATGAATAAAATTTTAATGCATTGCCACCTGTAGTAGTTTCTGGACTTCCAAACATTACACCAATTTTCATTCTTAACTGATTAATAAACACAACTAATGTATTAGATTGAGCAATAGAACTAGTAAGCTTTCTTAATGCTTGACTCATTAACCTAGCTTGTAATCCAGGCAAAGAATCGCCCATATCACCCTCTAATTCAGCTCTAGGCACTAGTGCAGCTACAGAATCAATTATTAGAACATCAATTCCTCCTGACTTAATAAGTGAGTCAGCTATTTCTAAACCCTGCTCACCTGTATCTGGCTGAGATATTAATAATTCTTCTAAATTAACTCCTAATTTTTTTGCATAGGCTGGATCAAGAGCATGTTCAGCATCAATAAATGCGCAATTTCCACCTTGTTTTTGTGATTCAGCAACAATATGCGTTGCAAGTGTAGTTTTTCCTGAACTTTCAGGTCCATAAATTTCTATTATTCTGCCTTTTGGAACGCCACCAATACCCAAAGCTATATCCAGTCCAAGTGAACCTGTTGAAATTGCCTCAATATCAACATTGGTTTTTGATCCAAGTTTCATAATTGAACCTTTTCCATAGTTTTTTTCAATTAAACTTACAGCAGCCTCTAAAGATTTGGTTCTGTTTTCTTTATCCATTGTATGATTCTCTATTACTTTTAATTTAGTTTGAGACATTGTTTTCTCCATCATTTGGTAGTTTTTTATTGTGATTCTTGCAAATCATGATTTTTTTGTACATGTTTTGTTCTCATTTTAAAAGTTCTATTTTTGTTCTTTTCATAAATATTTAATAACTTATTGAAATATATGTATTTTATTTTGAGAATATTAATCTTGAATTTAAAAAATCTTTTGATAAATCCTTTCAAGTTTTAAATTATGGCTAAAATATCAAAAACATACAAACCTACTCAAAAAGAAAAGTTTATGAATGCTAAAATGAAAGAGTATTTCCGACAAAAACTTGAGAATTGGAAGGGTGAGCTTTTACGAGAATCTTCACAAACATTAAATAACCTTCAAACAGAAAATGAAGCAAAACCTGATATGACTGATAGAGCTTCTGAAGAAATAGATAGAACATTTGAGCTTAGAACGAGAGACAGAGAAAGAAAATTAATAAATAAAATAGATGCTGCATTAAGAAGAATCGAAGATGGAACATACGGCTATTGTGATGAGACTGGTGAGCCAATTGGTTTAAAAAGACTTGAGGCACGTCCAGTTGCAACATTAAGTCTTGAGGCTCAAGAGATGCACGAAAAAGCCGAAAAAAGATTAAATTAATTTAAATAATATATAAGAGTATTTATAATGAAAAATTACTCTAGTCTTTTTACGCCTGGTGTATATGTTATTAATCGTGATAAAAAAAATGAATGGGGAATTGGACAAATTCAATCTTCAATTAATAATTTTATTACAGTAAATTTTGAAAATGTAGGAAAAAAAACAATTAATCTCAATAAAATCAATCTCGAAATAATTAATATTAATGCAGCTAGTTGATCAATTTCTTAGAAAAATAAATTACTTGAGAGTATCTGTTACGGACAGATGTGATTTAAGATGCGTATATTGTATGAAAGAAAAAATGAATTTTTTACCAAAAAATGAAGTTTTGAGTCTTGAAGAAATTGAAAGACTTTGTGATAATTTTATTGAATTAGGAGTTGAAAAAATAAGATTAACTGGTGGTGAACCTCTTGTAAGAAAAAATATTATTCATCTTATCGAAAATCTTAATAAGAAAAAATCCTCTACCAACCTAAAAGAAATAACTCTAACTACTAATGGAAGCTTATTAAAAAGATATGCTAAAGATTTAAAAACAAATGGAATCAACAGAATTAATGTATCACTAGATACAATAATAGAAAAAAAATTTAGAGAAATTACTCGTTTTGGAAATTTACAAAATACATTAGATGGTATTGAAGAAGCTATAAAAAATGGCATCAAAGTAAAAATAAATACTGTTGTTTTTAAAAACTTTAATGAAGATCAAACTACGAACCTTATTAATTGGGCTAATAAAAAATTATTAGACCTCACTTTTATTGAGGTAATGCCAATGAGTGATACTGACTTACCAAGACATATGCAATTTGTTAGTTTAGATAAAATTTTTAAGGAATTAAATAATACCTTTAATTTTATTCAATCAGATTATAAAACTGGTGGGCCATCAAATTATTATGTTAGCGAAAAACTAGATATAAAAATTGGCTTTATTACTCCTTTATCTAATAATTTTTGTGCAACATGTAATAGAGTTAGAGTATCAAGTACTGGAAAAATGTATATGTGTCTTGGTCAAAATGATTATGTAGATTTTAGAAACATATTAAGAACTGATAGAAGTGATGATTATATAAAAGATAAAATAAGATTCGCCTTGAGTATCAAACCTAAAAGGCATGATTTTATAATTGATTCAGAAGTTAAACCTTATATTAGCCGACACATGAATGAGACAGGTGGATAGTGAAATTTCATTTTACTTCATCTAATTCTAAAGAAGCGCAAAAAGCAAAAGAAGATTTTGTAAGCTCCTATTCTCAAAGTGAGCCAGAGTCAGCTGATGTGATTATACCAATTGGAGGAGATGGAATATTATTAAAATCTCTTCATGACTTCAATAGTCTTAATAAACCTTTTTTTGGAATTAATTATGGATCTGTTGGTTTTCTGATGAATTCTGCAAATAAAAACAATTTAGAGGATACAATCAATAACTCTAAATCTACAGAATTAAAGCCGCTCAAAATGATAGCAAAAGATGATAAAAATAATAGTTACGAATCAATTGCTTATAATGAGGTTTCATTAATGAGACAAAGTCATCAGGCTTCTAAATTCGAGATTAAGATTAATGATATTGCAAGAATGAATGAGTTAATTTGTGATGGGGTATTAGTCTCTACATCTGCTGGAAGTACTGCTTACAATTTATCAGCACATGGAAGTATATTGCCTTTAGACTCAAAATTGTTAGCTTTAACACCTATTAGTGCTTTTCGACCCAGAAGATGGAGAGGTGCTCTTCTTTCTGATAGCAATATAATTCAGATAAATGTATTGAATTTTAAAGAAAGACAAGTCAGCGTTACTGCTGATAATATAGAATTTAGAAATATCAAAGAAGTAACTATACAATCCTCAAATGATAAAAAATGTAAAATTTTATTTGATAAAAATCATTCTATTGAAGATAAAATTTTAAATGAACAATTTGAATATTAATCAGGACAGTAAATACATATCTTATTTCCATCTAGATCTCTAAAATATGCATAAAAATCTTCTTCATGCCTTGGTCCAGGTTTGCCTTCATCTTTTCCACCTAATTTTAGAGCTAAGTTATAAATGTTAATAACATTTTCTTTTGAGTTAGCTGTAAAAGTAATCATAGTACCATTACCAAAAGTAGCTTCTTGCTTATTGTGAGGCTTCATTAAATAGAACTCAATTATCTGACTATCTTTCTTCCCATAACCAACATAGCGATCATCTTCTTCTACTAGTACTATTCCTATTAAACTAAGGAGTGCGTTGTAAAAATTCTTACCTTTTTCGAGATTATTTGTTCCTAAAGTTACAAAGCTAAACATAATATTTTAAAAGTTTGGTAGCCTCGGCCGGACTTGAACCGGCACTCCCAAAAGGGCAAGGATTTTAAGTCCTTTGTGTCTACCATTCCACCACGAGGCCAATCTAAAAATTGTATTATCAGACAATGGAGTAATTTCCACCATTTAATTTTATCATCTCACTTATTTCTTTTTCTACATCATCTAGTGAGTTCATTGTCCATGACGATATTGATATATTAACACCGCCAGTTTTTGATAAAAAGTTAAAATATGGATAACTGCCAATTGAACATTCATTATATTTTTTCTGTATCTCGTTTAGAAAAGGAGCTAATTTACTTTCATATAAATTAGTATTTATAGTTACAACTTTCTTTGGCTTCCCTTTTTTTATATTTTTTAGAATATTAATAAACATCACTTCCATTATTTTAGGAACGCCAGGAAGAACATATACATTATTTAAAATAAATCCTGGCGCAGCAGTCATTGGATTATAGATTAATTGAACATCTGATGGCATTTTAGCCATTCTTTGTCGACTTTCATTAAATTCACCTTCAGAATAGTATTTTTCTAAAATATTAAACGCTTCTTTATTCATCTCGTATTTTTTATTAAATGCCTCAGCTACACATTCTGAAGTAATATCATCATGAGTGGGGCCAATGCCTCCAGTGGTAAAAACATAATTGTAATTCTCACTAAATAATTTTACAGAGTTAATGATATGGTTTTTATGATCTTGAATTATTTTTATTTCCTCAAGTTTTATTCCTGATGATGTTAAATTTTTTGCAATAAAATTTGAATTTGTGTCTTGAGTTCTACCAGATAATACTTCATCTCCAATAATCAAAATTCCAGCTGTCAAAATAGTCATAGAGCAAATTTTTTATAATTATTCTGTTATTTATCAAATAAAAACATTAAATAGAATTAATAAATGCAATCAAATAATATTCCAATTTATCACAAAAATGACTTCCAAAAGATGCATCAAGCAGGAAGATTGGCTGCCTATGTATTGGATCAATTATATGAATTAATTCAACCAGGCATTTCTACTTTAGAAATTAATGATTTTTGTCACAATTTAATAATTAAAAATAATGCCATCCCAGCTCCTCTTAATTATAAAGGTTTCCCAAAATCTGTATGCACATCAGTTAATCATGTTGTATGTCACGGTATACCAAACGAAAATAAATTACTAAATAATGGTGATATCATAAATGTTGATGTTACTGTTATTTTGGATGGATGGTTTGGAGATAGTTCCAGAATGTTTGTTGCCGGTAAAACAAATAAAAAAAATTATAATTTGCTTAAGACAACATATGAATGTCTTCTTCTTGGAATAAAAGAGGCCATTCCTGGAAAAACATTTGGAGATATAGGTAGTAAAATTCAAGAATATGCTGAAATCAAGAATTATTCTGTTGTTAGAGATTTCTGTGGGCATGGCATTGGAAAAGAATTTCATACCCCTCCAAGTGTACTTCATTATGGTAAAGTTGGTGAAGGTCCAGAACTGAAACCTGGAATGTTTTTTACTATTGAACCTATGATCAATTTAGGTGATTGGAGAATAAAAATACTTAATGATGGATGGACAGCAGTAACTAAAGATAGATCTTTATCTGCTCAATTTGAGCATACTATTGGCATTACTGAAGAAGGTAATGAAATTTTTACCCTGTCAGAAAATAATACAGATTTTCCAATAAATGATTTATAAAAATAATTATGATACCAAGATACAATAGACCCAAAATTGAAAAAATTTGGACACTTGAAAACAAATTTAAGATTTGGACAGATATTGAAATTTTAATTGCTGAAAAATTAGCTGACATCGGCGTTATACCAAAAATTGCCTCAAAAGAGATAAAAAGAAAAGCTAAATTTAATGTTGATGAAATAAATAAATTAGAGAAACAAACAAGACACGATGTAAATGCATACATAGATAATGTAAGTAAATATATAGGTAAACAATCAAAGTACTTTCATCATGGTGTAACTTCAAGTGATATTATAGATACTGGTTTCTCTATCCAATTGAAGCAAACTGGCGAAATAATTATAAAAGAACTTAAAATTTTATTAAAAAATTTAAAAGCTAAGTCACTAAAATATAAAAATACCGCGATGATTGGTAGAAGTCATGGAATTCATGCTGAGCCAATAACTTTTGGGTTAAAATTAGGATCTTTTTATAATGAATTTAAGAGAAATTTAAAAAGACTAGAACTGGCTATAGAAGAGATTGGTATTTGCTCAATTTCTGGACCGGTCGGAACATATGACAGCATTGATCCTAGAGTTGAAAAATATGTAGCAAATAAATTAAAATTAAAATCAGAAGATATTTCAACTCAAATCATTCCAAGAGATAGACATGCATTCTTTTTTTCAGTACTTGGCATAATAGCATCTTCAATAGAGCGTTTTGCTGTTGAAATAAGGCACTTGCAAAGAACTGAATTACTTGAAGTTGAAGAAAAATTTAATTCTAAACAAAAAGGATCATCTGCAATGCCGCACAAAAGAAACCCTGTCTTAAGTGAAAACTTAACCGGTTTAGCTAGATATATACGAAGTGCAGTAATTCCTTCTATGGAGAATATTGTTTTATGGCATGAGCGAGATATTAGTCATTCAAGTGTTGAGAGAATTATGGCGCCAGATATAAGTATTGCATTGGACTTTTCATTAAACAGATTAAATGAAATCGTTAAAACAATGACTGTTTATCCAAAAAATATGGAAAAAAATTTAAATTTATTGGGCGGACTTTACAATAGTCAGAAACTTCTTTTAAAATTAACTAAAAAAGGTCTTTCGAGACAAGAGGCATACTCAATTGTCCAAAAAAATGCAATGAAAGCTTGGCATAATAATAAAAAATTTCATGATGTTTTAAAAAAAGACACAAATTTATTAAAATACCTATCAAAAGAAGAACTGATAAATATTTTAAAAAATGATAAAAAAAACAGCAAAATAGATTGGATTTTCAAAAATAAAATTAAATGATCTTTATTTTTTATAATTATTAAACTATTTAAATATTATGCCACTATCAAAAAAAGACCTGGAAAACCATATTAAAGCAAGCATTCCTGACTCTATAGTTATCATTGAAGATTTGAGAGGTGATGGTGACCACTATAGTGCTACTGTAATTTCAAAATCTTTTGCTGGTAAATCAAAAATTGAACAACATAAGATGGTATATGACTCATTAAATGGAAAAATGGGAAATGAACTTCATGCATTAATGCTAAAAACAAGAACGGAGTAAATATGGAAGAAAATAACATTATTGATGTCACAGAAAATATTAAAAATGAAATTAAATCAAACGATGTAGTTTTATTTATGAAAGGAACACCAGTTTTTCCAATGTGTGGTTTCTCTGCAGCCACTGTACAAGTATTATCAGATATTGGAGTAAAATTTAGTAGCGTTAATGTATTAGATAGCAATGAAATGAGAGAAGGAATTAAAAAATTCTCAAATTGGCCAACTATACCTCAACTGTATGTCAAAGAAGAATTTATAGGAGGGTGTGACATTGTTAAAGAAATGTATGAAACTGGAGAGCTTATTGAATTATTCAATAGCAGAGGAATAGACGTAAAACCCTCTTAATTTGAAAACTAATTTTATTAAAGGCATTATTTTTGCCTGCATTGCAGCTGTATGGTGGGGTATGCCCCAACCTCTTTTTTTTAATGAAATAAACTATATTCCATCTCTAGAAGTTGCAATGCACAGAGGTCTTTGGTCTTTTTTTGTGCTTTTCTTCTCACTTGTTATTTTTAGTGAAATTAAAGATTTTTTTAAATTATTTAAATCATCAAAAAAAATAATCATATTAACAATCACCTCTTTATTGATTGCAACTAATTGGTTAGGTTTCATATACTCTGTAAGCATTAATAAAGTACAGGATGCTTCTTTAGGTTATTTTCTTACCCCAATGATCAGTATTTCTCTTGGCTATTTTATTTTAAATGAAAACTTAAACAAAAGAAAAATAATTTCAGTCTTATTAATGTTTCTTGCATGTTTTATTCTTTTTGCAAGTTTAAATAGCTTTCCATATTTAGCGTTGTTAATTGGTACAACTTGGGGGATATATGGATTGTTAAGAAAACAAATTGAAGTTTCTCCAGCTACTGGACTTCTTTATGAGTCAGGACTGATAACATTAATAGCACTACCTTATTTAATGTATTTAAACTATTTAAATATTGGATTTTTTAGTTTTAATTTTAGCTATATTTCAGTTATGTTGTTTTTAACAGGTATCGTAACAATAATACCTTTATTTTTTTTTAATCTTGGGCTTAGATATACAACATTAAGTTTAGCTGGGGTATTATTTTATATAGCCCCCAGTTTTCATTTCATTACCTCAGTTTTTATTTTAGGCGAATACTTAGTAAATGAAAAAATTATTGCTTTTATAATAATTTGGGTAGGAGTTACTATTTTTATTTATGATGTTGTTAAAAATTCAAAGTTATCTTGAATAATACTCGATAACCAGATTAGGTTCCATTGTTACAGGATACGGAACATCATGAATTAAGGGAGCTCTTAAAAACTTTCCTTTAAATTCTTTTACATCAACTTCTATGTACTCAGGAATCTCTCTTTCTTGAGAAACAATTGATTCTTGAACAATATTAATTTCTTTACTTCCGTCTTTAAGAGATATTTCATCACCATCTTTAACAGAATAAGAGGGTATATTAACTCTTTTACCATTTACTTTAACATGACCATGATTTACCAACTGTCTTGCTGCAAAAATTGTTGGTACAAATTTCATTCTATAAACAATTGCATCTAACCTTCTTTCTAAAAGTTCAATTAAGATTTGACTTGTATCACCTTTAGTATTTGATGCTTTTGTATAAATTCTTCTGAATTGCTTTTCAGTTAAATCGCCATAATAAAATTTTAATTTTTGCTTAGCAAAAAGCTGATTTCCGTAATCTGATAGTTTTTTTCGAAGACCCATTGCTCCGTGCTGTCCAGGTTTAGTGTTTCTTTTATTGAATGGGCTTTTAGGTCTGCCCCATAGATTGCATCCAAGTCTTCTATCAATTTTATATTTTGCAGATATTCTTTTAGTCATTAATTATTGGCGTATATAGAGATTAATTTATTGATGTCAAATCCATAATTTTAAATTTTTGGCTGATTTTTGAGCTTTTTATGCATTCCCCATAACATATTAAGTTCTTTTTTGGTTAAATCCATTTTATTATAAATTGAGTAGATGTTATCAATCATACTATCTTTTTTTTCTGAGGGATTAAAAAAACCTCTATTTTCAAGATCAGCAATTAAACAATTTATAAAACTAGAGAGTTCGTTTTTATTTACCTTTTGATCTTTTGTTTCATAATTTTTTTTTATTTTAGATGCTTTAAAGTTATTAGAAAATATTTCGTAAGCAATCAAGGATACTGCATGTGATAAATTAAGTGATTTATTAAGTTTTGAAGTTTTAATTGTATAAATGTCATTTGCAAATCTTAATTCATGATTAGATAAACCAGAACTTTCAGGGCCAAATAATATTGCAATATTTTTAAAACAATTAAATTTTTTACTTAAATCATTGAAATTATTAAAAGTTTTTTTTGTTAAAAAACGTTGTCTATTAGTAGTAGCTACTACTAAATTGAATTTTGAAGTAGCATCCTCTAGATTTTCAAATATTTTTACATTTTTTAGAATATTTATTGCATGTTTGGCTGAGTTTTCAGCCTTTTTATTAGGCCAACCATCTCTTGGATTTACAAGAAATAAACTAGATAAACCAAAGTTATCCATAGCTCTCGCAGTCATCCCAATATTTTCTGGTAGCTGTGGCCTAACTAATATTATGGTAGGGTTGATTCTTTTCAATTTACTTATTTAAATCGTTAAAAAGCTTATAATTAATACTGTCATAGATTGCGTTATAAGAAGCGTCGATAATATTTGCAGATACTCCAACAGTAGTCCAATGTTGCTTATTAGAATCTGTGGACTCGATATGCACTCTTGTTATTGCACCCGTACCCTTATCAGATGATAAAATCATAACTTTATAGTCTGTAAGCTTTAAATCACTAAGACTTGGATAAAAATCTATCAAAGCCTGCCTTAATGCACTATCTATAGCATTTACTGGCCCATTCCCGACTCCAACAGTCATTTTTTCTTGATTTTTAACCTCTAATTGAACTGTTGCTTCTGAGTCAGTAACTAGTTTTCCTTTTGCATTCCATCTTCTCTCATCGGTTACTCTAAATTTATTTAAAATAAAATATTCTTTTAGTTGACCAACGTGCTTTCTAACGAGTAACTCAAAACTTGCTAGAGCTATATCATAAGAGAATCCTTCAGCTTCTTTTTGTTTAATTAATTCTAATATTTGATTAATTTGCTCATCATCAATCTCTATAGATAATTTTTTTAATTGACTTAATAAGTTTGATTTTCCTGCTTGATCAGAAATAATTACATTTCTTGAATTACCAACCAATTCAGGGTCAATGTGTTCATAAGTTGATGGATCTTTAGCAACTGCTGAAGCATGTAAACCACCCTTGTGTGAAAATGCATTCTCACCAACATATGGAGCATTTTTAGATTTTGGTTGATTTAAAATATCATGCAAAGTATGTGAAATTTTTGTGAGTAATTTTAAGTTTTGTTTTTTAATATTAGTATGAAAATTCGTTTTTAAAACCAAGGAGGGTATCAATGATACAAGATTTGTGTTGCCACATCTTTCTCCAAGCCCGTTAATTGTGCCTTGTACATGTCGAACACCTGTATTGATTGCTACAAGAGCATTAGCTACGCCATTCTCAGTGTCATTATGGGCATGAATTCCTAATTTGTTTGAAGGTATAGTCTTGATGACTTCTTTAATTATGTCTGATATTTCATTTGGAAGAGTTCCTCCATTAGTATCACATAATACAATCCATCTTACATTAGATTTAAGTGCTATTTTTAAACATTTCAATGAGAATTCCTTGTTATGTTTAAAACCATCAAAAAAATGCTCAGCGTCATAAATAGCTTCTCTATTTTTGTAATTTAAATAATTAAAACTATCACTTAACATTGATAGATTTTCATCTTCTGTAATACCTAGCGCATTTTTAACTTGAAAAGATGAAGATTTTCCAACAAGACAAATTGTATGAGCATTACTATTTATAAGTGAATTTAAACCAGGATCATTTTCCGCACTTCTTCCGGGTCTTCTTGTCATTCCAAAGGCAGTAAATTTTGATTTAGAAAAATTTAAATCTCGTGAAAAAAAATCGTTATCAGTTGGATTTGCTCCTGGCCAACCTCCCTCAATATAATCAACACCTAACTCATCAAGATTTTTCGCCAATGTCATTTTATCGCTCACAGAAAAATTTACACCTGTAGTTTGCTGACCATCTCTTAAGGTAGTATCAAATAGATATATCTTATTGTCTTCTTCCATAATTAAAAATAGCTATTAGAGAATAAAATTAATTTTTCTAGGTTTTTCCAAATTTTCTAAGCAATGTCTGCCTGTCTAGCAAGGGAAGAAAATTCTTAAGTTCAGGACCTTTGTCTTTTCCTGTTAAAATTAATCGTAATGGCATAAATAAATTTTTTCCTTTCAAGCCAGATTTTTCACTTATCGATTTTGTCCAAGCATCCCATGACTCATAATTAAAAGGCTCTTCTGGAATACTTTCGACTGCAGTTTGAATAAAATCTTCTGAAATATTATAATCATTAATATCAAATATCTCCAAAATAATTTTAGACCAATCAATAATATCTTTTAAAAAGAAAATATTATTATGAGAAAAAATCCATAATTTTTCTAAGTCTAAATCAGAATTTAAAAAATTAATTCTCTTACTTATTTGTTCAAATTTATAATTCTTTAGAATATCAGCATTTAATGACTTTAGGACAGGCTCAGAAAATTTTGCAGATGAAGTTGAAATATTTTCAATATTAAAATTATCTATGATTTTATCTTTAATAGTTTCTGGCTTAATATCCTCACTTGACCCTATATTGATTAAATAATTAATGATTGTAACATCTTCATAGCCTGTAGTTTTTAAATTTTCAATTGAGAGACTTCCAAGTCTTTTACCAAAACCTTTTCCAGCTTGATCAGTTAAAAAAGGATGATGTGCAAATTCAGGTATGGAGTCTCCTAGCGCTTCAAATAATTGAATATGAAAAGCAGTATTTGAAATATGATCTTCCCCTCTTATAATATGAGAAATTTCCTCTTCAATATCATCAATTACCGAAGGTAAATGATATAGAAGTGAGCCATCTTCTCTTATTAATATTGGATCACTTAAATTTTTTGGATCAAATTTTACCTTTCCCTTAATTAAATCGTGCCATTCAATAATTGGGTCATTGAGTTTAAATCGCCAATGAGGTTTTTGACCAGACTTAATTTTTTCATCAATATCTTCTGCTGTTAATAATAACGAGGATCTATCATAAATTGGGGGCTTTCCAGCTGAAAGAAGAGATTTCTTTTTTAATGATAACTCTTCAGCTGTTTCAAAACAAGGATACAAACGTTTGTCCTTTTTTAATTGTTCTATTTTTAAATTGTATTTGTCAATTCTATAAGATTGGTTAAATGTCTTATCCCATTGTACACCTAACCAAGTAAGATTTTCTTTTATTTTGTTTTCAAATTCTTTTGAAGATCTTGATTCATCAGTATCATCAATTCTTAATATAAACTCTCCATTATTTTTTTTAGCGTATGCCCAGTTTAATAATGCAGATCTTACATTGCCAACATGTAATAAACCAGTAGGACTAGGTGCAAATCTACATTTCATTTTAATCTTTTGGAATAATACATACAGGTATCGGTTTCATCTTATGTAAATTAGGCTCTCTTACTTTTTTATATTTATAATAATATTTACTATTTGAATTGTTCATTGCCTCTTCAATTTGCTGATAAGTAAGACCTAATTGAGACTCATCATTACGACTATCATCCCATAAACCATCAGTCGGCGCAGCTTCTATGATTTCGTCTATTACTCCTAAAGATTTTCCAATATTCCAAACATCAGTTTTTGTACAGTCAGCAATAGGAGAAATATCTACACCCCCATCACCATATTTTGTGTAAAATCCTACTCCAAAATCTTCAACTTTATTGCCAGTTCCAACAACAATTCCATTATTAGCTTGTGCGATTTGATAAAGTGTAACCATTCTCAATCTTGATCTAGAATTAGCAAACGCTAGTTTATTGTTAAAATTAGTCATAGTAAGCTCAAAAGATCTAAAAACTTCATCAAGTTCAATAGTCATAGTTTCAACATTAGTAAATTTATGTTGAAGCCATTTTTGGTGCCTTAAACTTAACTCATGTTGGGATTGGTTTTGTTTTATCGGCATAGAAACTGCAAATGTTTTAATACCTGTTTTTGCACAAAGAGTGCTTGTAACAGCTGAGTCAATACCACCTGAAACTCCTATAATTAGGCTTGGAGGAGTAAAAGGGAGGGACATAGCATATTCTTTAATCCAATTAGAAATATATGTAATTTTTTTGTCTGAATTCATAATATTAATTTATATTTAAAATTAAATTTGAGAAGACTTAAGGGTTAAAAATTTTTCATCTTTTAAATATTCAGAAATTAAAAAAGCAATTTCTAATGATTGAGATGCATTTAATCTTGGATCACAAAAAGTATGATATCTATTTTTTAAATCCTCATCAGTAATTTGCTGCAAGCCTCCCATGCACTCCGTTACATCCGAACCAGTCATTTCAAGATGAATACCTCCAGGATAAGTGCCTGAAGCTTTATGAATTGCGAAAAACTTTTGGATTTCAGCGAAAATGTTGTTTACTGGTCTAGTTTTATAGCCAGTTTTGGACTTTACAGTATTTCCATGCATTGGATCACAAGCCCAAACAACAATTTTTCCTTCATTTTTAACCTTTTTAATTATTGAAGGTAAGTGACTGTCTATTTTGTCAGCTCCCATTCGACAAATTAAAGTTACTTTTCCTGCTTCATTTTCAGGATTTATAATATCGATTATTTTAACTAATTCTTCAGGATCTGAAGTAGGTCCAACCTTTATTCCAATTGGATTTTCAATTCCTTTTACAAACTCAACATGTGCTCCATCCAATTGACGAGTTCTATCACCTACCCAGAGCATGTGAGCAGAAACATCATACCATTTACCAGAAGTACTATCAATTCTGGTTAAAGCTTCTTCATAATCTAGCAATAGAGCTTCATGACTTGTAAAAAATTCTGTTTCATAAATTTGGCTTACATTGCTATCATTAATGCCGCATGCTTTCATGAAAGCAAGACATTCATCTATTCTATCTGCAATCTCTGCAAATTTATTAGCGTTCTCTTCTTCAACAAAACTAAGATTCCATTGATGTATTTTATTTAAATTAGCATATCCTCCTTGTGAAAAAGCCCTAAGCAAATTCAAAGTTGAAGCTGACTGATTATATGCCTGGATTAGTCTTGAAGGATCTGGAGTTCTGTCTGACTCTGTAAATTCTATTCCATTAATTATGTCTCCTTTATATGACTCTAATTCTACTCCATTAATTGTTTCTTTATCAGATGATCTAGGTTTAGCAAATTGCCCAGCTATTCTTCCAACTTTAACAACAGGGCAAGACGCTCCAAATGTTAAAACCACTGCCATTTGCAAAATTACTTTAAAACTGTTTTTAATATTATCAGGATGAAAATCTATAAAGCTTTCGGCACAATCACCACCTTGTAATAAAAATGCCTCACCTGTTGAAACTTTAGCAAGTTTAGATTTTAAAGATCTTGCTTCTCCAGCAAATACCAAGGGAGGAAATTTTTTTATCTTATCTAAACATTCCTTTAAAGAATTTTCATCTTTATAAATTGGCATGTGTTTTGCTGGCTTTGAACGCCAGGAATTTGGTGACCATGAAGTTTTCATATTAATTTAGGCTATTAAACTCTATAGAATCTGTAAACAAGTTTTATATATTAAAGTTTAAGTAAAATTAGTAAATTTTAAGCTTGGAACGTCTTACTGCAAGTTTATTGCTTGGAATATCCTTATTTATTACGCTCCCTGCAGCAATTTTTACATTATTTCCAATTTTTAATGGAGCTATTAAAGAAGTGTTAGAGCCAATAAATGACATATTGCCTATTACAGTTTTGTTTTTTTTTACTCCATCGTAATTGCATGTTATGCAACCAGCGCCAATATTAACTTTGTTTCCAATTTTACTATCACCAACATATGATAAATGACTTATGGATGTAAAATTTCCAATAGTAGAATTTTTAATTTCAACGTAATTACCTATTTTGCAATTTTTCTCAATAGTTGACTTTGGTCTTAATCTTGCATGCGGGCCTATTGAACAGTTTTCTTTTACTAAAACTCCATCTAAATCTGAAAAGTTTTTTATGATAGTTCCTGATTTTATAGAAACTTTATTTCGAATTGTCACATTTGACTCAATGATAACTTTACTTTGGATTTTAGTATCACAATAAAAATAACAAGTTTCAGGTTTCTTAATTAAAACTCCATTATTTAAGAATTTTGTAACTAATCTTTTTTGCAAAAGTTTATCAACTTTATTAAAATCAAATAAAGTATTTATGCCATGCATTTCCTCTTCTGGGGCATGAATAAATGTAAAAGGAATTTTTTTCTTAAAATATATATCAAAAATATCTGTTAAATATCTTTCTTTTTTAATATTGCTAAATTTAATTAGTTTGATAAGCTTAAAAAAATTAGATTTTTTAACCAGCATTATCCCTGAATTGCAGAGTTCAATTAATTTCTCTGAATTTGAAGTGTGAATTTCTTCAACAACTTTAACAACCTTATTTTTTTCTAAAATTACTCTTCCATATCCAGATGGATTTAAGGATTTGAATAAAATCATACTTCCAAATTTATTCTTAAAACTTTTAATTAATTTTTTTAGAGACACATCTGTAATCAAGGGAACGTCTCCAAATAAAATAATAAAGTTTTCAGTTTTTATAGAGGATTTAGCTGTCTCAATAGCATCTGCAGTACCCTTTTGATTTTTTTGAATAACAAAAGTACAATTTTTCAACAAAGATCTCAATTCATCATGATTATCTTTATTACATACCACTATGATATTGTGTCCAGAAATTTTCTTGGCAGTATTGTATACATGGGATACTATTGGCAGGCCTGCTAAATCGTGAGTAAGTTTTGATTTGCTTGATATAAATCGTGTGCTTTTACCTGCAGCTAAAATTACAGTTGTTATTTTTTTCATTTAACTAGAGATTTCTTATAATCTCGTTTCCAACATTGATAATTTCTTTGGATGCATCAGATGTAATATTAATATCAATTACCCCTCTGCCGACTGCAAAAGTTTCTGCAAATATTACTTTACTAGAAATTCTGGATCTTGCAATTTTTGCTCCAGAATATCTTAACCTTAATATCATAGCATCTGTAAGTTTAGCTCTTGGCATAACTCTATTTAAAATTATTAATGGTTTTTTTCTCTCTTCTCTTGCAATTTGTAAAAAAGGTAAAGTTGCCATCAAATCTAAAGGACTTGGCTGCACAGGTACAAATACACCATTTGATGACTTTACAATTTGAATTGTTTCAAATGTAATTGCAGGCGGACTATCAATTATAATATAATCATACTTTCTTTTTATTTTTTTAATTTCATCTGGAAGATTTCTAATTTCAAAGTCATAAAAATCTATACCAACATCGTATTCACCATAGTATTTTTTTCTTTCTGAAAACCAGTATGTGAGACTTTTTTGAGGATCAGCATCTACTATAGCTACTTTATATCCACTATTACTCCATAATACGGCAATATTAGCAGAAAGCGTTGATTTACCTGAGCCACCTTTTTGATTGGAAAATGCTATAACTTTGCCCATGATAAAATTTTACTAAGATAATAACAATTTTAATACTATATGAAACAAAATTTAAAAAAAATATGCATGAAAAAACTATAGTTGAGGCAAAAAAAAGACTTTTAAGAGGAGAAGTTGTTATTTTTCCCACAGAAACTGTGTATGGCATTGGCTCTAACTCAGAAAACGAAGATGCTGTTAAATTAATTTATAAGGTAAAAAAAAGACCATTTAATAATCCTTTAATATGTCATTTTTCAAACATAAGAGAGATTAAAAAAAATTTTATATTAAATAAAAAAGATATTGAATTAGCTCAAGCTTTTTGGCCAGGACCTCTAACACTTATTTTAAAAAAAAAAGAAGAGTCCAAAATAAATACTTTAGTGTCTAATAATAAAAGTCTTGTTGGCTGTAGAATACCTAATAATAAAATAGCGTTGGATCTAATTAAAGAGTTAGGTTTTCCATTAGCTGCACCAAGTGCCAACATTGCAACTAAAACATCTATTACTTCAATAAATGATCTTGATAATGAACTTAAAAATATCTTTTATATTGATGGCGGCTCTTCAGTACTTGGTTTGGAGTCCACTGTGCTTCAGACTACGGAAGAAGGATGTAAAATACTAAGGTTAGGTAGTCTAACAATTGAAGAAATCAAAAAAAAATTTAGTGAATATAAAATGGAAACAATAAAGTCTAATTTATCACCAGGTAATCAATTAAAACATTATTCACCTAATAAAGCTATTAGAATTAATGCTGAAAATGTTTTTGATAATGAAGCTTTGCTTAATTTTGGAAAAAATAATTTAAAGTCAAAAATCCAGGATCTAAATTTGAGCATAAGAGCTGATTTAAGTGAGGCAAGTTATAATTTTTATAATTTTCTTAACATACTAGATAAAAGTAAATGCAATAGAATTGCAGTTGCTCCAATTCCTAATCATGGCTTGGGCAAAACTATGAACGACAGACTTAAAAGAGCAGCTTATGAAGACTGAACAATTATTTATTGATTTAAGTAAAATAGTCGGAAAAAAAAATATCATTACGAATGCTGAAGATTTAACAAAATATAATAATGATTGGAGAGGTTTCTATAATAACAAGAGTTTATGTGTACTATTTCCAGAAAGTGTGAGTATTATAAAAAAAATTGTTAAGTATTGTTATAAAAAAAATATTAAAATTGTTCCCCAGGGTGGAAATACAAGTTTAACTGGTGCATCAGTGCCAACCTATAATAACAAAGAAATTATTATTAACTTTGCAAAACTCAATAAAATACTAGAAATTGATAAAAGTAACTTAACCATACTCGTCGAGTCAGGTTCAATATTAGCTAATATTAAAGAATATCTTGATAAACAAAATTATTATTTCCCAATTGATTTATCTTCTTCAGGCTCATGTATGATTGGTGGCAATATTGCTACAAACGCTGGTGGTATTAATGCTCTTAAGTATGGCAGCATAAAAGAAAACATTATTGGACTCGAAATAGTGACTGGTAATGGCTCAATCATAACATCTTTATCAAAAATGAAAAAAAATAACACAGGTTACGATTTAAAATCTATTATATGTAATTCTGAAGGAACACTGGGCTTGATAACAAAGGTATTGCTCAAAATATTTCCAAAACCTCAAGATAATTTTACTTTTTTTGTTGCTTATAAAGATCTGCAAACATGCATAAAATCATTTAATCAAATTAGAGAACTATATTATGACAAACTGGAAAGTGCTGAATTAATTCCAGATTTGTCCATTGATGTATGTGTAAAAAATAATTTCTTAAAAAAACATTTTTTTGCAAATAAAATGCCTTGGTATGTTATCTATCGATTAAATCTTTATGAGGATAAAGCTTTATTTCAAGATATTTTTGAAAAAAAATTTAATCTAATAGATAAAAATATTAGTGATATTCTTATTCCTAATTCTATCAATCAAGAAACAAAAATATGGAAATTTAGAGATGATTTAATAGAAGCATATAAAATGGAGGGTAAAATAGTTACAAATGATATCTCTATTCCACTAAATAGGATGTATAGTTTTTTTAATATTGCAGAAAAAAATATTAAAAAAATGAATTCAAAAATTAAGCTACATCCTTTTGGGCACATTGGTGATGGAAATATCCATTATAATATGATTTTACCAAATGATATTTCCCATGAAAACTATTTAAAATTGAGAAACAAAATTTATTCATATGTAAATGAATTAGTTGAAAAATTTGATGGAAGTTTTAGTGCTGAACACGGCATAGGTCAGATTAAAAAAAATAGTTTACTAAAATTTAAGTCTAAAAATGAAATTGATATAATGAAAAAATTAAAAAAAGTTTTCGACCGTAAAAATATTCTTAATCCAGGTAAAATTTTCGATGCTTAAATTAGCTATTTAAATAATCTCTGATTTTATAATATAAAATTGCGCTCGAATAAATTGGTCTTCTAAATATACTTCCTAATGGAATAGACATGTGATTGATATCACTAAAAAATTTAAATCTTTCATGATCACCATAGATATTTTCTGCAATTAATTTGCCAGCAAGTACACTTAAAGCTAATCCATGACCAGAATAACCAAATGCATATGAAACTTTATTATTCATCAATGTTCCAAAATGAGGAAGTCTATTAACCGTAATTGCCAAGGTACCACCCCAAGAATAATCAATTTTTATATTTTTTAATTGAGGAAAAACTTTTATCATTCTTTTAGAAACAAAGGATGTTGCATTTTTTACAAAATTAGAAGTAAATGTTTCTCCGCCTCCAAAAACCATTCTCCAATCTTCAGAAAATCTATAATAATCAATAATAAATCTAGTATCGCAAACTGCGTAATTATTTTTTATTATTTCCCTAGCTCTCTTTTCACCTAAAGGCTCAGTAGCAACAATATAATTATTGATTGGTATAAATTTATTTTTTTTAGAACCTAAAATAGTATCCAAATAACCATTACAAGCAACTACAAGCTTATTAGCCCTAATTGTTCCTTTTTTTGATATTACTTTAACCCTATCACCCTCTTCTTTAATTTTTTCTATAGGTGTATTTTCAAATATTTTAACTTTATTTTCTTGCGCAACTTTTGCTAAACCAATTGTTAATTTTAAAGGATTAAGATGGTAACTGCCAGAATTAAGCATGCCAGCAATATACATTTTTGAATTAATTTCTTCTCTAACCTGTGACTTATTATAAAACTTATATCCATCAAAATTATAATGTTTATACATATGTTCGATTTCAAATTTGTACTCCTCAATATCTTTTTCAAAACATGCAGCTGACATAACACCATTAGTAAGATGGCAATTTATTTCATGTTCATTTATTAAATTTATTGTCTGATCAACAGCCTCAAGTCCTAAATTCCAAAGTTCTTTGGCATGACTCAGGCCTAATTTTTGCTCAATTGTATATTGATCTTTCCTCATACCAATACCAAGCTGACCACCATTTCTTCCAGAGGCTCCCCACCCTATTTTTCTTGCTTCACATAATATAACTGAGTATCCTTTATTACTCAGATTAATAGCACTTGAAATTCCAGTTAATCCACCTCCAACAATACAGATATCTGCATCTATATCTGAAGTTAAATGATCTTGAGAATTTAAATCTTCAACAGAACTCCTATAAAAACTAATTTTTTCATTATCATGTTGTTCATAGGTTCTATTTTTGTTAAACATAAAAAATATATATGTCTTTATCTAATTTATTCCTCTAAACAAGAATAACTCTAATTTTATATTTCCTATGAAAGAAAACTTTAAAAAATGGCTTAGTGATAACTCAATTACTGAAGTAGAATGCCTAGTCCCTGACTTAGGAGGTATCGCAAGAGGTAAAATCCTACCAACTAAGAAATTTATTCAGGGTTTGGAAAATGATAGTCATAGGTTGCCTCAATCAGTTTTTATTCAAACTATTTCTGGAGGATATGCTACTGAAGATGAAGAATTGCCAGTGGATGTCTATAATCCAACAGATATTGATGTAATTTTAAGACCTGATTTCAATACAATTCGAAGTGTACCCTGGTATGAGGATCCAACAGCTCAAGTGATTTGTGATGCTGTAAATCTCAATGGTACACATGTAATAAATTCAAGCCGATCAGTTCTTAAAAAAATTTTAAAACTTTTTGATGAACAAGGTTATCAACCTATAGTTTCACCCGAAGTAGAATTTTACTTAGTTAAACCAAATCCTGACTCTGACTACCCATTAGAGGTGCCAATTGGACAATCAGGAAGAGAAGAAACTGGCAAACAAGCATTTGGAATAGATGCAGTAAATGAATTCGATAATTTATTTGAAGATGTTTATAATTTCTGTGAAAATCAAAATATAGAAATTGATACAATAAATCATGAGAGTGGTTCAGCTCAAATGGAAATTAATTTTCAGCATGGTGATCCTCTTGAATTAGCTGATCAAGTATTTTTATTTAAAAGAACACTCAGACAAGCTGCAATAAAACATAAACTGTATGCAACTTTCATGGCAAAACCTATGGAAAATCAACCAGGAAGTTCATTACATTTACATCAATCTTTAATTCGAAAAAAAAATAAAAAGAACGTATTTTTTAGTAAAAAAAGTACCATTTCAAATTTGATGAAAAACTATATTGCAGGACTTCAAACTTATACTCCAAACCTTATGCCAATACATGCACCTAATATTAATTCATATAGACGTTTGTTTGCTACATGGGATGCGCCTAGAAATACTAACTGGGGTTTAGGAAACCGATCGTGCGGTTTTAGAATCCCTTCAAATGAAGAACATAGTATGAGAATTGAAAACAGAATATCAGGTGCAGATACTAACCCATATTTAGTGTTTGCCGCAAATTTAGCTGCAGGTTATTTAGGTATTAAAAATAAACTCAAACCATCACCTGAAACTAAAAAAAGTGTTTTTGGCAAAGATAAAAGTTCATTGCCAAAAAACGTAGAGGAAGCAATTTTATTGTTTGAAAATGATGAGCAGATTAATGAAGTGTTTAATCAAAAATTTATAAGAACAATAGCAGCAATTAGAAGAGTAGAAAATCAAGCATATTTAAAAGTAGTTAGCTCTTGGGAAAGAGAATTCTTATTACTCAATGTTTAAATTGGCATCTCTTTTACTTAAATAAATCTCTGATAAATCATCATCAAACTCCATAGCAAATTTTCTTCCTTCATAAACAGCTGCAGCTATAGTAGATGGATTTAAACAATCTCCAATTTTATTAATAGATTTAAATTTTTTACTTTTTGTGTTTTTAATTAATTCATAAAACAAACTATCATTTGGCAACCTAGAAGTAATCATAACAATTGCATCAATATTAATTTTGGATATTTTTTCAGTATATATGCAAGATAATGATAATTCCTTACCCTCATATGAGATAATATTTTTAGATAATTCTAATTTGACTCCAGTTTCAATTAAAGATTTTTGATAATTAAATTGCTCAGAGGTAAAATTTCCAAACTCACATACAACAGCAGAAGTTGAAATATATATTACTTGATTTCCTTTTTTTTGAAGTAGCTCAGCAATTACAGGTCCTAAATAATAGTAATCATCATCAAATATAGCAATATTTCCTGATGGAAGTTTCCCATTCATTATGTCATCAGGGGTATAAGTATTTTTGCTATTTTTTAATTTTTTTATGGGCTGAGTATTTGACCTTCCAAAACCATCTGATCTCCATTTTGATCCTGTCGCAAATATAATTCGATCTGCCTCTGAATTTAAAATATCTTCTGTTTCAAGTTTACTATTAGTATAAGCTTTTACATTTTGTAACTTTAAAAATTGCTGTTGACGGTAATCTCTTACTCTTATCCATGCATTTAATGAAGGTAGTTTTGATTCTAATAATGCTCTTCCACCTATTTCATCTTTTTCTTCTGATAGCATAACTTGATGGCCTCTCTTGCCCAAAGCATGAGCCGCTTCTAATCCAGACGGTCCTGCACCTATAATTAAAAAAGAGTCATTTGATTTTTTTTGAGGTAGTATTTCTGGGTGCCATTTTCTTTTCCATTCTTCACCAATGGTAGGATTTTGTGTACATCTTATTGGAACACCAAGTTGATCACCCGTATAACAAATATTACAACCAATGCATTCTCGTATGTCATCTAGCCTATTTTCCTGAATTTTTTTTGGTAAAAAAGGATCAGCAATTGATGGCCTTGCACAACCAATTATATCAATTAAATTTTTGTTTATCATAGATGCCATCTTATCTGGAGAAGTAAATCGACCTACAGCAACTACTGGTTTTGAAGTAAATTTTTTTATTTGACCTAAAAAATTTATATTATCGCCTTCTTCAACAAATCTTGAAGATCCTAATTCAATGTCCCAATTTGAGGGTGTAAGATCCCATAAATCTGGGAGCTCTGCAATTTCATTAAAAAAATCATAGGTTTCATTTATATTGTTTATATTTTCATCAGGAGAAAATCTGACTGCAACTGCCATCTTATCTTGAGCTTCTTCTTTTAAGATTGCAATTATTTCTTTCAATAACTTAGATCTACCTTTTGCATCACCACCGTAATAATCATCCCTGTCATTAATTTCTGTATTTTGAAAATTATGCAAAAGATAATAATGATTTGCATATGCATAAATAATATCAAATTCAGCTTCTTTTGCTCTTATAACTGCTTTTCTAAACCATGATCTTAAATCTCTGAAATCTTGTTGATCCATTTTTCTTGATTGAAAAGGCACCCCTTTTATATTTGGTCTTGAATTTAAATCTAAAGGAGCAATTCTTGTATACTGACTAGAAGCATTGGCACCACTATACCAAAGTTCAACACCTGCTAAAGCGCCGTGAGTATGCACTTTTTCTGTCATTAGTTGATGAGCTTTAACATCAGATGCATCCCACAAAGAAGCATAGGAGTGAGGAAGATCATCTGAACTTGGATGAATTGAGCAATATTCAGTATTTACAACACCCCAACCGCCTTCAGCTTTTATCCCTCTCAATGCAGCTAACATATTCGGCCTCTGCCAACCCATTCCTGTGCAATGAGGAACTTGATAAAATCTATTTTTAGATGTTACGGGGCCTATTTTTATTGGTTCAAATAAAATTTTATAATTTGGGTTCATAATTTAATTGCTTACGCAACTAAATACTATGCCAGACTTTTTTCAAGATGTCTTAAGTACCATTTTTTAAATTTCTCTAATCCTTTTTCCATTTCTGAAAGAGGTCCTGGAATATATTTTTCAGATAAAACTCCTTTTTGATTATCTTCAATAATTCTTTTGTCAGCTATCGTTGTTACATCCCACATCCATTTCATTTCATCAAGATTATAGTCTTTGCCCTCTTCTGCATCTTTATGAACTAACCACATTAACTCTACCTGAGTATATAAAGGTGAAACTGGTATAAATGTAAATAATGTTGCAAAATCATTACACATTAAGAGGCTATTAAATGGTGATGTACCAACTGACGTGTATCCACAATCATAATCTGTAAATTTACCCATTAATTTAGATACTGGTTTTCCTGATTTGGTCTCAGTAAACATCCCTTCTTTTAAAGGTGTTCTCTCAGCACTTCTTGAATAGTCGTTAAATTCAGTTTCTGAATACTCTCCAGTTAAGTGACCCATTTTTTTTACCTTTTCATTCCATTCGGATAAAACTCTATCAAATTTTTCTGAAGCTGGTCCTGTGTTACTTCCTGCGCCATAGGCAATTATATATTCTTTGTCATGCACTTGACAGTATTCAGGGTGTGATGGATGGCAATGATAACACTCATGAAAGTTATCAAGGGTAAGTTTCCAATTACCATGTGTAGGATAGTACTGTCTGTGAGCAATCTTTGCATCAGCTAGACCATGAAATTCTATAAATTTTTTTGTTGGCGATATAAATTCCTCAAAGCTATTAGGTTTTTCAGATAGATTAATAAAAATTAAACCCTCAAAAATTTTTACATTACATTCATGCAAGTGCCATTGGTTTTTATCAAAACCTTTTTCCATTAACCTAGCACCTCTTAAAGATCCATCTAAATTATAAGTCCATGCATGATAAGGACAAATTAAAGCTTTTGTATTTCCCTCATTTTCTAAACAAATATGAGACCCTCGATGACGACATACATTGTAATGAGCATGTACCGAATTGTCTTTATCTCTAATAATTATTATCGACTCTTTACCAATATTAAAAAGAAAATAATCCCCATAGTTTGGTATTCTAGAGACATGACCAACAAACACCCATTGTTTTGAAAAAATATTTTTAATATCAAGATCAAAAATATGCTGATTTATATAAAATTCTTGATCTAGAGAAAAATTACTTTTTTGCTTTTGGATTAAATGTTTTAGATCAGTATTATTCATAAATATTATTATAATATTGATTGAATAAGCATTCAATGAAATTTATACTATCTTATGGCAAACCTGTACCATAATGATATTTATAAATTCGAAAAACCCATAAACAGTTATTGGGAGTCAACAATTTCCACACACGGCAAATACGAAACTTTTCAAAAAGATTTAAGCACAAATGTGGTTGTAATTGGCGGAGGCTATACAGGCATGTCTTGCGCTTTATCCTTGGCTAAAGAATATAATGAAGAAGTAGTTTTGCTTGAAGCAGGACATATAGGATGGGGATCTTCTGGAAGAAATGCTGGTTTCTGCTGCATACCTCCTGCAAAAATGTCTGTAAAAAAAATGTTCAAAAAATTTGGAAAAAAAGAAACAAAAAAATTTTTTCAAAATACAATTGAAGGTTCCAAATTTACTAAAAATATAATTTTAGAGTATAATATTGATTGTGATCTAACAGGAGATAGAAATTTTGAAGTTGCACCTCATCCAAGTTACTTTGAAAGTATTAAAGATGAAGCTGAAACCTATAAAAAAGAATTTGGAATTGAAACTCAAGTTTATTCAAAAGAAGAGTTTAATGAAATTGGTCATGGCGGAAATGAGCAATTCGGAGCCATGTCATATCAGCCAGGTTTTGCAATTAATCCGCTTAAATTTTTACTAGGTATGGCGAATGAAGCAAAAAAATCAGGAGTAAAGATTTTTCAAAAAAGTAAAGTTACTAAAATTGAAAAAAATAATGGAAAATATAAAATCATCTCAAATGGTCACACTATTAAAGCTAATAAAGTTGTTATGGCAACAAATGGTTTTTATAAAGATGATATTTTTCCTCAATTAAACAATATGATACTACCTGTAATATCTAATATAATTATTACAAGACCACTCACAAAAGATGAAATTGACTCACATAATTTTATTACCAATAATCCTGTATTAAACATCAGAAATCTTCTTTTTTATTATAGATTATTAAAAGACAATAGATTTTTATTTGGAGCAAGAGGAGATTTGATTGGTAGTGAAAAATCATCACTAGAAAAATCAAAAAGTATGGAAAAGCAAATGAAGAATGTATTTCCAAATTGGAGTAATATTAATATTGATTTTCATTGGAGGGGTTTAGTTGCGGTCACGGCTAAATTTACTCCCTCAATTGGAAAATTAGACGATGATGAAATTTATTACAGCTTTGGATATCAAGCTAATGGAGTTAATACTGCACCATGGTCAGGAAATCAATTAGCTAAATTGATTATGTCAAACAGTAAAGAATTAGACATATCGAACTTATACAAAGGCCTTCCTAATAAATTTCCTTTTCCTAAATTGAGGTTATTTTATCTTAGATTAGCACTAGCGTATTATAAATTTATGGATAAATATTAATGAAAAATAAAATTATTTTAATTTTTTTTGCTATTTTTTTAGTGATGGGTTGTGCTGATACAATATCAAAGAAAGGAAAAAAGGGTGATTTCTCCTTTAGAAAATGTACAAGCTGTGACTCAACAAATTAAATGACATATCCGCAATCCTTAAATTACTACATGCCTCCTGAATGGTACCAACATGAATGTTGTTGGATGCAATGGCCACATGAAGATCCAAATAGAAATTCGTATCTTGAAGTTGAAAGTTGGTCACATTTTGATTTTGAAAAGGGAAGACATAAATGGGCTGAAGTTGCAAAAGCGATATCTAATTTTGAAAAAGTAAAAATGATTGTTCATCCTATGGATATAAAAATTGCAAAAACGATACTCCATAATTCAATTGAGATCTGTGAGATTAAAAATGATGATTGTTGGGCACGAGACTCCGGTGCTACATTCTTATTAAATGATCAAAGAAAATTAGGAGGAATTGATTGGGAATTTAATGGTTGGGGGAAATTTAGTCCTCACGACTCAGATAATAAAATTGCAAAATTTATGATTGAGAAAAGTTCGGCAAAATATTTTAAATCTTCAATGGTTCTGGAGGGAGGTTCTATACATGTAGATGGTGCAGGAACGCTAATTACAACTGAACAATGTTTATTAAATAAAAATAGAAACCCAAATCTTTCAAAAATAGAAATAGAAGAAAACCTAAAAAAATATTTAAACATTAAAAAAATTATTTGGTTAAAGCACGGAACTGACGAAGGTACTGATGGACATGTAGACAATATAGCCTGCTTTGCTGATGAGAATAAAGTTTTAGCTTTAGCTTGTAATGATAAACAGGATCCATTTTATGATAAATTAAATGAAAATCTTGAAATATTAAAAACAGAAAAAGATGCTGACGGCAGAAGACTAGAAGTAATTGAAATTGAAATGTCCTACAAGAGACTTATTCCTGATGATGATGAGCCAAGCTCATATATAAATTTTTACATTGCGAATGGAGGAATAGTCATGCCTTCATTTGATGATGAAAAAGCAGATAAAAAAGCTCATAATATAATTAAATCAGTTTTCCCTAAAAGAAAAATCTTAGCTCTTAATGGAATTGATATTTCTCTTGGAGGTGGAAATATTCATTGCATAACACAACAACAACCATTAAGCATTAACAAATGAATTTGATAGATGATTCTAAGAAACATTGTAGTGATGCAAATGAAAATTATTTTCAACATATGGCAGTAGCTCAAAAAATTTCATTTGAATTGCTTAAAGCTTCATTAATGGCCTTTTTACATTCTATAATTCCTGCATTATTTCAAACCAATGCAAGTAAAAAGATAATAGATTTGAATAAATATTTAGAAGAAAAAAAACGAGTTAAAAATGAAAGTTAAAATAGCTGCTACTCAAATGAGTTGTGATTGGGAAATTGAAAACAATTTAAATAAAGCTATAAAATTAGTTGAAACAGCTGCCCAAAAGGGAGCAAATATTATTTTATTGCAAGAATTATTTCTAACACCCTATTTTTGCATTCAATATGATGAAGAAATTTTTAAATTAGCTCAAACTTTTGAAGATAGTACTTTACTAAAAAAAATGAGTGATATTGCAAAAAAAAATAATGTTGTTTTGCCCATAAGTTTTTTTGAAAAAGAAAATAACTCTTATTTTAATTCTTTAGCAGTTATAGATGCAGATGGGAGTGTACTTGGAAAGTATAGAAAGTCACACATACCTGATGGACCAGGTTATCTTGAGAAATATTATTTTAATCCAGGCGATACTGGCTTTCAAGTTTGGGAAACTAAGTTTGGTAAAATTGGTATAGGTATTTGTTGGGATCAATGGTTTCCTGAAGCAGCAAGAATTATGGCGTTAAAAGGTGCAGAAATTCTTCTTTACCCAACTGCAATTGGAGATGAATTAATGAGTGAATATGACAGTTCTGATGCATGGCAAACAGTAATGAGAGGTCACGCTGCAGCAAATATCATGCCTGTTGTAGCCTCTAATCGAATTGGTTCTGAGTCAGTTAAAGGTCAAGTTAATGGTTTTTATGGAAGATCTTTCATATGTGACCGCTCTGGTAAGATGCTAGCTGAAGCGTCAAAAGATAAGGAAGAAATCATTTTTGCAGATGTTGATACAGAGGATAATCACTTATTTAGAAGAAATTGGGGGTTATTTAGAGATAGAAGGCCAGAATTATATAAAGAGATATTAACTCTGAATGGCAAAATTAAAGATTAAGATACCATTTAAGTTCTGTATTTGAAATTTCTGAATTAAAAGACTCTTGCTCTTTTCTTTTTAAGTCAACAAAAATTTTTACATACTCCTTTGTTAAATATTTATTTAATACTTTGGATTTTTCTAACCTTGCAAGAGCATCATTAATATTTAAAGGCATATCTTTATCAGGATTATCACAAGCATTATCTGTCCTAGGTTTATCTGGTGTTAATTTATTTTTAATGCCAAACATAATTCCACTTAAAATTGATGAGAGTACTAAATAAGCATTTGCTTCAGCTCCTGCTACTCTATGCTCAATTCTTGTAGCATCTTCATCGCTAACTGGAATCCTAAAAGCAACTGATCTATTATTAGGACCCCAGCTTGAATTCACTGGCACAAATTGATCAGGTAGAAATCTTCTATAAGAATTTATGTTAGGTGCAAAGATTGCCATAGACTCGTACATTGTCTTTTGCAAACCAGCAATTGCATTAAGTAGATATTTATTTTTTAATTTATTTTTAGAGAAAATATTAACATCATTTTTATCGTATAAACTTAAATGAACATGCATACCGCTTCCAGCCTCACTTAAATAGGGTTTTGACAGAAAAGTTGCTTCATAACCATGTTTAACAGCTGTTTCTTTTACAAGTCTTCTTAATAAAATAGAGTCATCTGCAGCTTTTAATAAATCAGTAGTGCTATTAAGATTTATTTCAAATTGACCGGGAGCAAATTCAGAAGAAGCTGTTGAAGCAGGTATATTTTGAATTTTGCAAAATTTATTTACGTCTTCTAAAAAATCATAGAAATCATCAAGTTCACTCATTCCATAAACTTGCGTTCCCTCTGCTTGTCTTTTATTTCTTTTAGAAATTGGTGGTGATGGAACTTCATCAAGTTTTTTTCTTGTTTTTATCAAATAGAATTCTAACTCAAAAGCTACTCTTGGATATAATTTTAATTTTGAAAAAATATCCCATACATTAGCTAAAACATTTCTTGGATCCACAATTGATGAATAAAGCGAGTCATCTTGGATTGAAATTAAGACTTGAGCAATATTATCTTTATGCCAAGGCGTCATAGATAAAGTATTTTTTACCGGAAAATAATTGGCATCTGGATCGCCATCAGTAAACCCCCTACCCTCAGCATCTGGACAATAACCAGATGTATCGAGTAAAAATGTTGAATAACAAAACTGCACTCCAGATTTAAAAATTTTTTCTGCATCAGC
The DNA here is from genome assembly GCA_902595855.1 of uncultured Alphaproteobacteria bacterium. Taxonomy (GTDB): domain Bacteria; phylum Pseudomonadota; class Alphaproteobacteria; order HIMB59; genus CACPNW01. The sequence continues at coordinate 45,313 of CACJRY010000004.1, forward strand.
AATTGGAATTCTTTTGCCCCTGATTATACCCGATAAATCTCCTAATATTACATCAAGATATTTAACTTTTTGGTGTTGTTTTATAAAATTATTAAAATCATCAATATTGGCTAGAACTACTTTTTTAAACTTCGGTTTCATAAATTGAATTTAACTAAGCATTTTAAGAGATAAATGAAAGTAAATTTATATAATTTTTAAAAAAAGTGTTGAAAAAACCCAATTTATTTGATGTTATAAAAATATAATTTGGAAGGAAAAAATTATGCCTAAATACGATTTATCAAAACGAATTGTAAATGGTGAGCTAACTAGAAGACAAATGCTCAAAGGTCTTGGTGCTGCAGGTGTTTTATCAACTACAGTACCTTTATTACCAAAAACAGCATTTGCTAAACAGCAAGCTCAACTATTTACTTGGGGTGGATATGATGATGAGGGTCTTTATGCTGGATACATTGAGAAACATGGCGGAGATCCTGAATATTCAATATTTGGTGATGCAGAAGAAGGACTTCAAAAACTAAGATCTGGTTATGTTGTCGATGTTGCTCATCCTTGCCATTCTGACCCACCAAGATGGAATAGAGCTGGAGTAATTCAACCTCTTGATACTAGCAGACTAAGCAATTGGAATGATTTATTTCCAGAACTAATCAATATGAGCTCAATTAATTTTGATGGACATTATTGGATGGCTCCTGTTGATTGGGGTGATACTTCAATAGTATACAATCCTGATAAAGTTGATTGGGTAAAACCTGGTGAGGAAAGTCTTAGCCTTCTCTGGGATGAGAGAATGAAAGGCAAGTTCGCTATCATGGACTCTGCAGCTGACTCTTGGTATGTTTATGCGATTGCTCTTGGCTTAGATGTCAAGAAAATGGAAAACATTTCTAAAGCTGATGTTGATATGGTTTATGAAAAAGCTGCTGGTTGGAGAGATAACGTAAAAATGTTTACAACTGACACAGCAACAATGGAACAGGCTCTTATGGATGAAGAAGTTTGGGCAGCTTTATGCTGGAATGAATCTTCATGGAATTCAGGATATCCAATGATGAGTCCAAAAGAGGGCAACCTTACTTGGTCTTGTGGATTAGTAATTCATAAGGATGCACCAAATTTAGATCTGGCATATGATCTTATTGACTCTGCTATTAGCGCTGAAACATCTGCGTACATGCTGAGTGAATGGGGCTATGGTCATTCAAATAAAAAAGGATTTGAGACAATCAGTAAAGCTGATTTAGCTGAAAGAGGTGTTGCTCAAGATCCAATTTCTCATTTGCAAAATGGCCACTTCAATAACAGTCCTTCAGATGAAGTTAATGACTACATCGAACAAAAATGGGCTGAATATACAATTGGAGGCTAATAAATATTTAACCCGCTCTTTCGAGCGGGTTTTTAATCTTTTATTATTTTTAGATTTTGTGAATTAAAGTTTACGAAACAATTATCACTTTCACTAAAAGTTTCTTTAGATTCATTTGTTGATACCATCAAAATTTTCTCAGAATTATCAAGCTGTATATAAAAGTAAGTACTCTCTCCATAAAATGAAATATTTTTAACCTTACCATTAAAATTGCAATCATGATTAGGGTCACTAACTTTAGAGATATTGATTTCCTCAGGTCTGATTGCTATATTAAATCGATCACCCTCAATAATTTTTTGATGATTTTTTAATGTCATTAATCCAAAGCCATCTACTGAAATAGAAATAGACTCGCTTGAAACATTCTTAAGATCAGCATCTAAAATATTAATATTTCCGATAAACTGAGAGACAAATTTATTTTTAGGGTTGTGATAGATTTCTCTCGGTGGTGAAACTTGAAGAATATTTCCTTCATCCATTACAGCAATTCTGTCAGACATTGTCATTGCCTCTTCTTGATCATGAGTAACAAAAATAAAAGTAATACCAAGACTCTTTTGCAAATTTCTTAATTCAATTTGCATTTCTTCTCTTAATTTTTTATCAAGAGCACCAAGAGGTTCATCAAGAAGTAGTACTTTTGGTTGTTTAACTAAAGCCCTTGCAAGAGCAATTCTTTGTCTTTGACCTCCAGATAATTGATTTGAGTATCTATTTTCATAACCTTCTAACTGAACCATCTTAAGAGCATTTTCAACTCTTTCTCCCATTTCAGCTTTGCTTAAATTTTCTTTTCTTAAACCAAATTCAATATTTCTTTGAACATTAATGTGGGGGAAAATAGCATAGTTTTGAAATACCATATTTGAAGGTCGAAGGTTGGGTGGAAGAGATGTAACATTAGCATCATCAAAAAATACTTCACCCTCTGATGGATATTCAAATCCAGCTAATATTCTCAGTAAAGTAGTTTTTCCACATCCAGATGGTCCAAGTAGCGAGAAAAATTCACCCTCTTCTACTTCAAGATTAATGTTTTTTAAAACTTCAACATCTCCAAAACTTTTGGATAAATTTTTAATTTTGATATAATTTTTAGTACTCATAATTTTAAATACCTATACTAAAATCTTTTTTCTTGCCTTGTCCAAGATTTCTTAACCAATATGCCGTCATAACAATTAGAGAAGTGACTATAATAATAATAGCACCTAATGCCAATATATGAGGGAATTTTTTTGGAAACCTTAATTGACTCCACATATAAATCGGAAGTGTTTGATCACTGGAGCTTAAAAAGAATGCTAATATAAATTCATCGAAGGATATAACAAATGCTAAAAGCAATGATGCAATTATCCCTGGAAGTAAAAGGGGGAAGGTGACTCTCCAGAAAGTCCAAAAAGAATTTTCACCTAAATCCATCGAGGCTTCTTCTAAACTTTTATCAAAACCTTCCATTCTAGAAATTAAAATTAGCATACAAAATGGTGTGCAAAAAAGAATATGAGAAATAGTAACCGGTATTAAACCTAATTTTAGTCCCATACTAGTCCAGATAACTATTAGAGCCACTGCAATTATAATTTCAGGAATTATAAATGGCAAAAGTATTGCTCCATATGATAACCCATGAAATTTAACTTTGTATCTTGTAAAAGCTTTAGCAGCAAATAAAGCTATGAATGTACTTACTACTGAAGCAATGATACCCACTTTAATACTGTTAAATAGTGCTTGATGCAGTCTACTTTTATTCCACATTTGAATATACCAGTCGAAAGTAAAGCCTTTTAAAGGGAACACCATATGAAAAGAGTCATTGAATGAAAAAATTGGTAGCAAAAGAACAGGAATATACAAAAAGGCAAAATAAAAAATACAATAGATAAAAAGTGTGTTGTTCTTATTATACATTATGACATCCTCATTGAAACTTTTTTAGTGATATATGTAACTAAAGCAGCAATTAAGCAAACTGTTGTGAGCATTAATACAGCAGAGGCTGCACCTAAAGGAAAATTATTTGCCCTACCAAACAAACTTTGAATCATATTTGATAACATTCGACCATCAGTCCCTCCAACTAACTGTGGGGTAACATAATCACCTACTGTTGGGATAAAAATAATTAATATTGCCCCAATAACGCCTGGTAATGACAAAGGAAAGGTTACCCTCCAAAATGTTTCAAATTTAGTATTACCAAGATCATAAGATGCTTCCAAAAGAGATTTATCAATTTTATCAAGCGATACATACAAAGGCAAAATAGCAAATGCCGCCCATGCATGAGACAAAGTGATTATTACAGCTGCCTGATTGTATAATAAAAATCCAAGTGGCTCGTCAATCATTCCAGTTCCCATTAAAGCAGAATTTATTACACCTTTATTTCCTAAAATTACTCTCCATGAAAAAACTCTGAGTAGATAGCTAGTCCAAAAAGGAAGTGTCATTAAGACAATCCATAGCATTTTATTTTTTTTGACATAAAAAGCTATGTAGTAAGCCAATGGATAAGTGGTTAATAAAGTCAACAAGGTAACAAAAAATGATATTTTTACTGAGCGAAACAAAAGCATTGAAAAGATAGGTTTTGAAAAAAAATCCTCATATCTACCTGTTGTAAAAGTTCTATCAATTTCAATCATTGATATTTGAGTATTGAAACTTGTAAATATCATTACTATCATTGGGGCAGCCATAGCAAAAATAACTAAGATTAATGCAGGACTTAAAAGAGTATATGCTTTGGCCTGATCACTTCTAAAATATATATTTTGTATAGTTGAGCTCATATCAAATTAAATTTTCTAAACCTCTTTTATAAAGTGAATTTGCAATAATGATACGTTGAATTTCACTTGTTCCTTCCCAGATACGATCTGCTCTCAACTCTCTAAAAAATCTTTCAGCCACATTTTCTCTCATATAGCCTCTTCCACCAAATATTTGTACTGCCCTATCGGCTACACGGTTAGCCATTTCTGATGCATATAATTTTATCATTGAGCATTTAGCATGCAGGATTTTGACATCAGTTTGATTATCATGCTCTTTGCAAATTTCAAAAAGCAAGACTCTTGTTGCAGCAAGTTCAGTTACACTATCAGCTAACATTGACTGAATTAATTGAAAATCTTTTATTTTAGTTCCATTAGCTTCTCTATCTTTGGCAAATTTAGTTGCTTCAAATATTAATCTTTCTGCTGCCCCACAACACCTAGCAGCAATTCCTAATCTTTCATGACGAAACCAAGAATGCGTATATGCCATTCCATCATCTTCTTTTCCAATGATACAATTCGAGGGTATCTTAACGTCATTAAAATTGTAAATACAATGATGATGAGAAAAAGTATGCGTAAATTCTGGAGTATCGATTAATTCAATACCTTCTAAATGTTTATCAACAATAAATAAGGCATGTTGATCTTTGTTTTTTCCATTTTTTAATTTTGCTTGCAAAAAAAAGAAATCAGCTTTGTTGGCGCTAGTGACATACCACTTTTCACCATTAATTATATAATTACCATCAATCAACTCAGCTGTAGTTTTGATTGAACCATTTACATCTGAGCCTGATCCTTTTTCAGTAATAGCATAACATTCTTTTTTTTCACCTTTGAGTAAAGGGTACAAATAATTTTCTTTTTGAAAAGGTGTAAAATTTTCTTCCATCCAATCTTGTGCCTCAGAGAAACACCAACATAATGCATTAGTTACTCTTCCTAACTGTTCCCAAATAATCATTTGCTCAAACATTGAAAGCTCCAAACCGCCTTCTTTTTTTGATATTCCCATACCAGGTAAGCCGAGCTTAATTGCTATATCAGAATGCTTTTTTTCAATGTCAGAGGGCAAATTACCAGAATTTTTTTCTGCATGTACTTCCCAAGGAATTAATTCATTATCAACAAATTTTCTTATTTTGATTTGCCATTCTAAAGCTGATTTTGTCATTCCACTATACATTAAGAATATCCTTTGAATTGTTTCGGAAAATGAGTTTTAAGATAATCAATACATATTTTCTTTGACTCAGATCTAGAAAATTTTGATGGTTCATCTAATTGATTAAGCCATAGACCCATAATTAATGATTGAAATGCTATTGATAAACTTTTTTTGGATAAATTATTTTTTTCAATCTTAATTAATTCAGAAAATATATTTTCTGTTACATTCTGATAATATAAATCTCTTTCTCTACAGATTTGCCTATAAGCAGGCTTGAATTTAATTTCACTAAAGAAAGTAAACCATACAGAAATTTTTTCTGGAGTACATATTTTGGAACTAAAATCATTTTCTATCATATTGATTATTTTTAACTTAGGATCATCTCCAGCTTTTTTTAAATATTTATCAAATGATGTCAGATATTCGTTAGAAATAAATTTCAAAGTTTCTATCAACAGTAATTCTTTACTTTTGAAATGAAAGTTAACTATCCCTTGTGATAAACCTGCGCCTTGAGACACATCATTCATAGTAAGGTCATTTATGCCTTTTTTTGATAAATTTTTTATCGTTGAAGATATAAGTCTTAAATTACTATTTTTTTTATTCTCTGATCTTTGATTTTTACTAGCCATTTAAATTCTCTAAAATAAAGTGATTTTTTCATAAAATTATTGTTTTTTCAAGGAATTTGGTTGAATGGTCATTCAAAGAAATATAAGAAATCAAAATGCCAAAAACTAAGTATGATGTAGCAATTGTTGGTGGTGGTCATAATGGCCTGACAACTGCATGTTATCTAGCTAAAGCTGGATTAAAAGTAGCTGTAATCGAACGTCATAGTTATGTTGGCGGAGCTGCTGTAAGTAGAGAATTGCATCCAGGCTGGACTTATTCTAATTGTTCGTATGTATGTAGCTTACTTAGACCAGAGATATTTAGAGATTTAGAGCTTTCCAAGTACGGTTTGCAAATAATTCCTTATGAAGGAAGCGCTTCAATGCTTGATGATGGTAGATTTTATGCTCATTATAGTGACCATGATCTAAATTACAGATCAATAGCTCAATTTTCAAAAAAAGATGCAGAAGCTTATGAGAGATTTGGGAAAGATGTCATGAGGCAGTGCAAAATAATAAAACCTCTTTTAAAAATGACACCTCCTGATCCAACTTCATTTAGGCCAAAAGATATTATGGGGCTTTTGGAGTTTGCAAAATATTTTGCAGCAAAAGATGAATTAGGTGGATTAGGAGAAAAAGAGATTTATGACACAATTCGTTTTTGGACAATGAGTGTTCGTGATTATTTAGAAGAATATTTTGAGTCAGATGTAGTCAAAGCACATTTAGCTGGATCAGCAATAATTGGCACCGCTCTTGGTCCCTATTCACCAGGTTCAGCTTATGTATTATTGCATCATTATATGGGTGAGGTTGATGGAACTGTTGGCGCATGGGGATACTCACGTGGAGGAATGGGATCAATTACAAAAGCAATGGCTGCTTCTCTAAAAGCAAATGGAGGTGATATCATCGCAGGATCTCCCGTAACTAAAATATTAATTAAAAATAATCGTAGTCATGGAGTTGTTCTAGAAAATGGAGATGAAATATTTGCAGATAAGTTAGTTTCAAATCTTGATGTGAAAAGAACTTTTTTAAAAGTTGTTGAGAAAAAAGAATTACCTGATGATTTTTATAATGCAGTAAAAAATTTTAAAATAAGAGGTTCATCAGGAAAATTAAATATTGCACTTGATGATTTACCAATATGGAAAAGTATTCCTGAAGGAGATCCTGCTGGAACAGGAGACTTACACATTACCCAAAGTATAGAAGAAATGGAAGGCGCATATGATGATTGGAAAGATGGACGATGGTCAAAATTCCCATACGTAGATATGTGTATACCGAGTATCAATGATCCAACAATGGCACCACAAGGTAAGCATTATATGTCTGTTTTTGTTCAATATGTACCTTATAATTTAACAGATGGAGGATGGACTGAAGAAAAGAGATTAGAGTTTGGGAAACATGTGATGAGTAGAATTGGTTCATACTCTGAAAACTTTAATGATATTATAAATCATGCTGAAATAAGAACACCTAAAGAACTTGAAAAAGAAGTTGGATTAACTGAAGGAAATATTTTCCAAGGTGAGCTCACAATGGATCAATTAATGTTTAATAGACCAATACCTGGTTATGCCCAATATAAAACACCTATTAAAAATCTTTATATGTGTGGATCTAGTACTCACCCAGGTGGAGGTGTTATGGGAGCACCAGGAGCAAATGCTGCTAGAGAAATTTTAATCGATTTAAAAAAACAATTTAATTCACATTACATATGAGAAAATTTGATATTATAATTATAGGGGGAGGACACAATGGTTTAGTTGCAGCAAGTGTTCTTTCAAAAAAAGGAAATAAAGTTCTGGTTATAGAGAAAAATGAACAATTAGGTGGTCTCTCTAACTACGTTGACTCATTAAGTTATATTTCTGAAGAAGTTTTAAAAGAATTAAATATTAAAATTGAAAAAGATATAAATGAAAATTATGTTTCTGCTTTATCTGACGATTTAAATCATACGGTACTTAAAATTAATGGTAACAAAAATATTGAAATTTTACAAACTAATGCGAGTGAGTCTGATCAAGTAAATTTTATTAAATTAATCAATAAATACGATTTATTTGCTAGAACATTAAGATCATTCATGTTTAAAAAACCTCCAAGAGTTAAATCAGGTTCTAGATCTGATATATGGCAATTAGTTTCAATGGGTCTTAAAGTCAGACTTCTTGGCAAAAAAAACATGCGAGAATTATTACGAGTCATCGGTTTAAATATTGCTGATGATTTAGAAGATAATATAACCGATAATATTCTAAAGGGTCTGTTATCAAATGAGGCTGTTATTGGTACAAATCTTGGTGCAAGATCTCCAGGATCAATTTTAAATTTATTGTATAACCAGGCGACAAATAATTCAATTTTTAGAATTAATAAATACAATACAAATTCTTTTTTAAATTCCATTAGAGAAATCTGTAAAAAAAATAATGTTGAAATTGAAACTAATAAAAAAGTAGAGAAAATTAATATTTCTAATCAAAATGTTAATTCAGTTTTACTTGATACTGGAGAAGAAATTCAGACTTCTTCAATAATCTCGAATGTAGACCCAAAAACCACATATTTAAAATTGGTCGGAGCTGCTAATCTTGATACTGACTTCATCAGAAGAACCAAAAACTATCGCACCAAAGGAACAGTGGCCAAAATTCATATCGACTTTGAGAATGAGATAAAAATTAATAATTTAGACACAAAATATTTATCTGGTAAATTTGTTTATGCTCCTGATATAAAATATATAGAACATGCTTTTAATGATAATAAGTATAATAAATTATCATCTAATCCCTGTTTAGAATTTTATATCAATAAAAATAAATTGTCTGCAAATATTTATTTTATACCTTATTTAATTAATTCCGCACATGATAAGAAAAAAATATTGTCAAATGTTAAACTGATTTTAGAAAAATTTGTCACAGAAAATCAAATTCTTTCATCTACAATTGAAACACCTAATGATATTGAGGATAAATATAATATTAGTGGTGGCCATTGGAGTCATGGTGATATGGAAATTGATCAACTTTTAATGATGCGTCCATTTTATGGATCATCCCAATATTCAACTCCAATAAATGGCTTGTATCTCTGTAGCGCGGGTACACATCCTGGTGGTGGCGTAACAGGCATTAATGGAATTAATGCTGCAAAACAATTACTAAAGGACAATCGTAATGGATAATTCATTTTCATTTACTAAACCTCTTTTAGAAACACCTTTTCATGAAAGGACTTATGAAGCTTGCTATAACAATGATTGGTATCGTTGGGCTGGATACAAAATTGCAAGAGAGTATTCTAATACAGAATTAGAATATACCGCTATGAGAAATACAGCAGGTGTCTTAGATATAACACCAATGCATAAGTATGATATTAAAGGAGCAGATGCGATAAGATTTGTAGATAAATTAGTCACAAGAAATGTAACTGAAATAAAGTCTGGCCAAGTTATGTATATTATTTGGTGTAATGAAGATGGAAATGTGATCGATGATGGTACTGTCTTCTGTTTTGACTCAAATCACTTAAGAATATTTTGTGCAGAAAGAAATTTGAATTGGTTTTCTGATACAGCAATAGGTTTTGATGTTGAAGTAGAAGATGTAAGTGACACTATTGCTGCTTTAGCATTTCAAGGCCCTCTTTCTTGTAAAATTTTAAATTTATTAAATGTCAAAAATATAGAAAACCTGAAACCATTTTACTTTGATGATTTTGATCTTAATGGTTGCAAAGTTACCATATCAAGAACAGGTTTTTCTGGAGATTTAGGCTATGAAATTTGGTGTAAAAATGAAGATGCTATTAGTGTATGGGACTCACTATTCAAGTTTAATAGAGACTACAAAGTTTTACCTGCGGGTATGAATGCATTAGAAATGGTTAGAGTTGAAGCAGGATTTATTCAACCTAATGCAGACTTTATGTCAGCTGAACAAGCATTACGTCCAAATAGAATGAGGAATCCATTTGAATTAGGTATGGGCTGGTTAGTAGATTTAAACAAAAACTATTTTACAGGAAAAAAAAATCTAGTTGACCTTAAGAAAAAAACTTTAACTAAAAAATTAGTTGGTCTTGATATTCAAGGTGATAAACCTGCTATTGGTTCAGTTTTATATGATAAAAATAAAAAAGAAATTGGTATTGTGACTGCAGGTATGTGGTCGCCTAGCTTAAAATCCAATATAGCTTTTGGTTATGTCGATAAGGATCATATGAAAATTGGATCTAAAGTTTTTGCTGAAATATATCATCCTGAGGAATTAGAATATAAAAAAATATGGGCTGAATGTTCAGTTGTAAAAAAACAGTTTTTTAATCCACCAAGACGGCATAAAGTACCTGCTGAGATATAATAAAATGGAATTCAATTTTACTGAAGAGCAAAATCTTTTAATAAATACAACTAAAGCTTTTGTAAAAGCAGAGTTACTTCAACATGAAGAACTTTTAGAAAAAACAAATAATTTGCCAAAAGAATTATATGATGAAATTAAGAAAAAAAGTATTGAAGCAGGATTATATGCTTGCAATATGCCAGTTGAGCATGGTGGTGGTGGTTTAAATGCTTTTGATTTAACCTTAGTTGAAAAACATTTAGGTTTTGCATCTCTTGCCTTAGCTGAAATTGCTTGGCGTCCACAAAATATCCTAATGGCCTGTGAGGGTGAATTAATTGATGAATACTTAAAACCTGCCATTACTGGTGAGAGAAAAGATTGTATTGCGATGACCGAGCCTGAGGCTGGTTCAGATCTTAGAGGAATGAAAACAAATGCAAAAAAAGATGGTGATGATTGGGTAATAAATGGAACTAAACATTTTATATCAAATGCTCATATTTCTGACTTTGTTGTTTTATTTGCCTCAACTGGAACTGACGAACAAGGAAGAAATTTATTGTCATGTTTTCTGGTTGATCTTCATCAAAAAGGTGTTGAAGTAACTAAGGGCTACGACTGTGTTTCTCATAGAGGATATGTAAATAATGTTATCAATTTTAATGACTGCAGAATACCTGGAAAAAATATTTTAGGTGAAAAGGATAAAGGTTTTGAATTAATGAATGTGTGGTTAGAAGCAACACGATTAACAGTAGCGGCAACTTCTGTATCAAGGGCAGAAAGAGCATTTGATATTGCACTTGACTGGTCAGCTAATAGAAAACAATTTGGAAAAGTAATTGGAAAGTTTCAAGGTGTTTCTTTTAAATTAGCAGATATGGCCACAAATATTAAAGCTGCAAATCTAATGCTACTTGAGTCAGCATGGAAGATTGATGAAAAAACTCTATCATCTCAAGATGCTGCGATGACAAAATTATTTTGTACTGAAATGCTTGGAAAAGTATCAGATGAAGCAATTCAAATTTGTGGAGGCATGGGTTTAATGTCTGACATTCCACTAGAAAGAATCTGGCGTGATGCAAGAATAGAGCGGATTTGGGAAGGCACAAGTGAAATCCAAAGGCATATTATCTCAAGATCTTTGTTAAGACCTCTTGGGGCTTAATTTTGTGAACTTGAATAAATTATTTAGACCAAAAAAACTTGCAATAATTGGAGGATATTGGGCTGACTTTGTTTATGATGAAAATATAAAGATTGGCTTTAAAGGAGAAATTTGGCACATTAATCCAAAGAGAAAAAGTTCAAAAAAAAAGAAATATTACAAAAGTATAGCTGACTTACCGTCAATCCCTGATTGCGTTTATATTGCAGTTTCAAACAATTTAACAATTCAATTAATGAAGCAAATTTCTGAAATTGGTGCTGGAGGTGCTGTATGCTTAGCTTCAAGATTTTCAGAATTAAATACTGCAGAGGGAAAAGAAAAAACTAAAAAATTAATAAGTAATTCAGGCAAAACTCCTTTTTTAGGCCCTAATTGTTATGGATTTATAAATTATTTCGATAGAGTTTCAGTTTGGTCAGATCAAGTTGCGGGTAGTCAAACAAACAAAGGTGTGGCTATTATTTGTCAAAGTGGAACTATTGGCAATACAATTAGTTTCAATCACAGATCTCTTCCAATAGGATACATCATATCATTGGGCAATCAGGCTAAAATAAGCATTGAGGATACAATTGAATATTCTCTGAGAGATAAAAGAGTTACGGCAATCGGTATATACGCTGAAGGTTTCACAAGCATAAATAAACTAATTAAAGTATTAAAAATCTCCAAAGAAAAAAAAATCCCAATAGCTATTGTCAAAGTTGGCAGGTCAAAAGTTGCATCTGAAACAATTTTAACTCATACAGGCTCATTAAGTGGCAAAGAAAATATTTATGATGCTTTGTTTAAAAGAATGGGAGTAGCTAGATGCGAAACACTATCAGAACTTACAGAGTTGTTAAAATATTTTCATACACATGGAGTTATTTCGAATGATCTAATATCAATTATGGGACCCTCAGGTGGAGATATGGCAATGTTAGGAGATGCCGCTGAAACATTAGATTTAAAATTTGGAAAAATTAAAACAGAAATTAAAAATGATCTAAAAAAAGTAAATCATCCTGGTGTAATAGTATCTAATCCTTTTGATATGCAAACATATAATTGGAATGATCCTGACAATATAGAAAAGACATTTAAAATTTTTTTTAAAAATAATTTTAGTTCAATAAGCTTAATGTTAGATTTTCCAAATATGGAAAATTGCGATACTGATGAATGGGATGCTATAGTTGATAAATTTATAAAAGTTGCAAAAAAATATAAAAACGGAAGCCTAATTTCATCTTTATCAGACACTATGCCAAAGCATATTCGTGATAAATGTATAAAGAATGGAGTTTCGCCTCTTCAAGGAATGAGAGAAGCTCTATTCACAATTAAAAAAGCAATAGAAATCGGAAGTATTTGGAAGAAGGAGTCACCTGTAAATAGTTATAAAGTAGAGAATAATAGTAGTAAAAATATAAAAACTTACTCTGAATTTGAGTCTAAAAAACTGTTAAATAAAATTGGAATTAAAACCCCTAAAGGATTAATTTCAAATAAAAATAAATTAAAAAAAGATAGTGCTAAAATTGGTTTTCCATTAGTTGCTAAAATTCACTCAAACAAAATATTTCATAAATCCGAGCTCAATGGTGTCATCACCAATATTAAAAATGTGAATGAATTAATTACCAAAACAAAAACATTTAAAGATCAAATTTTATTAGAAAAAATGGTCGACAATACAATAATAGAAATTTTAATAGGTATCAAAATTGATTCTGAATTTGGTCCTGTAATTGTTATAGGTTCTGGAGGAATTTACACAGAGCTGATAAGAGAAACCAAAACTCTTCTATTGCCCTTAGCAAAAAAAGATATCAAAAATGAATTAAAAAAAATGAAAATAGGTAAAATTTTATTTGGCTATAGAAATGCTAACTCAGCAGATGTAAAGGTTTTAATTAATACTGTATTAAAATTATCTAAATTTGCTGAAAAAAATATAAATAAATTGCATGAAATTGAAATTAATCCACTAATTGTTTGCAAAAAAAATAAAGGTGTATTTGCTGTCGACGCACTAATACATTATTTTGAAGAATTATGAACGAACCTGTTAAAACAATAATAAAAGACTCAATCCTCGAAGTTACAATAGATAGACCTAAAGCAAACGCTATTGATGCAAAAACTAGTATAATTTTAGGAGAAATTTTTTCTAACTTTAGAGATGATCCAAATTTAAAAGTAGCAATTATAACTGGCGCTGGAGAGAAATTTTTTTCAGCTGGATGGGATTTAAAAGCAGTTAATGAGGGAGAAGAGGCTGATGCTTACTATGGAGAAGGTGGATTTGGGGGATTACAAGAGCTTCCAAATTTAAATAAGCCAGTTATTGCAGCAGTAAACGGTATAGCATGTGGTGGTGGATTTGAAATAATGATATCTGCAGATATTATTGTAGCTTCAGAAGATTCTACTTTTGCATTACCTGAAATTAATGTGGGTGTAATAGCTGATGCAGCAACTATAAAACTAAGAAGAAGAATTCCATATCATGTAGCAGTTGAATTTTTGATGACTGGAAGATGGATGGATACTAGGGAAGCAAAACATTGGGGTCTAATTAATGAGGTTGTTGAAAAAAAAGATGTATTAAATAGAGCATGGGATATAGCAACAAAAATCTCAAAAGGACCTAACTTAATTTATGCTTCAATTAAAGAGGTTCTAAGAGAAACCGAAAATGAAAAAGAGCTACCTTCATTTAAAATATTACGATCTCTAGAAACTGTTAAAAAGGTATATGGTAGTCATGATTTAAAAGAAGGGGCTTCATCTTTTGTTAAAAAAACTGACCCTAAATGGCAAGATAAATAATATTTCTATATATTTTCGTTGAATGCATATTCAGCGAATGATACTATACATTTACAATGAAGAACGATTATATTTCAGAAATTTACGAAAAAGATAAACTGGTTTTGCATCCTTATGAAAATTTCAATGATAGAGGAACATATAACCGAAAATTAATAACTAAATCCGATAATATCTACTTGTATGATGAGAATGGTAATAAGTTCATAGACGGCCCAGGGGGAATGTGGTGCAATAATATTGGTCATGGAAATAGAGAAATTGGTGAAGCGGTAAAAAATCAAATTGAAAAAATGGATTATTGCAGTCCATTTTCAGAATCTACAGAAATTTCAGCTGAATTAGCATCTGTATTGGCAGATCTTTCTCCAGGAGATTTAAATACTATTTTTTTTACTTCAGATGGGTCTACTGCAAATGAGACTGCATTAAGATTTGTTATGTTCTATAATAATATTTTAGGCAAACCCAATAAGAAACATATTATCACAAGAGATAAAGCCTATCATGGAAGTACTTACTTAACTGGATCCATAACTGGGAAAGATAGAGAAAAAAATAATTTTGATTTTGAAAAGAACTTTATTCATCATTTAAGTTCCCCCCTACCCTACAGAAGACCAAAGGATCAAACTCCAGAACAATTTTGTGATTTTCTTGTTAAAGAATTTGAAAATAAAATTGAAGAACTTGGTTCAGAAAATGTCGCTGCTTTTATAGCTGAACCTATCTTAGCTTCAGGTGGATGTATAGTACCTCCAGAAGGATATTATAAAAAAATATATGATGTTTGTAAAAGAAATGAAATAATATTTATAGCTGATGAGGTTGTGACTGGGTTTGGAAGACTTGGTCATTTTTTCTCATCAGAAAAAGTTTTTGGAGTAGTGCCAGATATCATTACTTGTGCCAAAGGTATAACTTCTGGTTATTTGCCTTTAGGAGCCGTTTTGTTTTCAGACAAATTAATAAGTGATCTAAAGCATGACTCATCATTATTTTTTCATGGATACACTTACTCTGGTCATCCTGCTTGTTGTGCAGCTGCTCTTAAAAATATCGAAATATTAAAAAGAGATAAAATTTTAGAACATGTTCGTGAAATTGAACCTTACTTTTTTGATAAACTAAACACACTTTATGAACTTCCAATTGTTGGCGATATTAGAGGAAAAGGTTTGATGGCTGGAATTGAATGTGTAATTAACAAAGATAGCAAAGAAGCGTTGGTTTTGGATAAAGCAATTGGCTCAAGAATTGATGAGGAGTCTATAAAATTAGGTCTTATAATCAGACCTCTCTACCATATTTGTGTTCTCTCGCCTGCTTTGATTATAACTAAAAGTCAAATTGATGATCTTACTGAAAAATTATATCTAGCTATTTCAAACACAATTGATCAATTACAAAAAGAGGGACTCTGGTCTAATCAAAAATGATTCTAAATAGTATTAAAAACTATTTAGATTTTAATATTGTCAGTCCTAGTGTAAAATATTTATCTTTAGTTGCCTTCTGCACAGGCATAATTTTAAGTTATTTTTATACAATTTTAGTAATAATTCAAAAATATGCTGGATATTCAGAATTTACAATTGGATTAGTAGCTTCTTTTGGGCCATTAGGACTTATATTTTCAGGATTTTTTACTACAAAACTATTAAAGAAATTTGGTTTCTATAAAATTATCTTTATCTCAACAGTTGTGCAAGGCTTGTGTATCACTGCAATGTTAGAATTTTTAAATCCATACAATTTAGCAGTATGGTTTTTTATTCTTGGCATGATGGGTGGTTTGACTTGGATGACTATGGATACGTGGGTGAATGTTGTATCCAATAACTCAAATCGAGGCAAATCTATAGGAATTTATAATTCCTCTGTTACTACCGGTTTAGCAATGGGTCCATTAATTGTTGGCTTATTCGGAACATCTGGAAGAATACCTATTACTGTTTGCTTAATATTAGTGCTTTTTAAAATAGGAAGTTTGATCAGCATTAAAAAGTATGTAAATCTAGTATCAATTCCAGAACAATCTACGAAAATGAAATTTTCAATTATTCTAATATCTCCTTTTGTATTCCTCGCAATTTTTTTTGCAGGCATTGAAGATTCTGCATTTTTATCTTTATTTCCAGCATTTATGATAAATGATTTTTTCTCAGATAAACAAATTGGAATTTATATTTTTATTGGAGGCATATTTGGCGTTCTTTGCCAACCGTTTGTGGGGGCGCTATCGGATAATTTTAATAAGCGTTTAATAGTTTTCGTACTATTGTTAGCTCACGTAACCTGGTTAATGTTATTAAAAATATCAAATTCTAACGAAATCATAATTATTATAGCTTTAATGATCAGTGGTTTTGCTTCTACAAGCTTATATACTGTAACATTGGCATATCTTGGGGAAAGAATTAGCGTTTCAAATATTGCTTTTGCTACATCACTTTTTATAATTATATACGAAATAGGTGAATATTTAGGACCTATTATAGTTGGATTTAACATGAATATTTTTGGCAATACTGGTTTCACAAATACATTGTTAAGTTTTGCATTTTTTAGTATCATTTTTGGGATAATAAGATCATTATTTTATAAAAAATGAGTACTAAAATTATAAAAGCAACTAAGAAAAATATAAATGAAGCAGGTTATTTGTTTGATCTTTATCGTCAATTTTACAAATATAAATCTAATATAAAAGCATCTACAAATTATATTAAAGATAGAATTAATAAAAAAGACTCTTTTATTTTTTTATGTTTATATCAAAATCAACCTGCTGGTTTCCTGCAGTTATATGAAACATTCGACTCTCTAAATATTAATAAAAAATTAATACTTTATGATTTGTATGTTGAGAAAAAATTCAGAAGAAATGGAATTGGAAGAAAACTAATGAATACAGCAAAAAAACTAGCAAAATCCAAAAAAATAAAAATTGTTGAGTTATCTACTGCTACAAACAACAAAAAAGCTCAGGCACTTTACGAATCTCTTGATTACAAAAGAGACAAAGAATATTATACTTATTTTCTTGAATTATAATTTGATATGGAAAAAGTAAAATTTACAGAAATGCAACATGGAGATAAAGAAGATTACGATCTTCTCACAAAGTTTGAAGATAAATATATAGAAGGAACTGCTGATAGAGTTATCCGTATATTAAAAAATCTTGATTCATCACTTGGCGGATATCAAGTATCAAGGTTAGAGCATTCTCTTCAAGCTGCTTCGAGAGCACTTAGAGATAATGCAGATGAAGAAATGATCGTGGCTTCTCTTTTGCATGATATTGGCGATGAAATTGCTCCATTAAATCATTCTGAAATTTCTGCAGCTGTTTTAAGACCATTTGTTTCTGAAAAAACTCATTGGATAGTTCAACAGCATGGTCTCTTTCAAGCTTATTATTATAATCATCATTATGGGCATGATAGAAATTTACGAGACAAGTACAAAGGACATCCATTTTATAATGATACAATTAGATTTTGTGAAACGTATGATCAAAATTCTTTTGACCCCACTTATAATACTATAAAGTTAGAAGAATTTATACCAATGGTTCATCGAATATTTGATAGAGAGCCACATAAGCACGTCTATTTAGGACTATAATTATTTTTTTAACTTATTTATTAAATGAAGATTTTCTGAATTAAATTTATCTTTATTTTCGTCTATAAAAGATTGGATTAAATCCCGTTTACTATCCTCAAACTCAGTAACTCTTCTAGTGCTTAAATCAACATATAAAGAACAAACCTCAGTTGTTGATGCTAAATACTTTTCCTTTTTGTGAATCATCTCTAACTTATAGACTAATCTCTTTTTATCAAAATCAAGAAAAATTAAGTTCATATCAACCTCGTCATTGACTTTTACTTCCATATCGTAGGTTGTGTGAGACTCTACGGCAAAAGTTGTCCTCTTTTCATTTTTAGCTGAGTGCTCGCCAATATTAAATTTTTCTAATAATACTTCCCATGAAGAATCAAAAAGATGAATATAGAAAGCCAAATTCATGTGACCATTATAGTCGGTCCACTCTGGTAATACTTTTCCTGTTTTTAGATATATAGACACTTGTTAATTTCCTCTAACTGAGATACATCATTTTTTAAGAAAAATGAATAATGAAGTTGTAATAAGTTGTGCTGTAACAGGATCTGGTGATACTGCAAAAAAACATCCTGATCTTCCTATTACTCCAAAACAAATAGCAGAAGCATCAATAGAAGCTGCAAAAGCTGGTGCAGCTGTTGCCCATATTCATGTTAGAGAAGAAGATGGTAAACCAAGTAGAAAATTAGAATATTACAAGGAAGTAGCGGATAGAATTCGATCTTCAAATACTGATGTAATAATAAATTTTACAACAGGCATGGGCGGGGATTTTGAAGTTGGCGAAGGAAAGGACCCTCTTAATCCAGTAGGCCCAAATACGGATATGATTCATGCTTTAGACAGACTTGAACATGTTGAAGAGTTATTACCAGAAATATGCACGCTTGATTGTGGTTCTCTTAATTTTGGTGATACTAATATGACCTTTATTCACACACCTGTTCAATTAAGAGCTGCAGCACAAAAAATGCAAGAATTAGGCATTAAACCTGAAATGGAAGCTTTTGAAATGGGTCACCTATGGTTTGCTAATCAACTTTATAAAGAAGGATTGGTTGATTCCCCTCCTCTTTATCAGATTTGTTTAGGAATTCCTTGGGGTGCGCCAGCAACAACCGCCTCAATGAAAGTAATGGCTGATATGATTCCGGAAGGAGCTAACTGGGCTGGATTTGGAATTGGAAGACATCAAATGCCTATGGTGGCGCAATCTGTAATTTTAGGTGGTAATGTTAGAGTTGGACTAGAAGATAATTTATATTTAGAAAAAGGTGTGCTAGCCTCTAATGCACAACTAGTTGAAAAATCTGCAAGAATAATCAATGATCTTGGTGCAAAAATTCTTAATCCTGAAGAAGCAAGAAAAAAATTAAACTTAAAGAAACAATTTTAAAAGTGCAAGACTCTTTTGATACTATTGCAGTTATTGGAACTGGTGTAATTGGTACAGGATGGATTATAAGATTTTTATTTAATAAAAAAAAAGTTAAAGTATTTGATCCAAGTAAAAAACAAAAAAAATTTTTACTAAATGAGATAAAAAGAACTTCAAAAACTTTAGAAAGATTTTATGCCAAAAAAATTAATTTAGAAAAACAATTATTTTTTTGTAATTCAGTTCAAGAAGCAGTCAAGAATGCAGATTGGATACAAGAGAATGCTCCTGAAAATGAAAAGTTAAAAACAAAAGTTATAAAAAATATCAGTTTAAGTGCCCCTAAATATGCAATCATAGCATCAAGTTCATCTGGTCTTTTGCCAACAAAAATACAAGCTAAAGCAAAAAATCCAGAGAGAGTACTAATAGCCCACCCTTTTAATCCGGTCTATCTTCTACCGTTAGTTGAGCTAGTGCCTGGGAAAAAAACAACTAAAGCAAATATTTTAAAAGCGAATAGATTTTACTCCAAAATTGGTATGAAAACCCTAACATTAAAAAAAGAGTTACCTGGTTATCTTTCTGATAGATTACAAGAATCTATGTGGAGAGAGTCATTGCATATCATTAACGAAGGTTATGCATCTACTAAAGACCTAGATGATGCAATTATTTATGGACCTGGTCTTAGGTGGTCATTAATGGGTACTTTTTTGACTTTTCATTTAGCTGGTGGAGAGTCAGGCATGAAACATATGCTTGAACAATTCGGACCTGCATTAAAATTACCATGGACTAAACTGAAGGCGCCAAAATTAACTGATAATCTTAAGAGAAAAATTATTATAGGAACAAAAATACAATCTAAAAATAAATCTATTAAAAATTTATCAAACCTACGAGACAATTTTTTAATTGATTTACAAAAATTATTAAAGAAATATAAAGTATAAAATGAATGAAAAAAGTAAATTTATTGCACTAAAAAATTATATACCAGTAGGTTTGCCTACAGAGAATGACTTTATAGCAAAAGAAAAAGAAATAAATTTTTCAGATGAACGAAATGTATTGGTCGAAAATATATGGATTTCTGTTGATCCATATATGCGAGCGAGAATGACAGAAAAGAAAAATTATAAACATCCTTTTATCATTGGAGAACCAATGGAAGGAGCAGCTATAGGTATAGTAAAAAAAACTAATTCTAGCAAATTTAATGTTGGTGATTATGTTTTAAATAATTGTGGATGGAGAGATAAGTTTACAGACTCAGAAAACAATTTAAAAAAAATAACAAACTCTCATTTCCCATTACAGTCATTTTTAGGTCCTCTTGGAATGAATGGGCATACAGCATATATAGGTCTATACAAAATAGGAAAACTTCAAAAAAATCAGACTGTATTAGTGTCTTCAGCTGGTGGCAGTGTTGGATCTTTAGTATGTCAAATTGCAAAATTAAATGGATGCAAGGTTGTTGCAAGTACTGGATCTGATGAAAAAGTGGATTGGTTAAAAAATGAATTAAAAGTTGATCATGCTTTTAATTATAAAAAAACAGAAAATTTAGTCTTAAAGCTAAAAGAACTCATGCCTGAGGGTTTTGATTTATATTTTGATAATGTTGGAGGTGACTTTCTGGAAGCTGCAATATTTAGAATGAAAAATTATGGTAGAATTGTTATTTGTGGAAGAATTTCACAAATGAATTCAACTACATCCCCTCAAGGACTAAAAAATATGGCCCATGTATTAGTAAAAAGATTAACAATAAAAGGTTTTTTAATTTTTGATCATGAAGATGATACAAACAATTTTCAAAGAGATATGATTAAATGGCTTACTAATAAAGAAATAGTTACAAAAGAAACAATTTATGAAGGTATTGATAACGCCCCTAAAGCTTTTGTTGACCTATTAAATGGCAAAAATATTGGTAAAATGTTAGTAAAGATTTAAAGTGTAACATAAGGGCTTGTGCCCCTGAAATTTACATTTAATTTTAATTCTTTGTCGATAGGCGGAAAAGCTCTTTGCTGACATTCTATGCGTGGACATATTCTACAAGAAACGCCAATTGGTGTTTGTAATTTTTTATTTTCTATATCCATTCCTTCTGAATAAATTAGATCTTTTGCATATTTAACATCACATCCTAAACCAATTGATACGAAACTTTTAGGCATTCCATGTTTTTCAATCCCTTTTTCAAAAGCACGCGCTATACAAAAATATACTTTGCCATCTGGCATTCTTGATATTTGAGGATGAATTTTTCCTGGATTTAAAAAAGCTATATAAACATTCCAACGAGGGCAAGATCCTCCATGCCGAGGAATATGAATACCAGATAAAGAAAATCTTTTTGAAACATTTCCTGCTATATCAGTTTTTAGAAAATGAAAAGGCACACCTTCATTGCTAGGTTTTTGTAAATTCGTTAATCTATGTGTTACTTGCTCAAAACTGCATGCGTAATGATGCATTAATATCTCAATATCGTATTTATTTTTTTTTGCATTTGCCAAAAAATCGTCGTAAGGCATAAGTATTGCGGATGCAAAATAGTTTAATAGTGAAATTGTCAATAAAGGTTTGACTTCTTCAGAGTCTACTTTGTTTGCATTTATAATTTCTTGAATTATATCTTCTGATTCAATAAAGGCTACTTGATATGCCAAATGAAAGTTTCTTGAGGTATATGTAAGCATTTCTGATAACTGTAACTTTTTATTTAAATTATCAAACTTCCTAACTGATTTTAGTTCTTCACTTGCTGGAACAATCTCAACAGATATTTGATGTTTTTCTTGCAAGTAATTTGTTAATTTTAATCCTGAGCCAATATTATGCCCGATTTCTAGACCAGCATTTTTTCTAATAATTTCAGCTGCTAACTCGATTTGATGAAAGTAATTTTTATTATCTTGTAAAAAATCTGAGACAATTTCGACTGGTAGGCGGCTTGGATTTTCTACCACAGTAGAATTAACATCCATAGATTCTAATCTATTTTGCATGTCTTCTTTAAAAGATTTATGCGTATCGTTGAGCGTTAATAGAGCTTTTGCAATATTAGGATTTGAACTAATAAATTCTGTTGTTTCTTGATTCGTAATATCAAGATCTTCAAACATTTCATTGCTTAAAACGTCCATAACATCTGATAAAACTCTTTGATTACTCTCAAGAGTTAAATCTTTGAGAGAAAGTCCTAACTCATTACCTACTTTAATTAAAAGCGGGACAGTTATTGTTCTTCTCCCACTTTCTAATAAATTTAAATAACTAGCTGATATATCTAATTTTTTAGATAAATCAGATTGAGAAAATCCTCGGGCTCTTCTTTCTTTTCTAATTTTAGAACCAATATTTGAAATTTCACTTATTTCCATATGTTTACAATATTTACAAAATTACATATAATATAAATACTAAATTTACAAGATTTACCCTTATTTTCCTTTATTTTATTGCATTATTTAATATTTTGTAAAATATGTAAATAATGAATAAAGAAAGAAAAGAATCTAAAGAAATAAATTCTGAAAAAAGTTTAAAAGACTTTACTTTAGAAAATAAGATTATTGAAAAATCTTTAGACTTAGAGATTAATTTTGAGTCAATTGATAACGCAAATGCTTATTACTCTGAACGTTACGGCTGGACTTTAAGAAAGAATTAATACTTTAAAACTGATTAATTTCAGTTAATTAGTTCGCTATAAATGAACTATACAGCTAATTCTTCGCGCTATAAGCATAATCATTTTAGAAGATGTGGGGAAAGTGGTTTAGATTTGCCATTAATAACACTAGGATTATGGAAACATTTTGGTGGAAAAAATCTTAATATTGAATCAAAAAAAATTATATTTAGAGCATTTGATCGTGGTGTGACTCATTTCGATTTAGCAAATAATTATGGAATACCTTTTGGAACTGCAGAAATAAATTTTGGGAAACTAATATCAACTCAATTAAAAAAATATAGAAATGAATTAATTATATCAACTAAGGCTGGTTATGATATGTGGCCTGGACCTTACGGTAACTGGAGTTCAAAAAAGTATCTTGTTTCAAGTCTTGATCAAAGTCTTAAAAAATTGAAGCTTGATTACGTTGATATATTTTACTCTCACAGATTTGATCCTAATACTCCACTCGCAGAAACAGCAGATGCTTTAAGTCAAGTTATAAGACAAGGTAAAGCATTGTATGTTGGTATTTCATCATATTCTCCAAAAAAAACTATTGAAATGGACAAATTACTTTTAGAAAGAGGAGTTAAGTGTTTAATTCATCAGCCTTCATACTCTATGATTAATAGATGGATTGAAAAGGATTTATTAAAAACAATAAGTAAACTTGGTATAGGTTGTATAGCGTTCTCACCTCTTGCTCAAGGAATGTTGTCAAATAAGTACATTAATAAAATTCCAGCAAATTCTAGAGCAAATGAAAATAAATCTTTAAAAAAACAAATGCTTACAGACAGTTACAAAGACAAAGTAACTAACTTAGATTTAATTGCTAAAAAGCGTAATCAATCTCTTACTCAAATGGCATTGAGTTGGGTTTTGAGAAAAAAAGAAATTACTTCAGCCCTGATAGGTGTAAGAACTGTTAATCAACTTAATGAATGTCTTGATAGTTTAAATAATTTAAACTTTTCAACAAAAGAATTAAAATTAATTGATAAATTTGCAAAAGAAGAAAATATAAATTTGTGGTCTGCCTCTAGTAAACACTAAGAAAAAAAAGGAGCATCAATTGACTTTTCTTCTCTTCCTAAAATCATATCTGCAGCTTTTTCTGCTATCATAATAGTACCTGCATTTAAATTACCGCTTAAAATATCAGGCATGATAGATGAGTCGATTACTCTTAAATTTTCAATACCATGAACTCTAGTCTCTTCATCGACAACAGACATTTGATCAACACCCATTTTATTAGTGCAGGATGGATGATAAGCTGTATCACCAGTTTCACGAATAATATTATCAATCTCTTCTTCAGTAGCATCATACCCAGGCCTTATCTGCTCTCCTAGGTATTTCTTCATACTATCTTGACTAAATATTTTATTAGCAATTTTAACACTATCTCTCATTTGTTTTAAATCTTCTTCATCTTGGAGATAATTGAATTGAATTTTTGGATCATCTAAATAATTATTTGATTTAATTTCAACAAAACCTCTACTTTTAGGTCTATTTGGACTAGCATGAAATTGAAAACCGTCAAAAGAAGGGTTGGTTAATCCGTGATTTATAACTAGGGATGGAAAAAAGTGTAGTTGTATATTTGGATGTTTATACTCATCTGATGTTTTAACAAAACCCCCAACTTCAAGATGTGAATATGTTAACATGCCTTTTTTAAATAGAAACCATTTCATTCCTTCTATGGCTTGACTAAGATAATTAGTAGATAGGTTATACAATGTTTCTTTTTTTAACGACTTATGCTGAATATATATTTCAAGATGATCTTGTAAGTTCTTTCCAACACCTGGCAAATCATGAATAATATCAATTCCATGTTCTTTGATAACTGTTGGATCCCCCACTCCTGATAATTGAAGTATTTTAGGGGAGTTAATAGAACCAGCCGATAAAATAACTTCCTTATTACAAAAGTACTTATCAACCTTCCCTTTTGCTTTTATTTCAACACCTATAGCCTTTTTATTTTCAAAAATAATTTTAAGAACATCTGTATTGTGTTCAATTTGAATATTATTTGAGTTTTTAATACCATCAAGATACGCTTTAGCTACACTTTGTCTCTTACCACCATCAATAGTAACATCAAAAGTTCCAAAACCATCTTGCTTAAAACCATTTGAGTCTTCAAAAGTTTCATAACCAGCCTCAGCAGCTGCTTTAATTAAAGAGTTAAATAATGGAAAAGCTCCATCAATTTTTGATCTATTAACTTTTAGAGGACCACTACCACCTCTATATAAATTCTCTCCACCAGACCAAGTCTCTAATTTTTTAAAATAAGGTAATACATTTTTGTAGCTCCATTTAGGAAGTCCATATGATGCCCATCTCTCAAAATCAAGCGGATTACCTCTTACAAAAACCATTCCATTGTGAGAAGAACACCCCCCAATCATCTTTCCTCTTGGACAAAATATTCTTCTATTATTAAGATAAGGTTCGGGCTCAGAATAATATTTCCAATTATATCTTGGATCATGCATTGTGTACAAAAGAGCACTTGGCATTTCAACTTTCCAAATATTGCTTTTAGGTCCAGACTCCAATAAACACACAGAATTTTTATTTTCACTGGAAAGTCTATTTGCAAGTACACATCCTGCTGAGCCAGCACCAATGATTATGTAATCAAAATTTTTTTTCACTAAATCATTCTTTCAGTATTTCCATCAATTGCAATAGATTGTCCTGAAATATTTGTCGCATGATCACTTAAAAGAAAGATGATCATAGAAGCAATATCATCTTTAGATACAAAAGATGACATAGAAGTCATAGACTCAAATTCTTTTTTAATTTTCAAAGATGTGGTTTTTAGTAATTTCGCTTTAGCATTAATGACTCTTTGCATTCTCTCACCTTTTACTGAGCCTGGGCAAATAGCATTGACTCTAATTTTATATTTACCTAGTTCCATAGCTAAACTTTTAGTTAATCCAATTATAGCCCATTTACTTGCTGCATACGGTGTGCGTTGTGGGAACCCAAAAAGACCAGCAGTGGAAGATAAATTTATAATTGAACCTGATTTATTTTTTTTTAATAGAGGTATTGAATATTTTGTAAAATAAAAATGACTAGTTAAGTTTGTATCAATAGTAGATATCCACTCATCAACAGAAATTTTTTCAAGATATTTTGTTGGACCAGCGATGCCAACATTATTGATTAGTCCATCAATTTTTTTTATTTTTAGCTTGGATAAGTATCCTCTAACCGCCTTATGATTATTTGCATCAAGTTGAGTTGCAAATATTTTATTTTTAAATTTTTTATTTGTATCTATTTTATTTATTTTTTTTTGATCAATATCAGATAGATAAACGATACCTCCATTTTCAACAATTAATTGAGAAATAGCAAAACCTATTCCATCACCTGCTGCAGATATTACAAACTTTTTATTTTTTAAAAGCATGAAACTAAGAAAGATTATCTTATATTATGAGCATCTTTGCTGAGAGATATAGCCAATTCCTTTTCAGTAATGTAGCCTTTAATGTCACCCATTTTATCTACAACCTGTATTGTACATCTATCTGCTAAAACTTTTGGCAAGAATTGCTCAATGTAGGAACCTTCGTCAACTTTAAATACATCGGCTAACTTTAAATTTTTCGAGTCAAATTCATTTACTTTTACCATAACAGTCTTTGCTCTCAATACTTTTGCCCTATTGACATCCTTAACAAATGCTTCAACATAATCATCCGCTGGTTTCATAATAATTTCTTCTGGTGTACCTGCTTGAACTAGTCTTCCACCATTTAAAATACCAATATGATCTCCTAGTCTAAGAGACTCATCTAAATCATGAGTTATGAACACAATTGTTTTTTTTAATTTTGCTTGCAATTCAATTAATTGACTTTGCATATCACTTCTTATCAATGGATCTAAAGCACTAAAAGCTTCATCCATTAGAAGAATTTGTGGATTTGTGGCTAGAGCTCTTGCCAATCCAACTCTTTGCTGCATTCCTCCAGAAAGTTGACTTGGATATTGATCCTCAAAACCTTGCAAACCAACAGATTCTATTTGAGCCATAGCAAGTTTTTTTCTTTCTTCAACTTCCTTACCTTGAATTTCTAGACCGTACCCAACATTTTCAAGTACTGTTTTATGAGGAAACAGACCAAATCTTTGAAAAACCATGCTCATTTCATGTTTTCTAAATTCAATAAGCTGCTGATCACTTAGCTCCATAACATTAGTCCCATCAACAATTATGTCACCATCAGTAGGATCTATAAGTCTGTTTAAATGCCTAATTAAAGTCGATTTTCCTGAGCCTGATAAACCCATACAAACAAAAGTTTCTCCTTCTTCGATAGATAAAGAGACATTATCTAAGCCAACTGTATGACCAGTTTTCTCTAAAACTTCTTCTTTTGAAGCGCCTCCTTTAACCATTGGCAAGACTGAATCTGGATTAGTGCCAAATATTTTAAATACGTTTTTAACTTCAATTTTTGACATGTTTATTTTTTCTTTTTTTGTGGCTGAGTTCTCTCTTGTATCTTATCGCCATAAGCTTGGGTCATTCTATCAAGAACTATTGCTAAAAGAACTATTGCTAAACCTGCCTCAAGTGCTGCACCAACATTTAGTTGTTGTAAACCTAATAAGACCTCATCACCCAACCCTCTTGTTCCAATCATAGATGCGATTACTACCATAGCGAGAGCCATCATTGTGCATTGATTTATACCTTGCATAATATTGGGCAGAGCTAGAGGCATTTGCACTCCCCATAATTTTTGTTTTTTATTAGCACCAAAAGACTCAGCTGCCTCAATGATTTCTTTATCCACTAATCTGATGCCCAAATCTGTGAGCCTTATGAGAGGTGGGGCAGCATAGACAATGATAGAAATAATTGCAGGTATAGCGCCTAAACCAAATAAAATTATACCAGGTATTAAATAACAAAATGCAGGAATTACCTGCATTAAATCTAAAACTGGAAGAATAGCATTCCTTACTCTCTCACTTCTAGCCATCGCAATGCCAACCGGAATACCAATAATGATACATAAAAAAATTCCTAAAACAACCATAGTGGTTGTTTCAATTGCCTTATCCCAGAAGCGAGGATTTAAAAAACCAATGAAAAAAGTACAAAACCCAACAAATACAGTGGTGCCTAACTTTCTGCCACTTGTGAAGTATGTTATTGCAATCACGCCTACAACAACTAAAGGCCAAGGTGCCTGGACTATTAATGTTTTTAAAGTTGTGTAACCTCTAAGAAGACCGTAACCAATAGCATCAAAAATTAGTCCATAATCAGCAATAAAACTTTTCCAGCCTGTATTAATCCAGTCTTTAAAAGGTGCATCCAGCCACTTAGGCCAGTTGTTTAACCATTTTGGATCAGAAATTAATTCGGCAACGCTGTCTGGCTTTCTTCTAGAAGAGTTGTAGCTGACAACAATAAGAATAAAAAAGATGATTAAATAAAACGAATAAATAATTGATTTTGGTATTCTTTTCATAAGATATTATTTAAAATTTTGCCAGGGCATTTCTGCCCTGGCGATTTAATTTATAGAGCGCTTTTTACTTTAGCTGCAACATCAGCAGAAACCCAAGACTCCCAATCAGAGTAAGTTTCTAAATAATGCATAGCTGTAGCTTCCATATCTCCGCCTGAAACATCAACATAGTAAGCTAACATCGCGTTAACATCTGCAGTTGAAATTGTATAATCGTTGGCAAATTCAATTATTTCAGGATGAGCTGCTGCAAACTTGCCAGTAGCAAGTTTTGTTAAAGCCATATCTTTGTACTCACATGCGCATGAAGGAGTATATGCTTCAAGACCATCAGCCTTGATTTTGTTAACTACTACCATCATGTCATCCCAGCAACCTTTGTCATAACCTGGCTCAGTTAAACGAACCATGTCTATTTCAGGTTTTCCCATTAAACTTGTTGGGGTCCAATAATAACTAACTAAAGGTTGTCCTTTTGCAAACGCACCAGCAATAGCTGCGTCAAGAGCACCTCCAGAACCTGGGTCAAAGTTCGTATATAAGTCGCCTAAACCATATTCATTAATTTTAACTTGGTTTATTGTGTAACAAGTCCAACCAGAAATACAGCTTGTAATTCTTCCTTTAGACGGATCTTCTGGATCTTTAAATAGCTCCCAGATTCCTGGTTTTTTAAGGTCCATTACGTCTGTAATACCATATTTTTCTGATGTCGCTCTATCAACAAAGAAAGCTTGCTCAGAAGCTGGAGTATTAATACCAAGATCAACTAGATTACCTGATGCTAGTTCAGGATCAATTAATGCTACATTGTTATCAGTCCAGTGTTCAAAAATAATATCAAGTTGATTATCAATCAAAGCTGCCAAGATTGGATTTGTACTACCTTTAGTAACTTCAACATTACAATCATAACCATGCTCCATAATAAATGAACCTATGGCTGTATGAATATTAGCACTATCCCAGTCAAAATCTCCAACTTTAACAGTACAAGCATTTGCACTAAAAGAGCTTAGGGAGAAAAATGATAATAGGGATAGAACTAGAAATGATTTTTTAATAAATTTCATATTCTTTCCTCCTAATTATATAAATTTTATATCGGTTATTTATCTATAAACAACTTTTATTTGGAAAAAATGACAGTTTTATTGGGTATTTTTAATTATCGTTTTTTCTTTCCCTGTAAGCTACGTAAATACCACTAATAATGATCAGTAAAGCCCCTATAACAACAGAATTACTAGGAATTTCATTAAAAAATAAGTATGCCATAATGCCCACAAAAATGAAGGAAGTGTATTCAAATGGAGAGGTAACAGAAACATCTGCGTGTCTAGCAGCCTGTGACATAAAGTAATGCCCCAAAGAACCCATTATTCCAAGGCTTAAGGCTAAAGTTAAATTAAATATATCTGGTATAATAAAATCTGATGGAAAAAAAATAATTGAAGTAAATAGCAAAGCAAAAGAATAATAGAACACTATTGATGTACTAGTTTCTGTATTCATTAATGATCTTGTAGATAAATATACTGCTGCCATAAAAAAAGCTGAACCAATTGGCAATAAGGATTTAAGTTGAAACAATTCAGTTCCAGGTTTAACAATTATTAATACACCAATAAACCCAATAACAATTGCTAGTATTCTATGAATACCAATTTTCTCTCCAAGAATTGGTACTGCCAATAAAGCTGCAATAATTGGAGCACTATGGGCAATAGCAATATTTTCTGAAAGTAATAAATATTTAATTCCAAATATATAAAGAACAACACATCCAACCGCTGAAAAAGCCCGAACAAAATGCCTTACTGGTTTTTTTGTTTTTATTGATATTATTCCAGATCGGTAAACTAAAAAAATAGATATTATAGAACCACTTAATGCTCGAAAAAAAACAGCTTCCCAAACAGGGAAGTTCATAGTCAAACTTTTATAAGTCATATCATTTACACTCAGACTAAACATTCCAAGTGTCATCAATAATATCCCAAGTAAATTTTTGTTCATAAAAAAAACATTTAAAATTAAAATAAAAGTTATGATAGCCAATAGTATAGATTATTCAAATGCAAGATAAATATAAAGTAATCAAAGTTACAAAAAGAAGTAAATATATTGAGGTATTATGGAACGATAAGCACATAAGTAAATTTCATTTTCTTTGGTTAAGAGATAATTGCCCAACCGCATTTCATAAAGACACTAGAATGAGAAGGTTTAATATTCTTTCTATTAGTGAAAAAATCAAACCCCTAAATCTTTATCATACAAGCACAACTCTTAAAATTATTTGGTCAGAAGGAAATCATAATTCGATCTTTAAATTAAACTGGTTAAGAGATTTTTGTTATACTAAAAAAAATCAGTCTCCCTATGTTCCTAATTACAAATTATGGAATTCTAAAATCGTGAACAAAATAAAAATAGTAAAACATGACTATAAAAAAGTTATGACAAATGAAAACGAATTAAAAAAATGGCTACAAACAACACATTCATATGGGATAGCAATAATTCAAAATGCACCAACTAAAGACAAATCTGCTTTTAAAATTTTAGATAAAATTGGAAAATATCGAGAAACTTTTTTTGGAACTCCATTCGAAGTTATAAATATCCCAAAACCAAATAATCAAGCATATACAGCTGATGCACTTGCTAATCACAGCGACCTACCCTATTATGAGTATGTTCCAGGTTATCAATTTTTACATTGTCTCGTCAACGATGCGAAAGGTGGAAGTTCTACAGCAGTGGATGGTTTTGCTGTGGTTAATTTTCTCAAAAAAAATCACAAAAAAAAATATAATTTGCTTACAGAAAATGAGGTAATTTTTAAAGATAATGATTTTACACAAAAAAATGTAAGAGTTCACAAATCACCTATAATAAAAGTTAATAAAAATAAAGATGTTGAGGAAATAAGAATTAATTTAGGTGCTATGGGCACATTAGATTTAAGTCCAAAAATTATGGATGATTTTTATGATGCTTATACTTTTTTTTATAAGAAATTACATAGCAAGAAATTTCAAATTTCATTTAAACTTAAAGCAGGTGATATCTTTTGCTTTGATAACAGAAGAGTCCTACATGGCAGAACAGAATTTGATCCTAATTCAGGAAATCGGCATCTTCAAGGTTATTATATCGAAAGAGAAGAAATTATCTCAAAATTAAATTATTTAAATAATATTAAATTCTAAGAAACTTTTATCCAAGTTGACTTTACTTGTAGATAATTTTCTAGAGCTTGATAGCCATTATCTCTGCCAATGCCAGACTGTTTATAACCGCCCAGTGGTATAGTTGAATCTACACCTTCTTCATAATTGTTAACATAAACAGTGCCGGCACGAATTTCTCTAGACGCTTTGATTGCTTTATTAATATCTTTTGTCCAAACACCTGCTGCAAGTCCGTATTCAGTATCATTAGCAATAGAAATAGCCTCCTCAAAATTGTTAAAACTGAGCGCTGTAAGAACAGGGCCAAAAATTTCTTCTTGAGCTATTTTCATACTATTTTTTACATTTTTAAATATTGTAGGCTCAAAATAGCAACCTCCTGTTTCCTTCATGGTAATATTTCCTCCAACCGTAATTTCTGCACCCTCTTCCTTTCCGGTATTTACATATTTATTAATTTTTTCTAATTGTTCAGAACTAACTATAGCACCCGCAAATGAGCTTGGATCAAGAGGATCAGCTGGTTTCATATTTTCACTTATTTCAGCTACCTTATTTATGAAATCTTTTTCTATTTCTTTTTGAACAATAAGCCTAGAACCTGCGGAACATACTTCTCCTTGGTTTCCAAAAATTGCATAAGCAGATGCTTCTGCTGCAGAGTCAAGATCAGGACAATCTGCAAATATAATATTTGGTGATTTCCCACCACATTCTAATTGCACTCTTTTCATATTTGACTGTCCAGAATATTGCAAAACAAGTTTTCCTACCTCCCCAGAACCTGTAAAAGCAACACAATCAACATCATTATGAAGGCATAAAGATTTGCCTGTTATAGGTCCATCTCCGGGTAAAACAGAAAAAACTCCATCAGGAACACCAGCTTCAGACAATAGGGCTCCAATTTTAATTGCACTCATTGGTGACTGCTCAGCAGGTTTTAGTATTACAGAATTTCCAGTAATTAGAGCTGGTGCAATTTTCCATATAGCCATCCACAAAGGATAATTCCAAGGTACTATAGCTGCAACTACGCCAATTGGCTCTTTAGTAATTAAGCCCATATATTCTTTAGAGCTTGGTGAAATATCATCGAATAACTTATCAATGATTTCAGCGTACCATTCAATATTATCAATACTTGTTGGTAGATCAGCATTATATGTGTCATTAATTGTTTTGCCCATATCAATTGTATCTAAGAGTGCTAACTCTAAACGATCCCTCTCTAATAGTGTTGCAAACTTTAAAAGAATTTTTTTTCTTTGCCCTGGAGGTAAATTTGACCAATAACCTCTATTGAAAGTTTCTCTTGCTTTAGAAACTGCTAAGTCAACATCCTCTTGCTGAGCTAAAAAAACTTTGTTAATAACATTGCCATCAATTGGTGAAATGTTATCAAAAGATTTTTCAGAAATAGATTTTTGATATTTTCCATTAATAAATAATTCCTTAGGATAACTTAGATTTGCTTTGGTTTTTTTGATATTTTCAGAGGTTAAGTTCATCATTGATCGTATATACTATTATTTTTTTTTAGCATCCTTTTTAAGGCAGGCCATTCATGTTCCCCAAGTTTATATTTAGGATCTTCATATTGTCCAGCAGCGAATTCTAATATATTATCAGATGGTTTAATTATTTCCTTATTTGGTGCATTCAAATCAATCTGAACCTTGCAAGCCCTATCAAGATAATACATGAGCATAAAAGCTTCGCTAATAGTTTTGCCACATGTTAAAAGGCCATGATTTCTTAAAATCATTGAATTATTTTTTCCTAGATCTTTTGATATGGAGTCACACTCTTCAGTATTAGTCGACATTCCCTGCCAGTCATGATAGCTTATTCTATTATGAAACATTGCTGAGTCTTGAATTAAAATTTCTAAACCATCTTTTAAACAAGACACCGCCAATCCAGATCTAGAATGCGAATGCATAACACAATGAAGATCTTCCCTGTCTTTATGAATTGCTCCATGAATTACAAAACCTGTATAATTTATTTCTCCTTCTCCAGAAAGAATATTTCCATCCAAATCAATTTCCAATAAATTAGATGCAGTAACCTCATCATACCTTAATCCAAATTTATTTATTAAGAATGTATTTTTTTTTGAGGAAGTTTTGCAAGTTATGTGGTTCCATATAATATCACTAAAACCATATATATCAGCTAAATGATAAGCTGCAGCTAAATCTAATCTATTTTGTAATTCTTCATTTTCAAAATTTGTTTTAGTTTTCATTAAAAAAAAGTATAAAATATATTTCATTAAAAGAGGAGAATTTTTTGAGCATTATTAACACAAAACTTGATTTAGAATATGTAAGGTCGCAATTTCCAGCATTTAGTGATCCATTATGCAAAGATTGGTCATTTTTTGAAAATGCTGGTGGCAGTTATGTGCCCCAACAAGTTATTGATAAATTAAATGAATTTATGATTTCAACAAAAGTTCAACCATATGCTGATTATCCAATGTCAAAAATGGCTGGAGAAAATATGGATAAAGCGATAAATCTCTTTGCAAAAATGATTAATGCAAATGAAAAAGAAATTATAATTGGAGGATCTACATCAATAAATTTATACGTATTGTCAAATGCATTAAAATCGTCTCTTCAACCTGGCGATGAAGTAATTGTAACCAATCAAGATCATGAAGCAAATATAAGTCCCTGGAGAAGATTATCAGAAGTTGGGGCAAAAATAAAAGAATGGAAGTTGAATCCTCAAACCGCTGAATTAGACCTTGGGGATTTAGAGAAGTTAATTTCAGATAAAACAAAAATTGTTGCAGTTACACATTGTTCAAATATAGTTGGAACAATTAATGATTTAAAAAAAATTACAGATTTAGCACATAAATACAACGCAATAGTAATTGGTGATGGCGTTTCATTTGCCCCTCATGGATTTCCTGATGTTAAAGAGTTAGGTGTAGATTTTTATACTTTTAGTTTGTACAAAACTTATGGACCTCATCTTGCTCTATTATATGGTAAGGAAAAAATTTTAAGTAAATTGCCTAATCAAAATCATGAATTTCTAGAAAATAACTATCCTTACACAATTAATCCAGGAGGTCCAAATCACGAAGAACTTGTTTCTTTAATTGGAATTTATGATTACATTGTAAGTCTTTACAAACATCATTTCGGAAATAATAATTTAGAGATAAGAGAAAAAGTTGAAAAAATTAATTTATTATTTTCCAACCATGAAGAAGAAATAGCAAATGATTTATTAGAATATTTAGATAATCATAATGTATTTGAATTAATTGGCAAAAATAAAATCAAAGATAGAAATAGGGCACCAACTATTTCATTTTTCTCTAAAAATAAATCCTCAAAAGAGATAAGTGATTATTTAATTAAAAATTATATAGCTACTAGAAATGATAATTTTTATGCCTGGCGATGTTTAAAAGCGCTTGGTATTGATACTGATGATGGAGTAATTAGATTAAGTATGACACATTATAATAGTAAAAAGGAAGTTCAAAATATAATCTCTATTTTAGATAAATTTAGTTAACTATCAATTTTTGATAATTTATATGTAAAATAAATGTAAAAAAATAATAAAGTTAAAAACAATAATAAAGCTGCGTCACTTCCAAAATAAATAAAGCAATAAAATCCAGTAAAGTTTAAAATTACAGATAGAAGTAAAATAAATGAGGTAGTTTTAGGTTTGCTAAAACCAGCTTCAAAAAATATATGATGTAGATGAGTCCTATCTGGCCTAAAAGGATTTATTTTCTTTATAAGTCTTCTTAAAACTACTGAAATTAAATCAAATACTGGTAATGTAACACACCAAATTGTTAAAACTGGATTTAAAACTGGATTACTCCCCTGCGAAACCATAATTAGCACAAAAGAAATAAAAAAACCAATAAACATGCTGCCTGCATCACCTAAAAAAACTTTATAAAAATTTGTAATGTTAAAATAAATAAAAATAAGTAAAGTAAAAATAATCAAAAAAATGTAATTAAAATCACTAAATTCAACATCAGTTCCAAGAATTGATGAAAAAAACAGTATAGAAAATAATGTAATAATTCCTAATCCTGCACATAATCCATCTACGCCATCTATAAAATTAAATGAATTCGTTAATCCTAGTACGCAGAAAACTGTAAATATAACAGATAAAGGCTCTATATTAACTACTCCGAAATAATAATATTCTCCAATTTGATTTACAGTCAAGCCAGTTCCAACAACAATTAAACAACAAATCAACTGTGCAATTAATCGAAAAACAACACCAAGTTCAATTGCATCATCTATGACTCCTAATAAAATTAGCAAGGATGAAGTATACAAAATAACACCCAATGAAAAAGAAATATCATAAAAAAAACTTAAAATTAAAATATTTATGTAAATCACAATACCACCTATTACAGGTATGTTACCAGAATGTTGTTTTCTGAAATTTGGTAAATCAACTAATTTAAGTTTTGGTGCAAGATTATACATTAAAAAAAATAAAATTATAAAAAAGAGCAAATTATAAAATAAAATAACCATTTAATTATTTTTAGTTTTAATATAATTTAAAGCAAGATTTATATTATTATTATTATCTTCAAGGGCTTTTAAACAGATTTTATAATCTAAAGAATATTGATCAGACATAATTTGTGCATTTTTTTTTAATTCTTCAATAATATTTTTATTTAGAGAGTTACTACATATGAAAAACATTGAAGGTGACAAAAATTTTGGAATTGCTGAGAATGGAGAGGTTTTTATTTTTACATCAAAATAATATTTCAGGGTATAATTCATTACCCTCCAATCAAAACCTTTGTGACCATCATAATGCGTTTCAATGCTATCAAGTCTATAAAAAAAGGCATTCAAAGTATCTTTAAAACTATATTCTTTATGCCTTATGTAGCCCATCAATAAACTACCTAAATTTTTAACAAGAATTGCTGGACCTATCTCATTAGGAACATTGACAAAAAGATACTTGCAATTTGTTCGACTAATCAAATTAATGATATTATTTCTTTTATCAAGAGGAATGTGTTCAAAGGAATCAAATGAAATAATTAGGTCAAATTCTTTATTTCTTTTTAAATATTCTTCACAATCAACTTGAATAGCCTTAAATTGTTTATATCTAGAATATCTTTTATTCGACAAAGCAATAAAATCTTCTCTTATATCTATTCCTGTATATTTAATATTTTCATTAATAGATATAATTTCTCTAAAAATTGATGATGGTCCACATCCAATATCTAATATAGAAAAAACTTTGTTTTTATTATTCTTAAAATATGTTTTTAAAAAATTTATTAGTGATTTTGTTTTATTATAGTGAAGATATTTAGTAATAAAATTATAATTAAGTGTTTTTTCATAAAATGAGTCATCCATACTAAAGATAATAAAAATAGTACATTATTATAGCCGCAAACTCTTTCATAATAATTTCTAAATAATATATTCCTCTATTTAAATCAATTAACTTATTTTTATCAAAATTATCATGATTTTTTATGGGCGCAAAAACAAAATTTTTATCTATCCCTAATAAAAGCATTTGAATTCTATTCATATGAAAATCATCTGTAACTATGATAATATTTTGATTTAAATTAGTTAAATTTTTTTTTAAAAAATTTATATCTTCAAAACTTGAATCGCTTTTATTTGAAAATAAAAGCTCTTTGTCTTTTATATAATTATTTAAGAGGAAATTATTTTTATAATCTTTGTCAATAACATAAAGTATTTTATTTATTTTATTTTTTCTTAAAATATGGATTGCTTTTAAATTTCTTTTAATTTCATTTCCACCTAAAATTATAAGATCGTATTCTTTATCTTCAGCGATATAAATATTTGGATTTGAAAAGTAAGAAAATTTTTTTAAGATATAATTTTGGATATAAACAATTGATATGAAAGAAAAAAATACTAAGAAAATAATATTCAAAGTTTTTAATTTTGAGTAAAAAATATTTATAAGAAATATAAAAAATATTATACCGTAAAAGCTAAATATAGATTTAACAAATATCTCAATCATTCTTAATGTATCTGTTTTTTTTTAAAATAATATTATTTGTGTAATCTAAATAACTCAATATTATTTTAACTACTTTATCAGATACATTATCTACATCATAATCTTTAACAATTTTATTTTTAATCTTCATTTTTTTTTGACCCATAATAACTTTGAGAGCATCTTTGAAAGTGTTTAAATTAGTATCATTAAATATCACTGAACCTTCCTCTAGTCCCTCAGGTCTTTCATGAGAAGATCTAAGAGAAATAGCACTAAAATTTAAAATGGATGCTTCCTCAGTAATTGTACCACTATCTGATATTACTAATTTTGAATTAATTTGAAGCTTTAAATAATCCAGAAAACCGAGGGGTTTAGAAATTATTACATTAGAAGAAAATTTCTTATTTAGTTTCTTTATTCTCTTTAAAGTTCTAAAATGAGTTGAAATAATAATTTGATTTTTATTATTTTTACTTAAATATTCAATTATTTCAAAAAAATTATTAAGTATTTGGTCATCGTCTACGTTTTCTTCTCTATGAAAAGATATTAAATAAAAATTATTCTTTTTAAGAGATAGTTTATCTAAGATTCTAGATTTGTTAGCTAATTTTATATAGTGATTAATTACTTCTTTCATCGGACTTCCAACCTTTATAACTGTATAAGGGTTTATGCCCTCTTTTAACAAATACTCCCTTGCGATTGATGAATAAGTCAAATTAATATCTGAGATATGATCAACAATAATTCTATTATTTTCTTCAGGAACTCTTTTATCGAAACATCTATTGCCTGCCTCCATATGAAAAATAGGTATTCGCATTTTTTTAGCTACAATAGATGAAAGGCAACTATTAGTGTCACCTAAAATCAGTATTGCATCTGGTTTTAATTTTTTGCATACTTTTTCAAATGAAATTAAGATATTTCCAATAGTTGCTAACGGTGATTTTTTAGCACTATTTAAATATATATCAGGTTTTTTAATTTTTAATTCTTTAAAAAATATTTCATTTAATTCATAATCATAATTTTGACCAGTATGTACTAGATGATGGTCAAAATATTTTTCAACAACTGAAATTATTCTTGAAAGTTTAATAATTTCAGGTCTTGTGCCTACAACTGTAATTAATTTAATCATTTAAATATTGCTTTACTATATCCAGCCTTAATAATAATTCTTTAAGTTGAGCTATATTCAATTGTTTAGTGTTATGTGATGAGTATGAATCAGGAATGTTATCATTAATTCCTTCTTTAAAGTATTTATTATAATTTAAATCTCTATTATCAGATGAAATTTTGTAAAAATTTTTAAATTCTTTAGTAAATAACATTTCCTCAGAAGATATAAGGGTTTCAAATAATTTTTCACCATGTCGTGTACCAATAAACTTTAATGAAGATTTTGAGTTAAATATTGATAATAGAGCTTTAGCGATATTGTATACATTACTTGCGGGAGCCTTAGGAACAAATATTTCACCAGGCTTTCCATAAAGAAAAGCATTTAATACTAGCTCAATAGAGTCATCTAAATCCATCATAAATCTTGTCATTTTTGGATTAGTTACAGATAAATCGATACCGTTCTTAATTTGATCTAAAAAAAGAGGGATTACTGATCCTCTAGATGCCATTACATTTCCATATCTGGTAGCGCAAATTACTGTATTATTTTTTTTATACTCTAGGTTTTTTGAAATCATTATTTTTTCCATTAGCGCCTTGGTCATTCCCATAGCATTAATAGGATAAACAGCTTTATCAGTACTTAAAATTACACATTTTTTTACTTTATTATAAATTACTGCTCTCATTAGGTTTTCTGAACCCAGCACATTCGTTTTTATTGCTTCAAGAGGGTAAAATTCACAAGATGGAACCTGTTTTAAAGCAGCGGCATGGAAAACATAATCCACATTATTAGTGGCCAATAATAAACTAGCATAATCTCTAACATCACCAATATAAAATTTTA
Source organism: uncultured Alphaproteobacteria bacterium (assembly GCA_902595855.1). Taxonomy (GTDB): domain Bacteria; phylum Pseudomonadota; class Alphaproteobacteria; order HIMB59; genus CACPNW01. The sequence continues at coordinate 85,154 of CACJRY010000004.1, forward strand.
ATTTTTTGTTATTAAATTTATTTCTCATTTGATCTTGCTTGAGCTCATCTCTGCTAAATATTCTAATTTCTTTAAATTTGTTTATTGGAATTTTCTTAATAAGTGCTTTGCCAAAAGATCCAGTACCACCTGTAACTAAAAGAGTTTTATTTTTAAAGTCATTTTTTAATTTATTTTTCATAAAATTTCTTCATTTCTAGCAGCATTTGATTCCATGTTTTTGTTTTATATTTTATTTTTTCTTTAAACAATGTAGATTTTAAACTTCTATCAATTTTAAATTTATCATCTTTAATAATTTTAATATTTTTCTGATATAATTTGTTAATTTTTTTAAGCAAATCATATTTGCTTATTCTAATCGAAGATAAATGAAATATGCCTCTTTGAAAGTTGTTTTTCATAATTATGTTATTATGTAAAATTTTAGCAAGCTCCAAAGTTGTAAATCCACTAAAAAATGCCTTATTATAGCCTTTAATTGATTTTTTTTGATTCAAAAACCATTCTAGAAGACCCGATCTATCTCTCTCAGAATGACCAATAATTGATGTTCTAAGAGTCAAAGCACCTTTATCACACTCACCTAAAATTTTTGAAATTCCATAAATGTCTTCAGCGTCAGGAAAAAAACTTTCATCATAACGACCTATATCACCTTTGAATACACAATCAGTACTTATGTGTATAAATTTAAAGCTATATACTTTAGTCATTTGAGCTATACTTTTTGGAAATAATGAATTCATACGAATTGTTTCTAGAAAAGATTTTTGATTTATAGATTTTTTTACAATCCCAATACAATTTATAACAAAATCAGGTTTTGTTTCCTTTATTATATTTTTATAATCGTCAAAAGAGTTGGTCTTAGAATTAATCTGGATCAAATTTGAAATTTTATTAAATCTTTTGTTTTTTCTTGTAACACCAATAACTTCAAAATAATTTTCTTCGTTAAAATATTGAAAGACAGCACTTCCAAGTAAACCTGACACACCTAGTATCAATATTTTTTTTCTTTTTTTAATCATAATTTTTAATTAAATTTTTAATGTAGTTTGTTAACTTATCATTAATAATATTAGGATGATAATAGTCTAGAAAATATTTCAAACCATTCTTTCCCATTTGATCCAATTTATCATTAGAGAGGTTATGCATTTTAATAATCATATCGGCTAATTCTTCAAAATTTTCGGGTTCGCAACTATAACCACAAATTGATTTAGATATAATTTCACTAGCCTCACCACCTATACTGCCTAATATAGGCTTGCCACAAGCTAGGTAATTTTGAAGTTTGCTAGGCACGGTTGAATTTACTATTTTGTCATTTACCAATGATAAATACAAAATCTTAGAAGTTCTTAATAGATCTATTAATTCATCTTCATTAACATATCCAGAAAAAATAATATTTTGTAAATTTAGACTATTTGCAATTTTTTTTACATTTTCCAATTCACTTCCATCGCCAATTATAAACACTTTGATTGATTTATATTTTTTTATTAATGAAGCAGCTCTTACTAGAGTTTCAATAGATTGAGCTTTACCAATATTACCTGCATATACGACACTAAACGAATTCTGAATATTTAATTTCAAATTTAAAAAATTTGAATTTTGATTAGTATATATTTTATTTTCTAAATATTTTAAATTACCAGGATTTGGTAGATAATAAATACTACCATGATTAGTTCGATTAAGAATAATCTTTTTAAATTCATTAGATTGAGCCAATAACAAATCATTTTTTTTGTATATAAAATTAACTAGTTTTCCTATTAAATTTAAAATAAATTTGTTTTTTATATGACCAGTTGATGACAATACATCGGGCCACAAATCCTGTACCCAAGTTATAACTTTTATTTTAAAAACTTTAGAAAAAAATATACCAACTAGTGATTGTAAAAGTGGTGATGGAGCATATACAAAAACTATATTAAATTTATTTTTGCGTAATAAGAAATATCCAAAAAAAATTGCACTTACTATAAAAGATAAATAATTTAAAATTAAATTAATTGACTTTCCTTTGCCTCTAGGAATAATTGGAACTCTATGTATAATAATATTTCCGATTTTATCTTTCCTAAAATTAAAAATATTATAATTTTCAAAAATTTTTCCTTTAGGATAGTTAGGTTTGCCTGTAAGAACATCAATATGGAAATTACTGTTAGATAAGTTAATGGATATATCATTTATAGGAAAATTTTCAGGCCAATAATTATGGGATATTAATAATATTTTATTTTTTTTCATTATATATTATCTCACATATGTAATGATGATATTTTTTCATAGATTTTTCCCAATTGTATTCTTTTGATTTTTTGTAAACTAAGTTAGATTTATAAGTTAAATAATCTATGTCTTCATAAAATTTTATTATAGTTTTTTTTATATGATTTTTATCCTCCAAATTAAAATAGTCGCCACTATTATCAAGTATTTCTCTAAAAACATTATAATCTGTACATGCTATAGGCAGAGAATGGGATGCTGCCTCGACTAACGGCATACCAAAAGTTTCACAATCAGAAGGATATACAAAACAATCAGCATTAAAATATTCATTACTTAATTCTTGTTGGTTAAGATTATTTTTAATTATAATATTGTTTTTATTTTTTTTGAAGTTTAATTCATTTTTAATTTTCTTTAATAAATAATTGTCTTCAGAAAAAACTAATATTAATTTTAAATTGTAACCTAGTTCTAATAATTCGTTAAAGCAATCTAAAAGTATAAAATGATTTTTATAAGGTTGAAATCTTGAAACATATAATAATTTAAAAGAATTTTTTTCATCAAATTTTTTGATTTTTTTTATTTTTTCCTTTTTAAAATCATTACCATGCATTATAATTTTATATTTTGTATTTATTTTAAATTTGTTTTTAATGATTATCTTTCTTGATGAATCAGTAATATAAACGACACCTGATGATTTATTGAAAGATTTTGTATATAAATATGATTGTAAAGATAATTTTATTTTATTTAAAAAAGAGTATTTACTATATTGATTTTTAGAAAAGGGTAATAAATTTTGGCATAAAACAACAGTTGGCTTAAAATTACCAAAATATATGCCTCCTAGCACTATAAGGATATCAGATTTATTGAGTTTTTTTTTATTAAAAGATAATATTTGCCACACAAACCTTAAGAAAAAATTACTGATAACTATTGAATTTATATTTTTTTTTGTAAGGTAATCGTAGTTTGAAATCTTATTGAGAGTTCTTTTTGATGAAAATAAAGTTATTTTTGTGTTATCAATATTCTTATAATATTTAATTAGTTGAGATAGGTGAGTTAGCCCGCCACCCTCATCTTTAATATTTGATGCATCAATAGTTAAATGCATTATATCTATTCTTTATTTAAGTAATATTTTCTATAAGCAATAAAAAATAATATTGTTAAAAAAAATACTTTAGAAGAAAAATATAAATCAAATGTGGTGCCAGCAAAAATTGTAAATACAATAAAAAATATTGGAAGTTTTCTAGATAAATATATTATTAATAATGAGCCTAGAAAACCAAATGTAAATATGCATCTTAAAATAAATGACTCATAATAGATTTTTTGATTACCCATTCCAAATATCATATTAATTAAACTAGATTTAAAATCTACTAGTATAGAGGTCCAAAAAGACAATCTAATAACTAAACTGTAATATAAAGCCAGATTAGGAGTTTCAGTAAATTTAGGAACTTGCTCATATATAAAAAAATTCTTAGCGAGTTTCAAAAGATAAATAAAGTCTAATAAAATAATTTTATTTAAAAAACTATTAATTAAAAAATAATTAAAAAAAACTGTTGGGATAAATAGTACAAATATTAAGTAAATTAATGAATATGATATTTTTTTGTAAATAAAAAATATTAAAACAAAATTAGATAGAATAAGTGCAATATTAAAATATGTATTACCATTTAAAAAATATAAATAAATACTAACAAAGGTTATAGTCATTACAAAAAAGTAACGTAAATTGAAATGTAGAAAGAATAATGCTACTATAAAACCTATAAAATTACTTTTAGTTTCAGCAAAAACTAAACATATTAAAGTAAGAACAAAATAAAATATTATTTTAGTATCAATTTTTTTATTATTTAAAAAGTATATTCCAAAAAAAGCAATACTAGCTGTCGCTCCTAATTCCCAAGGTCCTCCTGTTAATCCCATAGGCCTTCCGCCCGTTCTTGGATCACCAGATGAAAAAAAACCACGAGAATTTACATAACCCAAAAGATTAAACTCTTGAAGAAATGCTATAAAAAAATTTATTAATATAAATAATTGGAATAAAAGATTAAGATGTAATTTATTATTAAAATAATTTTTTGATAGTATAACAAAAAACAAAAACTCTATAAATCTTATCGTAATTATAATTGTTGTATTAAATTGGATCGCTCCATGAACATTGTAGTTGGAATTTACATTAATAACTAATAAAGCTATTAAAGAAGTAAATAAAATATATGGAAAAAAAAGAAAAAGATTTGTAAATTGACCGCCGAATCTTATGTTAAAAAAAGATATATTAAAGATAAAATAAAACATAAATACAAGAATCAACAAATCAAATAATTGAACACCTTGCCAAAAACCGGGGATAGTAAAAATATTAACTTTAGGAAAAATACAGATTAGGGGTACAGAAATTAAAAAAAATACATAACTAAATGTTTTATCGTAATGTTCATAGTTTTTAATCCGTATCATTATAATCTAAATAAATATTGACTCTGGCATAAAAATTTTCTCATCTCCACCCATACCTCTTTTAAAGAAATTAATTCCAGTGTCATTTTTTAAATTTAGTCCACCCAAGTCTAAATATTGAATTTTTTTACACTTTAAATAATTGATAGTCTCCCACAGAAGTAGGTTATTTGCCTCTTTTTTTCTACCTTTTTCATTAAAATTACCAATTAGATAGGTAGCAGTATTTAAATGTATATAAATACAAACTTCACCAATTAATTCTTTAGATGAATAAGCTTGAATTATAAATAATCTTTCATGATTATTATTATTTTTAAATACTTCTTTTAATAGATTTATATCTAAACCTTTATATTTTTTTTCTGTAGAATTTTTTACATATCTTAAGCAGAAGGAGTGAAAATTAGCAAAATCCTCTACATATTTTATTTCTAATTTGTTTTTTAGTGATTTATTTAATGAATATTTCCAAAAATATTTAAAATCAGATTTAATATCATTTAAATTATTTTGTAAATCAATAAAAATAGTTGAAAAATTAGGATCTGTATTAAAATAAAAAGATTTTTTTTTAAATAAAAGAATATTTTCAACATTGTAAGGTAAATTTGGTAAGAAAAATAATATAGATAACTTCTTTAAATTTCCCAATTTAGATAAATAACTTAAGACGTCCTGCTTTAACTCGTCATTTATATTTTTAAAAAAAACTGGTCCTTTATTTATTCTATAAATTTTTATAAAAAAAAATTTTCTTATTAATAATTGGCAATATGCTATTTTATTGTTTTCATTAAAAAAAACTATTCTCTTTGTTATCCATTTATTTTTAGAATTACTTTGGATAGCATTACCGTAATTAAAGGATTGAGTTAAATTAATTATTTGAATATCATTGAGCGTTTCAAAGTATTCATTTTGATCAATAGTTTTAGTTGAAATATTATTTTTTATTTTAAAATTTGTAAATTTAAAAAAATTAATGAAAGTTTTGATATTTATACTTTGGTGATTAGCTATATGAATAACTTGTGTAAGTAATTTGTATGATAAACTATTTTTTTGTTTATGTATAATGGGTGGTAAATCTGGCCACAGATAAATTGGAAAATTAAGATTTTTAAGATTTTGATATACAGATTTAACTTTTTTTTGATTAAGGTGGTGCCTGTAATTATATTCTGTATCATTAAATTTAAATTCATTAAAATTAAAGTTTATATATTCAGCAAAAGAATATTTTAAACTTTGAATATATAAAAAGTAAATCTTATTAATAATATTTTTTTTTATTTTTATAAGATTTAATCTGTTCAATTGATAGATTAAAGCTTTTTTTGCCAAATTACTGAAATAAGGAGAATTAAAACCATAATTATGTTGCTGTATTTTTAAATACTCTTCATAATTTTTTATTTTGTTTGGCTTTATAATCTTTTGTAAAATTTTTTTTATTATCCAAATATAATCACTTATAAAATAAAGAATAAAATTTATTTTATTACTATATTGAATATTTCTTATGAAATTTATCCATTTTTCTTCCTCATTAAAATATTTAATAATTTCTTCTTTAAATTTTATATTTGTTTTTTTATTTAAATTTAATAGCGCTCCATTTGGAAGAGCGAAGTTTTTATATAAACTCATTAGTATAAAATCACCATTTATACCAATATGCTTATTAGTTTCAATACAATGGGTACAATCTTCTATAATCCAAGATTCTGCTAAAGATTTGTTTTTAGTAATAGGATTATTTTTTTTTCCGAAATAATTTACATATAAGATTATATCAGGTGTTAGTTCATCATATTTAGCTTTGTAGTTTTTCCAATCTATATTTATGTTTAAATTATTGTCCAGACTATAATAAATAATATTAATATTATTTTTTTTTAATAATCTTAGAGCATTAAAACAAAAATATTCTGGAATAAATAAATTAATATTTTTTTTGTTATATATTTTTATCCTTAACAAACAAATTATTAAAATTGACCAAGTTGATGAACTCGTTAATCTAAAATAATTATTATTATTTATTTTTTTTATTAATAAATCTAAATTCTTATTATTTTTTTCTGTCAAAGTACTAAAAATATTTTTCCAGCTAGGGATTACAGAATAGCTAAACATAATTTATTTAAAAATAGAATTATACATTCTGTTATAATAAAAATCAGCAGCACCATTTAACATTGATTTAATTAATCTTTCATTATAATGAGGAGATATCTCATCTCTTTTAAGAAGTGGATTTTTTTGATTAAGTAAAGGATAATTATTGCCTCTAATTCCAGAATAAATAAAATTATATCTATTTTTTAGAATTTTTAAACTCTTCTTAGTAATATTTTTTGACAAACCAAAAGGAAAAGCAAAGTGATTTATCTTAATACCTCCTAGTTTATTTTGTAATTCATAAACTGAATTTTCAACTTCATTATTTATGATTTCTGAAGACACATTACTTCCCAAATTAAGATGTGATTTTGTATGATATCCAATAGTATGACCCATATTAATTATTTCTTTAATATCAAAGATATTAAGATTAGACTCACTGGACAATATCAATTTGTCTTTGATTAATATATTTTGTTTTAAAAAATTTTTTATTTCGCTTTGTCTTTCAAGATTTACAAAATCTAAAATAATAAAAAAAATTGCCTTCACTCCATACTTTTCTAAAATAGGTAAAATTTTTATTATACTTTTTAAACCATCATCAAAAGTTAATAATATTTTCTTTGAATTAAAATTATTTTTTTTAATGTTTTCAAAATCTTTGGGAGATATTATTTCATAATTATTTAAGTAAAATTGAATTTGTTTCTCAAAATTTTTTAAATCTTTATCTGGTATATGATGATAATTTAATATTCTTAGTACTTTTCTAGATAAAAAGTATTTGTCTAAAAAAAAATTTTTAAATATTAATATTTTATGATTTAATTTCATTGATTACTAAATTTCTGAATGATTTTTTTGTCTTAAATATTAAATTAATTAACACCAAAAAATTTGACTTAAAAATAACTTTTACTAAATAAAATAGAATTTTAAAAATTTTAATTAGATTAAATTTCCTAAAAAAAAATTTAATTTCTTGAATTAAAAAGATGAATTCATTTTTTAAAAGTATGTTTTGAGCTAACTTATCATTATTAAAATGATTTTTTAAATGTGAAATATATACATTTTGAACATTTTCAAAATGATATCTTCTTTTATTTGTAATTGAATTTCTACTAATTATATACATGCCTAAAAATTTGTTCAAATAATGAATATTAATATTTTTACTGCATAACTTTAACCATAAATCAAAATCTTCCGCACTATTAAATTTTAAATCCTCTGAAAAAAAACCCACTTCTTCTAGTAATGTGTATTTAACAATTACGCTGGAGGGGGAAAGTTTGTTTCCATAATATAATAGACCTGGATATTCTGGTTTAGGTATTTTACCATATCTTTTGTAAATTTTATGCTTGTTTATTAATTTAATTTCATTGTGATATAATAAATCTATGTTTCTATATTTAACTAACAGCTCTTTACATTTCTCTATTTTTTCTTTACTCCATTGATCATCAGAATCTAAAAAAGCAACATAATTGGATGTACAATTTTTCAAACAAACATTTCTAGCAGCTCCAATACCCTTATTTTTTTGATCTATTATAATAATTTTGTAGCTAGAATTTAAACTTTTAATTTTTTTAAGTTTTTCTAATGTGTCATCAGTTGATCCATCATTGGCAATTATAATTTCATCTACTTTTGTTGTTTGATTAAATACAGAATCTAAACATCTTTTAATTGTATTAGATGAATTATAGGTTGGTATAATAACACTTATATTAAAATAAGTATTATTTATGTCTTCTTGCATTATACGATAGTTTTAAAATACTTTATAGTATTCATTAAACCTTGATTTAAATCAATTTTTGGAGACCATTTTAATATAGATTTTGATAATTTTAAGTTAGGCCTTCTTTTATATGGATCATCTACTTGCTTTTCTTTATGTACTATTTTTGATTTTGAACCAGTAAGATTTTTTATAATTATAGCAATTTCTTTAATTGAATATTCTTTATCATTACCCAAATTGATAGGTCCACCAATATTTTTTTTTAATTTTGCATAGGTAATTATTCCATTAATTAAATCGTCAATATAGCAAAAGGATCTTGTTTGGCGACCTGAGCCATAAATGGTTATTGGTTTATTTTTTAGAGATTGAACAATAAAATTAGATATTACCCTTCCATCATTTGGACTCATATTTGGTCCATAGGTATTAAATATTCTTACTAATTTAATATTTAAACTATGCATTCTTTTATAATCAAAAAATAATGTTTCTGCCGCCCTTTTGCCCTCATCATAGCAAGCTCTTGGACCAATAGTAGAGACATTGCCAAAATAATTTTCATCTTGCGGGTGTTTTAATGGGTCTCCATATATTTCACTAGTTGAAGCATGAAAAATAATAGAGTTATTCTTATATGCATTTTCTAATACATTACAGGAACCTATTATGCTTGTTTTAAAAGTATTTATTGGATCTTTTTGATAATGGTAAGGTGATGCAGGGCAAGCTAAATTGTAAATAAAATCGTATTTTCCTGAAATTTTTTTTAAAACTGACTGATTAATAATTTCAAAATTCTTATGTTTTTTAAAATTATAGATATTTTTTCTCTGGCCAGTACTAAAATTATCTAAACAAACAATATAATTTGTTTCAATAAGTTTTTTTATTAAATTTGAGCCAATAAAACCAGCACCTCCAGTAATAAGTATTTTTGTTTTTTTCATTTTTTGTTATCAAACATTCTCATATATTTTTCAGTCATTAATTTAGAAGAAAAAAACTCCAAATAACGTCGATATCCTTCTATACTAAGTTTTTCCCTCAATGCATCATTATTAATAATCGAACGTATTTTTTTTGAAAATTCTTTATGATTATTAGGCTCTATTAGATATCCTGTTATATTATTAATAATAATTTCATTTAACCCCCCAATACTTGAAGCGATGACTGGAATTTTAAAACTCATTGCTTCTATTGCTGTGTAGCCAAATGACTCCATATATAAAGATGGAATAATTACAACATCACATTGCTTATAAAGTGTTTCAATGCTTTTATTAAAAGGAAGAATATGTATGTTTTTACTTAAATTAAACTTATTAATTAATTCTATCATTTTGTATTTTTGACCTTTTAATCCATCTCCACATAGTATTAGATGAATATTATTTTGAAATTTAAGAATATCATTAAAAGCCCTAATTGCTACATGTTGACCCTTTCTGTGCTCAAAAACTGCTGGTAATAAAACTATTTTATCAGATGATTTAATGTTGATATTATTTTTTAAAGATAAAATATTTTTAAAATTTTTTCTATCATAACCATTATGAATGTAGTGAATTTTGCTATAGTCTAGATTAGGTCTAAAAATAAATTCTTTTTTACAACTATTAGACACTGTAATTAGTCCAGAAATATTATTTGAAATTTTTTTATCTATGTAATTTTCATAGAATTTTCTAACTAAACTATAATTTTTAATTGAAATGGGATAATTATGCACATTCAACCAAGCTTTATTTTTATGTTTTAATAATGCCCAACCTATAATTGCAGATAAGCAAACCTCACCTCCAGGATATCCTCCATTTACAACTAATAAATTATCAAAATTGTATCTTTTAAATATTTTTGATAATTTTCTTGAAATAAAAAATATATTAATTGTAAAAAAATAAATATTTAATATTTTTTTTACTATTCTGTATCTATTAGAAGAAAAATTATTAGAAATTGAGAAATCATATCTAAAAATTTCAATATTTTTATTTTTTAGATAATTTTCAAACTTATCTATATTTTTATTGGTATTATAAAATAAAACTATTTGAACATTTGGTAAATTATTTATAAAGTTTATTAAGAATGTATCAAGACCACCTTCAATTGTGTTTTGTGTAATTATTCCCAGTTTCATAAATAAAATTATCTATATACAATAAGTTTTATATTAGGACCTTAATATAAAAAATTAAACATCTTTAAGAAAATTATATAATTTTTGATCAAAAATTGTAAGTTTTTCTAATAACATTTTTTCATTAATTGAAATATCAGGATAAATCGAGTCAGATACTTTATTTTTTTGCAATTTAAACAAATTACTAAACGGTATAATTATATTTAAGTGTTTTTTTAATTTATTAAAACTGTCATCATCATCGATAATATTTACAAAATTAATATATTTTAAATTATCTAAAGCTTCATTATAGTCATTTTGATTTATAAAATCATTATCTGAGCAACCATCATACGTTAAAGATTTTAATAAATATCTTGTAAAAAGATTGTCTAATTTTGTATCTACCCGTAGTTTTAGAAATTGTTCAAGAGAAAAAAAGTTCTTTCCTGGGTTATTTTCCAAAAATAATTTTTTATTCCTGTAATAATTAGATAACAATCTATTTTTAGGATTTCTGATAGACAGCAAATAAAATATATCTTGTCTATGTAAATAATTTTTAATAAAGTTAACACCTGTATGAGTGGTTATTATATATTCTTTTCTATTAATATAATCGCCTAGATATTTATTTGTATTTCTTCTAAATTGATATAATCTAAATCCAAGATTTAATTTTAGAAAAAAATTTATTGAATTTCCTCCACATTGAGGTGCGTGAAGGTGTATAATCTTTTTATATTTATATTTAGTTTTAATATAATTAATAAGTGTTATTTGATTATAAATTTTTTTGAATAAATTAAATGGCCTAAAGAAACGAATAAAATTTTTAAGCTTTTCTTTAATTATGATTAAATTAATAAATTTATTAATTTTTTTTACAAAAATTTGTTTTGTTAAAAAATATAATTTGAATACAATATTTACATCTATATCTTTTAAAACTTTATCATAATGTCCACTATAATTAATAGTAATTTTTTCATTAGAAAGGGTAAAGATTAATCTAGCAATGCTATCTTTGTATAGACATTCAAAGCCATATTTTTCAAATAGTATTTTTAAAGTATAAGAAGTAAAATAATGATAATGATAGAAGACAACATCTTCTCTTATATCACCATTTCTCCTTCCTAATTTAAGAGAATCAAGTCCTGGAACCTCAATAAATACTTTAGTTTTATATATCTCACAAAGTTTTTTTAAATCTTTGATTTCAGATTCAAAATCACTCCAATGTTCAACAACATGATTTAAGATAATTAAATCAAATCTTATTTTTTTTTTTAAAACTTCTTTGATGCCTCCTTTAATAATCTTTATATTATTTTTTTCTGCATGTCCTAACCAGTTAGTCTCATAATCTGCAGCATAACACTCATGGATATTTTTATACTTATCAAGAAAACCTCCGCCACCAGCACCTATGTCCAAAATCTTTAATTTTCTTGAACCAGAAAAATTTACATATTGTTCAATTATATCCCAATTATCCCTAATATTTTTTGCTTCAGAAAGTTTCTTGTAAAGATAATCTGATTTTTCATGAGTTTTTAATTTATCATTTCTATAGTCAGTTTGATAAAGATTAATGATATCTTTTCTTGAAAAATAAAATTTAGGTCTAATGATTCCACAATTTTTACAAATTATAATTTCATACCTATTTTTACACCGATCAAATTTTAAAATATTTTTATATTCTTTATTACCACAAACACAGATTGTTTCATGTAACTGATACTTTTTGAAAACATTTTCATAACTTTTTATATAGAAATGATCAAAATTTCTTTTATAAAAATTTAAATCGTATAACTTATTTAACATTTCAAAAAATATTATACATTTGTATCATCATGTTTATCTAAATTTAAATATATATAAAATCCTAAAGGTAAGAAGTATATAAAACTTGTATAATTGTTAAAAATATTACCACTGGGTGCTATAGGAAATAAAGTTAAAAAGAATGAAATAATTAGACATAATTCCATATCATTTTGAAAAGAAATTTTATTAAATATTTTAAGAAAAAAACTTTTTAACAATTGATATGAAATTATTAAAAAGAGCAAAACTGGTATTATAAGTCCAGCTATTCCAGTTTCTGCTGCTAATTGAATATACATGTTATGTGGATGAGTACTACAGCCTGCGTATGTTTGAAATACTTCATAATTGCATTTTAATCTAAAAATTTTGGTTCCATGACCAAATACAGGATTTTCATAAAACATTTTTAAACCTGTTAAATAATGACCATGATGATTTATTGAAAACATTGTTAATGACCTTTTGCACTCACTGGGATCGTTGGCACAGATTTTACCTGCATTTAAAGTTTGGTCAAACATATATATTTGGTTATATGTTTTATCTATTATCCTATTTTTAATATTAGTATTAAAAGTAAGCAATGATCCAATAAATATTAAAACTGATATTAATATAATTGAAAGATGTAAAAATTTTATTTTTTTTAATGTAAATAGCATGATTATAATAGATATTATGAGTAGGAAAAATGCAGTGCGTTCTCCACTGTGTAATACGATTGATAATACTGTTATAGTCAAAATTGTAAATGCTAAAATAAAATTAAATTTATATTTAGTATCAAGATAAAATAAACAAAAAATTGCAAAAGGGAAAAATCTTGATAACACTCCACCTAAAATTAATTCATCATCAAATGGACCGGAAAGTCTATCTACTAAAGGTTTTTCAAATCCAAATAAATCATAACCATAATAATATTGAAAAAAACCATCAAAAATAATAAATAGATATACTGATAAAAAAATTATGCAAAAATATTTTAATGAATTTTTATAATTTATTAAAATATAACTAATACCAAGAGAAAAAAATAAAAACCTAAAATAAAATAGTGAACTCTCTAATGATAAAAGTACCGAGTCACTTAAAAATGACGACAATATTAATATGAAATAAAAAATTAAAAATATTAAAGAATATCTATTAATAAAATATTTTTTAAAGATTTTTTTATTTATTATAATAGCTAGGAAGAAAATACCTATTAAACTAAGGAATAGATCTGCTAAGAATGGTCCTGACAAAAAACAAATAGGCAATATTAAAAAAAATACGTAAAATATTTTTTCTAAATTTAAATATTTTGTGTTCATTTACTCAATTTTATATATAAATAATTTTTGATTAAAATAAGGTCTTTAATTAAATAACAAATTTTTGAAAGATTTAATATGTCAAACATTATAAAGGATTACGATTTAATCCAGATATTAAAAATTATATGGAAATCTAAATTTATAATAATATCAATTTCTTTAGTCTGCATGATTTTTTCATACTTGATATATAATTTGCAAAAAATCAATGAATATTGGACAAGCGAGGTAACAGTTCAAATATATAATCCAGGAATGAATAACGCATTTAATTTTAATGTATTTAAAGAAAACTTAAATGAAACACTAAGAGCTAAAGGATATGATTACGTAAATAACACAATAAATTTTTCAACTAGAGAATTTAGTGAATTTGGAGAAATGACAATTAAAAATAAAGATTTTTTAAATGAACAGAGAATAATGTTAATTAAAGATATAGATCAGTATTTTGTCAGATATGTTAAAGATGTTGAATCTCAAATAGAAATTATTGCTTCAGTTATAGATAACTATAATAATGAAGATGATTATGAAACTATAAACAGAATGCAAGAACTTCTTAATGAAGCAGAGGATGGTGAATATAAAAAATTTATCTTTCTTCAAATGTTTGCTGAATTAAAAGCAAACAGTGGCGCACCTTTTGAAATTTTATTACGCAAAATAAACCTTGAATTGATGTTATCGAATTTAAAAAGCAAAATAAATAATCAAAGCATAATAAATGTAAGTGGTTTAGAAAATGTTAGGCTTATTAAAACTTCTTGGAAAATATATTTACTTTTAGGATTTGTAATTGGTTTATTAATTTCAGTAACATACATATCAATAAGAAATATGATGAGCATTGAAAGGCCAGAAACTTAATACTAAAGAGAATTTAAATATTTTTCAATTATGAGTCTATAATCTTTATTTCCTAAATTATCATCTTTCATATTGAAAAACTTAGTCAAAATAGCATTATTTAATGAATCTTTTCTATAAATTAAACTTTCAATTTTTTTCCAAGATCTATTTTTACTGTCTAAATGCTCAGAATTGAATATTTTAGCAGTATATTTATTTTCAATAATTTGCCTATTAGTGAAAGATTCATCTCTTATTAATAAAAGAGGGGTATTTTCTTTTATAACTTGATACAATGCTAACGAGCAATGACCTATTGTTAGTGATGAATTAGAAATTAATTCTAAAGTATTATTATAAATTATTTTTCTATCTGAAAATGGATTTTTATCATAAATATATTTACCTGAAGCTGCTATTACTATTTTTTTTTCTAATTTATTTTCCAAGAATTTGAAAAGAGAATTCATACGTTTGTGGTAATTATCAACATCTTTACAATATATTTCATTATACATTTCTGAGTCAGGCTGAAGAATAAAATTCTCGTCAACAAAGACAATATAATTGTCTTTTGATAAATTGTTCTTAGTTTTCCAATTTATTAATGGAGAAGGAGTACTTATAAATTTAGAATTTGGGTAAATTTTACACGCCCAATATTTACCAATACTTCCACACCCTATGTAAAATTTAGGATTTAATTTATAAGAAGAAATTCTATTTTTTAAGATCAGATATATATCTTTCAGTTTGGAATATTTATTTTCACCTTTTGGTCTAGTATCAAATTGCATTAAACCAATATTTTTAAATTTTTTTAATTCAAATATTATCCATTTATCTTCAAAGTTTGTAATTTTGAAAGGGTTTCGATTAAAATAAATAATTATGGTATCTCTTGATAATTTTTTAAATTCATCAATTAACTGTAATTTATTTTTAAATATTTTTTCATTAGGGCCTTTAAAATAGTAATTTTTATGAACTTTATATTTATTAATTTGAATTTTAGAAAAAAATATTTGTGATAAATTCCAGTAAAGAACATTAAAATTTTTTTGATGATACCACCAAGGGTCAATGATTTTACCCATATTTGGCGATGTTGGAGCGAACCTAATAAAACAAACAGTTTTTTTCATTTTCTTTCTAAAAAATTCCTAATATTTTTTATTATGTATACAAAATCATTTATCTCAATGAATTTAATAAATGTCAAAAAACAAGTATATGTAATTATTACTAGAACTTTTATTAATAGTTTTAAAAATATATTAATCTCAACTGAAAGTGAATAATATTGTAAAAAAGTAGCTATAAATAAAAAAGTAAATATTAAATAAAATTTTGAAAATTTAATTGGCAGAATACAAACTTTTTGCCCATAATATATTCCAAATAAAGAAGATAATATTGAAGAAATTAAAAGAGAAATGACTGATCCAAAAACACCATATATTGGCACTAAAATTAGATTTAAGGAAATATTAAAGGCAATTTCAACTAATGAAGTTGGAATAATATACTTAGTTTTTTCTGAATACATGATTTGGCTTAAATAAAGAGCGGAAGACGTTAGTGAAATAAACATCGAGTAAATTATAAAAGGCATAAAATATGCAGCTTTATAGAAGTCTGGAGTCGTTAAAATATAAATAATTTCTTCAGATAATAAAATAAATGATAAATAAAAAATACTTAAAAAAATAATTATTTTATTATAGTTTTTAACAATTAAATATTTATCATTTATATTATTAAAAAAATATGGTTGCCAAGCTCTGGTGACATTATCAACAAAAAGTCTATTTAAGTTACTTAATCTATGAGCTAATTCATAAGTACCTAAATCTGATAAATTTTTAAAATACGATATAATATACTTATCTGCATTAGAATTTATTGATCCAATAATTTTATTTGGAGTTAAAGGCAATGCAAAATTTATTGATCTAATAGCTTTATCTTTTGAAAAAAAGAGTCCTAAATATTTCTTTTGAAAATATACAATTAAAATAATACATATTATTACTGATACTAGGTCACCATATATTTTTCCTTTATAATCATATGAATAAAAAATTATCAATATTAATGAAATAGAATTACCAATGGAAAAATATAAAATTTGAAAAATAGAAAATAAAAAGGATCGTTCCTGAGCAACAAGTAATCTAAAAAAATACTGGTAGATTTTGAATAAAGAATTAAAAATATAAGAAATAATTATTATTTCTTTTGGAATCTTTCCTCTGAATATATATTCTTCAAAAAAATCTAATGAAATATATGTTATAATTAAGCCAAATATTAATAATGAAAATAAAATGATTAAGTTAGTTGAATTTGTAATTTTAAAATCATTTTGAATTGATTTATCTTTAAAAAAATACCTAAAATTTGCGCTATCAAAACCTAATGATATGATATTTGTGAATATTTGACCAAATGCTATGTAAAGAGCTAAAATTCCGTAATCATATGGAGTAAGAAATCTTGTATAGATAGGTAGAAGCAAAACACCTAAAACAAATATAAAGCTCGAAGCAGAAAAATAATTAATGATATTTTTTATCATTATAAATAAGTAATATTACCAAGCTGTTCTTCCACCATCTACAGATATTATCGCTCCATTTAAGTAAGATGATTTATCACTTAACATCCAAATTATTGTACTTAAATAATCTTCTTTTTTTGCCATCCTTTTTAATGGTATTAAATTACTAATTCTTTTTTTGAAATTAAGTGGTTGATCTACCTCAATGCCTCCAGGACATAATGCATTACATCTAATATTTTTGTGTGACCAATAAGTTGATAAATAACGTGTTAATCCTATAATACCAGATTTTACAACTGAATATGAAACTGGCTTATAATAACGTATTCCATCTTTATTTATATTTTTATATAAATCTTGGTTAGGCGCTATTATTCCTAAATCTGAAGATATGTTTATTATAGTTCCACCTTGTTTATTTTTAGAAATTATTGTTCCATAATATTTGGAACATAAAAAAGAGCCGGTAAGAGTTATATCCAATTCTTTCTGCCATTGGATTAAATCAAAATTCTCAAGTTTATTATTATGAAATTTATTTTTTCTATTATTAAGATTTGGATTAAAGGCTGCATTATTTATCAAGGCATCAATTTTTTCTAATTTTTTATTTAATTTAATTGAATTGTTTTTTATTTGTTTCTCATTTGTAATATCTATATTAAAAGTTAAAATATCTTTTTTGTATTTTTCTTTTATATTTTTTTTAAGTAATTTTAGTTTTAAATTATCAATATCAAGAGCTATTGGATTTCCATTATATTCAATAATAGCTTCACAAAAAAAAGTGCCTAGTAAACCTGCCGCTCCTGTAATAATTATATTTTTATTATTTAAATCAAACATTTTATCATTAGTTACCATAGGATATAAATTATAATAGATTTTATTTAATTTTATTTATTTTATTTAATTGATTTTTTTTCCATATTGAATTTTTTTTGTAATTAATATTAATTAAACTAGGTTCTGATCTCAGTAATTTGTAAATATCTCTCCTTTTTGGATAAAGTTTTAATTTACTTCTCAAACAATCTAAAAATAAGTAATCTTCTATATAATCTAGGGTCATTCTAGCTGTATATTTATATTTAGTAGGATCTTTGAAAACATTAAATTTTAAATTTCTATTTTTTTTGATGAATGGCTCAATCATTTCAGTATCAGTATTACTTCGTATCTCTTTTGATAATTTGTTTATAGCTTCATTAGTAAAAGAATATCCAACAAAAGCTGCACCAGAAGAAGATAACTTTGAAGGAAAAATAATATCTAAATCTTTATTCTTTTTTAAATTATTAATACTAAATTTCATTTCGTCACCACAAAAGAAAGGATCATCAGCATCTATTGTATGAAATTCTTTTAAATTGAAAAAATTAGCACAATCCCTCCATCTTTTTATTTTATTTTTAATTGCCCCTCTAAAATAATTAGTTTTATGTTTTTTTGCCAAATCAATAATTTTATCATCTGAATTATGTATAGTGGTACATATAATAGGGTTTATATTGAAGTGCTTTGCCCTCAAAATAATATATTCTAATACTGAGTATCTTCCAAAACTCAAAAAACATTTACCTGGAAGTCTAGAGGAGAGAGTTCTTACAGTTATTATGCCATTGAACATACATTTTATAGATGTGCTCTTAACTTTTTAGCAACGTCTATTTCTTTATCATTAATCTTTATTTCTCCATTTCCCATTGCTGATTCAATTGTTCTTATAACACCCAATAGCATTTTAAAACCGGATGGCTCAAGTGATGCTGCTTGATCAGACCCATACATAGCTCTATTCAAAGTAATGTGTCTCTCAATTGAGGTAATTCCTAATCCAACAGCTCCATAAGATATAGCTAAGCCTGTTTCATGACCACTATAACCAACGTTACATTTAAATTTATCCCTTAAAGATACAATTTTTTTTAAATTTGCATCCTCTATATTCATCGGATATGTAGAAACACAGTGCATTAACTCAAAGGGGCAATTATTTTTTTTAAAAATATTAACAGCATTTTCAATATCTTCTAAATTTGACATACCTGTAGATATAAATGTATGTTTTTTTTGTTTAGACACTTCCTCCAGTAGCTCATTATACACTATCATTGGAGATGCTATTTTATTAAATTCAAGATCATAAGAGTTTACAAATTCTTGACTGTCTAAATCCCAAGCAGAGGCAAACCATTTAATTCCAATATTTGAACAAAATCTATTAATTTCGTCATATTCATTTTTTTCAAATTCTAAGCCAGCTTTTTGCTCTCTTTGCGTTTTTCCCCAAGGACTTTCTCTTTCAGAATTAAGAAACTCTTGAGTATAAACTTTATCTATATTTCTTTTTTGGAATTTTACTGAATTAAATCCTGCTTCCTTTGCTTCTTTAATTAGTTTTTTTGCAATTTCTAAGTCGCCATTATGATTAATGCCTATTTCCGCTATACTAAAAATACCCATTTTTGATTTATATTTTTTCTTTGAGATTATTTATATTGATTGAGTTTCTAATATCAAAAATTTTATTAAAGTAAAGTTCTTTATTATGAGCTGTTGTAAATTTATCAGACTCAAGCAAATCAATTGTTTTAATCTCAAAATTAGCAAAATTATTAATTTTAGGTATTTTAGCTTTATTAAAATAAATATGACTTTGATTATATTTATTATCATAATCTAATATTAATGTTTTTATATTTGCAGCATATGACTCATAACTTATTGAAGAATAAGGTAAGCTTATAACTAAATCTGAAATTGAAATTATTTCTTCAACTTTAATTTGAATATCTAATGCATTAATAATCTTATTGTTATTTACAATTAGGTCTAATAATTTGTTAATATCTTTGTCATTTAGACTATATAAATAATTTAAAGATTTTTTTGGCTTAAAAATAACCGTATAATCTTTAAAGCTTGTAATTAATAGTAAAGATTTTAAAAAATATTTATATGCGTTTGCAGTAATCATTCCATTATTTCCAATTGAGTTATCAAAAAATGAAATGAATTTATGCTTTGTATTTAATTTATATTTCACGTGCAAATGATTATTATCACTTTTAAAATTAATTATTGAATGAGTATTAAATATACCGATATTAATTTTATTTTTAAAACTACATTGCTGATTCTCAAACCAATCAATCGAATATTTACTTGATATAAGACCATAAAAATTTAAATAGCTATATTGAAAATACTCACTTATATTTTTTTTTATTTTTCTTTGAAGAATTTGTCCGTGGTTACTATAGTAAATAAAGAAAGATTTAATTAAACGTTCTTCATAAAAAAAATTATCAATCAACATTCCTGGCTGCATAGACCTAAATGTTTTATTGAATTTGGTATTTTCAAAAATTAATTCAAGATCAACAATTCTAATAATATTTTTGTATAATAATATGCTATGGTTATAAACCTGAATTAAATTTAATATTAATAGTATTCTTACTTTGAAATAATTTATGTAAGTCTTTAATAATAGTTTAATAGGAAGATAAAATTTATTTTTTGATGAATCAATATAAATAATATTATTTTTATTTTTTTTAAATTTTTTATACCATATATTGTCGTAAGATTTATCAATTAAAAAAAAAGAGTCCTTTAAACTGGAGTCTATATTTTTAGCAAAATTAAACTGAGATATAATTTCATTATCTAAATTTTGACCCTCAGATAATAAAAAACAATTTTTGAAATTATGTAAATTTTTCT